>UQHR01000005.1 GCA_900540905.1 uncultured Collinsella sp. | reverse complement strand
CCATGCCCTTCTTGAAGTTGAGGACCAGGTCTTCGGCGTTCATGCTGCCCCCATCATCGCGGTCTACGGGGTCAAAGATATGGCACCGTGGGGACACATGTATGTCAATCCTGGTCTAACAGAGCCTTTTTTAATCCCCGTCCTAGAAAAATCATCGCCAAAGTAGCTAAAAAAGCCCCGTCCCAAATTGGCTACATGGGACGGGGCGTACGAAACGGTTAGCCTAGGACGCGGGCCATGCGCGTCTTGAACCCGGCAAGGAAGCGCGGGGCGTCAACGGTCAGTGCGACAAGCGCGCTCTTGTCCGGATCGGCCACGCGGCGTTCGTCGCAAATGGTGCGGCCGCGATACTCGCCCAGCAGATCAACACGCAGATTGCAGCCGAGCGCACCCACGAGCGTGGGGTCGATCGCCACGGCGACGGCCAGCGGATCGTGCAGCGCGCAGCCGCCCAGGTAGGGGGCGTTCATCTCGTACGAGCCAATGTAGTGTTCCGCCATGCTCGCAAACGCGCAACCGGCCATGGTGCCCGAGCCCGTCCAGCCGGCAATGTCGCGACGCGTGAGCACCACGCGATGCGTCACATCCAGACCTACCATAGTGAGCTTGCGGCCCGAACGCAGCACGGCATCGGCCGCTTCGGGATCACTTGCCATGTTGGCCTCGGCACCCGCACTCACGTTACCGGGCACGGTCAGGGCGCCGCCCATCACAACCACGCGACCGATAGACATCATCGCCGCCGCATCGCGCTCCAAGGCAAGCGCCAGGTTGGAGAGCGGACCGGTCGCCACGTAGACCAGATCGGGGCCATAGGTGCGCGCGGCATCAATCAGATAATCGACCGCCGCGTTACCGTCGGCCGACGTCGCCCCCACCGGCTCGTACGGCGACGCGGGCACGCTCGCCCCGCCAATGCCGTTCTTGCCGTGGATGAGCGTGGTGGACGCCGGCGGTGTATAGGACTCAGTCGCCTTAATGGGACGATCGGCGCCCAGGTACACCGGAACCTCGGGACGACCCAACAGGTCGAGCACCGCCAGGCAGTTATGCGCCGACTGATCGACGCGCACGTTGCCAAAGCACGTGGTGATGCCCACGAGCTCCACCTCGGGGCTCGCGATGGCATAGGCCAGCGCCATCGCATCGTCCACGCCCATATCCAGATCAAGGATCAGCTTCTTGGTTGCCATTGTTCTACTCCGCTTCTCCGTCTTGTACTAAATCGTCTAAATCAAACACGTGCTCAACTTCGGCGCGCGTGGGAATCGACTGTTGCGCGCCCAAGCGCGACACCGTCACCGCCGAGGCGCGTGCACCCGCCGCCATGCACTCAAAGAGCGGCAAGCCCTCTAGGCGAGCCGCTGCCAACGCGCCAATAAACGTATCGCCGGCGGCCGTGGTATCGACTACCGTGCTCGAAAGTGCCGGCATGCGCAGCAGATCACCGCCATCGCCGAGCATAACCGAGCCGGCGCCGCCCAACGTGATGACCGCAGCTCCGGCACCCTTGGCGAGCAGGGCATTGAGCGCCGCGGCGCAGCTCTCATCGTCCTTGGGCAGGATACCCGTCAGAACCTGGCACTCAATCTCGTTGGGGCAGACCAAGTCGACCGCAGGCCAGGCCTCCGCAGGCAACTCACAGGCAGGCGCTGGATTAAAGATCGTATAGAACCCCAGCTCGTGAGCGCAAAAAAGCGCCTCGGCAGTCGCTGCAAGGTCACATTCGCCCTGGGCGATAAAGACGCTTCCGGCAGCCGGGGCAATATCGCTGGCGTCTCCGTCGAGCCCATCGGCCACCAGACGCCCCAGCGCGCAGGCAACGTCCTCGCCCGCGAGTGCATGGTTGGCGCCCGGCGACAGCACGATGCGGTTGTCGCCCTCGCAGCGAATGATGGTCGCCGTGCCCGTCTCCACGTCGTCGCGCCGCGCCACAAAGTCACAGTCCACGCCAGCATCTTGGAGCCCCGCCACGAGCGATGCACCGAACGCGTCGCGGCCGACCGCGCCAATCATGCACGTGCGCGCACCCATGCGCGCGGCGGCGACGGCCTGGTTAGCGCCCTTGCCACCGGCGTTGGTGATAAAACCGCTACCGCCAACGGTCTCGCCCGCGCGCGGCATGCGCTCGCACGCCACCGAAAGGTCCATGTTCATGCTGCCGAACACCGCAACGATGCCGCGATCTATCATGGAAACCTCCTCATCTGCGGGCCTTATGCCCACCGTCGGCCGTCGATTGTGCGCCCTCGCACCTCTATAACTTTAGTTCACTTTGATGTGAACGCGCCCTTGAGGTTGCGCCAGCAGCAAGCATTCACAGGAGCAGGCAGCTACAATGAATATGTGCTGATTATTCTCGTCATTGGATGATGTTTTATGGAGCAATTCCCACCATCGAGCCCACGCGGTCCGCGCCGCGCGCCCGATAACCAGGCGCCGCACGAACGCCCGCGCGCCGACAGCCGCACCGGCGAGTCGCGACGCGGCCCGAGCCCGCATCGAACGCCCACCAACAAGGGCGCCCGCACCAACAGCGCCGCAAAAGAACAGGCGCCCGCTCGCCCCAAGTCCCGCTACATTCCTGCGCTCGACGGTCTGCGCACGCTTGCCGTCGTCGCGGTGGTGCTCTATCACCTCAACCTCACGTGGGCTCAGGGCGGCCTGCTCGGCGTCACGATCTTCTTTGTGCTATCGGGCTATCTGATCACGCGCTTGCTGCTCAACGAAATCGCTAAGACCGGCCGCATCGACCTTAAGAGCTTCTGGATTCGCCGCATCCGTCGCCTGGTCCCCGCCGTGGTAACGGTAGTGTTCGTGACCTGCGCGCTGTGCACCATCTTTAACCACGTGATGCTCACCAAGATGCGCCCCGACATCCTGCCGTCGCTGCTGTTCTTCAACAACTGGTGGCAGATTGCCCAAAACGTCTCGTACTTCAATGCTCTGGGCGACCCCTCGCCGCTCACGCACTTTTGGTCGCTTGCCATCGAGGAACAGTTCTACCTGATTTGGCCGCCACTGCTGTTTGCCATGGTATCCATGCATGTGAGCAAGCCCAACACGCGCCGCGTGGTTCTGGGCCTTGCCGCGGTATCTGCCCTCGCCATGATGGTGCTTTACAACCCTGCCGCCGACCCCAGCCGCGTGTACTACGGCACCGACACCCGCGTGTTCTCGCTGCTGCTGGGTGCCTGGATGGCCTTTATCCCCGATCGCGACCTGGCGCCGGTGCGTCTCGCTCATCGTTTGGGGCTCAATCGCCTGGCTGGCGCCGCCAAGCACGGCAAGAACGCCGAGGGCAAGCCTGGCGAGAAGGCCGACGAATCAGCCAAGACCGCCCCGGCACAGCCGAGCGCCCTCGTGCGCTTTTGGTCCTCGCCCGCATCCATCGATGTACTGGGCGTCGTGGGTCTGGTTGGCCTTGCCGCCATGGTCGCGCTCACCAACGGCTACACCGCGTTCCAGTATCGCGGCGGCACACTGCTATGCTCCATCCTCACGCTCATGGTCATCGCGGCCTGCGTGCAGCCCCAGGGAATGGTTGCCCGCGCGCTGTCCGCCGAGCCGCTCGTGTGGGTTGGCAAGCGCTCGTACAGCATCTACCTGTGGCACTATCCGCTGCTGTTGCTCATGAACCCGGTCGCCAACATCAACGATACGCCCTGGTGGCAGTACATCTTGCAGGTACTTGTGGTAGTTGCCGTAGCCGAGTGCTCTTATCGCTTTATCGAAACGCCGTTTAGGAAGGGCGCCTTCGGCCGCACCGTCACCGAATTCCGCAATGGCACCACCACACCCGCCAACTGGGCACGCGCGCACGTCCCTGTCTGCGCAGCCTGCGCTGTCGTGTTGGTCGTCGCACTGGGCGGCCTGATCTTTGTGCCCGAGACGTCTGCGCTGAGCGGCGAGGGCGCCGAAGTTCTGAACAAGGAAGCCAAAAACACCGCGCCCACCGAACAGCAGGCGGCCGACGACACCGACAAGGACAACGACGGCTTCCCCGATGGCTCCTACGACCTGTTGATGATCGGCGACTCCGTGTCGCTGCGCGCCGTTGATTCCTTTGACGGCGTGTTCCCGCACAGCCATATCGATGCCGAAAAGGGCCGCCAGTTTGATGCGGGCCGCGCGACATTTGAGGGCTATATCCAGCAGAACCTTGCCGGCAAGATCGTGGTCTTTGCCCTGGGCACCAACGGTTTGGTAACGGACGCCCAGGTCGACGCGATCATGGCCGACGCCGGCGAGCAGCGTATCGTCGTGTTTGTAAACACGCGTAGCCCGCAGCCGTGGGTCGGGTCCACGAACCAAGCCATCGCCAACGCCGCCACGCGCTACAAGAATGTACGCGTTATCGACTGGTACGGGCATAGCGCCAACCGCAACGACCTGTTCGATGGCGACGGCACGCACCTGTCGACTACCGGCGTGACCGAGTACCTCAACCTGATCCACGATGCGGTCAAGAAAGACCTGCCCGTGCACCCCGAGGACCACGTCAACGATCCGCAACCGGCAGCCGTCAAGTCCGCCGCCGACGCACTCGTCAATGCCCTCGCCTACAAGCCACACAAGCTGGGCACCGACAAGTAACGCGCAGCCAAATCTGCGTACACCCGCAGGGGGCGTCGGCCACGGCCGACGCCCCCTGCGGCAGTTAGGGACGCTCCTTTTGTACCGGCACCTGGAAGCACTCCTGGCGTAGCCAATGAAGGCCTCTACGGATGAATTCCAAGCCGCTCCGCCGCTCCAGACATCGTTTCCGTGCCTCGCGCCTGCTCCGAGCAATCAAAACAAGCCCTTTTCGCCGCAACCTCAAAGGTCTGTGGGCAAAAAAGGGCAAATATGAGTACTGTTACCATTTTAGTAGCAGGCATAATGGCTCAAAATGGCATGTTTGCAGCCTCCGCACCGCCTCAGATCAACCAGAATGGCCTGTCCAGGACTTGGAGGTACTCATTTTAATGAACGTATATTACGATTATGTTCACTATCTTCTCAGTCGCAAATGCTATCGGCTCGGCAATAGTACTCATATTTGGCATTTTTTGCCCACCGCCATATAACTAACGCCCTATAGCAGACGAAAAACAGGCCGCAGCCCATCGCTGCGGCCTGTTCGGAAGCAAAAGTGGGCGCTACGCGCTGTAGCCCATCGCTTGCAGCACAAACATGACGACCGTCAGCACCGTAATCACGCCGATAGTCGCCCAAGTGAGCACATTCCATACGCGGCCGTTGCGGTTGGCGCCCATAATGTGGCGATCCGCCGCGATAACTACCTGAAATACCAGGACTACGGGCAGCAGCACGCCGTTGATGACCTGCGAGGTCATCATAATCTGGAACAAATCGACGCCAGGCATGAGCACCAACACGGCAGAAATGCCGATGATGGCCGTAATGATGCCGCGGTAAACCGGAGCCTCGTCCCAGCTGCGATCGGCGCCGCGCTCCCAGCCAAATGCCTCGCAGATAGCGCTCGACGTAACGCCCGGCAGCACGCAGGCAGCCAAGAAGCTCGCCGCGACCAGGCCCGAGGCAAACAGTACCGTAGACCACTGGCCCGCGATGGGCTCCAGCGCGCGGGCGGCATCGGCGGCATCGCTAATCTGAATACCCGCCGGGAACAGCACCGCACCGGTCGTGATGATAATAAAGCCCGCAATGATATCAGCAGCGATCGAGCCGCTCACGGTATCAATACGCTGCAGCACGATGTCGTCCTCGCCCGCGTTCTTATCGACCACGTTGTTCTGCGCCAAGAAAATCATCCACGGCGCGATGGTGGTACCGATCGTTGCGACCACGAGCGACACGTAGCTGGGGTCATTTTGAATGTTAGGCACGACCAGGTCGACCGCGACCTCACCCCAGTTGGGGCCAGCCATAAACGCGGCGACGATATAGGTCACGAACACGCAGCTCACCAGCAGCAGAATCTTCTCGATGCGCTGGAAACTACCCGACATGGTAAGCATCCATACCAGCAGCGCCACCAACGGCACCGAGATGCTCGCCGGCACGCCAAAGAGAGCAAGACCGCTGGCGATGCCCGCAAACTCCGAAATGGTCACAGCCGTGTTGGCGATCAGCAGCGCTGCCATGGCCAGCACGCTCTTGCGCACGCCAAAACGCTCGCGAATGAGCGATGCCAGGCCCTTACCCGTGACGCAGCCGCAGCGCGCCGCGGTCTCCTGCGTCACGATGAGCAGCACAGTCATGACGGGAAGCATCCAGAGCATCTTGTAGCCATAGCTGGCGCCCGCGCTGGAATACGTTGCAATGCCGCCGGCGTCATTGCCCGAAAGCGCCGCCAGAAGACCGGGGCCCATGGCGCCAAAGATGGCCGCGATGGTCAGCTTTTGCTTGGTGCTCGGCTTTTGCTTCGTATTTTGCACGCGACCACCTACCCCATGACCGACATGGTGAGCAGCACCGCAGCAGCACAGTACGCCACACACGAGATCATGACGGCGATGACGTTCATGGCGGTGCCCGACGTATTGAGGTCGTGCTCATCGCGCCAGAACAGCACCATCAGGTAAATCACGGCGCTCATGTTGCCAACCAGGCAAATAATGGCAGCGATATTAAAGCACCCGATAAAGAGTTGCTCCTCAAACATGGGCGCATCGGGGAACGCGGCGGTGCGCACCAGCTGGGCGCACAGGTAGGTCACGAGTGACAGAATCAGGCCCATGCCCGTGCTCTGGAAGAAGAACCCCAGATACGGCTTGGGCTCATCGTCATGGCCGTCGTACTCCAGGAAGTAGTTCTTGACGAACGACACCATACGCGAGGCAGCCAGCAACACGAGCGGCATGGCGCACATGGGGAACACCACCAGATGCGCAGAGCCCAGCGCCGTCCCCAGCACGGTCGCCATGATGCACGATGCGATGCCCCATACAACAACCCAGTACTGGCGATGCACGAACCAGCTGAGCACGTTCGTCGAGTCGTCCGACGCGCTATCGCCCGAGCCGACACCGGCGATCTGCAGGTCCTCCTGATGCTCCTCGGCGATAACGTCCATGGCGTCGTCGAAGGTCACGATACCCAGGATATGACGGTTCTCGTCGCAGACAGGGATGGCAACCAGGTCGTACTTGGTCATCTCGTCCGTCACGTCTTCCTGGTCCTCGTCGGGCGACACATAGACCAGGTCGCGATAGGCGAGCTGGCCCAGCGTGGCGTCGCGATCGGCCACGATCAGCGTACGCAGCGAAAGCACGCCGGTGAGCATGCCGCTCGGATCCTCGGTATAGACGTAATAGACGCTCTCAAAGTCCTCGTCGAGTTTGCGAATCGCCTCGATGGCATCGCCGACCGTCGCCGTGGCGGGCAGGGAGACAAACTCCGAGGTCATGATGCGGCCGGCGGTGTTGTCCTCATAGCCCAGCAGGTTACGAATCGCCTTCTCCTCCTTGACGCCCATCAGGCGCAGGAGCTTCTCGGCCTTCTCATAATCGAGTTCGTCGATCAGGTCGGCGGCGTCGTCCGGGTCCATCATGGCCAGCATCGACGATGCGTCCGTATCGGACAGGCCCTCGAGCATCTCGGTCATGAGCTCGTCGTCATCGAACTCCGAGATGGCCTCGGCGGCCTGGGCGGTGTCGAGCTGCGCGAACACCTGCGCGCGCAGGCGCGGGTCGAGCTGCTCGATGATGTCGGCAATGTCAGCAGGATGCAGCTCGCCAAGCGTCTTGTGCGACACCGAGAGCTGGATGTTCTTAGTCGAGCGATCGAGCAGGTCCATGTAAGACCAGGCGATAATGTCCTCGCTGAGCGGCTTGCCCAGGTGCTTCATAAAGCCCTCGACGACATGCTCAAGTGTGGGGCTGATCGCGCGCAGCAGACCGCGGGCGCCGACCTCGGCACCCAGCAGGCGCAGCTGATTTTCGCCCGACATGGAAAACTTGATGTCGTTTACGCGCACGACCTTCATGCCCTGTGTGTCGACAATCTGCTTGTTAAGCACGTCGCGGGCAAGCAAGAGTTCGGTCGGCTGCAAGTACGAAAAACGGATTTCGGTGGCCGACGTCTTAAGGTGTACGCCCGTCTCGTCGATACGGTCGACCCATTTGCGCCAACTGATCATAAACGGCGTCTTGCCGGGACCGCGGAACGCGAGCGACGTCACGTGCGGGAAAACTTCGCCGGTTGCAATGCCAAAATCGTTAACCACGCCGAGCTTTTCGCCGTCGACGTCCAAGACTGGCAATTTGAGCATCTCACTCAGATAATTCAATGGTGCTCCCCATCATTATTCCTACGGACCGCGCGACCATGCCGGCACGCAATCCGTGGACTTTTTGATATGTATACGCATGCGCGGGCGGCACGCCGCTCGGCGCTCACACCCCGTGCACGCGCAGAAAGCACCTGCATGGGGTCATCGACTGTATGGTCGAGGTTTGGATTTCACCTGTAACCTTTCTCTTGACCCTCATTAACCGCAGTAACTATAGCATCAGCATCGCGCTGCGGCACCGAATTTATGCGCTGCACATTGCAGGCATACCAAACGCTGACGTATCCGTGACATAGAGCCGGATGAGCGCGGTGGGACAAAGCGATTAAGACCGCCCTAAACGACCAGTCGTTTAAGCACGTCCCCAATGACTACTTAAATGACTATTCCGTGGTGTCGTCATTTTCGGCGAGCTGGGGGAACACGGCGTTTTTGGGCATAGTGACCTTCGTCAGCGAGGTGAGCTTTTTGCTCAGCGCCGTATCCGTCTTGACCAGATCGCTCAACGTCACGATTTTGTAGCCGTCGGCAATAAGCCCGTCGATAATCTGCGGCAGCGCCTCGAGCGTCTGCTCGGAGCACTCATCGCTATCGGTGAGCAGCACGATATTGCCCGGCGTCACCGAATCCAGCACCGTCGAGACCTGCTCGTCGGCACCGTTGAGCAGCCAATCGCCCGAATCGATATTCCACGAGACCACCGCGGACACCAAATCCATCGAGTCGATCCAGTTTTGCTCGTCAAAAGCGGCGTACGGGGCACGCAGCAGCATCGTCTTCACGCCGGTCGCCAACTTGATGGCGTCGGTGCCCTTCGAAATTTGCTTGCGCACCGTCTCGCGGTCCTCGCCCTTGAGCGAATCGTCGCTGTAGCTGTTGGAACCGACCTCGCATCCGGCATCGACAATCGCCTTGGCCGTAGCGGGCGAGGCCTCGGCCGCATCGCCCGAAAGGAAGAACGTCGCGGTGACACCCTTCTCTTTGAGCACCTGCAAAATCTGTTTGGTGGCGCCACTGGGGCCCTCGTCAAACGTCAGAGCCACGACCTTCTCATTGCCCTTGGGTGCCACGCTGGCACAGGCGACGATGCAATCGGTGGCGGGCACGACCTCGCCGCGGTCCTGCGTCTTGCCCGACTGTTCGCCGACCCACACCTCGGAACGACCCTGGACGCCCCAGGTTTGCACGTACTCGATGGCACCCGTGCCCTCGACTTTGAGCTTGGGCTCGATGGTCGTAGCCTGCACCTCGTGCTTCTCGTAGACGTTGCGGCCGTCCTTAATCGTGATCTTCTCGCCGCCGGTAAGCTCGCGGCTATCCCACTTACCCTGCTTTACACGCTTGCCGTCAACCTTCACCGACAGCTTTTTGCCGCCACGGCGCTTGAGCACACTGTCGTCGACCGCCAGCAGGTCGCCGGCGGAATAGGTGTCAGTCAACTCCTGATCGTCGATAAGCGTCTGCAACGTAGAGCCCACGCGCACCGCGGTCTTTTGCCCGTTGAGTTCCACGTCCACGCTGCGGTTGACGTAGCCCACGACGGCAGCGATAAACAGCACGAACGCGCAACCCACGGCGATGAGCGCATAGGGCAGACGGGACGGTCGGCGCGGCGAGCGCCCGTTGCCGATGCGCGCGCTGCGATCGCTAAACCCACGGCTATGGTTGAGGTACATCGCGCCGGGCTTACGGCGACGTCGACGCTGACCGCTGGGCAGCTGCCCCAAGTCGCGGCGCGCCGTCGGACGCGCACCCGAGCGCCCGTTTAAGTTAGATCCGTTTTGGCGCATATGCCCTCCCCCATAAATACAGCGAGCCGGAGCAACATGTCTCCGGCTCGCCTCCCATCATTTGGTACGTCGCTATTTTCTAGCTTTTGACGAGCCCCCGCTCGCCTTTTGATATTCGTCCTTAAAGGCCTTGAACATACCGCGCGTCTTGCCGAGCTGCTTGCCCAGTGCGCGGCTGCCCTTGTCCACGGCGACCGACCCCTTGTCATCGAGCACCTTGGCGCCCTTCTTGACCTTATCGCCCACCACGACACTGGCCTCGGCAGCCTTAGCGGCCGCGCCGCCCGAATACCCAAGCGTCTTGACCTCGTCCGAGACAATCATCGCGCCGTTCTCGTAGCCGCGCAGCATCGTCGGCGGCACCTGCGTGTCGCCCACCAACATGCTCGATGCGGCGCTGGCGGTCACATAGAACGTCTGCACAATGCCCGAGCGCGGCTTGAACTCAACGTCCGAGCAGTAGCCCACGACATCACCCGATTCCGTGCGCACGTCCATGCCAACCCAGATGATGCAATCGTCCAGGTTGATATCGAGGCGCTTGGCCGCGGCGGCATCGTAGGTGCCCTTGACGTCGTCGACCGCGACAGCGCCCTCATAGACGCCGATGGCATCGAGCGCCACAAACCGGTCGGGGCGCTCAATCATGCCCGCGATATCGGACTGGCGGACCATAAAGCCCACCACACGCGTACCGCCCGGGGTAAAGACGGGAAAGTGAATCTTGCCGAGCTTTTTGGGGCTGCGCGGCGTGCCGTCCTTTTTGGTGCGCTTGTCTTCGGCAGGCTTACGATAAACCTTGACGCCGACAAAATCCCCTGCGCGCATTATGCCTCGGTCGAGGGCTCCGTGGCCTCGGTGCCGGCCTCGGTGACGTTCTCGACCACGACGTCGGCAGCGGGCGTCACGTTGCCGCCCGAGATGGCGTCGTTGAGCTGCTCGCGAAGCTGGTCCATGCGCTCGCGGGCCAGGTCGACCTTGGCGCGCAGGTCATCGGTCTTGGCGTCGACCATCGGACCAAAGTCGTTGACCGCGGCACGAGCCTCCTCGGCACTGTGCTCGTAGGTGTCACGCATGTTGTCCCAGGCATCGTTGGCGATATCGGCGGCCATGGCGCGGGTCTCGGCACCCGAGCGCGGGGCCAGAGCAACGCCGATGATAGCGCCGGCGGCAGCACCAAAGAGCGCACCGGAGACAAAGCTGAAAGTCTTTCCCATGATCATTCCTCTCCTGCGGGCACCTCGATGCCCACCGTTTGAATGCTGTCCATTATACCCGCAGCGCAACACTTGCCGTCGCGCTCATCTGCGTACGGTAAAAGCGCAGGTACATGATGGTGATAAGCGAGTGAACCTACTCCTGCGGCATGGCAGGCATGGCCACCGTGGCGGCCGGGTCCTCGCCGGCGCCATCGACGAGCGGCAGGTTGCCCTCGTGCGCCGAGCCGGACGGAGCCGTTGCCGCACCGCCAAAGACGGCCGCGGGGGCCTCGTGGTTCTCGGCGACCGCACCCTCGGTATCGATTGGCATCTGCGGCTCGTCGTCAAAGCTCGGGACGCCTTGGGGCTCCGCAGACTCGGGCTCGGCAGGCGCCTCGGCAACGGGCTCAGTGTCGGCGTCGGCAGGAGCGTCGCCCTCGGGCGCATCCTCGGCCACGTCCTCGCCGTTCGCAGCGGCAACGGCCTCGTGCGGGTCCTTGCCCTCGGCCTCGGCACGCATGCCCAGCACCAGGTTGCGCAGGCCCGCGACCGTGCCTTCCACGTCGGGGGCCGGCTGGTCGGCGTGCAGGTACGCCCAGTCCATCATAAAGGTCGCCGAAGACAGCGCACCGATGGCCAGCGCGTCGTCGGGACACGAAAGCTCGACCTCAAAGACACGCTCGTCGTGCTCGCTCACGCGCGTGCGGCCGCACGAAATGCTGCCAGCGAGACCGGTCTCGTTCATGAGCTCGACCGTCACGTGCTCCAGCAGGTGGCAAAGCTCGGTCTGGCCCATGCAATCCTGGAACTCGCGACCCGAATCGCCCAGGCACAGATGCTTGGCAATCGCGGGCACCAGGTAGTACACGCGCGCCGTGGCCTCGATATCCTCCGAGGTCATGAGCGGCATGCCGGGGTTCACCAGCACATGCGCGCAAATCTTGTCCTCGCTGACGGTGACCTTAAGGATGTTGAACAGGCCTGCCATAACTCTCCCCTACTCTTCCTTGCCCTACTCGTCGCCATCGTGCGGGTCCGCATAGCCCGCACCCGACGCCGCCGGCTTCTCGGCCGAGGACTCGGAATCCTTCTTATCGGTTTCGGCCGGAGCGATCACGCGAATGAGCGAGATGCGCTGGCCACGCATCGACTGCACTTTAAACTTGTACCCCGCGACCTCAAACACCTCTCCGATGTCGGGCACCGAGTCACAAAGCTCCAAGATCCAGCCGGCGATGGTCTCATAATCATCGCTTTCCTCGAGCGGCCAACCAAGCTCAATCGCGTCATCGCACGAAAAACGCCCATCGACAAGCCACTCACGGCGCGAAAGGCGCGTGAGGTACTTGTTGTCGGGATCGAACTCGTCCTCGATCTCGCCGACAATCTCCTCGACGATATCTTCGATGGTGATGATGCCGGCCGTGCCGCCGTACTCGTCCACGACGACCACGATCTGGTCGTGCGAGGTCTGCATCTCGGACAGCAGCGGCAGGATGTCCTTGGTATCGGGCACAAAGGTGGCATCGCGCAAATAGCTGGCGATGGGCTGGTCGCCCTTGCCGTCGAGCGCAGGCTGGATCAGGTCCTTGATGTGCGCGATACCCGCGACGTTGTCGGGATCCTCGTGATAGACGGGGATGCGGCTGAAGCCGGTCTGGCGCATGGTGGACAGCACGTCGGCGACCGTCTCGTCGTCCTCGCACATGGTGGTGTCCACGCGCGGCACCATGACCTCGCGAGCCACGGTGTCGCCCAGGTCGAAGATCTCGTGGATCATGCGCTTTTCCTCGTCGAGCAGGTCGTCCTGCTCCGAGACCATGTACTTGATCTCTTCCTCCGAGACGTTCTGGCGGTCGTCGGCGCTCTTGATGCGCAGGATGCGGGCCAGACCATCGGAGCAGGCGCCGGTCAGCCACACGAGCGGGCGGGCGATCTTTTGGAACACGGAGAGCGGTCCCACAACCTGCTTGGATACGCCCTCGGCGTTAGCGAGGCCGATGCGCTTGGGTACGAGCTCGCCGATCACGATGGACACAAAGGCGACGGCGACGGTGATGATGACCGGCGCCAGGCCGCGCGCGATGGCGGAAAGCGGCGCGATGCCAAAGCTCATGAGCCATGTGGCAAGCGGGTCGGACAGGCTCGTCGAGGCAACGGCGGATGAGGCGAAGCCCACGAGCGTGATGGCGACCTGGATGGTGGCCAACAGCTGATCGGAGTCGGCAGCGAGCTGGACGGCGCGCTCGGCGCGCTTATCGCCCTCCTCGGCATCGTGCTCCAACACGGCGCGCTTAGCCGTGGTGAGAGCCATCTCGGACATGGAGAAGTAGCCGTTGATAAGCGTCAGGACGAGCGTGGTAATAAGGGAGATGGTTATGTCCATCGGGAGTTTCTCGAACCTCCAAGATTCGGGACGTTAAGGTAAAACGTTGATGGCGGATACGGCAATTGCGCCGGTCGCCCGTGCGAGCGGGGCCGTGGGCGTGGTCGCTAGATTACGAAGAGGATCACCGCCATGAACTGGAAAATGCTGCCGGCGAGCACCCACAAGTGGAAAACACTGTGCAGATAGCGCACGTTTTTGGCGATATAGAACGGCACGCCCACGGTATAGCACACGCCGCCGACAGCGAGCAGGGCAAGCGCGACGGGGTTGAGCAGCGACACGAGCTCGGGCAGCTTAAAGATGACAAGCCAGCCCATCAGCAAGTAGACCAGGCCGCTTACCCAATGCGGCTGACGCTCGCGCAAAAAGCACTCGAGCGCGATGCCGATGATGGCGATGGCCCACACGGCAAAGAACAGCATAGGGCCGCCGTCGTTTGCGAGCGTGATGAGGCAAAACGGCGTATAGCTGCCGGCTATGAGCAGGTAGATGCAGCTGTGGTCGATGATGCGAAACACGCGCTTGGCGCGCGCGGGCTGAATCGCGTGATAGAGCGTGGAAGCCAGATATTCGAGGATGATACTGACGCCATAGACAATCGCCGCGGCCATGTGGGCTGGGCCTCCGCCGCGCAGGGCAGCGAATACGATCAGGAGCACCAGGCCCGCGATACCCAGCAGGCAGCCGACACCATGGGTGACGGAGTTCATGATCTCCTCGCCCACCGTGTAGTGTGGAACGGCCGCGGTCTTGGGTCGCGGCTTAGAACTGTCGCTCGAATCGGACATGCCGGTTACATCCTCCAACGTAAAGAGTTCTCAACACTATATCAAAGCGTCTGGGTACGTGCGAAATTTGCACCTTACGTGACCCTTTGTTTACCCATTCTTTGCTTGTTGACGCATCAACGGCGAACATCCATAATGCGCTTGTTTTAAATGTTGATGTATTAACATCTTTAAGGAGAACCGTAAATGCCTCAAAGCGCACACCCCCATCGAAAGCTCAAGATAGCCGGCATTGTTACGTTGGTAGTCGTTGTCGCGCTGCTGGGGTTTGCCGGCAACTTTTTGTTTGACTTTGCCCTGAACCCCCAAGCGCCGTACACCATGAAGATGATGCAGGATAGCAAGAACGACAATAAAGGTGAGCAGCCGGATGCCGAGGACACCGAAGCGCGGGCGTGGTTTAAGGAAAACCGCGAGAGCAGCAGCCTCACCGCGGACGACGGGACCGAGCTTGCCGCCTGGTATTTTGCTGCGTCAGAGAGCACGCACGACTACGCCGTCTGCCTGCATGGATATACCAACGAGCCCATCGGTATGGCCCGATACGCAAAACGATTCCATGACCGCGGCATGAACGTGCTCGCGCCTGCCGCTCGCGCCCACGAGCGCTCCGGCGGCGACTATATCGGCATGGGCTGGCCCGAGCGGCTCGATGTCGTTGCATGGATTGGGCGGATCGTTCAGGCTGACCCCGAGGCGCGCATCCTGGTCTTTGGCGAGTCGATGGGCGCGGCAACCGCCATGAACGTCGCGGGGGAATCTCTGCCCGCAAACGTGAAATGCATTATCGAGGACTGCGGCTATACGAGTGTTTGGGACGAGTTTTCTCTGCAGCTCAAGGACGTGTTCGGCCTGCCCAGCTTTCCCTTGCTCGATGTAGCAAACTTGGTATGCAACGTGCGCGCAGGCTACGACTTTCATAAGGCGAGCAGTGTGGAGCAACTCAAACACGCGACGGTTCCCATGCTGTTTATCCACGGCGACCAGGACACCTTTGTGCCGTACGGTATGCTCGACCAAAACTACGACGCGTGCGCCAGCAAGGTCAAGCAGAAGCTCACCATCCATGGCGCCACCCACGCCAAGAGCGCGCAAGTTGACCCCGAGCTCTACTGGAACACGGTCGACAACTTCCTCGACGAGTATTTTTAGGATAATAGTACGGTTTACTGGTCTATCTGACCCCCTAGCACTTCCGAAAAGCCGCCCGTGGGCACTGTGCTCACGGGCGGCTTTTGCTAACGCTGCGCTACAAAAGCGCTTGATTTGTCCAATAGCTAGACACTACTTGACCTCGATGAGCTCGTACTCGCTCGTGCCCAAGCCGATCTTCTCGGCATGCGCGATGCACACGCGCCAGTCGGTGTCGGGATGCGTAATGCAGAAGGGGTCGTGCGCCTGCTCGCCCTCCAGATGCTCGTGGTTATGCTCCATCTTGGCCGCGCTATCGGTGAGCTCGGTGTTGGGCAGCGGCTCGGACGCCATGACGGCATCGGCGCAGGCCTGGTCGATGGCGACCGGGTCGAAGCTCGCGAACATGCCGATATCGTTGACGATAGGTGTGTCGTTTTCGGGATGGCAATCGCAGTTGGGGCTGATATCCATGGCAAGCGAGATGTGGAAGCTCGGGCGGCCGTCGACGACGGCCTTGGTGTACTCGGCGATCTTGCAGTTGAGCACGTCGGCCGCGGCGTCATAGCCGGGCTTGATGCAGTCCTGGTTGCATGCCGCAATGCAGCGTCCGCAGCCCACGCAGCGATCGTGGTCGATAGCGGCCACGTGCACCGTGCGAGTAGCGCCGCTGGCAAGCTCGCGCTCGCGGGTGTCGTTGAACGAGACGGCGTTGTGCGCGCAGATCTTTTCGCAGGCACGGCAGCCAACGCAGTGCTCGGTCGAGACGTTCGGCTTGCCGGCGGCATGCTGCTCCATCTTGCCGGCACGGCTGCCGCCTCCCATACCCAGGTTCTTCATGGCGCCGCCAAAGCCGGCCTGCTCATGGCCCTTAAAGTGGGTGAGGCTAATCACGATATCGGCATCCATGAGCGCCTGACCGATCTTAGCCTCGTGCACGTACTCGCCGCCCTCGACCGGGACAAGCGCCTCGTCAGTGCCCTTGAGGCCGTCGGCGATGATGATCTGGCAACCCGTGGCATACGGAGTAAAGCCGTTCTGGTAGGCGGTGTCGATGTGCTCGAGCGCGTTTTTGCGGCTACCGACATAGAGCGTGTTGCAGTCAGTGAGGAAGGGCTTGCCGCCCAGCTCCTTCACCACGTCCGCGACGGCGCGGGCGTAGTTGGGGCGCAAAAAGCTCAGGTTGCCCAGCTCACCAAAGTGAATCTTGATGGCGACGAACTTGTTCTCAAAGTCGATCTGCTCAATACCGGCGTGACGAATGAGGCGCTTGAGCTTGTCGAGCTGGCTCTCGCGAGCATGCGTGCGCAGGTTGGTGAAGTACACCTTGGCGGGTGCTGCGGGTGCAGTTGCGGTCATAGATATATCCCCTCGGTCTATATGGCGTTACAGACATAGGAGATGGTACCCGTTGGAGTGGGGTCAAAGTCAAGCGCAACGACGGGCCACCCGGCAGTTAGGGACGTTCCTTTCCTGCCGGCAGCTGGGGACGGTCCTTGCCAGCCCGGCCGGCGTGGCGGCGAATCGGCAAAGACTGTCCCCAACGACTAGTCGTTTAAGCCTGTCCCCAATGACTACTCTTGGACTTTGAGGGCTTCGGCCAGAGGGACGCGCCTGATGGAGCGCGTGTGCAGCAGCGCCACGACCAGGTAGGTTGCAAAGCCAATGCCAACACACGCCGCCATGGACCAGGCGGGCACGTAGATCTCGATATTGCCGTTGTAGGCAAGTAGCATCGAGCGGAAAATCGCGGTCAGCGAGCCGATGATCACGGGCAGGCTCAGCACGAGCGACACCGCCACGCACAGCGTGATCGAGCGGATGTACAGGTGCGAGATCTCGCCGTCGCGATAGCCAAAGACCTTCATGTAGCTAATCGAGCGGGCGCTGTGGTCGATAACGGCCTTGGTCAACAGGTACATAAACAGCAGGAAGATAAACACCGCGAGCCCGACCATCATGCCGATCATTTTGCTCATCATGCCGATAAACTGGTCGCCCACGGCGCGCATGTCATCGGGCGTGGTGTCGCCGGCAAAGTATCGCGCGTCGAGGTCGAGCTTCTCGTCGCTCACGTAGCCGTTAAAGTAGGCGGCGTCGTTGCCGAACAGCTCGTTAAAGTCGTCGATGCTCATATAGATATTCATGTCCGACTTGGAGCCCCAAGTGGCGTCCTTGCCCTCGTACTCAAGGGAATAATTCTTGCCCTCGTACTTGTCGTGGAGCGTGACCTTCTGCCCCTCGCTCCAGCCAAACTTGTCGAGCAGGCCGCCGCCAAAGACAACGTGTCCGTCGCCCACATCGAGGTCCTTCCAGTAACGCGAATCGGGCGAGACGCCGTAGACGGAAATCGTCTCCTGCCCATTTCCGTCACCGCGGTCGTATTGCAGCTGGTAAATGGCATATTTCTCGGCCTGTGCAATCTTCGCCGCACCGTTGTCCGTCGTATTGACGGGATGAATATCGTCGTTATCGGCATCGATCTTCGAGGCCTTTTCGATCAAGTCGATGGTCTTATCGCGGTCGCAGCCAAGCGCATCGGCCAGATCGTCGAGGCGCGCGTAAAGCGCGTCCTTCTTGTCCTGAATCGTTGCGAGCGCGTCCTGCGCTGCGGCTAAACCCTCGGCAGACGGGGAACTGGTCGCGGCATCGGCAGCCGCCTGCGCGGCATCGACCGCGTCATCGAGTTCGTCATCCGCATCCTGGGCGGCAGTGAGCAGCGAACCGTCGACCGACTGCAAGCGCTCGAGTGCCGACCACTGCTCGCGCTCCTCGGCGGTGCCTTCAAGCTCCAGCGGAGCCTTGAGCGTGTACTGATGCTCGGCGACCAAACTCGTCTCCAGGTTGTCCGCGTAGTGCGTCATCGTGGGCAGGATCGCCAGGCCAAAGAGCAGCAGCAGCGACGCAAACGCGATACCCACGAAGAGTGTGGCAAAGTTGCCCAGATTGCGTAGGAAGATGCGCAGGCGGAAGCGCGAGACAAAGCCCATGCGCTCCGGCAGCTGAAAACCGCGCTTGGTGCCCGACTTGCCGCCCGCCTCGTGACGGAGAAACTGCAGCGGCGTCTTTCCCATCTTGCGGAGCAGGCCCACCAACGTAATGAGAATGAGCGCAGCGGCGGGAACCACGGCGCACTTTACAAAGATCTCCCAGCTCCAGTACACCTGGAAGGGCGGCAGGCTGTACGAGCCGTAATAGAGGCCGCGCATGGGCTCGGTAAAGAACGCAATGCCGAGCGCGGTACCCAAAAGCGCCGCGAGCACGCCCACGATGGCGGGAAGCGCAAGGTAGTGCAGCACGATCTCGCGACGGCGATAGCCGCTGGCGAGCAGCGTGCCGATAATGGCGCTCTCCTCCTCGATGGTGGCGTCGGTAAGGACCACAAAGACAAACGCCATGATCACGATGATGATGTCGAGCAGCGTCGTCCACATCATAGAGTCGCCGTCCACATCGTCGCGCGCATAGCCAATGCCCTGGTTGGAATCGGCATCGGTCAGGTCGTCCACACGCGCATCGGCATCCGTCAGCGCCTCGACCATATCCTGCTCGGCATCGATACGGTCCGCGGTGGAGAGGTCGCGGTCGTTAAAAGTAAAGGAGTAGGTGTAGGCGGGCGCGCCACCGGCGTCCTCGAGCGCGGCAAAGCCGGCATCGGTGACCTCGGCCACGCCATAGGTGATGGTGTTCACCGTAAAGTCCGAGTTGTTGAGGAACAGCGCCTGGCTATCGGGCTGCGTCATGATGCCGCAGATGGTGTAGATGCGGCCCTCCAGCTCGACCTTATCGCCCACGGCAAGATCGTTGTTGGTGGCGAAGACGCGGTCGATGGCCACCTCGTCATCCGCGCAGGGCTGCTTGCCTTCGCAGTAGGACGCGATATCGACCTTGGTGCGGTGCGCGTAGGTGCGCAGGGTGCGCTTGGTGCCGTCGTCGCCGGACGCCTTTTTGATGATGGCGTCGATGGAGAAGTTCTTGTAGAGCGTGACGCCGCCGACGTCCTTAGCCGCGTCCTCGGCGGCTTTGAGCTGGTCGTCGGTGGCCTCAAAGGAAGTGGTTACGCGGCCGTCCTCAATCGTGTACGCATCGCGCATGTCGTCGATGAGGCAGCCGATGGAGTGCGCGGCGAGCAAAAAGCCCGACGTGAGGGCGATACTTCCACACATAAGCAGGAAGATGCCCAGGTATTTACCGATATTGCGACGCAGCTCGCGGGGGAGTCGTTTTGCGAGAGGTGACATGGCGTCGCCTACCAATCGAGCTCGGCGGCCGCGACCGGCGACTCGTTGAGCTCGTCCTCGACGATGCACCCGTCGCGCAGGCGCAGCACGCGGTTGGCCATGCGGGCAATGGCAGCGTTGTGGGTAACGATGATGACGGTGCAGCCGTAGGTGCGGTTGACGTCTTCCATGAGCTGCAGGATTTCCTTGGATGTCTTGTAATCGAGCGCGCCCGTTGGCTCGTCGCACAGCAACAGGCCCGGGTTTTTGACGAGCGCGCGGCCGATGGCGCAGCGTTGCTGCTGACCGCCCGAGACCTGGCGCGGGAACTTGTTGCGGTGCTCGTAGAGACCCAGCGAGCGCAGCAGGTCATCGACATTGAGCGGGTTTTTGGACAGGTGCGCCGTGACCTCGATGTTCTCCTTGATGGTGAGGTCGGGCACCAGGTTGTAGAACTGGAAGACAAAGCCCAACTCGCGGCGGCGATACTCGCCCAGATCGGCGGGCTTGAGCGTCGTCAGATCGCAGCCGTCCACCATAATGGAGCCGCCGTCGGCGTCCTCCAGGCCGCCGATCAGGTTGAGGAATGTCGATTTGCCCGAACCCGAGGGGCCCAGCATGACGCAGATCTCGCCGCGGTTGATGGACGTGTCGATGCCGTCGAGCACCGTCAGGCGCGCGTCACCGTCGCCGTAGTGCTTCTTGAGCCCCTTGACCTGGACGTAGGCTTGCTTCGTCGTCATGCTATCCCCTATTGTTAGCCTCATACTACTTTATGAGCGTAATAGTAAACCATGGCGAACTATTTTTGTGTGACGAGCGCAACTTTTTCCAAACTAGTCACTGGGGACGTTCTTAAATGACTAGCCGCAAGGGACACCCTTTCGCCACCCGGCAGTTAGGGACGTTCCTTTCCTGCCGGCAGATGGGGACAGTCCTTGCCGGCCCGGCCGGCGAGCCGGCGAATCGGCAAAGACTGCCCCCGATGACTAGGCGGTCGTTTAAGCCTGTCCCCAATGACCACTCTTGGTCGTTTAAGTCTGTCCCCAATAAGTACCCAATGACTAGGTGGCTAGGCACGGGATTTGGTGCGCGAGAGTGCGAGGCCTACGGCGGCGATGGCCACGGCGAAGAGCACCGTGACGCCCAGGTCGCAGGCGATGTCCCCCAGCACGGCGGACGTCAAATCCGAGGCAAGCGCCTTGCCGATCGCGTCGTTCACCCAATACGTCGGCACAAAGTGCGCCACCGTCTGCACGGCCGAACCCATCAGCGACAGCGGCATCCAGGCGCCGCCCAAAAACGTCATGAGCATGCCGAGCAGGTTGCCCACACCGTTGAGCAGCTCCTCGCGCGCACCCAGGCTCGAAAGGGCAAAGCCAACGGCCAGCGGCGTGCACGCCAGGGCAAACGTCGCTGCCAGCGCCAGGCACACGCGGTCCACGCCGACCTCGTCGACCGCGCCGGCAAAGCCCACGACGCCCAGCATGCTCGACACAAACCAGATGCAGACGGTGATCACGGCGGCGGCCGCAAACACGGCAAGCGAGCGCTGGCGCTGGGAGACTGGGCCGGCATCCATGCGGCGCACGCGCTCGGGCTCGTTCATGCCCGAGAACACCAGTCCCACCGACACGATGACCGACGAGATGATCGCGTACGCGCCAAAGTTGAAGTACGACTCGAGCGTGGTAGCAGCAGTCGAGTCGACCTTGACCTGCTCGATCTGGACCTCCGCGCGCTTTGCGGCCGCGTGCTCGGCGGCCCTTGCGACGTCACCGTTGGAGGCAGCGGGTTCAAGCGCCGCCGCAGCGCCCGCGAGCGAGATCCAGCGCGAGGCCTCGGCAGACGAGAGCGCCGCCGCCATGGTGCCGGAACCGTAGGTCACGTCGAGCTTGGGCAGGGCCTCCCCCGCACGGGCGGCTGCAACAAGATCGTCCTCAAACCCCTCCGGAATAAAGAACACGCAGTCGGCGCTGCCTTTGGCGCTGTTGCTCTTGGAAAGCGCGTCCGCGAGATCGTAGGTGTCGTCGCCGACGCCCGTGACCAGCTCAAAGCGCGAACCCAGATGCTGGGTAAGCGCACGCGAAAGGTCACTGTCGTCGCGGTCGACCACGATCACGTTGGCATCGTAGGGCTTGTACTCGGTAAGCTGCGACGAGTTCCAGCTCACCGAAGCCGCGATGAATACGCCCATGAGCGAGATGAACACCGTATAGATGAGCAGGTAGAACGGGTGCGCCAGCGCCATGCGAAGCGCGGTCTTAAAGGTGCTCATAGCGGCTCCTTCCAAAGATCAGCGTAGCGGCGGCGACAAACACCAGGGCCATCAGGACGAGCGCGCCGGCGCGAACAGCGAAGGGCCCCAGGTCCCCAAAGAAATACAGGCGATTGAACATGTCGCAGATGAGCTTGACGGGGTTGAGCCAGCACTCGACCGGACAAGCGCGGGCGACGTCGTCGGCAAGCGCCATCGCCGGCTCGCCGTAGAGGCCGGCGAACAGGGCGCACGTGGTGGCAAAGCCCGTGAGGATGCCCGACTTGGATGCCTTGCCGCCCTTAACGGGAAGCGTGCCCACAAAAAGCCCCAGGCCCGTGGCGGCAAGCGCGGATGCAGCCCCGCCCAGCAGGCACAACCCCTCGCGCCCGCCAAAGTCGACGCCCACGACCAGGCGCACGTAGCCGATCGCAACCGCCATCGATGCAAAGGAAACCAGCCACGAGCCGACAAAAATGCCGGCCAGCGACGCCGTCTTGGAAAGACCGCCCACGCAGCGGCGCGCGCCAAGGCCCGACAGATTAGGCTGCAAATCGACGACGCTCAAGGCGGCAAACTCGGCAGACATCATCGCGACCAGGCCAAAAAGCGCGTAATAGTAGATGACCGTGCCATCGGGCGTGGCACGAGTCAGGCTCACGCGGCGGGTTCCGCCCTCGAGCGACAGAGCGCGCGCAACCGCCTCCGGGTCGGCGAGCGCCGCCGGGTCATCTTGAGCAATCTGGGCCATGAGCTCGGCATTTTGCGTATACGAGCTTGCCACCGTTTCAAGGATGCTGCGGTCGGTAAGCACCGACGAGGCGCGCGAGCTGTCGTAACTCGATAGCAACGTGAGTTTGGGCGTACCCGCGTCGTCGACCGTATAGATGCCCGCGACCTCGCCGGCCTTAAGCGCACGGTTCGCGTCGGCTGCGTCGTCGCACTCGTGGATCTCGAGCAGCTGGTCGTCGCCTTCCTTGGCAAGCGAGGTCGCCACGTCCTTAAAGGTCGAGGCGTCCCAGGCCTCATCCGCCACGACGGCCACCGGCACCGGGTCGACCGTGCCGTCGGAGCTGAGGTTCGCAAACATAAACATGAACATCGTGGAAAGCGCGACGGGAAAGATCGCGCCCCAAACCCACGTGCTCGGCCGGCGCAGCAACGTCTTGGCCGTAATGATAATGGTGTTGAACATGGCTGCCCCCTAGTCGCGCAGCTCGCGGCCGGTGATCTCGAGGAACACGTCGTTGAGGGTCGGCGGTTCGGAATAGATGCGGCCGAGCGGCACGTCATGCGAGCGCAGCGCATCGAGAATGTCCGTCAGGTTGTGCGGGCTCGCTTCGCACGAAAACGTGAGCTGTCCCGCCGTTGCCGAAAGGTCCAGAACGTGCGGCAGGCTTGCAACGGCACCGAGCGCCGCACTCGGAACCTCGCCGACCTCGATTACAATCTTCTCGCCCATCTGAATCATGCGCTTGAGCTCGTCGTTGGTGCCCTGCGCCAGCACGCGGCCGCCGTCCATGATCATGATGCGGCTGCAAATTTGCTCGACTTCCTCCATGTAATGGCTGGTATACACCACTGTAGCGCCCTCGTCGCGCAGGCGGCAGATGCCCTCCAGGATGGCGTTGCGGCTCTGCGGGTCGACCGCCACCGTGGGCTCGTCAAAGAAGATGAGCTCGGGCTTGTGCGCGATGCCGCAGGCGATGTTGAGGCGACGCGCCAGGCCGCCCGAGAGCTTACCAGGGCGGAACTTAGCAAAGTCGCCCAGCCCGACGAAGTCGATCGCCTCGTCCACGAGCGCCCGACGGTGCTTGCGGTCGTTAACGTAAAGGCTGCAGAAATAGTCGATGTTCTCACGCACGGTAAGCTCGTCAAACACCGCCACCTGCTGCGGCACCACGCCGATGCGACGCTTGAGGTCGTAGCGCGTGGGCGTCATGGGTTCACCGAACAGCTCGATGGTGCCTTTGTCGTAGGCGAGCAGCTGCAGAATGCAGTTGATGGACGTGGTCTTGCCCGAGCCGTTGGGGCCCAGCAGGCCAAAGATCTCGCCGGGAGCGATGCACAGGTTAAAGTGGTCGAGCGCGATAAGATCGTCGTAGCGCTTGACGAGATTTTCGACGTGGACGATGTCTGTCATGAGGCGGCCCTTCTGTTGATTGCGGCCCGGTACGATTGCATCATCGCAGGAACCGCCGGCGCGCACCAGTGAGCTTTGTCACGAGTGCGGGGGCCTTGGTCGTGCGGCCTGCCGACGCCCCCGCTTTGCCGCGCGGGAGGAATGTCACGGTTGCGCAGGCGGCCCCTCCACCACGCGCAGCTTCGCGTACAATACCCGTATGAACAGGCTTTTCGACAAATCGATCGTGCTAGCGTGCTGCATCGCAGCCGCCGTGGGCCTTGCTGTGGACGCTCGCCTGGTCGCGGCGTTTTGCCTGGGCGTTATTGCCACCTCACTGGCCGAGCTCGCACAGAAGGAACGCACGCGCCGTGCAAGCGAGACCGCGAGCTACGTCTACATCATCGCGGCCGTTTTCGTGCCGCCGTTTGTGCCGTTTGCGCCTCTCGCCCTCTATGACATCGCGCGGCGGGCGCGCCGTGAGCACGCCTGGGCCGCGCTGGGCATTGGCGCCACCTTTGTCTTTGCGCTCGTCGCGGACCTTCGCACCGGCGCGCTCACCGCCCGAACGCTCCTGCTGACCGCCATCCTTTCGGTCGCCGCCACGTTGCTGTCGCTGCGCACCGCGCAGCTGGAGCGCGAACAGGAACGCATGCGTCGCACCCGCGACAAGCTGCAAGAACGCGCCCTGGCACTCGAGGCACGCAACCGCGACCTCGCCGACCGCCAGGACTACGAAGTCGAGCTCGCGACGCTCGCCGAACGCGCCCGCATCGCGCGCGAAATCCACGATAACGTGGGCCACCAGCTCACGCGCGCTTCGCTTCAAACCGAAGCCCTGCGCGTGGTCCATGCCAACGAGCCCGGCGTTGCCGCCGATTTCGCCGACGTCAAATACACCGTTGACGAGGCGCTCCAGCTCGTGCGCGCCAGCGTCCACGCGCTCAACGACAATGCAACCAACCTCTCCGTGCAGCTCGAACGCATCGTTGAAGGCGCACGCTCGGACAGCGGTCCGCAGATTGAGCTTGAGGTTTTGGCCGAGCATGCGCCCGCCAACGTCGGCAACTGCTTTGCGGCGGTGCTGCGCGAGGCGCTGTCCAACGCCATGCGCCACGCCCATGCCAAAACCATTACCGTGCGGTGCATGGAGCATCCATCGTTTTACCAGCTCATCGTTACCGATGATGGCGCGGACGCGACCCCGGCGAGCAGCAGCAACGTCGCAGAAGGCATGGGGCTCGTCTCCATGCGTGAGCGCGTCGAGGCGCTTGGCGGAACCTTCACCGCCGGTCTGCGCGCCGGCGCCCCCGGCTGGCGCGTGTTTGCCACCGTCCCCAAACAGCAAGGAGATGACGCCCGATGAGGCTCATTGTTGTCGACGACGACCGCTTGGTGGTCGATTCGCTCAAGATTATCCTGGGTGCCCAGCCGCAGATCGAAGTCGTGGGCACCGGCGCCGACGGCAACGACGCGGTCGCGCTCTACACCGAACACGCACCCGATATCGCGCTGCTCGACATCCAGATGCCGGGGCGTGACGGCCTTTCGGCGGCACGCGAGATCCTCGAGCGCGACCCCGCAGCACGCGTGGTGTTCCTGACCACGTTTTCGGATGACGAGTACATTGTGTCGGCGCTCAAGCTGGGCGCCCGCGGTTACCTGATCAAGACCGATGTCGCCGCCATTCCGCCAGCGTTGGCACAGGTCATGGATGGCAAACGCGTGCTCGAGGGCAAGGCGATCGAAGATGTTGACTTTGACGGGATGGGCGACAAGACGGGCACGCCCCGCCGGCCCGCAGCCTTTGCCAGCCTGACCGACCGCGAGTTCGAAGTCGCCGAGCTCATCGCCCGCGGCCTCGATAACAAGGAGATTGCCGCCACCGCCTATATGGGCGAAGGCACCGTACGAAACCACATCAGCTCGATCCTAGCCAAAATGGGGCTACGCAACCGCACCCAAATCGCCATCGCCTATCTGCGAGGCTAGCCGCTGGCTGCCGCCAATTTGATGCCATTTCAAAACTATGCCGGTTTACTACGATGAACCGCATATCTCCGACCACGGCAAATTGCGCACTTACAAAACCGCAGGTAGAACACTTGCGATATTTGCAAAAATGCGGGTGTGGTCAGGAATCTCGGATTCATCGTAGTAAACCGGCATAGTTTTGTTCGGGCGGCCCTGCACGAGTGTCTCCGCCAGCCTCGTGGGACCAAAATGATCCGTTTTCCTCCGTCCCCGGGGGATCATTTGGCAGCGCTCGCCACGAAACCGGCCCATCTACTACGTTTGACTCGATACCCCCGACCATACCCTCGTTTTGAACAAAACCGCAGGCGTTCTACCTGCGGTTTTGTTTTCGCGCTTTTCGGCATGGTTGGGGGTAAGGGACTAAACGTAGTAGATGGGCCGGTTTCGTGGCGCCCCCGGCACACAAAAGTGCCGCCACGGAGGAGGGGGATGCCTCCGTGGCGGCTGGGGGTAGGAGTAGGTCGGGATTTGGCCCCGGGCGCTGTCGACGTGCCTAGCGCTTACGGATACCCCAGACCAGGGCTCCAACGCCGGCCATGGCGATGACGAATGCCATGAGCAGTGCGGCTGCCTGCTGGTCACCCGTGGTGGGCAGGAAACCCTTGACCGTCTTGACGATGTTCGTCACGGTCTTGGGCGTGCCGGGATCGGGCGTCGGCACGGGTGTCTCGGGCTTCTTGTACGTGTTGTTGAACACGATACCCTCGACGCTCTTGTCGCCCTTGGTAAAGGCGATGTTCGCCTTGAGGTTACCCTCGCCGTCGTCGACCACGTTGACGGTCGCGGTAAAGACGGACTTGTCGTAGGTCATACCGGCCTCGTCGCCCTTGACCTCGCTGATGGTGTAGGCGTACGTACCAGGCTCGTCGTACTCGAACTTGTCGAAGTTGATCTTGCCGTCGGCATCGTTGGTAACCGTAGACTCGATGTCCTCGCCAACGAGCTTAAAGCTAAACTCGTCCTTCTTGAGCTCGCGTCCCTCGAGCACCTTGATGGCGCCGATGGAAACCTGCGTGGGCATGGCGTGATACTTGTTGGTAAAGCCAGCGGACTCGGTGGTTCCCTCGAGCTTGTGCGTCGCGGTCAGCGTGCCGTCGCCGTTGTCGGAGACGGTGGTCACGACGGTGTAGGTCGTGCCGTCATAGGTGACGCCCTTGTACAGGCCGAGCGCGTTGGGGCAAGCCTCGCGCAGCGTGTACGCGTGCGTGCCGGGCGCCTCATAGTGGATCGGGCTCAGCGTAACGTTGCCGTTGACGTCGTTGGTGCCGCTAGCAACAACCACGCCGTCCTCGAGCAGCTCAAACGTGAACTCGCCGGCTGCAAGGTCGCGTCCGGTCAAACGCTTGACCGTCTTGACCTGATCGGTCACGGCAGAATCGGTGGGCGCCACGCCGTAGGTGTTGGTGAACGTGAAGGCCGCACCGTCGTCGCCTTCGCGCACGACACTCAGATGTCCGGCGCGGTCGTCAGTCACGGTGTAGGAAACCTTGCGCGTGGCGTTGGCGTCGTTGGTCACGCCAGGGGCGCTACCGGACTCGGTCACCGTGTAGGTAAAGGTGTGCGAGCGCGGAGCGGTGGGGGCTGCGGGCTCGGACTCGTCGTTGGACTCGTCGGTGTCGGCAGCGTCGGCGTCAACCTCGGCCTCGTCGGCGTTGGCCTCGGCGTCGTTCGACGCGTCGTCAGAAGCGTCGGTCGTCACGCCCAGGGCGCGGTTGAGGTCCTCGAGCGTAAAGTGGATCTTGCCAAAGTCCACGTTGCCGGCCGCGTCGTTGGTTGGGTTCGTGCGCTCGGGCATCGGGGAGCCAGCCTCGTCGGCGGTCACGGTAAAGGTGAACTTGCCCGCGATGTCGGCCGGGGTCAGGCCCTCGGCAGCCTGAAGCTTCTTGGTGCCGGCGAGCGTGGCATCCACGGCCTCGGCGCCGTAGACGTTCTCGAACAAGGGCTCGACGCCACCGTAGTCGACCGTTGCCGTCAGGGTACCGTCACCGTTGTCGACAACGATAACCTTAAAGTTAAAGAACCACGTTGTAGCGGAAACGCCATTCGGCAGCCCGAATAAATCTTCGTAGGCCGTGTAGTTAATGGTCCAGGCAAGCTTACCGTCCTTATCGGTACGATGGGCAAGCCCGGCCGCCTCGAGATTAGCAAGCATCTCAGTATCGTAGTGCAGCGCATCAAAGCTCACGTGCCCGCCGATATTGGGCTTGAGGTTTTCGTATGCCACAAGCTCACCCTGATAGGCGATGCCGAACCAGAACTCGCCGTCGACCATCGGACGACCGGTCAGGGTCTTGGTGGCGACAACCTGAGCAGCGGTACCGCCAGGCGTGTTGGTCGTAGCGCTGTAGCTGTTGTGGAACGGGACCAGGGCACTCTCGACCTTGTTCTCACCGCTCTTGTGGACCGTCGTATGCGTACCCTCGGGACCGCCGGAGACGGTCGTCGTGGCGGTAAGCGTACCGGCGCCGTCATCGGCGATAGCAATCGTCACGGTGCGGACGGCGTCATCGTAGGTGTAACCGGGCTTGCCGTCATTCTTCTCGGCCACGGCGTACGTGAAGGTCTTGCCGGCGTCGGCCTGCGTAAACTTGACCTCATGGCCAGCCAGAATGTCAATCAGACCGACCGTCGCCTCTGCCGTTGCAGGGGACTTGAAGTTGTTGGCTCCGGGCAGCAGGCCAAGCGCGTTGGCCGAAGCCTCGTCGGCGGGCGTCACGGTAAAGGTGAACTGACCCTCAGTCATGGGACGTCCGGAGAGGCTCTTGCTGAGCTTGAGGCCGCCGGCCGCGGTGTAGTTAAGCTCAGTGCGGTACGTGTTGGTGAAGCGTCCGTTTTCCTTCTTGGTGACATTGGCGATCAGCTTGCCCTCGCCGTCCTCAGTCACGGTCACCTCGGCGGTCGCGGCATGCTCGTCATACGTCATGCCGGCCGCGTTGCCCGCGTTCTCGCGGATCTCGTACTTATAGGTTCCGGCAGCCGTGTAGCGGATCTTGCCGAACTTGATGGCGGCGATACCATTGTCGTCCGCGTTCTTCTTGCTCACGGTCACGGTTGCAGGGTCGGGCAGCGGGGCGTCGGTGCCCTCGGCGGGGCTGATGGTAAAGCTGAACTCGTCCGTATCCGTCCAGTCGCGGCCGTCGATAGCCTTGCTCAGGTCAAAGTCGACCTCGGTCTCGAGCGGGGTCACGCTGTAGGTGTTCTTGAAGGTTGCAGCCGTGGCGTCGCCCTTCAGGACATGCTCGGCCTTGAGCGTGCCGTCGCCGTTGTCGGTGATGGTGGTCTCGATGGTGAACTTGGCATCGCTGTAGGTGATGCCCTTGCTGGTGGTTCCGCCGTTGGCCTCGCGCAGCGTGTAGGTGTGCTTGCCGGCCGCGGTGTACTTCACGGCGCTCATCGTGATGTTGCCCTCGGCGTCGTTGGTGCCGGTGGCGACGACATCGTTGCCCTCGACGAGCTCGAAGGAGAACTCGCCGGCCTTGAGCTCGCGGCCGTCCAAGGACTTGGCCGCGGTGATCTGGTCGGTGACGCTGAACTCGTCCGGATTCGGCTTGTAGCTGTTGCTGAACTTCGCCTCCTTGTCGCCCTTCAGCTCGTGCTTTGCCACGAGCGTGCCGTCGCCCTTGTCGGTGATGGTGGTCTCGATGGTGTAGGTCTTGTCGTCGTAGGTGATGCCGTTGCCGGCGTCGCCCGGGACCTCGCGCAGCGTGTAGGTGTGCTTGCCGGCCTCGGTGTAGGCGATCTCGCTCATCGCAATCTTGCCGTCGGCGGCGTTGGTGCCGGTGGCGACAACATCGTTGCCCTCGACGAGCTCGAAGTGGAACTCGCTGGCCTTGAGGTCGCGGCCGGTCAGGGACTTGGTCGCCTTGACCTGGTCGGTGACGCTGGAGCTCTTGGGGGTCACGTTGTAAGCGTTCTCGAAGGTCGCCTTCTTGTTGTTCTGCAGCTTATGCTCGACGATGAGGGTACCGTCGCCGTTGTCCGTGACCGTGGTCACGATGGTGTACTCGGCGGTGCTGTAGGTGATGCCGTTCTCGGTGGCACCGGCCTTGGTCTCGCGCAGCGTGTAGGTGTGCTCGCCGGCAGCGGTGTAGGTGACGGAATCCATCACGATCTTGCCGTCGGCATTGTTGGTGCCGGTGGCGACCACGTCGTTGCCCTCGACGAGCTCAAAGCGGAACTCGCCGGCCTTGAGGTCACGGCCGTCCAAGGACTTGCTCGCGGTGATCTGGTCGGTGACGCTGGAGTCCTTGGAGCCAGGCTTATAGGAGTTGACGAACTTCGCCTCGTCGACGTCCTTCAGGACGTGCGTGGCGCTGAGCGTACCGTCACCGTTGTCGGTGATGGTGGTCACGACGGTATAGGTCTTGCCGTCGTAGGTGACACCACCGGCATTGCCCTTGACCTCGCGCAACGTGTAGGTGTGTTCGCCGGCAGCGGTGTACTCGATGGGGATCATCGTGATGTTGCCCTCGGCGTCATTGGTGCCGGCGGCGACCACGTCGTTGCCCTCGACGAGCTCGAAGTGGAACTCGCCCTCCTTGAGGTCGCGGCCGTCCAGGACCTTGGTCGCGGTGATCTGGTCGGTGACGCTGAACTCGTCAGGCTTCACACTATAGGTATTCGTGAACACCTTATCCTTGGACTTTGTGACCTCGGCCGTTAGTTTACCGGCAGTATCGACGGTTGCCTTTACGGTTATCTTCGCAACGTTATCGCTGTAGGCAATGCCACCCAGCGTACCCTTGACCTCGCGGACCTCATAGGTGTACTCGCCCGGCTTGTTGAAGGCGATCTCGCCGAAATCGATAGCCGTATTGCCCTGGCGCACGGTCGCGTCCGTGGACGCAGGCATCGGGGTGTCGTCCCCGGACGTCGCGGAGAGCTCAAACGCGAACTCGTCCGTACCCGTCCAGTCGCGGCCCTCGAGCACCTTGGTCAAGCCAAAGTCGGCCTTGGTATCCACCGTTGCCGGCGTCACATCAAAGCTAATCTTGCCGTTATTGCCCAAGTGAGAATCAACGTGCGTTGCGCTCTCCTTGGATGACGTGTCATTCCACCTGGGATTGAGCACGTCGGACGCGGTTTCGGTCGCGTTGGATTTCTTGTCCGTATGGAGCTCGTCAATAAAGGCCAGACGCGCGGTCCCCTCGCTAAACGACAGGTTTCCGCTGCTCTCGTCTTTAACCACGGCGCCCGCAAACTGCGCAGCATGCCCGCCGGCAAACTCGATGACGGTGGTGCCGTGGTCGAGCTTGCCGCTGCCATCCGCTACCTCAAACTCATCCTGGTAGTAATAATGACGTTCGCTCTCCAGCTGACCCTTCGCAGGCTGCGTGCAGGCGGGGTCCACGTAAATGGGCGTCTGCTTCTGGAAGAAGTAATAACGGTTGGTGGCGGCGGGCTTAAAGTTGGCAATCGTGTCGCCCAGGTCCAGGTCGCCGTTCCACTTGTTGGCATAGAAGGCAACGGACTTGGAGCCCTGCTCGTCGGTCGTATTCTTATCGATGTACTTCTTCAGAGCCTCGTCAGGGGTGAACAGGTTCTCGCGCGCGATGTCCTTAACGCTCGAAGCGTACTTCACGCGGATGGGCTCTACATCGCTGACCTTAAGCGTGCCCTTGGTCTCGTCAACGTCAAATTTGCGCAGCGGGATCAGCGACGCGGGGATCTTGACCTCTACGATGTCGCCCTGCTGGGGATTGCCCTCCGCGGCGCGCTGGACGGTGATGACAAGATTCGCAGCTTCGCCGGCAAAGGTGTAGTTGTCGACATTACCCTTGGTGGACTTTTCCGGATCCTTAAACGTCGTGCCGTTGTATTCGACTTCGGTAAAGTCGTCAACCTGCATAAAGTCGCCCAGCTCATCGGTAAACGTGATGTAGCCGGACTTATGCTCGCCATAGCCGTCGTGCACCTCGGTCGGATAGCCAACGACCTCAGTGATGCTCTCGGAGATGTCCTTAAAGATGTCCTCGAGCTCCTTGGCATTTTTCGCCGATTTGTAGTAATTGGCGTTTTCTGAGCGCGCACCAAAGTTGATGGTCCACTCGCCCCAGAAAGAAATGCTGGATGCCGCGGTAGGATAGTTGCTCGACACGGCATGCATGAACTTATTCTCGTTAATCGTACCGGAGGCGGTGGGGTCAGCGGCGGGATTCGCGCCGCTAAAGATGCCAATGGTGTAAATGACGGTGCCGTCTTGCTTCAGGCTATTTGCCTTGTTGATGGCGCTATCGGCAACCGAAGATTCAAAGCTGCTGTAGCTTGTGGGCGAACCGTCGGTAAAGAACAGGACGACCTTCTTTGCGTCTTCGCGGTCAGAAATGCTCTCGGCAAGATCCATGCCATAGTCGGCACGCGTGGCGCCGGCAGGCTTAATGGAGTTGACCGTACTCTTGAGGCTGCTTACGCCATCGTCCTTACAAAGCGTCGGTTCCTTCATGACCTGCGAATAGTTGTAGGTGTAGCCCTTATTACCATACATATCGTTGCCGACCTTGTTAGTCTTATCGCCCGCGAACTTTACGATGGCAACCTGATGCTGCTTGGACTCGTCCGAGATCTTTGCATTTTCTTCGGCGATCTTTTCGATAAAGCTATTGGCCGCGGTCTTCAGCGCGTCAATACGCTTGGTACGGTCGCTTGAACTCATGGGATCGTCCATCGAGCCAGAGGCATCCAGCACCATCACGATGTCAAGCGGCTTGGGGACCGTCGTTATTGTGTTCGATGTCGAGGATATCGCTGAAAGCGTGGTTACAAAGTCCGACTCTTCGCCGGCCTCGACCGTTTTGTCGGTCCAGATTCGGCCGACGTTTTGTGTCGTGATTTTGCCGCTACCGTCAGAGCCAGCAGCCCAATATGTCCAGTTGTCGCTGGTGTTGGGGTCGACGATCTTTCCGCTTACCGTCGGTCCGTCCATTCCGGTGCTGGACCTGGCGTTGGCCTCGGGCAGCATGGCGAATGCTGCGGCTGGCAACACCAGCACTACGGCCAGTATCACCGCCAAGAGACCCCTCGTGTACTTACCCATCGCGTCTCCCTTCTCGCAGGATTAGACCTTGCATCAGCCTAAAGTTACGGAATGAGACACAATTAGGGCAGGTGACACACGTTCCAGATTCGGTTTTGGGTGTGAGACAAATGTCTCACCAAAGTTGAGACACAGCGTTTTCGCAGGAAAACAGGTGCGACTCGAGATTGACGAGCCAAAACGATCCGTTTTCCTCCGTCCCCGAGGGATCAGCTGGCGACACCCACCACGAAACCGGCCCGTCTACTACGTTTGACCCGATACCCCCGACCACAACCGCGTTTTATGAAAAACCGCAGGAGTTCTACCTGCGGTTTTGTTTTTGGGATTTTCCGTATGGTCGGAGGTTCGCTATCCAGCTCCGTAAACCGGCATAGTTTTGTTCGTGGCGGCCCAACCGCGCGTTTAAGCGCGGGGCCGGTGGGGCATTTCCCCCACCGGCCCCTATTCCAGCTCTATACCAATGCTACTCCGACTTAGTTTCTACCGTGGGAGTCTTGTCCGCCGCAACTGGAGTACGAGCGGTGTCCATAGTCAGGCAGTGCTTGGGGCAGCTCTCGATGCACTCACCACACACCACGCAGGCATACGGGTCGATCGACCACGTTCCACCCTTGCGATCGACCGCGAGCGCGCCCGCCGGACAGCGACGCGCACACATGCCGCAGCAGATACACACGTCCATGTCGTTGACGATATGCCCGCGCAAGCGCTCGGGTGCCGCGAGCTTCTCCTGCGGATAGCACACCGTTACCGGCTGCTTGACCATAGAGCCCAAGGCCGTCTTGGCAAATGTCAGTAAACTCATGCCGCGCCTACCTTTCCGTGCAGCTAATGCAGGGGTCGATGGTCAGGATAATCATGGGCACGTTGGCAAGGAGCACGCCCTGCAGCGCATGCGTCAGACCCGCTAGGTTCTGCGACGTCGGCGTGCGCACGCGGAAACGGTCCAGGTTCTTGGTGCCGTTGCCGCGCACATAGTAATACGCCTCGCCACGCGGCTGCTCAATCACAACCTCGCCGCGCGCGCCGTCGGCCGGCGTGAGCTTGGTGCGCCCACCGATGCCGTCGTGCGGAATCTTGCCCACAAGCTCCTTGATAATGTCCATAGCCTGCGTGACCTCGGCACAACGCACCTGGCAGCGGGCATAGCAGTCGCCATCGATGGCAACGATGGGCTCAAATACAGCCAGATCCGCGTAGGCACCGTCGCCAAACATGCGCACGTCGTAGTCCACGCCCGAGGCGCGCCCAAACGGGCCGACCATCGACAGATCCAGCGCGTCCTTTTTGCTGATCACGCCCACGCCATGCAGGCGCTCGCCGCAGCTGGCATCGTCCAAAAACGTATGCACCAGGGCCTCGTAGTCGGGGCGCATGGCATCGAGCGTCTGGACAATGCCGGCCAGCTCGGAATCCTCGATATCGTGCTTAAGGCCGCCGATCTCGTTAATCGACAGAATCACGCGCCCACCGCACGTGCTCTCAAAGATCTTGAGAATCTGCTCGCGCAGGGTCCACGACCGATAGAACAGTGCCTCGAAGCCAAAGGCATCGGCGAGCAGGCCCAGCCACAGCAGATGCGAGTGGATGCGCGAAAGCTCGTGCAGAATGGTGCGAATATACTGCACGCGGCCGGGCACCTCGATGTCGAGCATGCGCTCGCAGGCGCTGGCATAGCCGCAGCTGTGACCCACGGCGCAAATGCCGCAGATGCGCTCGGCGATGTAGCCAAACTGATGCATGTCGCGCTTTTCGGTGAGCTTCTCGAGTCCGCGGTGCACAAAGCCGATCTGCGGAATTGCCTCGATGACGCGATCGTCCTCGATCACCAGGTCCAGATGAAGCGGCTCGGGCAGCACCGGGTGCTGCGGGCCAAACGGAATAACGGAGCGATGTGCCATGGACCTTACGCCTCCTCTTTCTGCTTGTCGCGGGCGGCCTTGGCGGCAAGCGCCGCGCGGACCTTGGCCGCTTTCTCGGGATCCATGGCGGCGAGCTTTGCCTCCATCTCGGCGGCCTTGAGCGCGGCCTTCGCAGCAGCCTCATCGTGCTGAGTATCGGAGCCGGCAGCCGCAGCGGGCTGAGCAGCGGCGCCCGCGGCATCGCCGGCAACGCCCTCCCCTGCAGCAGCCGCAGCCGCGGCAGCCTTCTCGGCAGCGGCCTTGCGCGCCTTGGCCTCGGCAGCCGCGCGGACCTTCATGGCCTTCTCGCGCGCGGCCTTCACCTCGGGCGTGATAACGCTCATGGGTTCAGCGGTCGAGACCTGGTAGAAAAAGCCCTTAAAGTCGATCTGCATATCGGTAATGGCAAGACCAAACAGGTCGTGGGCCTCATTTTCAAACGGGAACACCGCGGGGTAATACGAGCTGATGGACGGAATCTCCTGGTACTGGTCGATGCCCTCAACCACCAGATTCTCGATCGCATAGCTGCCGTCCTGCGCAATATGTTCCTGAGCAGCACGAACGTTGATAAACGTATAGACCAAGCGATACGAGCCGTCGTCGACGTTGCGCTCGGCGTGCATTTGCACAAAGCGCGCGCCGACGCCCTTGAGCGCCTGGACATGCGACAGGAGCTCGTCGATCCCGACGGTGGTATAGATTGCCTTTTGCATTACTCGGCCTCCTTTGCAGCGACGGGCGCGGCGGGCGTCCCAGCGGCCGTGTCGCCGCCACCGGCGCCATCAGCCCCTGCCCCCGCAGCCACAAACCCGTCCTCGCCCAGCTCAACGCCACCGTCCCAGGTAGCAGCGCCGCCCACGGTAAGCGGATCGCCACCGGCGCGCATCACGGCCTCCTTCTGGTCCAGAATGCCGCACGCCTCCACGATGGCATCGATCACGGTCTCGGGACGAATGGCGCACCCGGGCGCGTACACGTCCACGGGAATCGCGCGGTCCACGCCGCCGATCACGTTATAGGCATCGCGGAACACGCCGCCCGAACACGCGCAGATACCGCAGGCCACCACGCACTTGGGCTCGAGCATCTGGTTGTAGATCTGGCGCACGACGGGCAGGTTCTGGGCATTGACCGAACCCGTCACCAAAAAGATATCCGCATGCTTGGGGTTGCCGGTGTTGACTACGCCAAACCGCTCCGCATCGAACAGCGGCGTGAGCGAGGCCAGCACCTCGATATCGCATCCGTTGCAGCTCGAGCCGTCGTAATGAATAACCCACGGCGAGCGCGACATTTTATGATCCATAAACGCCGTCTCCTAAATAAACACGTCGACGAGGATGGGCATAAGGTTGAGCAGGCCAAACACCAGCGCCACGCCCCAGCCGAGCTTAAAGCAGCTGCGCCAGCTGCTGCGTGCGAAGGTGTTGTCGATCAGCACCTCGATAAAGTACGTCGCGGCCATCACGACCAGGGCTACGACCCAGCTCACCGGGTTGTCCCAAACAAAGAACATGCCCACCCACATCAAAAACAGCACGGTCTCGCACCAGTGCATAAGGGTCATCTTTGCCAGCGTGCCGCCGCTCATCTCGGTGGCGACGCCCTGGACAATCTCCTGATGCGCGTGATGCGAGTACGAAAGGTCAAACGGCGACTTGCGCAGCTTGATGGTAAGCACCGCGAGCAGCGCGAGGAAAATGGGCGCGCTGTACACGATGATGGGGGCCGACTGTCCCGTCACGGCGATGGAATCGAAGCTGTCGGTGGCAAGGTACAGGCCCACGCTCATCAGCAGAACGGCGGGCTCGTAACTCATAACCTGCAGCAGCTCGCGGTCGGCGCCGACCTGGGCAAACGGGCTTTGCGTCGAGGCGGACGCCAACACCACAAAGATCGCGGCGAGCGTCACCATAAAAGCGCACAGCAGCGTGTTGGAGCCCGACACAAAGATGCCGCCGCCCACGACGGTAAAGATGAGAGCACACGCCATGTAGGTATCGTCCATGGTGTTTACGCTGGCGGGGGCCTTGCGCAGCAGCTTGGCAACGTCGTAGAAGGGCTGCAGCAGGCGCGGGCCCACGCGGCCCTGCATGCGGGCCGAAAGTTTGCGGTCAAGACCGTCGATCAGGCCGCCCACAAGCGGCGCAATCAAGGAAAACACCACGGTACCAATAAAGATGCCCACGACGCCCGAACCTTCAAAATACTTGCCGCGCAGCACCGAGGGCGCGCTCATGGCAAGCCGCTCGGGCCCAATCCACGCGCAACACAGCAGCGCAAACAAGATAATGCTGCAGCACACGACGCTACCCGCGGGGCCAATACGCTTCTCGCCAAGGGCGTCCTCCGAGTACCAATTGCGCTTTTCGGCCTTTACCTCGTGTCCCATCGAGCCGCGGAAATGGCGATATTTGTCGGTTCCCACACCCGAAAGGTACACGTTGACGTGCGGCTTGTTGCTCACGCGGAATGAAGTCAGCAGCACCACGGCGATAAAAGCCACGATAACCACCATCAGATACATGGCGTCCTTGCCGATAACGTACGGCACGCGGCCAAACACCATGGCCAAGTAAGGCGACACCAGACCGCTCGAGATAACCGGAAACGCCACGCAGCACAGAATCAGCAGCGCGGCGATGGTGTTGAGGGCCATCCATTCGGTCTTATGGACATTGACCTCAACGTTTTGAGCCGTGGGGTCGACGCCCGAAAGCTTGGCAAGCCATTTACCCCAGAAGAAGAACGTCGCGGCCGAGCCAAAGGCAAGCACCATGATCATGAGCACGTTGCCGGTCTGCGCAAACGCCACCAGGGCGCCCCACTTGGACACGAGCATGCCAAACGGCGCCACGAACATGCCCATAATGCCCAGCATCATCAGGCGCGTCAGGTGCGGCATGCGGCTGAACATACCGTCCATGTCCTCGATATTGCGGCTGCCGATATGATGCTCGGCGGTGCCCACGCACAGGAACAGCAGCGACTTGGCCACCGTGTGGAACAGGATCAGGAAGATCGCGGCCCACACGGCCTCGGGCGCGCCGACGCCCAGGCAGGCACTGATAAGGCCCAAGTTGGAAATGGTGGAGTACGCGAGCACGCGTTTGGCGTTGCTCTGCGAGATGGCCATGAGGGCAGCGAGCAAAAACGTGATGGCACCCACACTCGTGACCATAAAGCCAGTCACGGGATAGATGGCATAGAGCGGGCTCAGCTTGACCATCAGGAACACGCCGGCTTTGACCATGGTTGACGAGTGCAGCAGGGCGCTCGTGGGCGTGGGGGCAACCATGGCACCCAACAGCCAAGTGTGGAACGGCATCTGCGCGGCCTTGGTGAGTGCGGCGAGCGACAACAGGATGACCGGCATCACCAGCAGCGCGGACTGCGCGGTTCCGGCGCCGGAAAGCTCGATCATGCCCGAGATGGTCAGCGGCATGCCGTTAACGTGCAGGTACATGAGTCCGGCCAAAAACGCGATGCCGCCCAGCATGTTGAGGATGATCTGGGTGAAGGCGTTCTTGATGGCCTCGGGCGTGCGCGTGTAGCCAATCATAAGGAACGAGCACACGGTGGTGATTTCCCAGCCGCAGAACAGCCACTCAAGGTTGTCGCTCGTCACGATGACGAACATGGCCGAGAGGAACAGGAACATGAGCGCCAGGAACTGCGGGCGACGGTCGGGCGCGGTCTGCCCGCGCAGCGCGGCCTCGTGCTCGTCATGGGCCTGGAAGTCCTTCATATAACCCAAGGCATACACGCAGATTAGGCTGCCGACGATACCGACGGCGAGGACCATGATCACACTCATGTAATCCAAGTAGAGCGGCGTTGCCGTGACGGCTTCGGCCGCGGGCAACGTCATGGCTGCAAAGGCGAGCGAGCCCACCAGCTGGACTATGCCGAGCACCGTGGTGAGCGCGTTCCTATATTTATACGCGTTGTACAGGATGACGGCGCACAGGATGGCATCGATGGCGGAGCTGATGATCGAGAGCACATGCGAGGTGCCGGGGGCAACCTCAAAGCTCTGCGGACCCATGCCAAAAAACAAGACGGCGACTACAACTGTCACCGCCATAATAATGCCGGAGCCTACAAGCCCCACCGCATCGCGGGCGCGGTCACCGCGCGCGAGCAGCATGCCCAGCGCCGGTACCAGCGGAAACAGGGTAAGGAAATACAGTAGCGTCATACCATCACTCCCCCATGCAAAAACGCTGCAATTGTTTAACGTTATAGCTCAATTGAGGAGCAGCGGCGGCAGGTTTTCGGTCAACTGGGGAGTTTTAGGCGTACGGGGTAAGGGCACGTCCGCTTTGGAGCAGTGGGGCGACGCTCCCCTATCGCAGCGACAGGCACGCGGGCCACTGCGCGCAGTTTATTGGCCACTTTGGAGAATGTCCCGACAGGCTCGCGCCGGTCCAAAAAGTTGGCGCGGCAAGAAAAATGCGCCCCTGTGGGCGCACCATCCCGTTTGCTATTCCGCCTTTTTAACGCGCGGCTTGCGACCGCGCGGCTTATCGACCAGTGCGGCCTCACCGCTCTCGCGGTACTGACGGCACCAAGCCTTGACCGAAGACTCGCTGGGAATCTTGTGCTTGATCATGGCCTCGCGAACCGTCAAGCCGTTTTCCAGACGGTCCTTAACCACAGCGAGCTTTACGTCGTACGAGTAGGTGTGATGATGCGAACCGGCATTGAGAACGGCGTCGGCACCGCCCACGGCATACGCGCGGGCCCACTGACGAGCCGTGGCCTGGGGAATGCCAAGCTCCGCGGCGAGGGCGCGATGACCGACCCCCTCTTGGAGGATCTCGACGGCGCGCTGCCTAACCTCGGGCGCATGCGTGCGAGTCCTAGTTGCTTCCGACATACCTGCCACTTCTTAGCCTTAACCGTTAATCTGCTTTCTTACGTACAAGTTAGATAGTAGCATTTTACTGTTTGCTCAAAGCAGTTAATTAAAATAGACGCGGCGTTATCTGGGCATTTGGCACCAAATTACGACATTTCTTTATCGATTATTTACGCTGGTAGCTGACTCGCAGCTAATCGTCATTCGCTTGTCAACAAAATTGGCATCTCTTTATGTCCTTTGGTATAGAGGATATAGTTATTAACCCCTCCCCCAATAATTTTGAGTGATCTGCAAGGCAGTAGACGTCCTCACTCCTCATGATTACCGCGCATTGCCATCCACCGGAGCAAAACAAAAAGGGCGGGACCTGCTCCGCTTGCAGGCCCCGCACCGGTTGACACCCGACGGGACACAGCCGGGCGAAACGAATCCGTGCTACCGCCCCGCCTGGCCGCGATGTTCAACTACAGCTCGTTGGCCGCGTGATATGCCGTGCGAATGGCGCTCGCAATGTCGGCGGTACGCTCGCCCGAGCAGTCGCCCACGCAGGTCACGGGCACCGTCACGCCGTCCAGGTCAAACGCGTTGGCCTTGGAACCCACGGCCATCACCACGTAATCGCAGGCGATCTTCACCGGCTCCTCAGCGCCGTCCTCGGTGGTGCGAACGGCCTCCACGCCCTCGTCAGTAATGGCGGTCAGGCGGGTCTTCACGTGCTGCTCCACGTTGTGCTCGGCAAAGTCGCTCATAATCAGCGGCAGAATGGTCTCAGACTCGCCCGCGGCAATCTTGTCGAGCATCTCCACGATCGCCACCTCGCAGCCGTGCTGCAGCAGATACTCGGCAGTCTCGGTGCCCACCAGGCCACCGCCAATGACGGCGACGCGGCCGCTGAGCTCCACCTTGCCGGCCAGCACGTCCCAGCTCGAGACGACCTTGTCCGAGTCGGCGCCCGGAACGGGGATGACCACGTCGTGCGCGCCCACGGCCACAATCGCGGCGTCGGCGGCGTTGAGGTCCTCAGCGGTAGCGGCATGGCTGAGCTCAACCTTCACGCCCAGGCCAGGCAGAATCTTCTCGTAGTACTCGACCGAGCGCATGATCTCGTCCTTGCGCGGAGGCGCAGCCGCCAGCACAATCTGGCCGCCCAGGTGATCGCTCGCCTCGTAGATGGTCACGTCGTAGCCGCGCTTGGCCGCCACGCGTGCGGCCTCCAGGCCGGCGATGCCGCCGCCCACCACGGCGATCTTCTTGTCGCCCTCGCCCGGCTTAATGGCGATGGTCGCCTCGTCGCCGTTCTCCGCGTTGAGCACGCACGAAATGTACTTGCGGTTTTGAATCGCGTCGACACAGCCCTTGTTGCAGTTGAGGCACTCGCGGATGGGCTCACCCGTGGCGGCCTTCAGCGCAATGTCGGGGTCGCACATGAGCGAGCGGCCGTAGGCGATGATGTCGGCCGCGCCGTCTTCCAGAATCTTCTCGCCGGCCTCGACCGAGACAACACGGCCCACGGTTGCCACCGGCACGGAGACCAGGGCCTTGACGCGCTCGGCCACGGGCAGCGTCCAGTTGTAGGGCATGGCGCCCATGGGCGGAATGGTGTCGCCCATGTTGCCGGTGTGGTTGGCCTGCGCGACCTGGATCATGTCGATGCCCGCGCCCTCGAGCAGCTTGGCAAACTCGCAGGCCTCGTCGGGCTGCAGGCCGCCCTTACCGCGCGGCGTGCCGTCGGGGTTCTCCATGATCACGGGAAGCTTGTACTCCACCATCAGCTGCGGCGCGGCTTCCTTAATGGCAGCGACGACCTCCAGCGCGTAGCGGACGCGGCTCTCGAACGAACCGCCGTACTCGTCGGTGCGCTGGTTGAGGATGGCCGAGCACAGCGAACCCACCAAGCGGTCGCCGTGGACCTCGATGGCGTCGATGCCGGCCTGCTGCGCGCGAGCGGCCGAGGCAGCGATGGCCTCCTTGATCTGGGTGAGCTGCTCCACGCTCGCCTCGTTCACAAAGTGCTGCATGTCGTGATGCAGCTTGGCGTAGGCCTGGTTGCGGATCTCGTTGGACTCGACCATCTTGGCGGCAAAGGTCTCCTCGTCGCCAGCGGCCTTGGCCTCCTGCGCGGCCTTGGCGGCGGCCATGGATCCCATGACCATGCGGCCGACACCGGGCACGTCGTACTCGGGGTGGAACAGCTGCAGCGCGACCTTGGCGCCATGCTTGTGGACGGCGTCGGCCAGCGCCTTAAACGTGGGGATCTGGGCGTCGGTCGCCAGCTTGGGCGTGGGGCTTGCGGTCATGACGGGAGCAACGTCGCCGATGACGATGTAGCTCACGCCGCCACGGGCCAAGCGCTCGTAAAAAGCCAGGCTGCGCTCGCCGATGGAACCGTCACGCTCCTCGTAGCCGGTGGTCAGCGGCGGAAACATAATGCGGTTCTTGAGCTCAAGGGGGCCAACCGTAATGGGCTGGAGCAGCTTGGATGCAGGTGCGGTCATGGATATTCCTCTCTTGTAGGCGCGGCGGCGATGATGCCGCGTAGTTGTCTAGAGGATATGGCATGGAGGCACAGCGGCACAACGGAAATCGGCGAATATCAGGTGGCGGCAGGCGGATGGGGGTGGGCGGGGCGGCCCTTCGGTTTGTCTCAATCTGTAACAGTTACGCGGCAAAACTGGGTCTTACTGTTACAGATCGAGACAAACCAAACCCGCCTGCTAGAAAATCTCAATCTGTAACACCTAGCCGCCCAAATCGGGTCTAGATGTTACAGATCGAGATTTTGTTTGAGAGGCTGAGAATTGGACCGAAAACACGGTCCCGGAATAACAAAAAAGCTCGCCGGCTAGGCCGACGAGCTGCAAGTTCTTGGTCGCGGGGGCAGGATTTGAACCTACGACCTCCGGGTTATGAGCCCGGCGAGCTACCAGACTGCTCCACCCCGCAATGTCTGGGCGCCTCATGTGCGCAAGAAAGTATATTACGCGGGAGTTCGGTAAACGGCAAGGAAAATCTCGTAGAGCATAATTCCTTCATATTTAAACCCCTCGACCCCTATCACCGTAAACGAATCGCAGCCGAGCGCCGTCGACGGCACGTATACAATGGTGCGCGTCCTTTTATGCCGACACCGGGAGTAGACATGCTGCTCGCTATCGATATGGGAAACACGCAGACGGCCATGGGTCTGTTTGACGGAGACGAGCTGGTGCAGTCGTGGCGCATGCCCACCGACCGCTCCTATACCGCCGACGAGATCCACGTGCGCCTGATGGGCTTCTTTAAGATGTACGACCTTTCGCTCGATGCGGTCGATGCGATCGCCTTTGCCGGCGTGGTTCCGCAGCTCTCACGTGAGTGGCATGCCGTGGCCGACCGCATCGCGGCGGACGCCATCGTCATTGGGCCGCAGACGGCCGCCGTGACCAAGCTGCGCGCGGCGCGCCCCCAGGCCGTTGGTGCCGACCGCATCGCCAACGCCGTCGCTGCCGATACCTTCTACGGCGCCCCGGCGATCGTGGTGGACTTTGGCACCGCGACCAATATCGACGTCATCGATGAGGACGGTTATTACATTGGTGGGGCGATCGCGCCGGGCATCCGCATCTCCATGGACGCGCTTGCCGCCCGTGCCGCTAAGCTCGCCAGCGTTCCGCTCGAGGCGCCCGAGCATGCCATCGGTCGCGACACCGAAGAGTGCATCAAGGTCGGCGCCGTGATGGGCGCCGCCGCCATGGCCGAGGGTCTGGTCGTGCGCATGAAGCGCGAGCTGGGCCGCGAGGACGCCACCGTTATCGCCACGGGCGGTCTCGCCGGCATCGTCGCCGATTCGACCGATGCCTTCGACGTGGTCGACGGGCAGCTCACCATCAAGGGTATCTGCGAAATCTACCGCCGCATGCAGGAGCTGGGATAGAGTAAACGCCAGGTCGCAGCAACCAGCCTCCAATCCTATTCCTCAAAATCGAAAATTTTTCAGTTTTGAGGAATAGGATTTTTTGCTAAGCCTCGCCGCACAACCACCTCGCCAGGTCCACGATCTGCACCCCATCGCGATCCGTGGCCTCGTGATGCGTGCGGGCAAGAATCATCTTGGGATACGCATCGCCAATGCTCAGCAGTGGCGAAATCTCGCGTTCAAACGTCTTATCCGAGCTGATGTCGTCGCTCACCTGAATGTAGAGCTTCTCGCTTCGCTTGATTGCTACAAAGTCTATTTCCTTTTTATAGAGCACACCGACGTATACCTCGTATCCGCGGCGCAGCAGCTCGATGGCCACCATGTTCTCGTATACGCGTCCCCAATCCATATCACGTGTACCAAGCAGTGCGTATTTGAACGCGTGGTCTGCCAGGTAATACTTCTCGCCGCTCTTAAGGTATTTTTTGCCGCGAATGTCGTACCGACGAACTTTATAGAAGGCAAACGCATCGCACAGGTACCCCATGTACGTGCCGACCGTCTTGTTCGTAATCTTTAGCCCATCCGCATTCAAAACATCTGTAATGTTGCGTGCCGACGTTATGTTGGAGACGTTGTCCATCATGTAATCGGCAATGCGCAGCAGTGCCGATTCGTTTCTCACGTTATGCCGCTGCACGATATCCCTCACGATGAGCGTTTTGAAGACATTGGAGAGATATTGGTAGCGCTGCTCCTGCAGTGGATAAGGGTAAGAGCCGGACATACCGCCGATTCTCGCGTACTCATCGAAGTCGCGATCGACCTCGCCCTCGTCACTATAGAAGCGATACTCCTCAAACGAGAATGGGAAAACCTCGATCTCGAACGTGCGCCCCGTAAAGAGCGTCGACAGATCGCTCGACAGCAAAAAGGCGTTCGATCCGGTGATGAAGATGTCGTACTGCTCGGATGCATGGAGGCTGTTGATCGCGCGTTCAAAGCCGTCGCACATCTGAACCTCGTCGATAAGCAGGAAGTTTTGCTTGTCGGACACTCGATGCTCTTTCACATAGGCGAGCAGGGCATGATATTCGAGCAGGCCCTCGAACTCGTCGAGGTTGTAATTGATATGGATGACATTCGAATTGGACAGATTTGCCTCCACGTAATCGCGGAGGGCCTCGAGCAATTTTGACTTACCGCTACGGCGAATGCCCGTTATGACCTTGATGTCCGGTACGCCAATAAGGCTCGTCAACGTGTCCATATATGACGTTCTATTGATGAGTTTCATTGGTGCCTCCCTGCGGTCTTCTATCGCTATTCCTCAAAAACGAAAATTATTCAGTTTTGAGGAATAGACTCTGCAACGAATATACCTCGTTAAAGGCCGAGCTGGCTTAATTCTATTCCTCAAAATCGAAATATTTTCAATTTTGAGGAATAGAACCGCGATGCCACCCTGTAGTCGCGTAAAGACCCTCCCCGGCACAGCCGAGGAGGGTCTTGTTGTCATCGCTATCTTTGAGCGCGGGCGCCTCGCGTTACAGTCCACGAATCCGTACGGCCTCGGGCGGAAACTCCTGCTCGCCGGCATCGGTCTTGATGGTCGCGCGACCCCAGATGTCCAGGCCCGCAAACACACCGACCGCAAGCGGCAAACCGCTGGGCGACACCGCCGCGACCTGACGACCCAGCAGTGGCACCATGTCAAAGTACTCGCCCAGCACCGGAGCCAGCGGGCCGGCGGCGCCCTGCGGCGTGTTGGCGGCAACTGCCCAGGTGTCCACGCGGACCAGCACGGCGGCGGCCAATGCCTCGATCAGCGCCTCATCTGCCATATCCACGCCAAGCTCACCCAGCGCCGCACGCTCAACATCAACCGTCACCGCGGCAAACATACCCGCGGCACCGGCACCGCCGTTCACGGCAACGCGCGCGAGTGACGTCTCAAACGCAGGCGCACCGCACACGATATCGCTCGGCCACTGGATACCCACCTTGCCGGCAAGGCCCAACCCTGGCGTCGAAGCCGTGCCCACGAGCGCATCCATCATGCCCATCGCCGCCACAAACGGCAGGCCGTGGAAGGCGTGCATATTCACATCGGGGCGCACAACCAGCGAAAACGTCAGCGAAGCATCGCCCGCGCTCCACGCGCACCAGCCCGCGGACACGCCCTCGCGGCCCGCGTCACGCGCCGCGTCGAGCTCGGTACCAGCGGCAACAGCATTCATCTCGATCATCTACATGCGCCCCAATTCGCCCACGATATGGCCCACGCGGTCCTCGGGCTCCTTGACCTCGACGCCGTTGTAGCGGAAGAACCGCGCCGGATCGTGCATCAGATCCTCGAGCGGCACCAGCACAAAGTCGCGCTCGCCGATCAGCGGATGCGGCAGGCGCAGCTTTTTGCCGCCGTGGGTCTCGCCGTCCATCCACAGCAGATCCAGGTCGATGGTGCGCGGACCGTTGGCCTTGGCCTTTTTGGAACGGTCGCGGCCCAGCTCGGCCTCGATCTTCATGAGCTCGTCGAGCAGCACCAACGGCGCCAGCTCGGTCTTAATCTCGATGACGGCGTTGGCAAACGCGTCCTGGCGCATCTCGTAGGCCGGCTCGCTCTCGTAGATCTTGGAGGAGTTGGACACGCAGGTGAGTGGAATCTCGGCGATCATGTCGCGTGCGGCGCGGATGTTGTCACAGCGGTGCCCCAGGTTGGAGCCCACGGCCACAAACGCGCGGCGCGGCTGCGGCTTGGCAACCGCCCAGTAGCCGTTCAGGAACTGCGCAAAACCCGCGGCTTCGTGCACGCGCACGATGTTGGCACCGGCCTGGATGGCGCCCAGGCACACGCCAAACGTAGCGGCATCGCGCTCGGCGGCCTCGGTCACGCCCGAGACAGCGCCCACAAAGCGCTTGCGCGATACGGCGCACATGAGCGGATAGCCCAGTGACGCCATCTTGGCAGTCTCGCGCTGGATGACGATGTCCTCGTTAGCCGACTTGCCAAAGCCCGGACCGGGGTCGATGCAGATGCGGTCACGCGACACGCCGGCATGGATGAGCGTGCGGGCCTGGTCGGAAAGGAATCCCATGACGCGGCGCATGATGGGCGCCGAATCGGGCAGGGTAAAGCGGCGGAGCTGCGAGGTGGGCACGTAGGCTTCCTCGCGGCGGGCGCTGCGGCGCATCATGGCGACCAGGTGGTCGCTGGGCTCCGGCTCCGTCTCGGCGGCAGCGGGCGTGACCTCGGGCGCGACGGTCTCGGCGGCGGGGGCAGCCTGCTCGGCGGCCGGCGTCTCCTGTTCGGCTGCGGGCTCGGCTGCGGGCTCCGGGTCGCCAAACGGCAGCGAGGGCTGCACCACGCCGCCCGGAAGCTTGGCCTCCGACTTAGGCTCGCCCAGCAGCTTGCCACGACGGCGGCGGCCCGGCTTTTCGGCCTCGCGCGCGGCCTCGGCAGCCGCTTCGCGCGCCTTCTCGGCAACAAACGCCGCGGCCGAGGTATCGAGCTGCACCGTCGCGTGCGTACGCGCGGGAGCAGCGACCTCGCCGGCGTGCATCACGATGACGCCGCAAGCGCTCGTCTTAACAAACTCGACCATCTTGGGGTCGGTGAAGCCGGTCACATCGTTGACGATCGAGGCTCCGCAGCGCACGGCCGCCTTGGCAACCGCCACATGACGCGTGTCAATCGAGACGATGGCGCCCTCCTTGGCCAGTGCGCGCACCACGGGCAGCACACGGCGGGCCTCCTCGTCGGGGTTGACCGGGGTAAAGCCGGGGCGCGTGGACTCGCCGCCCACGTCGATGATGTCGGCACCGGCGTCGAGCATCGCCAAGCCGTACTCAATCGCGGCATCCGGATCGAAGTGCTCGCCGCCATCGCTAAACGAATCGGGCGTCACGTTGAGGACGCCCATGATGCGCGGACGGTCAAAGCTGAGCTCGTACTTTCCGCACCGCCATGTCTTGCTATCGTTCGCCATGAACATCCTCCTAAAATGCCCCCGCCGCCGCGCTCGGGCGCTGGCGGCGGGGTCGCTTTGCAATCAGTCTTTCTATTGTATCCGCGCACGCGGGCTAGAACGCAAACGCGGCCGCGATGTCGCAAGAAATCAGCAGGTCGGCATTTGCATCCTGATCGGTGGGCGCCAAATTGCAAATGGCCAGCGTATCGCCGGTAAAGTAGCGCGTGAGGCCCGCCGCCGGGTACACCACGAGCGAGGTTCCGCCCACGATGAGGGCATCGGCCGCGGCAATGGCGGCAACGGCGCCGGTGAGCACGCGCTCGTCGAGCGGCTCTTCGTAGAGCACCACGTCGGGCTTGATGCGGCCGCCGCACACGGGACACACGGGCACGCCCGCGGCATCCTCGTGCTCGCGCGCGCAAATCCAATCGGCACCATAGACCGCGCCGCACGCCTGGCAGATATTGCGGTGGACCGAGCCATGCAGCTCGAACACGCGCTGCGAGCCGGCCGCCTGGTGCAGGCCGTCGATGTTTTGCGTCACCACGGCACTGAGCTTGCCCGCGCGTTCCAGCTCGGCCAGCTTGGTGTGGCAGCGGTTGGGCTTGGCGCCAGGCGCGATCATCTTGGTGCGGTAGAAGTCGAAGAACTCGGCCGGATGCGCCTCGTAAAAGCTATGCGAGAGCATGGTCTCGGGCGGATAGGAAAACTGCTGGTGATACAGGCCGTCCACGCTGCGGAAATCGGGAATGCCGCTTGCCGTGGAAACGCCCGCGCCGCCAAAGAACACCACGCGCTCGTGGGTATTGAACAGCTCCGCCAGCGCGGCGGAGGCCTGCTTGGGATCTGTTATCGCTTGCGTCATGTTTGTCCTCCGTCCATGTTGGTCGGGCAGCGTTGAGCGACGTCCCAGCATGCGTCCTTTAAGTCAGCATGCGCGGAGCCCACCCCGCCCCTGTTGCGCTAATCTTAAGCCTGCCAACCCCGTCGAAAGGACACCATGCCTCAGACTTACACTTTCGCCTCGTGGAACGTCAACGGCCTGCGCGCCGTGCTCAAAAAGGACCCGAGCTTTATCCAGATCGCGCAAGAACTCGACGTCGATATCCTGGCGCTGCAAGAGACCAAGCTGCAAGAAGGCCAGGTTGATATTGACCTGCCCGGCTATCACCAAACCTGGAGCTACGCCGAGCGTAAAGGCTATTCGGGCACTGCGGTCTTTAGCCGCCAGGAACCGCTGCGCGTGCTGCACGCCGACGCGCTGCTACCCTACGCCGGCGAGGGCGAGGCGACCGTACTCGTCGCCCAAGCCGCAACCGAGGGCCGCGTCTGTGCGCTCGAGTTCGACAAGTTTTGGTTTGTGGATGTCTACACGCCCAACGCGCAAAACGAACTCGCGCGCATCGATGTGCGCATGGCCTGGGACGATGCCTACCGCGGCTTTTTGAGCGCGCTTGAGCGCGAGACCGGCAAGCCCGTCGTAACTTGCGGCGACTTTAACGTGGCACACGAGGAGATCGACCTTAAGAACCCCAAGTCCAACCGCGGCAACGCCGGCTTTTCGGACGAAGAACGCGGCAAGTTTACCGAGCTGCTCAACGCCGGGTTTACCGATACCTGGCGCGCGGCAAACCCCGACGTCGAGGGCGTCTACAGCTGGTGGAGCTACCGCTTTAATGCCCGCAAGAACAACGCAGGCTGGCGCATCGACTACTTCCTGGTAAGCGACGCAATCGCCGACAACGTACGCGACACCGGTATCCGCGGCGACATCTTTGGCAGTGACCACTGCCCCGTCACCCTCACGCTAGAGCTCTAGCCCCAAGTAATTCCTGGGGGACGGAGGAAAACAGATCATGTGACCCCTCTCCCCCTATAAGCTGCGGTGGAATAGTTCCTGTTTGGGCAGCAAATAGCCAAAAACGAGAACTATTCCACCGCAAGTTCGCGAGGAAACGCGAAATGCCTTACAGCCCGTATTTCACGACGACACGGTTAATGCGACGGCACCAAGGCTTGTACAAGGCGGCCAAGAACACGCAGGTCGCAAAGCCGTGCGTAATATCGAACGGCACTGCCGTGGCAAGACGCGCCACGGCACCCGCCCAAGTAAGCGGCTGCACAAAACCAATGATGTCATACGCGTTGATCACCACGCCGTACAGCAAACCCGAAGCAAAGCCGTAGGTCAGTAGCGCCGGCATGCGCACGGTTCCATCCGCACGGTCGAACGCACCGGCATGCGCCAGCGCACCGCCAACATAGCCAACCAGGCCCCAGGCATACATCTGCCACGGTGTCCACATGCCCTGTCCAAAAAAGAAATTGCTGGTCAGCGCCGCCAGCGCGCCAACCATAAAACCATTGCGGCGACCAAGCGTCGCCCCCGCGATAATGGCGATGGCGCTCACCGGTTTAAAGTCGGGAATGGGCCCAAACAGGATGCGCCCCGCCGCCGCCAGCGCCGCCAGCACCAGCGTGGGCATAATCTGGCGCAAACCCGGACGAGATGCCTCGTAACCCGCAAAGAACAGTGCGAGCACCAGCGCCACCACAACCAGCATGGCCAACGCTGCCTGCCCAACACCCGACAGCAACGCCGCAGCCATCACCGCCGGCACCGCCAACAACAGCGGGACCTCCAGTTTTGCAAGCAAGCGCGAGAAACGACAGTCCGTCATCCCATCACGCCCTGTAGAACACGTTGTCGGCAAAGAAATCTGCCGGGGGCTCCATGCAGGCAATCTCGCCGTCAAACATCATGGCGACGTCGTCGGCTGCCTGCTCGGCAAAGTCCAAATCGTGCGTGGCCATGATGACGGTGCCGCCAGCCTTCGCATGGTCACGCAGGGCACGGGCGATGATGCGGCGGCTGGCCAGGTCCAAACCCTTGGTGGGCTCATCGAGCAATAGCAGCTCGGGGCCAATCAACAGCAGCTTTGCCAACGCAAGCAGCTGGCACTGACCGCCCGAAAGATCGTACGGGTGACGCGCCTCCAAGCCCGCCAGACCCAGGCGCGCTGTCTGCTCCCGTGCTGCGGCCTCGTCATATCCGCAGGTCGAGGCCCATTCCATCAGCTCGTCGCACACCGTCTCGGCAACCAGCAGGGCCTTGGGGTTCTGCGGCAGCAGCGCAGCCGAGGCCGCCCCGCGCACCATGCGGCCGCGCTGCAGCTTGGCGGTCTTCGCCAGCACTGAAAGCATCGTCGACTTACCGCATCCGTTACCGCCCACAACCGCATGCACCGCGCCAGCCGAAAACGACGCATCGAGCCCGCGCAGCACCCAGCCGGACGCTCGATCGTAGCGAAACCAGCCTTCCGACAGGGTGGTAGCCGACCCGCCGTGCATTTTTTGGAGTATTCTGCTTCCATCCGTGCGCGAGAAGGCTTCCGAGCCGTTCTCGAGCGACGTTTGCGCCACAAATTCGGACGATTTGTCCAATTCCGAACTTTTTTTCGCGCTCGATACGTCCCCGGGCGGCTCCAGAGAGCCCAAATTGTCCTCACGCCTGCTGAATACTCCTTTATTTGCACATCGGATGGCACCCCACCCCAACATGTCATCGGAAAACAGCGATTCTCGGCGTCCCAAAGAAGCCATATCCGTCACCTCGCGCACGCGACCGTCCTCAATCCGGTACGCACACGTCGCGTATTCGAGCATTGGGCGCGGCTGATGCGTCGCCACAACAACCGTGCAGCCCAGCTCGCGATTCACACGAAACAGCGCGTGCAGGAAATTCTTCTCGACAACGGGATCGAGCTGAGACGTGGGCTCGTCGAGTAGCAGCACACGCGGACGCAGCGCCAGGACGGCCGCCAACGACAGCAGCTGCTTGCGGCCACCCGAAAGCGTGTCGGTATCGCGATGAAGCCAATCTTCCAGCCCAAAGAAATAGCTGGTCTCGGCAACACGGCGGCGCATCTCGTCGCGCGACACACCCAGATTCTCTAGGCCAAACGCCATCTCGTGCCACACGGTCTCGCACACAATCTGGTTCTCGGGATCCTGGAACACATAGCCCACGCGCTCCGCCGATGCCCGCACATCCATGTCAGCGACGGGCTCGCCCAGCACGCGCAGCTCGCCGGAGCGCGTACCCGCAGGCGCGATCTCGGGCTTGAGCAGCGACAGCAGCGTCGACTTGCCCGAACCGGTACCGCCAACAAGCAGTGCAAACGCACCTTGGGAAACAGACCAGTCGAGCCCCTCGAGCACCGCAGCATCAGCATCGGGGTAGGCAAAGCTCAGGCTCCGCACCTCAATCGCCGGCATATCCGGGCCGCACGCCGCGCCCGACACCATGCTCCCGTCCAACCGAGCCATCAGCCAAACCTCTTCTCATCAATCGCGTGCAACGCGCAAGGCAGCACCATCCAGGCAGCGTACACAACATAGCCCGGCCACGGCGCCGGCACCAAGAGCTGAGGATAAAACGAATACTGCGTCGTCGCGGTCCACGCCACTGTCACCGTGACCACGCCAAACAGTGCAAGCCCAACCAGCGCGGCAACATCGCCGCGCCCCAGCCGATACCGCGCATACGTCGTACGACGCGTCGCGGCACCCCACCCGCGCGAGCGCATCGCGTCCGCGCGCTCCAGCGAATCTTCCATGCCCCAGCCCATCAACACACTCGATGCCCGCAGGCGCGAGCGCACGGGGTCGGCCGGCGCGCGGCCCGGTGCATCGATCGCATCCTGCACCGCCAGCACCGTACGACCGCGGCGCAAAAACTGCGGGATAAGCCTCATGCACATCGAGATCATGAGCGCGATCACCGGCGCGGCATTACCCAGCAGCGCGAGCACCTTGTCGTATTCGAGCATCGACGCCGCGGCCTCAAACCACAGCACGCTCGCCACAAACAGCCCGCCCATGCACAGGCCGTAAACCATGCTCTCTAGATACACCGCACGCATGCCAATACGAAACAGCTCCGTCGAACCCGAAGCGCTAAACAGTGGATTGACCAGCGCGATAATCAAAATCACCGGCAGCTGCCAGCGGAGTGCGCCCAGCGTGCGGGCAGCCCCACGCGTCGCAAATCCATACGCCAGCCCGCCCGCAAGTGACAGCGCAATCAGCACCGGCTGCATCGAGAACATGGTGAGCCCCAGCGTCAGCACTATATAGAGTGCCGGCACCGCCGGATGCGACATCGAGAACGCCGCGACGGGTCCGTTGCCCGATTCCTCTCGCATGATATCCACGGGCACCACCATCCCCTCGCTCAAAACGTCAACGCCGCAGCGCCGCCACCATACACAACCAGCGCAAACGCCGTACCGCCGGCCCAAGCCTCAGCTGCCGCGCATCAATCGTTACGCGCTCATCATATGCCTGCGGTATCATATTGCGCCGTGTATCGTTTCCAAACACACGTCTCTATAACGTAACAGGAGATCACATGGACGCAACCGCAATTATCCTCGCCGCCGGCGAGGGCACCCGCATGAAGTCGAACCACTGCAAGGTTTCGCACAAGATCCTGGGTAAGCCCATGGTCCAGTGGATCGTCGACGCTACCATCAAGGCCGGCTGCAGCCGCGTCGTGGTCGTCATCGGCAGCCACGCCGACGAGATGCGCGCCCTTATCGACGGCGCCTACGCCAACAGCGCCACCAAGGTCGAGTGCGTCGAGCAGACCGAGCGCCTGGGCACCGGCCACGCCGTAAAGGTCGCGCTCGAGGCCTGCGGCATCACGCAGGGCCCTGTCGTCGTGCTCAACGGCGACCTGCCGCTCATCACCGCCGACACCGTCGCCAAGTTCGCGCAGACCGTCGCTACCGGCGAGCTCGCCTGCACCGTCATGACCATGACCCCGCCCGACCCCTTCGGTTACGGCCGCATCAAGCTGGGCGCCGACGGCCAGATTGAGCGCATCATCGAGCAGAAGGACTGCACGCCCGAGCAGGCCGCCACGCTGCTGGAGTGCAACGCCGGCTGCTACGCCTTTGACGGCGCGCAGCTCGCCGCCCACATTAACGAGATCGGCAACGACAACGCGCAATCCGAGTACTACCTGCCCGACATGCTCGAGATCCTCAAAGGCCACGGCCAGGCTGTCTCCATCTTCCACTGCGACGACTACCGCGACGGCCTGGGCGTCAACAGCCGCATCCAGCTCGCACAGCTCACCGCCATCGCGCGCGACCGCATCAACGAGCACTGGATGGCCGAGGGCGTTACCTTCATCGACCCCACGCAGGCCTGGATCGGCCCCGATGCCACCATCGGCCGCGATACCGTCGTGTGGCCGCAGACGCACCTGATCGGCCACGTCACCGTGGGCGAGGAGTGCCAGCTCGGTCCCAACAGCCGCCTCACCGACACCACCGTCGGTAGCGGCTGCGTCATCGATGAGACCATCGCCATTGAGGCCGTCATCGAGAACGGTGTCGACTGCGGCCCGCGCGCCTACCTGCGCCCGGGCACCCACATGCTCGACGGCTCCAAGGCCGGCACGCACGTGGAGATCAAGAAGTCCACGATCGGCGAGGGCTCCAAGGTGCCGCACCTGTCCTACATCGGCGACACCACCATGGGCTCCGGCGTCAACGTGGGCGCGGGCTCCATCACCTGCAACTACGATGGCGTGCACAAGCACAAGACCGTCATCGGCAAGGACGCCTTCATTGGCTCCGACACCATGATGGTCGCGCCCGCCCAGATCGGCGACGGCGCACTCGTGGCCGCCGGCTCCGTCATCACCGAGCCGGTCCCGGCCGACGCACTTGGTCTGGGCCGCGCCCGTCAGGTAAATATTGAGGGCTGGGCCGCCGATTACCGCCGCCGCCTGCACGAGGACGACGAGGTATAACGTTTTACCAAGCACAAAAGGAGCTGCTCCATGGGGGCGGCTCCTTTTTCTATCGTGACCTGCGCAACCGGATGAGTGGTCGGTTCGTGTCCGTTGGCGGTAAAGACGTTATCAGGACTCGATAAACCCCGTCGCGCGGTTACAATGCAACAAGGCATCTATATGGCATTCGATATAAAGGAGAAGGGTAATGCCGATTAATGATCCCGAGAAGTCGGAGAATATGCGCAAGTCCATCCGCGTGTATTCCGGTTCCTCCAACCGTCCCCTCGCTCAGAAGATTGCTGAGTACCTTGGGGTCGAGCTTTCGGGCCTTACGCTAAAGCAGTTCGCCAACGGTGAGATTTACGCCCGCTACGACGAGACCGTCCGCGGCGCCGACGTCTTCCTGATTCAGTCCGTGGCCGGCGGCAACGTCAACGACATGCTCATGGAGCTGCTCATCGCCACCGACGCTGCCAAGCGCGCATCCGCCCGCTCCATCACCGCCGTCATCACCCACTACGGCTATGCCCGCCAGGACCGCAAGGCCGGCCCGCGTGAGCCCATCACCGCCCGCCTCGTCGCCAATCTGCTCGAGCGCGCCGGCGTCAACCGCATCATCACCCTCGACCTGCACCAGGGCCAGATCCAGGGCTTCTTCGATATCCCGGTTAACCACCTGTCCGCACTGCCGCTGTTTGGCCAGTACTACAACGACATGCACTTCGACACCGACAACCTGGTTGTCGTCTCCCCCGATGTGGGCCGCGCCAAGGCCGCCAAGAAGCTGTCCGACATGCTCGGCTGCGACCTGGCCATCGCCCACAAGGGCCGTCCGCGCCACAACGCCGCCGAGGTCATGGGCATCATCGGTGACATCAAGGGCAAGACCTGCATCATCAACGACGACATGATCGACACCGCTGGCACCCTGTGCGCCAACGTCAAGGAGCTCAAGGCTATGGGCGCCGGCGACATCTACGTCTGCGCCACCCACGGCATCTTCTCCGGTCCGGCCATCGAGCGTCTGAACGACGCCCCGATCGTCGAGTGCGTCGTCACCGACGCCATTCCCGTCGAGGTCGGCGGCAAGATCAAGACCATCTCGGTCGCCGAGGAGTTCGCTCAGGCCATCTCCGCCGTTTACCACGAGGAGCCCGTCTCCACGCTCGTCGGCGGCGACTTCGCGCTGTAGCCGCTCGACCCTCGCATCCCTCCGGAAGCCCCGGACACGCCTGCGGGGTTATCACGCGAACGTCCTCGCCGCTTTGCGGCTGCGGGATGTTCGCTTTGATAACCCCTCCCGGCGTGTCCGGGGCTTCCTGCTGTCTCGGGGCAGCTGTTTTCTGAAATGACTTTGCTGCAACCTTTCCTCGCCTTCGGCGGGCGTGGTAGCCTTTGTCGTTGATTGAACTTTTGTGTAACGAAAGGATGAACATGGCAGCTGCACAGCCGCTTAAGATTCGCATGGTTGCCGGACTTGGCAACCCTGGCGATGAGTATGCCGAGACCCGCCACAACGCCGGTTTTAAGGCGATCGACGAGCTGGCCCGTCAGGCCGGCGTCACGTACTGGAAAAACCAAGCAGGCGCCGAGGTCGCGCTCATCAATATCAACGATGCCGAGGAAGAGGGCGGCAAGCGCCAGATCGTGCTGGTCAAGCCGCAGTCGTACATGAATACCTCGGGTGGCCCCATCTCCAAGCTTTGCCGCGAATACAAAATCAAGGCCGAGGAGCTACTCGTAATCCACGACGAGCTCGATATTCCCGCCGGCGACGTGCGTGTTAAGGTGGGCGGCGGCCATGCTGGCCATAACGGCCTGCGCTCCATCATCGACAAGATGGGCAGCCGCGACTTTAGCCGTATCCGCACCGGCATCGGCAACCCTCCCGGCAAGATGGCCGTGGCAGACTACGTGCTCAAGCAGCTGCGCGCCCGCGAAGCCGAGGATTTCCAGGACACCTGCGCCCGCGCCGCAGATGCCGCCGGTCTGGCCATCGTCCACGGCGTAATCTACGCCCGCGATCACGTAAACGGCGCCGCTTCCGCCAACGGGAAGCACTAAAACCTACCATTTAGGGACAGGTTTATTTTGGCAGCTTTTATCTGCGGAAACGCCGCAGTCGATACATCGCAATAAACATGCTGCCACCATACATGCATAACGCCCCAAAGGGGGCCGGCCTCAACGAAGCGCGAGGCCGGCCCCCTTTGCCGTTTTGCCTGATAAAACCGACCAAAATAAACCTGTCCCTTTTTGGCAGGTCACTTTTCCCGCCTGCCAAAGATACACGTAAGCGACATTGCCATGAGGGTATAATTTGCACCGTATGTCTGCACAACGCCTGTGCGCGTACGGTTTTACTCGGGCTACCGTCCATTTCCGTGGAGGCACGGTTCGGCAGCCCTAACAAGAGAGGGGTTCTATGTATAAGATCCTGGAGAAGACGCAGTTCTCGGAGAAGGTGTTCAAGTTCCGCATCGAGGCGCCCGCAATCGCCAAGCATGCGCACGCTGGACAGTTCCTCATGGTTCGCGCCAACGAGACGGGCGAGCGTGTCCCGTTTACCTTAGCTGGCTGGAACGGTGACGAGGGCTGGGTCGAGTTCATCTTCATGGTGATCGGCAAGACCACCGAGATGCTTTCCACCTACGAGGCCGGCGAGTCGCTGCGCGACGTCGTGGGCCCGCTGGGCGTTCCCACCGAGATGGCCGAGGGCCCCTGCGCCGTCATTGGCGGCGGCGTCGGCCTGGCAATTGCCTTCCCGGTCGCCAAGCACCTGGTCGAGACCGGCCACGAGGTGCACGCCATCATGGGCGCCCGCACCAAGGACCTCCTGCTCATGGAGGACCAGTTCCGCGAGCTCCTCGACGAGGACCACATCCACATCACCACTGACGACGGTTCCTACGGCGAGCAGGGCGTTGTCACCGCTCCGCTGGAGCGCCTGCTGCAGGACAAGGCCGTGAGCCAGGTCTTCTGCGTCGGCCCCGTTCCGATGATGAAGTTCTCGACCCTCACCGCCCAGAAGTACGACACCCCCATCACCGCGTCGCTCAACCCCATCATGGTTGACGGCACCGGCATGTGCGGCTGCTGCCGCGTCGAGGTGGGCGGCGTGACCAAGTTCGCTTGCGTCGACGGCCCCGACTTCGATGCCACCCTGGTCGACTGGGATGACCTTCGTGCCCGCCAGGCCGCTTACCGTTCCGAAGAGGGCGAGTCCCTCAAGGCCTATGAGGAAAAGAGCTGCGCATGCCACTAGTTAACGGTCGTTTCGTTGCCGATATGAAGTCGCCCCGCACCCCCGATAACGAGGAGCCGGCTGCCGAGCGCGCCTGCGACTTCCGCCCCGTCGACAAGGGCTTCACCGAGGAGATGGCGCTGGCCGAGGCCGAGCGCTGCCTCAACTGCAAGAAGCCGTTCTGTGTTGAGGGCTGCCCCGTCAACATCAACATTCCCCGCTTTATCGAGCAGATCCGCGCGAAGGACTTCGGCGGCGCTCTCGATACCATCCGCGAGGACTCCATGCTTCCCGCCATCTGCGGCCGCGTCTGCCCGCAGGAGAACCAGTGCGAGGGCAAGTGCATCCGTGGTAAGAAGTCCGAGCCCGTGGCCATCGGCCAGCTCGAGCGCTTCCTGGGTGATCGCCCCGAGCTCGCTTCCACGCCCAAGATGGCTCCCAAGAACGGCAAGAAGGTCGCCGTCGTCGGCTCCGGCCCGTCCGGCATCACCTGCGCCGGCGAGCTCGCCCGCAACGGCTTTGACGTTACCGTCTTTGAGGCCTTCTTTACCGGCGGCGGCGTGCTGGTCTACGGCATCCCCGAGTTCCGTCTGCCCAAGGCAGTCGTCAAGCGCGAGATTGACGGCCTGGAGGACATGGGTGTCAAGTTTGAGTACAACTCCGTCGTGGGCAACATGGCCACGGCCGAGGAGCTGTTCGAGCAGGGCTTCGACGCCATCTACGTGGCGACCGGCGCTGGCCTGCCCAAGTTCCTCAACGTCCCCGGCGAGAACCTGCCCAACGTCTTCTTCGCGAACGAGTACCTCACCCGCGTGAACCTGATGAAGGCCAACAAGTTCCCCGAGTACGACACCCCCACCAAGCACGGCAAGAACGTCGTTGTCTTTGGTGGCGGCAACGTGGCTATGGACGCCGTCCGTACCGCCAAGCGTCTGGGCGCCGAGCACGCCATCATCGCCTACCGTCGTACCGAGGACGAGATGCCCTGCCGTCGTGCCGAGCTGCACCACGCCAAGGCCGAGGGCGTCGAGGTTCTGCCGCTCGTTTCCCCGCTCGAGTTTGTCGCTGGCGAGGACGGCTCCGTGTGCGCCGTCAAGGTCCAGAAGATGGAGCTCGGCGAGCCTGACGAGTCCGGCCGTCGTCGCCCGGTGCCCATCGAGGGCGCCATCGAGGAGATCCCCTGCGACGTCGCGATCTCGGCTATCGGCACCAACGCCAACCCCTTCGCAAAGAAGATCGGCGGCAAGATGGAGCTCAACAAGTGGGGCTACATCGTCGCCGACGAGGAGACCGGCCAGACCACCGATCCCCGCATCTGGGCCGGCGGCGACATCGTCACCGGTGCCGCTACGGTCATTCTGGCGATGGGCGCCGGCAAGAAGGCCGCCGCTTCGATCACCAAGAGCTTGCTGGGCGAGTAATCACCTACAGCGCTAGCCATCAAACGGCAAAGTCCCCGTCGAGCACACGCCCGGCGGGGACTTTTTCTATGCCAGTCGACCGACCACCACAAAGGTGCTGTCCCCTTTGTGGTGGTTTTGGTCGGCTAGCCTTCGAGCTGCGCCACTTTGTAGCGGTAGGCTGCAGCGATGACGTCTTTACAGCCCTCGCGTCCCAGCTTGGCGCGGTTGACGACGATATCCTTGCCGCTCGTCATCTTCCACTTGCCGGCGCTGTAGCGCTTATAGAACGCCTCGCGCGCCTTCTGCTGCTGTTTGACCAGCTTGGCACCTTTCTTTTTGTTAAGTCCGCGCTTCTTGCGCACAATCTCGACGCGGTCCTCAAAGGGTGCGGTCACCAACACGGCAATGTGGTTGGGGTTGTTACGCAGAAGGTAATCGGACAGGCGACCCTCGATAATGCAGCTCTCGGTCTCGCCCAGGTCCAAGATCACCTGGCTCATCTTTTGGAATAATTTGTCCGAGTACGAACGGGCATCGTAACGGTCGGGCAGGAACGCCATGTTCTCCACGGCCAGACGTTCGTCATAGGCGGCCATCTTATCGAGTGACTCGCCCGCACGCAGCGATGCGCGCACCAGCAGCTCGTTGTCATACAGTGGAATCCCCAGCTCGTCGGCAAGCATGCGACCAATCTCGTGGCCCTCGGCGCCAAAGTCGCGCGCGATGGTAATGACCACAGGATTCTTCTTATTCTCCAGATCGCTCATCGCGATTCCTTTCTCTATGTGACAAAGGGACAGTCCCTTTGTCACATTCTACGCTGCCACGATACGACGTTGATACGCTCGGACCAGCAGCGAGATACCAAAGTTGAGCACAAAGTACATCGCAAACACCAGGCCGTAGAGCATAAGCACCTGCGACAGGTCGATCGCGTGGGCCATCACGACGTTAGCCGTGTACATGAGCTCGGCCACGTTAATGCCCGAAAGATACGAGCTGTCCTTGATGACGGTCGTGCACTGGCTAAACAGCGCCGGAATGATCGTCTTAAACGTCTGCGGCAGAATGATGTAGCGCATGGTGGCAAAGAAGCCAAAGCCCTGGCTCTGCGCTGCCTCAAACTGGCCGCGCGGAATCGAGTTGAGGCCGCCGCGCACAATCTCGGCCATAACAGCGCTGGTAAACAGCGTAAAGGCGATGGTCGAAATCACAACGTCCAAACCCTGCACCGTAAAGTAGATAAACAGGATCCACAGCAAGTTTGGCGTGCAACGGAACAGCTCGATATAGGCGCTCACCAAAATACGGAACGGGCGGGGCGCATAGCTCTTAACGAGCGCCAGCACCGTGCCAAAGATGAGCGAGAAAAAGATCGACAGCGCCGAGATCTCGATCGTCTTAACAAAGCCGCCCCAAATGTAGAGCAGGTTGGTCGCGTTGAAGATTTCCATGCGCTAGGCCTCCTCTACGTTGTCGAGCCCCAGCTCGGCCAAGCTCACGCCGCGCGGACGCTCCTTGGAGCGACGCTCGAGCCACTGCACCAGCATGGCAAGCGGAAAGCAGATAATGAAGTACATAAGGCAGCAGACGATGTATCCCTGCAGGTAACCGTACAGACTCACAAAGTTGTCGGAACGGTACATAAGGTCGCCGCCGGCCACGAGCGCCAACACCGACGTGTTCTTGACCAGGTTGAGCGCCTGGTTACACAGCGGCGGCAGAATGATCTTGAACGTCTGGGGTAGCACGATGTACCAGTACGCCTGCGCACGGGTGAAGCCCTGGCTCTGGGCCGCCTCCATCTGACCGCGCGGAACCGCCTCGATACCAGTGCGGATGACCTCCGAAATGTAGGCCGCGTGATACAGGCCCACACCCAAGAAGCCCAGCACGAACGGCGCGATGCGCACCGGCTGGTCGGCACCGGTTATGGCCTGCAAAAACTGCGGACCGGCCATGTACATAAAGAGCACCTGCACGGGCAACGGGGTGTTCTGGTAAAACTCCACGTACACGCGGCTTATGGCGCGCAGCACGCGCGAACGGGTGGTAGAGAACACGCCCAGCAGCGTGCCCAGCACCAGCGACAGCAGCAGACCGGCAACGACCACCTGCAGCGTCACGCCAAAGCCCTCCCAGAAGGGCCCCATGTTTTGAAATGTCGTCGACCAGCGGTCGGCGTCAAACAATCCTTCGAGCATTTGATTCCTTCCTTGGACGATGCGCCTATACAAGACCCCAGGTCTTGACCTCTTGGTCGAGCCAGCCGTCGGCCAGGCGATCGCAAATCACCTGATCGACCACGGCCGAAAGGTCGCAGCCCTTCTTGGTCGCCACGCCGTAGCCCTGCTCGCCAAACTTGACCTCGGGCTGCAGCAGCTCAACGGTCTCGTTCATGTAACCGGCCAGCGTGGAGCGGTCCATGGCAAAGACGTCGATATTGCCGGCGTCGAGCGAGCTCTTGATGATGGGATAGCCGCTAAAGGCCCTAAACTCTGGCTTGCAGCTAAAGCCGTTGTCCTTGATCATCTGCTCGATCAGGCCCTGCGTGGTAGCACCCTGGCTCACGCCGATGACCTTGCCGTCCAGATCCTCAATCGAGGTAAAGCCCGAACGCTTCTTGACCATGAGCCCCACGTAGTCGGTGCGGTACGGCGTCGAGAAATCCCAGCTCTTCTTGCGCTCGTCGGTGATGGTGTAGGTCGCCGCGACCACGTCGAGTTGGCCGTTATCGATCAGCGGGCCGCGTGTCTTGGGCGTTACGTCGGTAAACTCGACAAGCTCCTGGGCGCGGGCCTCCTTGTAGCTCACGCCAAAGACGGCAGCGGCGATCTGGTAGCACAAATCGACTTCCATGCCCTCAAAGCGGCCCTTGGCGGTGTCGTAATAGCCATAGCCGGGAACGTCCTTCTTAACGCCGGCATTCAGATGGCCACGCGACTTGATGGCCGCAAGCTTGGACCCCTTGTCGGAACCCTCGCCGCCGGCGGAGTTGCCGCAACCGGTAAGCGCGGTCCCCGTCAGCGCGAGCATGCCGGCGCCCGCCAGCTGCAAAAAGTGGCGGCGCGACACGGCCGCCCTCGTCATATCCGTCATGTCCATCACCGCGCCTAGTGCAGAATCTTGGACAGGAACTCGCGGCAGCGCGGGTTCTCGGGGTTATCGAAGAAGTGCTCGGGCGTGCCCTCCTCCAGAATGCGGCCGTCCTCCATAAAGATGACGCGGTCGGCCACCTGACGCGCAAAACCCATCTCGTGCGTCACGCAGATCATGGTGATGTCCTCCTGCGCGAGCTCAATCATAACGTCCAGAACCTCCTGGACCATCTCGGGGTCGAGCGCCGAGGTCGGCTCGTCAAACAGGATGATGGGCTGCTTGGTGCACAGGGCACGGGCGATGGCGATGCGCTGCTGCTGACCACCCGAGAGATTCTGCGGATACTCGCCGGCCTTATGTGCCATGCCGACGCGCTTGAGCGCAGCGATGGCGATCTCGGTCGCCTCCTCCTTGCTCTTCTTTTGCAGTTTGATGGGCGCGAGCGTCAGGTTGCCCAGCACCGTCATGTTGGGATACAGGTTGAACTGCTGAAACACCATGGAACTATACTTGCGAGCCATCTCCAGGTGATTCTTTTTGGTGAGCGGCGTACCGTCGATGACAACCTCGCCCGACGTGGGCTCCTCCAGATAATCGACGCAACGGATGAGCGTCGATTTACCCGAGCCGGAAGGCCCGATCATTACGAGCTTCTCGCCACGTTTGACGGTGAGGTTGATATCTTTGAGCACATGCAGGTCGCCAAAGTACTTGTTGAGATGCTTGATCTCGATCATGTCTGCCATGAATGTCCCTTCCCTGCGTTTACACGAGTTGAACTATTGTACGGAAAGAACCACGTTTCCGCAGTCCACACTACATTCCCGTAAAGAACCCGCAACCTTCCGCCCACTCATTGGGCACTCATTGGGGACAGACTTAAATGAGTGCCCTTCAGCTGCCATCAAAAAAGGGGCGCGACCTCGTGGTCAGCGCCCCTCACTATCAGCTATGTGTCGATCGGCCCCTACGCGAGTTTGGCTCCAACGATCTTTGCCGCGGCCGGCTTATCGAAGTTGCCGCCGGTGGCCTTGCCGAGTGCGCCCATAACCTGGCCCATCTGCTTCTTGGACGTGGCGCCCAGCTCGGCGATGACCTGCTCGATCAGAGCCTCGAGCTCCTCGCCCGAAACCTGCGCGGGCAGCAGGCTCTCCAGAATCTTGACCTGCTCGGTCAGGTTGTCGGTACGCTCTTGGTCGGTGCCGGCCTTGATGGACATCTCCAGCGTCTCGCTCGTCTGCTTGATCAGACGCTTGATCATGCTGTTGACATCTTCCTCGGTCACGTCGCGGCGCTCATTGACCTCGATATTCTTCACCTCGGCCTTAACCTGGCGAATGATGGACAGGCGAACCTTGTCCTTGGCCTTCATGGCCGCGATCATTTCCTTCTGCAGCTCTTCGTTGGTCATCCGCAAATCCTCCTCAATAGCGTGGGCGGTACTCGCGCGAGCACCGCCCCATGATTACTCAGTCGTCGACGAATCGTCGGTCGAACTCTTGGTGACGCCCTTCAGACTGACGTTGTATGGCACGTCTTTGGGCATGGGGTTGACGGTGATGTCGGCATCCTTCTTGTACTGCTCCAGCCACTCGCTGTACGCGGTGCTGGCCGCTTGCGTCTTCACCACGTTGGAGACGTACTTTTTGATGGCCTTGGGCACCTGGTTGATGTCATCAACCTGATTATCGACATGGAAGTAGTCGGTGCACTTGATGATGTGGTAACCATAGGTCGACTCGACGACGTCGCTCACGTCGCCCTTGTTGAGCCCCTCGAGCGCCGTCTGGTAGCTGTCGACAAAGGTGGTGAGCTTATCCCAGCCCACATCGCCCTTCTTCTCCTTGGAACCGGTGTCCTCGGAGTACTGCTCAACGGCGTCCTCAAAGCTCAGCTCACCGGAGTTGATCTTGTCCAGGCACTCCTGCGCCTTGGCCTTGGCGGCAGCCTTGTCCTCGTCGGAAGCGTCGGAATCAACCTTGATCAGGATGTTCGACGAGCGACGGGCATCGTTGTAGTTGGACAGGTTCTCATTGATGTAATCGACGATCTCGCTGTCCTTGGGCTTGCTGGTGGGCGCCACAGCATCCTTAAGCTTTTGCTGCGCCAGGCTCTCCTTGAGCGAGTCCTTGTAGGTGTCCTCGGTGTAGCCGTAGGTCTTAAGGGTCTTCTTAAAGGCCTTGGCACCGCCCGCGCTCTTGCACGCGTCCTTCCAAGCCTTCTCGACCTCCTCGTCCGACACCGTCACGCCGTTCTCTTTCTGTGCCTGTTGAAGCAGAATCTGCTGCGTGTAGGAGTCGATGAGTTGCTTGCGGTACTTCTTGGGCGTGAGGTCGTTGTCGACCAGATACTGCGCCCAGTCCTTGTCCTTGGTGTAGCCGTAGGACGTGCGCATGCTCATGATCTGCTTGGTCACGGTGTCCTCGGTGAGGTTGGTGCCGTTGATAGTGGCAGCAACACCGCCGGTCAGCTTGTAGCCCGAGGTGTCCTCGGCCTGCGACATAAGACCGGAGCACGCCATCGCCGAGACGGAAAGCAACATTGCCAGCACGCCAATAACCACCAGGACGATCTTGACGGTCTTGGACACGCGGGTCTTGCGCTGCTTCTTGCGAGAGCTGGAGGCGGCGCGAGCCTGCTGCTCGGGCGTCGGCTCGGGTGCGGGATTCTTTTTCTTATTTGCCATAGTTGGCCTTTCGCATAACGAATCGAACAAACGCCATTGTGTCACAACGCAGCCCCCGCGGCACGCTTGGTGCATTGGGGACAGGTTAATCTGCACCATTTTGGTGCAAAGGGGACAGCTCTGGCAGCCGGCACCTTAGAAGTGACGGCGGATAGCGTCGACCATGCCCTGCGGCGTGGTCTGGCCGAGCACGTCGGATGCGGCATCGGCGTCCATAAAGATGTTCATGAGAGCCTGCAGGGCCTCGACCTGGCCGCCCGGCTCGGCGATGCCCAGATTGATGACGATCTGCGCCGGCACCGGAGCGCCCATGCCAGCCATAGCGTTAAATGTCACGGGCGCGGCGGGCTTCACCACCGCGATATAGGGCTTGGCCACAAATCCCGGGTCGGCATGCGGGATGGCAATGTTGGCAGCCGGCATGGCAAGCCCCGTGGGATAGGCATCCTCGCGCGTGCGGACGGCGTCAAGCCAGCCAGGCGCAATGTAGCCGCGCGGGGCAAGCTCGCCCTCAAGCTGCGCAAACACCTCATCCGGCGACACACACTCCCAATCAAAAAACACCAGCTCAGGCGTAAAAAGCGCTTCGTTATCCGCCATGCGCTCACCTCTCTCACCTAGTCACCTGCGACGTTCTTGAATGACTAGTCATTCAAGAACGTCGCAGGTGACTACCTAAAACAAAGGGCGGCCACTCGCGCCTTGGCGCCAATGACCACCCTGACTACTCGGCTAAATTGTACTGTGCGCCGCTAGCCGCGAGGCGCATCAATTGCGACCTTGCCGCTCTCCAGCACGTGAACGCGGCCGTCGGCGAGCATCTGCACGACCTCGGGATACAGCACGTGCTCGATCGCATGGATGTGCTCCTCGAGCGTGTCGACATCCCAACCCTCCTCAACAGCCAGCGCGCGCTGGGCGATGATGGGACCGTTGTCGTAGATCTCGTTGGCAAAGTGCACGGTCACGCCGGTCACCTTGACGCCGCGAGCAAACGCATCGTCAATCGCATGGGCGCCGGTAAAGCTCGGCAGCAGCGCCGGATGCAGATTGACCACGCGGTTGGGGAACGCTGCCAGCAGCGGCGTATGCACCATGCGCATGTAACCGGCCATGACCACGTACTCGCAGCCGCGCTCGAGCAGCTCGTGCGCGATGATCTCATCGGCAGCGATGGGGTCGGCGTACACATCCTTGGACAGCGTGAGCGTCTGGATGCCAGCACGCTCGGCACGCTGCAGTCCCTTGGCCGAAGGACGGCTCGACACCACAAGCTCAATCGATGCGTTGAGCTTGCCGGCGGCGATCAGGTCGATCAGCGCCTGCAGGTTGGTGCCCGAACCGCTGATGAGCACGCCGATCTTGAGCGGCGCGGCCGTATCGGTGCCGGTCGGACGGGTGTAGGGCACAAAGCCCAGGCCCTCGCCAGCAGCCATCTGCTCGTTAGCGCTCATCGGAGTACACGACCTTACCGGAACCCTCGACGCACTCGCCCACGCGGAACGGCTTCTCGCCGAGCGCAACCAGAGCCTCGGTCACAGCGGCCTCGTCCTCGGGAGCGACGATCAGGCACAGGCCGACGCCCATGTTGAAGGTCTTGCATGCCTCGTTGGGCGCGAGCTCGGCCTGGCGCGACACGTAGGTGATGACGGGCGGAACATCCCAGCCCATCTCGGCACCGTTACGGGTGACCACGGCGTCAACGTCGTCGGCAAGCGCGCGGTTGAGGTTCTCGGTGATGCCGCCACCGGTGATGTGGGCGATGGCGTGCACGTTGGCGCCGCCGCGCAGCAGCTCCAGAATCGGCTTGACGTAGATGCGCGTGGGAGCCAGCAGGGCGTCTGCCAGCGAAGCACCGCCGAGCTCCTCGAGCGGGCGGCTCAGCTCTTCGGCCTTAGCGGCGGCCTCGGGCGTGCCCGGCTTAATGCCGTCGACGCCGATGACCTTGCGCACGAGCGAGTAGCCGTTGGAGTGCACGCCGGTGGAAGGCAGGCCCAGGATCACGTCGCCGGGACGGACATTCGCGGGGTCGAGCATCTTGGGACGGTCGACGACGCCCACGGTAAAGCCGGCAAGGTCGTAGTCGGCCGGAGCCATGACGCCCGGGTGCTCGGCCATCTCGCCGCCCACGAGCGCGCAGCCCGCGAGCTTGCAGCCGTCGGCCACGCCCTTGATGATCTTTGCCATGTGCTCGGCCTCGATGTGGCCGATGGCAACGTAGTCCAGGAAGAACAGCGGCTCGGCGCCCGAAGCCAAAATGTCGTTGACGCACATGGCGACCAGGTCCTGGCCCACCGTCTCGTGACGATCCATGATCTGAGCGAGCACGAGCTTGGTGCCCACGCCGTCGGTACCGCTAATCAGAATCGGGTCTTCCATATCCTTAAGCGCGGCGGCCGAGAACAGGCCACCGAAGCCACCGATGCCGCCGATGACCTCGGGACGGTTGGTGTCCTTAACCATTTGCTTAATAGCGTCGACGGCGCGGCCGCCCTCAGCGGTATCGACGCCGGCATCCTCATACGTCACATGCTTGCTGTCGCTCATCTGAGCCTTCCTCTCCCACTACCGTCCGCCGCGCGGGCGCCAAACGGTGCTCATAGTTGCGTTCATTTCGGCGTGTGCCATAACAGCACACGCCGTCATATCAACAAAACAGCAGGTAAAACCTACCAGAATAAACCTGTCCCTACATGGCAGGCTTTAGGCCTCGCCGTGCTCCTCTTCCCAGCTGCGGTCGTCGTATTTCTCGACCACGGCGTCGTCGTCAAAGTGCAGCGGCTTATCCAGGTTGCGGGGCTTAAAGCCCTCCATAAACTTATCGCGGCCAAAGCTCTCGGGAATCGCCACGGGGTAGCGGCCGGTAAAGCACGCATCGCAGTAACCGCCCTTGGGCATGACCTTCAGCAGGCCCTCGACCGAAAGGAAGGCCAGCGAATCGGCGCCGATATACTCGCAAATCTCGTCGACCGTCTTGTTGGCGCTGATAAGCTGCGACTGCACGTCGGTATCGATACCGTAGAAGCACGGCCAGATGACCTCGGGCGAGTTGATGCGGATATGAATCTCCTTGGCGCCGGCGTTGCGCAGCATCTTGACGAGCTGCACCATAGTGGTGCCACGCACGATGGAGTCGTCGATCACGACGAGGCGCTTGCCCTCGATGTTGTCGCGCAGCGGGTTAAGCTTCATGCGCACGCCCATGGCGCGCAACTCCTGCGTAGGCTCGATAAACGTACGGCCCACGTAGCGGTTCTTGATAAGACCCTCGCCAAAGGGAATACCGCTCTCGTGCGAATACCCCTCCGCGGGCGGCAGGCCGGAGTCGGGCACGCCGATGACCAGGTCGGCCTCGACGGGCTCCTCATGTGCCAGCTGACGACCCATGTCGTAACGGCAGGCGTAAACGCTCTTGCCGTTCATGATGGAGTCGGGACGGGCGAAGTAGACCTGCTCAAAGATGCAGTTGGCGGGCTCTTCGGCTGCAGGCACGCCCTGCTCGGATACCAGACCCTCGGCGCTGATGCGCAAGATCTCGCCGGGACGGACGTCACGGACGTACTCGGCGCCCACGATGTCGAGTGCGCAGGTCTCGGAAGCAACGACCCAGCCGCCGGCGCGCGTGACATGGACGGCGGAGTCGACCGTCGCGGCGCCGTCTTGCGAGGGCAGCTGCGAAACGGATGCGGCATCGGCCTGGTCCAGACCCTCGTCCACCAGCTTGCCCAGCACGAGCGGGCGAATGCCGTGCGGATCGCGGAATGCGTAGAGCGCCTGCTCGTTGATGAGCGTCATGGCGTAGCCGCCGCGCACGAGCTCCATGGTCTTGCGAATGCCCTCACGCAGATGACCCGTACGCTGGGTAAAGTAGCCGATAAGCTTGGTCGCGACCTCGGAATCCGAATTGGAGAGGAACGGCACGCCCAGCTCGATCAGCTGGCGGCGCAGCTCGTCGGTGTTGACCAGAGTGCCGTTGTGAGCAAGCGCGATAATGACGCTGTTGATGGTAGAAAGATGCGGCTGCGAGGCTTCCCAGCTCTTGGCACCGGCGGTGCCATAGCGCACGTGGCCCACGGCCAGTTGGCCGGAGAGTGTCGACAGGTCGGCGTTGGAGAACACGCGGTCGAGCAGGCCCAGATCCTTGCGGACCATAACCGTGCCGCCATCACCCACGGCGATTCCCGCCGATTCCTGGCCGCGATGCTGCAGCGCGCGCAGACCAAAGTACGTCAGTCGGGCCACATCGCGATCGGGTGCCCACACACCAAAAATGCCGCATTCCTCATGCAGCTGGTCGGAGTCCGGATCATACGTCGACATGGTCTTCACCTGTCCCGCGGCACGCTCGGCCGCGCGGATGGTTTCTTGAGACATGGCATCCCCTCAGAGCCTCGTTATTTGGCGTTACCTGCCCTATTATACGCACGGCAAGACAAGCACTCCCGCGCATGAACAGCGCTTTTTAAAAGCCCACCGAGCTTATAATCCGTTTTGCAGCCAAACATTTTATTGGGCAGGCGCCTCGGGACCGACGATCCCGCATACTTCCGTTGCGACGCGTCTCGCCCGCCGTTGGGGTTTGCATTGTTGCAATTGGGACGTTCGTCCTGTCTTTTGGCAGGTCGGCGGCGTATCCTTGTACCTACAGCAAAACGAGAAAGGTTATGTATGGATCGAAACGAACTCGACCCCAGCGTCCCCAGCGCCACGGAGGTCAAGAAGATCCCCCTCATCATTAAGGTGTACGCCGTCCTGTGCATCCTGTCCGGCGTGGGCACGCTCCCGTCGGTCGGCGCCTTTATGTGGCAGGTCATCACCGCGCTCATCAACGGCAACGCCGCCGCCAAGCTCGGCGACAACGCGCTCGTCGCGGTCGGCCTTATCGTCGCCGGCATCATGCTCTCTGCGGCAAGCGCCGTCATCCTGATCATCTTTGGCCTGGACCTTATCAAAAACCAGCGCCGCAACGCCGCTCGCCTATCCTATATCCTTATCGCGTTTACCGTCATCGAGCTTTTGGTTGACGTGATGCTCCAGGGCATCGGGCCCTTCTTGCTTCGCCCTGCCATCCAGCTCGGCATCCTAGTCGCGCTTTCGACCACCGTCGACCCCACGCTGCGCCAGGAGCGCGAGCTGCAGCGCCGCCTGCAGGAGATGCTCGATCGCGACGCCGCCGCCGAGGGCATGCTCGGGCGCGATGAAACCGGCGAGGGCTACATCAAGCTCAACTACTTCAACCTGTTCTGGGTATTCTTTGTCTGCTGCATACTCGGCCTGATCGCCGAGGACATCTGGCACATGACGGTCGACGACCCGGGCGTCTACCAGAACCGCGCCGGCATGCTGTTTGGCCCCTTCAGCCCCATCTACGGATTTGGCGCCGTACTCATGACCATGGTGCTCAACCGCTTCTACAAAAAGAACCCCATCATTATCTTTTTGGTGAGCGCGCTGCTCGGCGCAAGCTTTGAGGTGTTCGTGGGCTGGTTTATGCAGACCTCGTTTGGCGTGGTCTCGTGGAGCTACTCGCATATGAAGCTCTTTGGCATGCCCGATCCGCTCGCCGTCCTTACCGGCGGACGTACCTGCACGGGCTTCGCCTGCCTGTGGGGCCTGGGTGGCCTCATCTGGATCAAGCTGCTGTTGCCGAGGCTGCTCAAGCTCATCAACATGATTCCGTGGAAGAGCCGCTACTCGGCTACCGTCATCTTCACCATCATTATGCTGGTCGATGGCGTTATGACGCTGCAGTCGCTCGATTATTGGTATCAGCGCGTCAACGGCACGGAACCGGATATTCCCGTTGCGCAGTTCTACGGCAAGTACTTCGATAATGACTTTATGGAGAATCGCTTCCAGAGCATGACCATGAGCCCCAAGGATGCGACGCGCGTGTAGCGCCAACCGCGCCCAAAACGCAAAATGCCCGCCGGTATCACACGTACCGGCGGGCATTTTTATAAACGAGCTTTCTATCGACGCAAGCCTCTACGCCTCGCGCTCGACCTCACTCACGCATTCATTCTTGATGGTGCCAACGAGCGCCTGCAGCGCATCGACCACGTGCGGGCGAATGTCCCCGCCGATGAGCACGAGCATGATGTCGTCACCTACGGCAAGCTCGCCGCTTGCCAGCCACACGCGCACATAGCCGATACCCGGCATCGCGCGCGTCGCCTCGATGGCGGCCTGTACCTTGCTGGCGTCGTAGCCAAACACCATGCCGCCCACCTTGTGGCCCGGCGCCACGCCATCGGTCTCGACACCGCGCGCCTCGGCCTTGGGCGTCGCGCGCACCACACCGTTATGTGTCAGATACATACCGCACGCAGGTGCCGACGAATCGACCTTGGCCTCGCGCAGCCAAGCATCAATCGAAGGCATCGTTTTGCCGTTCTCAAGCATCATTTCTCCCTTACCGTCATCGAGTAGCCAATTTGGAACGGGGCTTTTTTAGCTACTCTCGAACAACTTATTCCTCGACCGACGTGAGCACCATGACGGCACGCGTGTTGCTCAGCGATAACGAACGACAGGTAACAAGCGTTACGACCTTGGTTGCCGAAGCGGCACGATCGGTGGCATCGCTCGCCACGGCAGAGGCACCGTCGAGCATCTCGGACAGATAGTTCTTGAGCCCGTCATCGCCCTCAAAATTGGGCGTGCGAGCCTTGGCATACGTGTCCTCGACAACTTTGGTCGCCAGTGGTCGCAGCTTATACGTAGCATCCCGTGTGATGTAATACACAAACTCGATGCTATCGAACGTCGCCTGGTCGGTGGTGTCCGAAATCACGTTGAACATCGACCCGTCGTTCATATGGTGGCCGTAGATCGTGGTCTGCTGGTCAACCATTCCCGGCGCGGTATCATCACTATCCAAGAAGATAGCGCCGGACGCATTAGATGTACCGTCAAACAGCGTGTTGAGGTATTTGGAGTTGTTGTTGGTCTGCACCACGGGATAGTTGATGTTGGTTCCCGGCACATAAATCCAACCCACAATCTCGGGGTTTGTCTGAGCAAGCGCATCGAAGTCGATAATCGGCACGCCGCTGGCGTCCTTGTCGCTCACATATTGCTTTTCGATCTTTTGATACGACTCGCTCGCCTGCTTGTAGCCAATCTGCGCATTGATAAAGATGGCAGCGGCGGCAACAATCAAGCCGATGCCGATGATGATGAGCAGGATGGGGATGACGGAGCGGCGCTTCTTGCGTGGCGGCTCGGCGTAATCCGACGGCGCGGCGTGCGATGAAGACCGGGGCGGCTTCTTGGCCGTGCTGTATGACGAGGGGCGATACGCAGCCGGCGTATCCGGGCGGCAATGCTTCGCCGGTGTCACGGGGCGCGGTGCACGCGGCTGCTGAGGAGAGGATGTCCGACCCTGCTGCGCCGCATGGGCAGCACCCGGCTTCGACGGATCGGGAATCTGCGAAGCCGAAAAACGTTTTCCCTGATAGTCGGACATGGCTCTCCTTATACTGCGGTGAAACGGCAGAGCGGCTAGGCGTCAGCCATCTCCTGCTTCATCTTCTCGATAACCTTGCGATACTCGGGGTCGCAGGCGCCCAGGATCTGCGTGGCGTAGATGGCGGCATTCTTGGCGCCGTTGATGGCGACGCAGGCCACGGGCACGCCCGAGGGCATCTGCACCATCGACAGCAGCGAGTCCATGCCGCCCAGGTCACTCGTCTTCATGGGCACACCGATAACCGGCAGCGGGGTAAACGCAGCCACGACACCGCCCAGGTGAGCAGCCTTGCCAGCGGCAGCAATAATCACCTTGATGCCGCGATCGGCAGCAGTCGAAGCCCACTCGTGGACCTTCGCCGGCGTGCGGTGCGCGCTCGCAATGACGAGCTCATAGGGCACACCCAGCGCCTCGAGCTCGGCGGTGCAACCTTCCATAACGCCCAGATCGGACTTGGAGCCCATGATGATCCCGACAACCGGCTTCTGATCTGCCATAAACAAAGACCTCCTGTTGAGAGCGGTGACGCGGCGAATCCGCGACCCTTAACTACTGAGAGTAGTATAGCTGCTCCCGTCCCTGCGGTCTGCGTGGTGCTTTGCGGGCGGGACAGGCTTTATCTTCACTCCGGTTGCTTTGCAAAGTCGTTCAGATAAAGCCTGTCCCGCCCGCAAAGCACCCCTCGACCTACCGGGGATTGCTGTGACGTACGTTGGCTGATTTGGGTTGGAATGAAAGGTTTGCGGAGGGTTGTGGACAGTTAGTTCAGATACGTTTTTTTGGCCGTGCTTCTTGGCGCTAATAGAGTGGTTTGAAGTCACTTTGAGCCCCATGACAACCTTTCTCCCCCTTATATGAGCGTCTCCACCGGTTCAGAAAGTCAAATTCAGCCCAATCGGGCTCAGGTCGGCCTTTACACACCCTCTGAAAAATACGTATCTGAACTAACTGTCCAGCGACATTCTCGATCAACAGCAAAAGGCCTCCTGGCGAATGAAAATTCGCCAGGAGGCCCCTTACAAAACGTGGGCTCCTTCGTTCGAATGAACGAAGGAGCCCATACTCTTTTTTTAGGACAGGAGGCCGCGAGTCGGGCCACCAGCCGCCAATCAATCGCACTCGCCAAGCGAGCGGCGCAGCGTGCGCACAGCGCCAAGCAAATTGGCATCGTTGCCGTTCTGTGCTGGCTTGATGCAGGGCCTCGGTATGATGGGAAGAACGTGAGCCTGATCCATCATGCGCTCAAATGCCTCAAATAGCTCGGGACGGGCGCTGATTCCGCCGCCGACCACGATGACCTCAGGGTCGATGACCGACTGCAACCCCATCAGCATGTTGTCGAAAACCAACGCGTATGCATCCAGACCGCGACGAGCGTCCTCATCCCCCTCTTCAATCCAAGAGAAAATCCGATATCCGTCGATATCATCGGTCGGATCAATCCCCTTCGCCGCACACACCTGGTCTCGGAGCGCCCGCCAGCTGGTGACATCACCGTACACCGACCCAAAGGTCACGGGCTTGCGCACATCGTTGCTCACAAAGCACACGGTGCCGGCGAGATTGTGCGCGCCTCGCAAGATGTGACCGTCAACAACGATGGCACCGCCGAGACCCGTACCGATCACCACCATCAACCCCAGGGAGACCCCCTTCAGCGCGCCGACGGCATATTCTCCCAGTGCCGCGCACATCGCATCGTTCTCGATGGTTACGGGAAGCCCCGTGCTCTCGCGCAAGATGCGACCGAGCGGATATCCGTCCAAACAGTGAAGGGCGCCGCCTCCCCCAACCACGCCATCGGAATCGCCTTCGGAAAAGACTCCGGGCATACTTATTCCCACACCCCTCACCCGGGCGCGATGGGGCTCGATCACCGAGCGGAACGTTTCGATAACCTGGTCGGCGGGCGAGGTGCATGTTGGGATACTTCCGTGCTCCTCAATGTGGTAGTCGGCGTTCACCACCGCCCATTTCACCTGAGTGCCGCCCGCATCTATACCGAAATAGCAGTCCATAATCTTATCCCCTGTCCCATAGGGTTAGTCCAGGTCCTCGCCGTTGCTCTCGATGACCTTCTTGTACCAATAGAAGCTGTCCTTGCGGCTGCGCGCGAGCGTGCCCTTGCCCTCGTCGTCGCGGTCGACGTAGACGAAGCCGTAGCGCTTGCGCATCTCGCCCGTGCCGGCGCTGACCAGGTCGATGCAGCCCCACATGGTGTAGCCCATGAGGTCCACGCCGTCGAGTTCCACGGCATCCTCCATGCTCTGGATGTTCTTGCGCAGGTAGTCGATGCGGTAGCCGTCATGGATGGAGCCGTCGGCCTTCACCTCGTCGCTCCAGCCGATACCGTTCTCCACGATCCAAAGCGGCTTGTGATAGCGGTCGTAGAGCTCGTTCAAGGCGATGCGCAGGCAGTACGGATCGGTCGCCCAGCCCCAGGCGTTGGTCTCGAGGTAGGGGTTTTTCACCATGCCGAAAGCGAGATTGCCGGACGCGACCTCGAGCTCCTTCTGGCGCAACGATACCGTCGAGCCTCCGTAGCACGAGAACGACAGGAAATCTGCCGGATAGGTTGCGAGAAGCTCGAGGTCGTTCTCGCCCATTTCCAGCTTGATGCCCGCGCGCTCCATCTCCCTCAAGCGATAGGCGGGATAGTGGCCGCCCACCTGCACGTCGGCATACCACAGCGCGTCACGCTCGCGTTCCATGGCGAGCAGATGATCGGCGGGGTCGGCGGAATAGGAGTAGATGGGGTTGTACGCGAGCATCTGACCCACCATGATCTTAGGGGAGATTTGGTGCGCCGACCGAACCGTAAGGGCAGACGCCACGAACTGGTTGTGCGCCGCCTGGGCCTTCGCATGGGGGCTCCCATCCGTAAGCCCGCCCGCCATGAAGCTCCCCATGCTCATCATGTTGATCTCGTTGAAGGTGAGCCAGTACTTCACCTTGCCCTGATAGTGCTTCATGACGCAGGTGGCGTAGCGCACGAACAGGTCGATGAGCTCGCGGCTCTTCCAACCGCCGTACTTGTTCACGAGCGCGAGCGGGGTCTCGTAGTGCGAGAGCGTCACGAGCGGTTCGATGCCGTACTTAGCGCACTCGTCAAACACGGCGTCGTAGAACGCTAGACCCTCGGTGTTGGGCTCAGCCTCCTCGCCCGTGGGGAAGATGCGCGCCCAGTTCATGGACAGGCGGAAGCACTTGAAGCCCATCTCGCCCATGAGGGCGATGTCCTCGGCGTAGTGGTGGTAGAAGTCGGTGGCCGTGTGGCTGGGATAGTAGTAGCCATCAACCACCGCCACCTCCAGCCCTTCAGGAAGTCCCTCCTCGCAAACCGCATACACGGGAAGCGCGCCGGTTTCCCCTGTCGCGGTATTACGCCACGTTATCTGCCGTGACACCGTATGGCTACCGCTGGTCATGGCGTCCGAGGTGTTCGGTCCTTTGCCGCCCTCTTCCCAGCCGCCCTCATACTGGTTGGCGGCGGTGGCGCCACCCCACAGGAAACCTTCCGGAAATGCCATTGGGTACCTCCTCGATCGTGAAAACATCTTCATGAAACGGGAAGACGGGCTGCATGGCAGTCCCGGCTTCCCGTCAGATAATCAGTTAGGCGCTTGCACCCATGCGTTGATAGACCGTGATGAAGCGCTCGGCAAGGATACGGAAGCCCTCAGCGCTCATGAGCTGATCCTCCGCATGCAGCAAGATGATGCGAAACGGCAGCTCCTCGCCGCTGGCCTCTTGCTGAAGCAGTTTCATGTGAGCGTCGTGGCCTGCGTTGAACACCACGTTGCCCTCGTCGATAAGTTTCCGGGCGGCCTCAAAATCACCATTCTCGGCACAGGTTATCGCTTCGAGGTAGCAGCTGCGCGCGCTCCCCACCTGAGCGACGATAGAGAAGCACGTCATTTCAAACTGATCGATCGCTTCTTGTTTGATCTCTGACATGGCTATGCCCCCAGCAACTTTCGAGCCTGTTTGAGCACGGCCTCGCCGTTCATTGTCCCATACGCTGTCATATCAATCGGCTCCACCGGACAGTTCACTTGATTCTTCACCTTGTTGAGTTCAAAGCGAACCTGCGGTCCCAGCAGGATAACGTCGCTATCCGCATATTCCGCCGCTTGGTTGACAGGGTGCGCCTCGATGGTGCACACGAAACCGTCTTTTTCAGCCGCCTGTTGCATGCGCTGTACCAGCATGCTCGTCGAAGCGCCCGCGGCGCACATAAGTACGATATGTTTCATCCTACGCTCCCAACCTCATGGAAAATGATGGTGTGAATATGAAAATCCCTATGCGGCCGATTCCTCGAGAGCGGCCTGCTCCTCTCGCAACGCCTGGCGATCAGCCATAAGGGTGAAGGGGGTATACATGAGCACCGACACCGCCAAAACCGCAACCGAGATCACCAGGCACCCGATGCCGCCCTGCATGAATGCGATGACCGGCTGGGGAAGCACCCAGGGAAGCTGAATCGTGGGATTGAACGCAGCCCCAAGACCGAGGGCGTAAAGCGCCTGGACCACGATGGCGCAGACCGGGATGTTCAGCACGAACGGGATGAAGTACGTGGGATTCAGCACGACCGGCAGACCGAACATGAGCGGCTCGGAGATATTGAAAAGCGACGGAACAAGCGCGATGCCGCGAATCGCCTTGAAGCGCTCGGACTTGGTGAAGAGCAGCGAGATGCTGATGCCCAGGGCGTTAGCCTGGCCACCGATGGCGGTGCCGAGCGCGACGACGGCCCAAGCGCCATAGGGCAGTGCCTCGCCCGCGATGATGGCCTCGGTGTTAGCAGCGCTGCAAGCCATGATTACCGGAGCGTAGAAGTTGAGCATCACGTTGGGGTGGACACCGAAGAACCAGAAGATCGACTGCAGCGAGCACACGATGATATAGGCCAAAGGAGAGGCACCGACCATCGTGACCGGCGTGCCGATCAAGGTGTTGATCATATCGAACAGGTTGCCCCACGGGGTGAAAGAAAGACCCCACTTGGCGAACCACACCGCAGTGAATAGCACGATGGCGGCAAACATCGGCGACAGCGAGTCTGCAACCATGGGCGGAACCATATCGGGGAGCTTGATTTCAAGCTTGCTCATCAAAATGGCTGTCACCTTCGGCACGATCAGGCCAAGCAGAATGGCGACGAAGATGCCGTTCGATCCCATGTACGACGTGTTGATGAAACTCGCCATGGGAATATCCTCGAACGATTGCTGCGGCATGAATGCCAAAAACACCGCGCCGCTCACGATGCCACCGGTATAACCGCTAAGGCCGCATACCTTACCCCACCTCAAACCGATGAAGAAGGAGATGTATATACCCATCATGTTCATGGTAACGGTGAGGATGGAGTTGCCGGTCGCCATGAGACCGCTCGAAACCACCCAATCGGAGAACCCCGGAATGGGGAAGTTGATGAGAATCGCGATAACCGAGACGCCAAGGGTCATGGGCAGCGTGCACATCATGCCGCCCATGAGGGCGTCGAGCATCTTGCTGTCAGCAACCTTGCTTGCCACAGGTGCGATTGTCTTATCCATTATGTTTTGGATCTTGTCGAATACCGCCATGTTTCAGCTCCAATCTTTGCAGTGAACTCTATCGATGCCCGCGTGCGGCATCTTCCCCTCTAGATAGCGCATCCACCTCTCTTCAAAATCACAACGACGTGCTTCAGGCAGTACGCCATTCAGCGTGAATTGGCGAGATTGCCCCAGCGGACGCTTACGTCAGGTCCGCGTACGTCACGAGCCCCACGTCCTGCTCTGCAAGCCATGCGGCGACATCAGGGTCGACAAGCATCGCGGCTTCCCGGATGCGGGCCTCGAGCATGGTCGAGTTATCTCGCAAGTACGCGTCGATATAACCTGGGTGAAACACCATGAGACGGCATATCCCTTCCGGTGTCGTTTCAAGCGCCTCTCGAAGCGCCGCAAAGGGATCCGCTTCATATGACGAGAAATCCTTGGGAACATAGGAAAGCACCGGCGTCGAGCGAAAGGTGACTGGCTCGCCCGGAGTACCCATCGCGAAATAGGGCAGGCCGTGACGCTCGGCAACGATCTCAAGGCCGCGGAAGAACATGGGGCTTGCGACCGCATGTCCCTCGAAGTAATCGGGCTCACGCCCGACGAGCTCAAGGAATCGCCGATACTGCGCCTCGATTTCGATAATGACCTCATCAAGCACCACGAAGTCCTCCCCAGCCCGCGCGGCGGCGCGATATGCTGAGCTCCGCTTGAAATTGCCATCATCGTCAACGATGCTCGAGATGAGCGAGGAATCGCTGAGGGGCCTACCCGTGCAGATATTGGTGTGCTGACCCAAGCAGAGATCCTTGATTTGCAGGCGCGCCAAACCGCTTTCTGCAAGCGGCATGTTGGTCATGACGCCCACCGAGCGAATGAGCCCCGCTTGGACCGCGGCCGCTATCCCGCAATTAACACCGTCGCTGTAACCTAAATCGTCGGCGCGCAGCAATAACCGCTTCATCCGATCCTCCTCAACCGATATCTCGTCGAGCGGCAAAGCAACGAAGCGATGCCCTGTGTAGAGCCGATGCCGTGTTCCGGCGGGGCGGCAAGCTTCGTCGTCTCTTCTTGCATTAAGTATGACGCCGGCTATATCCAAAATCGGTTACATGCTGTGCCACAAGGTTGCGAGATGGCTACGCGAGTTTCATAACGTGAAACTCCGCAGGAATACCGGCATGTTTGAGCTATAGTTTGGTCAAATGAGGCCCTCTTATTCGGGCCACTGAGCATAAAGGGGACAGCCATCATGGAAAAATCCATCTCGATGGGATCGGTTGCCGAACGGTTGCTTGACTACATCGACACCGCAATGCAGCACGACACCAACTACGAGATAGCGACCACGCTGGTGAAAAACTACAGCAAGCTGAGCGAGCTCTCGATTGGAGAAATCGCCGACATGTGCTTCGTCTCGAAGGCTTCAGTGTCGCGATTCTGCCGGTTTATGGGTTTCGCTGATTTCAAGGACCTGCGCAACCAGCTTGAACATGACGTCCTCAAAACCGGGTTGTTTCCACATGCCTTTGTAGAACAGCTGTCAAACGACACGGAAGGCGCTCTGGCATCCTACCGGGAGGCGATCCTGCTCAATATCGAAACGACCATCTCGGCGGCAAACATCGCGAAACTGCCCGCTATTGTCGATGATTTGCACGACAGCGGGCATGTCGCGTTCTTCTCCCACCACTTCCTCTGGGACGTGGGCCGCTACTTCCAAAGCAGGCTCACCATCATGAACCGCCCCATCGAGCTTTACCTCGATTATTCATCGCAGCTCGCCTGCGCGCAATCGCTCACCAAATCCAGCCTCGCCATCATTTGCAGCATAGGGGGAACATACCCCATTCGTTATCCAGAAATCGTCAACGCACTCGCCGCCTCCGGCTGTCGTCTTCTCGCCATCACACAAAACACCTCAAGCGCCTACTGGAACCATGCCTCCTGCATACTGAGCTGCGGAGTGACCAACAACATCGACACGGGCAAGTTCGGTGCGCTTGCCGCCATCGACTTGATAGTCATGGAATACCTGAGGCGTTATGGAGCCGATTCCGGTACTGGCGAGTAATCTCGTCGGACCACCGACGCTCAGCAGGGCAAGCCGTTTTCTCTAATCACGTCCTGATACCAGAAGAAGCTGTCCTTCCTGAAACGAGCGCATTGCTTCGCATCGGTTTCCGTGCGATCGACATACAGAAGGCCGTAGCGCTTAGTGAACCCCTGATGACTTGAGCATAGATCCATGAGGCTCCAAACGCAGTAGCCGAAGACGGGATAGCCTTCGCGAATGAGCTCCTCGACCTCGCCCAAATGTCGTGAAAGGTATTCGATGCGCACGGCATCATGCACCCTGTTCTCCTCGTCAAGTGACTCGGAAAGCGCCATGCCGTTCTCCGTGACGATCATCGGAAGCTGGTAGCGATCGTAGAGCTTGCGCATGCCCACGCGAAGCCCAAGGGGGTCGATGCCGTTCGACATCCACTCGGTCGGCGCGATCGCAGGGTTATCGCAGAGTTCGAAATCCCCGCCCGACCACGGAGGGAACCGGTCGAAGCGGATGGGCTCCGTGCGCTCATGCGCACAATTGCTGAAATAGTAGTTCACCCCAAGAAAATCGGGCCTCGTCGCGACCAGGATGTCGTGGTCCCCGCACTCAACAACAGGGTAGAAACCTTCGCGCTCCAGGTAATAGCGCGCATAAGGCGAGATGTCGCCGCGCACACTCAGGTCGAGCAGGTAGTTCTGCATCATCTCCTCGGCGTTCATGGCCGCAAGCACATCCGCCGAAGCGCTCGTCCGCGGGTTGACCACCTGCATGGCGACAACGGGGCCGATCTGCGCATCGGGGTCGATCTGTCGCAGGCACGCGATGGCGCGATGCTCGGCAAGAGCGACATGATAGCTCATCTGGTAGGCGTTCTTCTGCCGTTGGCGCGGATCGGTTTCGGTGTCACCCGTGTTGCTGGGCGCGGAGGTCGCAATTAGCTGTTCATTCACGGTAACCCAGCGCTTGACGCGCCCCTTGAAGTGCGTGAAGCAGATTTCGGCATAGCGCACATAGAAGTCGATCATCTTACGGCTCTTCCAGCCGCCGAAGGCCTCGACCAACGCACTCGGACATTCGAAGTGATACAGGGTGACCAAGGGCTCGATCCCTCGCTCCAGCAGGTAGTCAATCAGCTGGTCATAAAACGCCAAGCCCTCAGGATTGGGATCCCCCGAGGCATCGGGCATGATGCGGCTCCAAGCGAAACCCATCCGGTAGACCTTGATGCCGAGCTCGGCCATGAGGTCGACATCCTCACGCCAGTGATGATAGTGGTCCGAGGCGATCTTGTTATCGGCGATGCCGGGACGCCCCGGGCCGCAATCGGTGGTTGCCGGACCCTTGCCTCCTTCATCATACCCACCCTCAACCTGAAAAGCGCTGGTGGAAGCACCCCAGAGGAAACCTTCGGGAAACCGGTGCTGAGTCATGAGTTCAACCTCTCGTCACGGATGTCACTTCTTGCAACTCCCGTTATAACGGATGTACGAACCAAAGCCTGTTACTCATTCCCGGGCAATGTTTCACGATTTGAAAACGGCCGTGCCATCATGCACCGCAAACTCTAAAGAACATGCCGTCGCGAAGGCCAAGCCTCATGCCCGCCACCGTCACGTGCCGGCGCCGCACACCGCCAAGCCGCTACTCCCCGTCGCGGAAGGTCAAGAGGTCGCGGTAGTCCGTGTCGCGCGTGCTGCCCGTCTTCGAGAACGGGTTCACCGAAGCAGGACACCTCATCCTCAAGATCTACCTCCTCGACGAAACCAAGGTCGATTTAGGAGACGCAACGTTACTACAGCGCAGGGAAAACGGCCCGCCGAATAAAATCGGATCGATCCCCCGTCTTTCGGTCGATTGCCACCACCATGGATGCCGGAAAGCGCACGGTAACTGCAACAAGCGGCTCATCAGCAACAACGCCAGGCCTGACATGGATGCGCTCAAGACGACCCGTCCAAGTCTCTTGCTCAAACTCTACGCTCTCGCGCTCGATATCTTCGTCTGTCAGGACCGATCCATCAGCTAGTTTGTACTCAGTCATTATCTAGAACCTCCCTCTCAGACAAACCATGCTTGAGAGCATTGCGGTGGACAATTGCCATGGAAGTATCCTCTCCTCCAGGCAGAGTTTGTCATACTCATTGCATGACAAACTCTGCCTTGATACGTTCCCCACCCCATGCTCATCGGCAAAGCTCAAGGCCATAAGCGAAATAAGCTTCTAACACCGAACAATTCCTACCGCTACCCATCAGACCTCTCCAGCAACATCCGTAAGTCATCGATGGGCGGCAGAGCATCGAGCAACTCTCGTGGCATATCCTTCGACGTCTTATAGGTGGCCACACCCATGGGTTTTGTGAAGTCTTGGATCACATAGTCAACAAATCCCTTGTCCATGCCTTTGCAAAGCACAAGGCCTATGGAGGGATTCTCGTGCTCGCGACGCTCAAAGTCGTCCAGGATGCGTAGATAGCCAGAGAGCTGGCCGAGATAGGCCGGCTTGAAGGGGCCGCTCTTGAGCTCGACTGCAACTAAACAGTTGAGGTCGCGGTTGAAGAACAGGAGGTCGATGTACTGATCGATGCCAAAGGCGTCGAGATGGTACTGGTTTCCCACAAACGCGAAGGCTCGACCGAACGTCATGATGAACTGCTTGATATTCTGCACGATGCCTTGCTCTAACACGCGCTCGTCGACATCCTCCGCATCGCGCACCCCGAGTTCCTCAACATTGATAAAGTCGAGCAGATACTCGTCCTTGAACGTGGCGATAGCGCGCAGCGCCTGCTGACCCTTTGGCAGCGTTGAGAGGAAGTTGTTGGAGACCTCTCCTTGATGATGAAAGTCGTCCGCCTTCAGCGAGCGTTTGAGCGCCTCCACACTTAAGTGCTCAAATGCGCACTTGTGAATGTAGAAGAGCCGCTCGTCAAGGGTCTTAGCACCTGCAAGGATATACCGATGATGGGTAAACCCAATCGCTAAAAAATCATCGAGAGAACATGCGTTTGAATTCGGCACTTGCAAGTGACGAATTTGCAGAAGGCCACCGTCTGAAGATTCGTCACTCACGAGTGACGAATCGAGAAACGCCTGTTCATCGCCCGGAGCAGACCAAGCTTCAAAGAAGATTCGCATATATTTGAGACTTGTTGTGGAGAAGCCCCTGAGTCCTGGCAGCTCCTTCCGCAATTGTTCGCTGATGGTTTTGAGCGCGTTGGTTCCCCACGTGCCATTGCGCGTGTTGGCGGAGACGTAGCCTCCCACGGCGAAATAGAGCTGCAGCTGCTGAGCGTTGGCGCTCTTCGCCGCAGCATACTGCGCACGCAATATCGCCGTCTTGATGGTCTGAACTTCCTCACGATAGCCCGTAATCTCTGACATCATGGCGTCCTCCTCTTCTTACGAACTTGTGTTCCATGACGCGTTCTATGTTATCAACGCGTGCGGACACAAAATTGCGCGTACCATAGAGGCGTTTTCTGCTTCGCCTCGTTTGGGAGATGTATGTCCAAACCCTCATCCGCACTCGACGCCAGCTCTTGCGATGTTTACGCCGACTCCGCGCGCCACCCTCTCACGCGCACATGGTGCGTAGCTGCGCTCGCCCTCATCTGCTGCGCGCTCTGGGGCAGTGCGATCCCCTGCATCAAGATCGGCTACGAGCTTCTCGGCATCCAAAACGGCGACGTACCATCGGAGTTTCTCTTCGCTGGCGTGCGCTTTATGCTTGCCGGCGCTATCGCACTTGCCGCTGCAGTCATAACAAGACGTCGCTTGCCTCGCGTCTCACGCACGGGATGGCCACTCGTTATCAGACTCTCGCTTGCCCAAACTATCGTGCAGTACGCCTTCTTTTATATCGGCGTTTCAAACGCTTCGGGTGTGCGCGGCTCAATCGTCAACGCTATGAACACGTTTCTCTGCGTGTTGATGGCAGCGCTCGTGTTCCGGCAAGAACGGCTCACTGCGCGCCAAGTCCTCGGCTGCGCTATAGGTTTTGCCGGAGTCGTTATCGTCAACCTCACCGGTGGCGATAGCGGCGGCGCCGTCACGCTCACAGGCGAGGGCTTCATCCTTATTGCCGCTGTCTCCTACGCTGTCTCGTCTGCCCTCATCCACACCTACTCCCAGCGCGAGGACCCCATGGCGCTCAGCGGCTACCAGTTTATCAGCCCTAGTCATCGCTCAAAGCCCCTTCGGCAGCACACGGTGCTACCGAGTCACCGCAGGCCGGGGCGGGAGGCGGTCCTTTCTCTCGGAAAACTTCGCGAAGCCCAGTTTCCGAGAGAAAGTGTCCGGCTGCCGCCCCGGCCGGCCAGGTCAACTACACCGTGTGCTGCGGCAGGGCCTGCAGGGCGATGACGTCCACGACCCCGTAGATCGTGGA
>UQHR01000004.1 GCA_900540905.1 uncultured Collinsella sp. | reverse complement strand
TTCCCACATTCATCCGCACATGTGCGGATGAATGTGGGAGGTGTTCGGATGAAGTCGATAATCAAGGGCCAACGACTAGGTCGGAAATTTATCAAAAAAGTTCTTGCCCTGAGCTGATTCGTCCGTATAATAAACTTCGTTGCTTGAGAGCACGCACCTATTCCTCGGTAGCTCAATGGTAGAGCACGCGGCTGTTAACCGCGCTGTTGTAGGTTCGAGTCCTACCCGGGGAGCCAGAATTTTTTCAGCCTTTTCCGTTGGGCTTTTAAATTCCTCGGTAGCTCAATGGTAGAGCACGCGGCTGTTAACCGCGCTGTTGTAGGTTCGAGTCCTACCCGGGGAGCCAGGTTGTAAGACCCGTCGCTTATGCGGCGGGTTTTTTCATGCCGCGATCGCCGTTCGCGAACGTTACCGTATCAACATTTCGTGTCGAGGATGTAATCCCGCGACCTACCACCTCAACATGGCGCGCTCGTTGTAGAATATTGCAATGATTGCTCCCACGAGATGGTGCCGCGAGCACCAGATAAGGAGATTCTTGTGTCTGAGACCATTAACGGCAGCCTGAGCGTCTCGAACGACGTTATTGCCGATATTGCCGGTTATGCCGCGATGACGTGCTATGGCGTCGTCGGTATGGCCGAGCAGCTCCAGGGCGCCGAGAGCGTGCGCCTGCTTGCCGGTCAGCGCCTCCGCAAGGGCGTGCTTGTCTCCGCCGACGAGAACGGCCTTACGGTCGATCTTCACGTCGTGCTCGAGAACGGCGTCAACATGAAGTCCGTCTGCCACAATCTGTCGAGCTCCGTTGCCTTCACTCTGCAGGAGATCGCCCAGATCGATCCTGCCAGCCTTAAGATCGGCATCCACATCGACGCGCTCAAGAGCCGTCTGAACTAGCATCCGAACACGGAGATTTCACCACTCATGATTGCAAAGACCATTCGCACCTGTTTTCCGATCGCTGCGGCTGCCGTTTCTGACAAGGCCGAGGAGATCAATAAGCTCAACGTCTTCCCCGTACCCGACGGTGACACCGGCACCAACATGTCGCTCACGCTCGCCTCGGTGACCAAGGAGCTCTCTGCGCTTCCCGCCGACGCCGACATGGAGGCCATTGCCGGCGCCATCACCCACGGCTCCCTCATGGGCGCCCGCGGCAACTCCGGCGTCATCACCTCGCAAATCCTGCGTGGCGTGGCCGAGGGCCTTGTCTCTGCCGACGAGCCCGTTACGTCTGCCAATATCGCCTTTGCCTTCCGTCGTGCCGTCAAGGTCGCCTTCCAAGCCGTTCGTAAGCCCATCGAGGGCACGATCCTCACGGTCCTGCGCGATGTCTCGACCAAGGCCGACGAGTGCGAGAAGAAGAAGTTCTCGGCCGAGGACGCGCTCGACGCCATCGTCGTCGAGGCCTATCAGTCTGTCGCCCGCACGCCCGACCTGCTGCCCGTTCTCAAGGAGAACGGCGTGGTCGACTCAGGCGCCTTCGGCTTTGCCATCTTCCTGGAGAACTTTGTTGCCGCCGCGCTTGGTCGCAGCACCGTTGTCGAGGATTTCTCCGCTACGTTTGACTCCGCCGGCTCTGCCCGCGATGCCGCTCTTGGCCGTGTTGAGATCGAGGCTAACGACGACTGGGAGGGCTCGGAGTTCCGCTACTGCAACGAGTTCCTCTTTAAGGCCGACGCCCCGTTTGACGAGGACGAGTGCCTTAAGTTCCTAGGCTCCATGGGCGACTGTGAGCTGCTCGTGGGCGCCTATCCCGACTACAAGATCCATGTGCACTCCAACACCCCCAACCTGGTGCTCGAGCACATGCTGCAGCTCGGTCAGATCTATGAGGTCTTTATCCACAACATGGAGATGGAGGCCCACGACCGTACCGCCAAGATCCACGAGGATCAGGAAAAGGCCGCCGAGCCCGCCAAGGCGCTGGGCTTTGTCGCCGTTGCCGCCGGTTCCGGCGAGGCCGACATCCTCAAGTCCCTTGGCGTCGACGTGGTCGTCTCCGGTGGCCAGACTATGAATCCCTCGACCGCCGACCTGCTGGGCGCGGTGGACCAGGTCAACGCGACCTCGGTCATCATCCTGCCCAATAACGGCAACATCCGCATGGCTGCCGAGGCCGCAGCCTCTGCCTGTACCGACAAGAAGGTCGCCGTCGTTCCCACCAAGACCGTCCCGCAGGCGTTCTCCGCGCTGTTCGCCGTCCTGCCCGATTCCGAGCTCGAGGACGCCGTTGCCGCCATGGTCGACGCCATCAGCGAGGTTCGCGATGGCGAGGTCACTCGTGCCGTGCGCGATTCCAGCGCCTCTGACGGCTCTCCGATTCACTCCGGTGACGTTATGGGTATCATTGCCGGCTCCATCGACGTGGTCGGCTCCGATGTGAAGCAGGTCACGCTCGATTGCATCAACCGCATGCAGGAGGAAGAGGAGGGTGACGCGCTGACGATTCTGGCCGGCGAGGAGCTGTCCGATGAAGCCTTCCAGGAGATCGTCGACGCCATTGAGGAGGCTCAGCCCGACTTGGAGATCGATGCCCATCGTGGCGAGCAGCCGCTCTATCCTGTGATCTTCTCGATCGAGTAGGCATCTGCCCATGTCCGAGCTGTGCTCCGTGCCGCGCGTCTCGGAGCGCTTTGCCCAGAGCAATGCGCTCGACGAGGATATCGCGCGACTCAAATATGTTTCGGGTAAACGTGAGGAGGCCCTTCGCCGTCTGGGAATTCGGACGGTGGGGGACCTCCTTCTCCATATCCCTCATCGATACCTGGACTTTACCCGTTCTTGGTCTATCGAGATGGCGCCCATCGGTACCGTGTGCACCATCATCGCCACGGTCGACCGTATCGTCCAAAAACAGCCGCGTCCGCGCATGCATGTGACCGAGGTCTCACTCGTTGACGAGACGGGCGTGCTGCAGGTCGCCTTTTTCCGCCAGCCCTGGATTGCCCAGCAGCTTAAGCAGGGCGACCGCCTGGCCGTGATGGGCAAGGTCGAGTTTGCCTACGGCTTTAAGCAGATGGCCTCGCCGCATTTTGAAAAGCTTGAGGACGGTCGTGCTGCGGGTACCATTTTGCCGGTCCACTACGTAAGTGACGGCGTGAGCCAGGCATGGATGCGTCGCATCGTGAGCGGTGCTCTTGAGCTCGTCGGCAATCCCTTCGATCCCATCCCGGCACCACTGCGCGCAAAGCGCAAGCTCATGAGCAGTGCCCGTGCGCTTCGTTCGATTCACTTTCCCTCGAGTATGGCCGAGCGCGACATTGCGCGCCGCCGTTTGGCCTATGAGGAGTGCCTGTACCTGCAGCTGGCGCTTCGCCTGCGCAACGATGGCGGCCTAGTCGATGTGGTGCCCTATGCCCACACCGCGGGCGAGCACCTGGCCGCACTCAAGCAAGCCCTGCCGTTTTCGCTGAGCGACGAGCAGGAGGTCGCGTTCCAAGATATCCTGCGCGATATGTGCGATGGCGGGCGTGTGATGAACCGCCTGCTGCTGGGCGATGTCGGTACCGGTAAGACCGCCGTTGCCGCCTGCGCGCTGGCTGTGGCTGCCGATAGCGGCATGCAGGCCTGTGTTATGGCGCCCACGGGCGTGCTGGCGCGCCAATATGCCGATAAGACCGGCCCTCTGCTCTCTCAGGCCGGCATGTCCTGGGCGCTTCTGACGGGTGCCACGCCGGCCGCAGAGCGCGAGCGCATCCATGTACAGCTGGAATCGGGCGAGCTTGACGTGCTCTTTGGCACCCATGCGGTGCTTTCGGATGACGTTGCGTTCAAGCATCTGTCGCTTGTCGTCATCGACGAGCAGCACCGGTTTGGCGTCGGCCAACGTAACGCCCTACGCGCGAAGGGCCCCGGTGCCGATCTGCTCGTTATGACGGCAACGCCAATCCCGCGTACGCTGGCGCTTTCGGTCTACGGCGATCTGGACACGAGTATCATCCGCCATCGGCCCGTCCCTGGCGCTGGCGTGACGACACGCGTGCTCACCGAGTCGAGCCGCGACCTCGCCTATGGCGCCATCCGCGAGGCGCATGCAAAGGGCCAGCAGGCCTACGTGATTTGCCCACTTGTGGAGCCGAGTGATTCGGCCGATGAGCTGGAAGACGTACCTGGTATCGCCCGCGACGACGAGGGCCGCGTGACGGTCCCCGTGCCGCTGCACGATACGGCAACCGAGCTCGATCGCCTGCGTCTGGCGTTGCCGGGTCTTGTCATCGAGCGCCTTCACGGCCGCATGCCGGCGGGGGAGAAGGACCAGGTTATCGATGCCTTCAAGCGTGGCGAGATTGACGTGCTCGTCTCGACTACGGTGGTCGAGGTGGGCGTCGACGTGCCTAACGCCACCGTCATGGTCATCGAGAACGGCGAGCGCTTTGGATTGGCTGCCCTGCACCAGCTGCGCGGCCGCGTGGGCCGTGGCAGTGTGTCGGGCACGTGCCTGGTCATGACGCACTCTAAGGGCAACGGCGGCGCGTCGGCAGCACAAGATCGCCTGCAATCGCTCGAAAAAACCGCGGATGGCTTTACGCTCGCCCAGATGGACCTGCGTCTGCGTCACGAGGGCGAAATCCTGGGCTACCGTCAGCATGGCGGTGTGACTCTGCGCTTTGTCGACCTGGATGCCGACGAGGAACTGATCAAGTGGGCCCATTTGGACGCGGTCGAGCTCTTGCGGTATGCTTGCACCCTTGACTCCGTGGCGACGCGCCCCCTGCGCGATGCGGTCGTCATGCGATATCGACACATTTTTAAGGAGGTCAGCGGAGGATGAGAATCATCGGCGGCGAATGGCGCGGTCGTAAGATCGAGGAGCCCCGTGGTCGCGATGTCACCCGCCCCACGACTGATCGCGTGCGCGAGGCGTGCGCATCTATGGTCATGTCGGCATTCGATTTCGATCTGGACGAGGTCCGTGTGCTGGACGCCTTTGGCGGCTCCGGTGCCTTAGGGTTAGAGATGCTCTCTCGTGGGGCCCGCTCGCTCACGACGTTTGAGATCGATCGCAACGCCGCGCGGCTCATTACCAAGAATATCGAGTCGCTCTGCCGTGACCGTGCGCGTTGGCGCGTGGTCACGGGCGACATGCTGGCGAGTGCCTCGCGCGGTCGTGTACCGGGCGGCCCCTTTGATCTGGTCCTGCTCGACCCGCCCTATGCTTTTGGTGCCGAGCCGGTCGAGGAACTGCTGCAGAACCTGGCTCAGCAGGGTCTGCTTGCACCTGGCGCTTTTGCCCTGTTTGAGCATGCCGCCGCCGATGCGGGCGCGCATCCGGTAGGCTTTGAGACTGTACGTGAGAAGCGCTACGGCATTACCTCGGTCGACCTGCTTCGTTGGGTCGGCGATGACGACGGTGAGGGCGATAGTGCCGTCACCGATGCTGATAACAACGATGCCACGACGTTTCAGGAGGACGCCCATGAATGACACCATCAACCGCGTGATCGTCCCGGGCACCTTCGATCCCATCACGTTTGGCCATATCGATGTGATCCGCCGCGCCCGACGCATCTTTCCCAGCGTGATCGTCGCTGTTGCCGAGTCGCAGGGTAAAAACGGTGTGGGCACCACGTTTACGCTCGATGAGCGCGTGGCGCTGGCCCGCGAGGCGCTCGGTGATATCGACGGCGTCGAGGTCCTGCCCTTTACCGGCCTCTTGGTCGACTTCGCTCGTGAGCAGGGGGCGGGGGCCGTGGTCAAGGGTCTGCGCGCCATGACCGACTTTGAGTATGAGCTGCAGCAGGCCGACCTTAACTATCGCCTGGATAGTGAGCTGGAGTCCATCTTTGTCATGAGTGCGCCGCAGTACGGCTATATCTCGAGCTCGGTCGTTCGCCAGATCGCCTCGCTCGGCAGTGACGTATCGACGTTTGTCCCGTCCAACGTGGTCGAAGCGCTCAAACATCGCTTTTCGTGACGTTTCTTATTGCCTGGTGGCATGTGGTAAACTAGCACGATGATATGTTACCTATGAAAGGAGACCGGATGCCGGGCGAGAATTTTCCTGGCGATAGGATCGTCAGCTTGGTCGATGAGCTCGAAGGGCTGATCGAGGAAGCCAAGCCGCCTTTCGGCAAGAACGCTCAGTTCAAGGTCATCGACGCCGACGTGTTCTTCAACATCCTCGACGAGATCCGCATGAGCTATCCCGAGGAGTGGCAGAAGTCCCGCCGTATCCTTAAGGAGCGCGAGGAGCTTATGGCTTCCGCCGCCGCTCAGGCCGATTCCATCATCGCCGACGCTCAGCAGCAGGCCCTCACCATTGCCGGTGAGCAGGAGATCGTCCGCCTTGCGCAGCAGCAGGCCGACGACATCCGCGATCGTGCCCAGCAGTACGAGCGCGAGACGCGTTATGCTGCCGAGGACTACGCAGAGCAGGTCTTTACGCACCTGGAGGAGAACCTCAAGAGCCTGACCGGCACCGTTACCCGTTGCCGTCAGCAGCTCAACGAGGGTGCCGCCCAGCAGAATGGTCAGTGGTAATGGCTGAGTTCCCGAGCGTTACCGTCGATCTTTCCGAGCAGCTCGAGTTTCCTGGAGATTCGTATCCGCTGACCGGTAAGGTCGATGTCGCCACCTACACGGTGGGCGAGAAGGAGTACCAGCTACAGGACGGCATCGACTACGACGTTGTCTTTACCAATGCCGGTACCGGTGTCTTGCTCACGGGCATGGTTCGCGCGCACGCCACCGGCGAGTGCGACCGTTGCCTGGAGCCCGCCTCGTTTGATATCGCCGGCGAGATCGAGGAGTTCTACCTCTTTGAGGAGCCCGAGGATCCCGAGGCCTACGAGGACGGCTACGAGCTCCTGGGTGAGGACCGTATCGTTGATCTGGGTGAGCCTATCAATGACGCGGTCGTTATGGACACGCCGTTTGTGGTGCTCTGCAAGCCCGATTGCCGTGGTCTGTGCCCCACATGCGGTTGCAATCTCAACGTCGAGCAATGCGATTGCGCCGCCCAGGCAGAGGCAGAATGGGCCGCTGCCACGGAAAATCCATTTGCAGCATTGAAGAATCTCAAGCTTGATGAGTAAAACTGTGGTAGTATCGCTACTTGCGCGTAATCGCCACACTGGATAGTTCATAAGGAAGGTCACTATGCCCGTACCTAAACAAAAGCAGGGTCGTATCCGCACTCACACCCGTCGTTCCGCCAACATGAAGATCTCGGCTGCGGCTCAGTCCACGTGCCCCCGTTGCGGTGCTGTCAAGCTCCCGCATCACGTGTGCCCCAGCTGCGGTTTCTACAAGGACCGCGAGGTTATCGTTACCGAGTAACGGTATACTCTGGATGCGATGCCGTTCCAAATGGAACCACAATGGCCGGCTCAATGAGTCGGCCATTTTTGTATAAGGAGCATTTATATGAGTAACGTTCGCGTTTGTGTAGACGTTGTGGGCGGAGACGAGAAACCTCAGGTTGTTCTCGATGGTATCGAGGCTGCGCTTGCCGCCGATCCCGATATCGAGGTCTTGGCAGCTGGCCCCGCCGAAATCGTCAATCCCTTTGCCGCCTCCCATGCGCGCGTCGAGGCCCTGGAGGCACCCGACGTTATCGCCATGGATGACGATCCCATTCGCGCCGTGATGACCAAGCGTAAGTCGTCGATCGTGCTTTCTTGCCGCGCCATTAAGAAGGGCAACGCGGATGCGTTCTTCTCCGCCGGCTCCACCGGTGCCATGACCGCCGCCGCCACCGCCTATGTGACGCCGTTTAGGTATCAGGCCGAAGGCAAGAAGCAGCCGGTGCGCCCCTGTCTGACCAATGCGCTGCCCAATCGCGCCGGCGGTCTGACGGTGCTGTGCGACATGGGTGCCAACCCCGATGTGGAGGTCGATGACATGGTGCGTTTTGCCCAGATGGGTAGCGCCTATGCCCGCGTCGTCCTGGGCATCGAGCATCCTCGCGTGGGCCTGCTTGCCAACGGCACCGAGGATGAGAAGGGCTCCAACTTTACCAAGGCCTGTTTCCATGCTATGAAGGCCGCCGTTCCCGGCTTTGTTGGTAACTGCGAGGGCACCGACCTCACCTCAGGTAACTTCGATGTCGTCGTTGCCGATGGCATGTCGGGTAATATCGCTCTCAAAGCTACCGAGGGCGCTGCCAAGTTTTTGCTGCAGGAGCTCAAGGGCGCCTTTATGGCCTCGCTCGGCACCAAGATCGCCGCGCTGCTCATTAAAAAGCAGATGCGCGAGATTAAGGCCAAGCTCTCTGGCGACGCCAAGGGCGGCGCGATTCTTCTGGGCCTGCGCGGCGTGGTCCTGATCGGCCATGGCGCCACCTCAGTCGAGGCTGTCAAAAACGGTACGCTCGCGGCGGCCGAAGCCGTGCGCGCCGGGCTGGTTGAGAATGTCGCCAACTCTATGGACGGTATCGTTTTATAAGAGCGAGTTAGGGCGCTGTTATGTGCTTCGCGGCGCACGTCGTGGGGTAGAATCAGAACCGTGTCTTGGTACCGCCCGGGCGGTACCATTCTTTTGGTATTCATGCACTATGAGAGGAAGCGCTATGGACCGCTCCGAAATCTTCGACAAGATCGCCGAGGTCGCTGCTGACGTTCTGGGCGTCGATGTTGCCGAAATTAGCGAGGAGACCACCTTTGACGACCTCGATGCCAACTCGCTCGAGCGCCTGCAGCTGGTTACGGCTATCGAGGACGAGTTCAACCTCGAGATCGATGACGAGACTCTGCTCTCGCTCAACTCTGTCGCCGACGCCGTCGACGCCATCGAAAACGCCAGGGAGGCCTAGGTCTTGGCTTTGTCTGAACGTCTTATGCGCGCCCAGGAAATCTTGGGCCACGAGTTCAACAATAAGGTGCTGCTGCGCGCGGCGCTTACGCATCCCTCGGCAGTCGAGGGCCAGCCGGTTTCTGCCAGCTATGAGCGCCTTGAGTTCTTGGGCGATTCCATTTTGGGCGCTGTGGTCGCACGCTCCCTGTTTGAGTCCTATCCGGAGTTTGACGAGGGCAAGCTCACGCGCCTGAAGGTGTCGCTTGTCTCGGGCGCTACGCTGTCCGAGGTTTCTCACGAGCTGGGCATTGACGACATCATCATCTTTGGTGCCTCCGAGACCGGTACCGGTGCGCGCGGCCTGCATTCGGCCCTCGAGAACGTCTATGAGTCGCTCGTGGGCGCGCTGTACCTGGATGCCGGCTGGGATGCGGCGGCGGAGTTCATTCACCGTACACTTAAGCCGCATTTGGCTTCCGAGCGTGCCGAGCATCCTGCGAACCCCAAGTCGTTTTTGCAGGAGTGCGTGCAAGCCGACGGTCACGAACCTCCGGCGTACAAGCTCGTTGGCTCCGAGGGCCCGGCGCATGCGCCCACCTTTACCGCTGTGGTTTTGATCGATGGTATTCGCCAGGGTCGCGGTTCCGGTTCCTCTAAGAAGGAAGCCGAGGGAGCCGCCGCGCTTGAGGCGCTCGACCGTATGGGTTACACCACCAACGGCGTGATTCTCAATAAGAAGCACGTGTAAGCGAGGAACCGTGTATCTCAAGTCCCTCACGCTCAAAGGGTTCAAGTCGTTTGCCGACCGCGCCCATATGACGTTTGAGCCGGGCCTGACCGTCATCGTCGGTCCCAACGGCTCGGGAAAATCGAACATCTCCGACTCCATCCTGTGGGTCCTGGGCGAGCAGAGCGCCAAGCAGTTGCGCGGCCAGGCCATGGAGGATGTCATCTTCTCGGGCTCGTCAGCGCGCAAGCCGGTGGGTGTCGCCGAGGTCACGCTTGTGCTCGATAACTCGGACCATATGCTGCCCGTCGATTTTGACGAGGTCGCCATCACCCGTCGTATGTATCGCTCGGGCGAAAGCGAGTACCTCATCAACTCGAGCCCGTGCCGCCTGATGGACATTCAGGACATCCTGCACGATTCGGGCCTGGGCAAGGATACGCATTCCATCATCAGCCAGGGCAAGCTCGACGCCATTTTGCAGAGCCGCCCCGAGGAGCGCCGCGCCCTCATCGAGGAGGCCGCCGGCATCTCCAAGCACAAGCGCCGCAAGGAGCGTGCGCTCAAAAAGATTAAGTCGATGGACGAGCACCTGACGCGTGCCCGCGACATCAATAAGGAAATCGCCCGTCAGCTGCGACCGCTGGAGCGTCAGGTCGATCGTGCGCGCAAGTACAAAGAGTTGTCCTCGCGCGCGAACGAGCTTACGCAGATGCTGGCCGTCGATGAGCTGCGTTCGCTGCAGTCGCAGTGGAACGACCTGGAGAGCCGCTCCAAGGAGGGCGCGGCCGAGCTTGAGCTTGCGCAGTACCGCTTGGGCGAAAAGGAGCGCGAGCTCGAGAAGCTCCAGGTCATGCTCGAGGAAAAGGGCCTGTTTGTGGGCGACCTGGGCGAGCAACGCCGCCATATGCAAGATGTGGTCGGCCGCATTAACTCCGACATGCGCCTGCTCGAAGAAAAGGGCCACAACATGGTGTTGCGCCTGTCTGACATGCGCGGTCAGATTTCGAGCTCCGAGCATCAGCGTCGTCGCGTGGTCGAGGAGCTTGAGGACGCGCGTGCGCAGCTTGAGGAAGTGACCGGTGCGCATATGCAGGCCCAGGAGGACGTTGACGCCGCTGGTCCTGCCGCCGCCGAGCTCCACGAGCGGCGCGTGGCGCTCGACAATCAGATTTCGAAGCTTACGCGCGAACAACGCGATGTGCAGCGCGTAGCCGATAACGCCGCGCTCGAGCTCGCCAAGGTGAAGGATTCCTTGAGCAATGCCGAGGTCGAGGACAACATGTATGCCTCGCGCCTGGAGCAGATCGATGAACAGCTCGAGGAGGTCACGGCCTCGCTCGAGAGCCGTCGCGACCGCGCCGAGGAGCTTGAGGGCGCTCTTGAGGAAGCGCGCCAGGCCCAGGCCGATGCGCGTGAGGCCACCGAGGTCGCCCGTGCAGCCCTGAAGGACTTGCGTAATCGTGAGAGTGAGGCGCGCAACAAGCTGTCCGAGGTGCGCTCGGAGCTTGCCAGCCAAAAGAAACTCGATGCCCGCATGGCCGACAGCTCGCCGCTCGTGAGCCGTCTGGTGGGTGCGCTGGGCGATGATGTTTCGGGCCGCCTGGGTGACGTGCTCGAAGCCCCGCGCGAGCTTGAGGGCCTGGTTGAGCAATTGCTCGCCGGCGATATCGATGCGCTGCTGTTTGATGACGCCGCCACGCTTGAGCGTGCCGGTCGTGCGGCTCTGGACCAGAAGAAGGCCTCGGGCGAGGCACTGCTGGTGGCGCGCGGCGTGAGCGGCTCTACCGCCGCTGAGGGCGCTGCCGGTACCCGCCTGGTTGATCGTCTGTCCGTGCGCGCAGGCTACGGACCCGTCGTCGAGGCGCTGCTCGGCGGCTATTACGTGGTCGATGACTTGGCTGCCGCGCTGTCGGCGCCGGTCGTTGACGGCGTGACCTATGTGACTCCCGATGGCGCCCGCGTGTGCTGTGGTGGTCTGGTGCGCGTGGGGCTCGATGCCGGCGAGGCTTCGGGTGCCTTGGAGCGCAAGCGCCGCATCCGTGAGCTCGAGGGCCTGGAGCCCGATCTGGCTGCCATCTTTGAGCATGCTTCGGACCAAGTTGTTGAGGCCAACGCCGCCGTCGAGGAGGCCCGTGCCGCCGAGGGCGATGCCGCCGGTGAGATCGCCCGTCTTGAGGGCGAGCGCCGCTCGCTGCTCTCCGAGATCGGCCGCCTGGAGCAAAGCGCCAACAATGCCGAGGTCGAGCGCGTGCGCATCTCCAAGCGCCGTGAGCAGGCCTCCGAGGCCGTTCGCGCTGCGCGCCCGCGCGTTGACGAGCTCACCCGTTCGCGTGACGAGGCCCGTGCGCAGGCAAGCGATCTGGGCTTGCAGATTGCCGAGGCCAATGACGAATTCGACCGCGTTCGCCGTGACGATTCCGAAGCTGCCGGCAAGCTCGCCGACGCCAAGGTTCGCCTAGCCCAGACAAGCGAACGCCTGCGTTCGCTGAAGGGCCGCGTGCCCGACCTGGAGCATCGTCTTGAGGGCATCGACCGTCGTATCCGCGGAACACGCCAGGCTTCGCGTTCGCTCGAGCTGCTGCGCCTGCGCGTCGACCCCATGCACGAACGCTATTCTGCCCTGTTGGAACGCGCGTCGGATTGGGCAGCGCGCCTGCGTGACCAGGCCTCTCTGGAAGAGGCGGACTCCGCTTCGCTCAAGAAGACCATCGAGGATGCCAAGGCAGAGGTTGCCCGCGCTAAGGAGCGAGTCGATACCGCCTCCGCCGCGCAAAACGAGTTCAAGGTCGCGCGTGGCAAGCTCGAGGTGCAGGTAGAGGCCGCCATTAAGGCCATTACCGCCGATGGCACCACGGTACTCGAGGAAGCGCTCATGCTTCCGGCGCCCACGGACCGCGATGCCGCCGAGCGCGAACTCAACCAGCTTGTGCGCCAGATCAACAACCTTGGTCCCGTTAACCAAGTTGCCATGGAGGAGTACGAGCAGCTCAAGCGCCGCGCCGATTACATCGAGGAGCAGCTGGCCGATCTGGAGAGCGCGCGCAAGGCGCTCACCAAGATCACCGTGGCTATCGACCGTAAGATGCGCAAGGCGTTCCTGGTGACGTTTGAGAAGGTCGATGCGAACTTCCGCGAGATCTTCGCCATGCTTTTCCCGGGCGGTCAGGCTCATCTGGAGATGACCGATCCCGAGCATCCTGCCGAGACGGGTATCGAGGTCGTGGCGCAGCCGCGCGGCAAGCGCATCACCAAGATGATGCTCATGTCGGGCGGCGAGAAGAGCCTGACGGCGCTCGCCCTGCTCTTTGCTGTGTACCGCACGCGCACGGTGCCGTTCTATGTGCTGGACGAGGTCGAGGCGGCACTCGATGACGCCAACCTGTCCAAGCTTATCGGCGCACTCGACGTGTTGCGTTCCGATACGCAGCTCTTGGTTATCTCGCATCAGCGCCGTACTATGGAGGACGCTGACGTCCTCTACGGCGTCTCGATGCAAGCCGACGGCGTCAGTCGCGTCGTCTCGCAAAAACTCGATCGCGAAACCGGAAAGGTCGTGAATGCATAATGGGATTCTTTGACGCTCTCTCGCGCGGACTTGAGCGCAGTCGCGAGGCCCTCAACGAGGTCTTCTACTTTGGCGGCGAGGTCGACGAGGATTTTTGGGAGGACCTAGAGGATACCCTCGTCATGGGTGACATGGGCGCCGAGGTCGCTATCAAGGTCTCCGATGACCTGCGCGATGCCGCGGCCAAGAAGAACCTCAAGACCGCTCCGCAGCTTCGCCGTGCCCTGGCCGAGCAGCTTGAGCAGCACTTTGTGCCCATCGAGCGCGATCCGTTCTCCGATACGCCGAGCTGCGTGCTGTTTGTGGGCATTAACGGTGCCGGCAAGACCACGACGGTCGGTAAGATCGCGAGCGCCATGGCCGCCCGCGGCAAGAACGTCGTGATCGGTTCGGCCGATACCTTCCGTGCTGCCGCTATCGAGCAGCTCGATGTGTGGGGCCAGCGCGCCGGCGTCCCCGTCATCAAGCGCGACCGCGGCTCCGACCCGGCAAGTGTTTGCTACGACGTGCTCGACGAGGCCGATAAGCGCGGCAGTGACCTGGTGCTTATCGATACCGCCGGCCGTCTGCACACGAGCCCTGAGCTCATGCGCGAGCTTGCCAAAGTGGTCAATGTGACCCGTAAGCGCGCCGCCAATATGGCCTCCGGTCCCATGCCGGTTTCGGTCGTGCTTGTGATCGACGCCGCGACGGGCCAAAACGGTCTGAACCAGGCGCTCGAGTTTAACGAGGCGCTGGGCCTGGACGGTATTATCATGACTAAGCTCGACGGCACGGCTAAGGGCGGTATCGCCATGGCCGTGGCCGAGAAACTCAAGCTCCCGATCCTGCGCGTGGGCGTGGGCGAGCAGGTCGATGACCTGCAGGAGTTCAATGCCAAAGATTTCTGCCGCGCCCTGGTGGGCGAGTCCAATTAAGGAGTGACTAGTGTTTGATTCCCTGAGCGATCGCCTCAACGACACATTTGACCGCCTGCGCGGCAAGGGCAAGCTGACCGAGGCCGATATTACTTCGGCCATGCGCGACATCCGCATGGCGCTGCTCGAGGCCGACGTTAACTTTAAGGTCGTCAAGGAGTTCGTCGCCAAGACCAAGGAGCGCTGCATGACCGCCGAGGTCATGGAGTCGCTGTCGCCGGCGCAAAACGTCGTCAAGATCGTGCTCGACGAGCTCACCGAGATGCTCGGCTCAACCGAGAGCAAGCTCGTCTTTAGCAACCGCATTCCCAACGTCATCATGCTCGTGGGCCTGCAGGGCTCCGGTAAGACCACGGCGGCCGTAAAGCTGGCCTACCTGCTCAAGAAGCAGGGCCGCTCGCCGCTGCTCGCCGCGTGCGACGTCTACCGTCCCGCCGCTGCCGACCAGCTGGCCACGCTCGGTGGCGAGATCGGCGTGCCGGTCTTCCGCGGTGATGGCGCGCACCCGGTCGACATTGCCAAGGGTGCCATCCAGGAAGCCGTCGACCATCTGCGCGACGTGGTCATTGTCGATACCGCCGGTCGTCTTCAGATCGACGAGCAGATGATGCAGGAGGCCGTCGACATCAAGAAGGCTGTCAAGCCCGACCAGGTGCTGATGGTCGTCGATGCCATGACCGGCCAGGATATCGTCAACGTCGTCTCGACCTTCGCCGATCGCACCGACTTTGATGGCGTGATTATCTCCAAGCTCGACGGCGATGCCCGTGGCGGTGGCGCACTTTCGGTGCGTCAGGTGACCGGCAAGCCCATCAAGTTCGTGAGCATGGGCGAGAAGCCTGATTCGCTGGAGCCGTTCTATCCCGATCGCATGGCCAAGCGAATCTTGGGCATGGGCGATGTTGTCGGTATCATCGAGAAGGCCCAGGAGGCGGCCGACGCCGAGCAGCTCGAGGCTGCCGAGCGCATGCTGCGCGAGGGCTTTACCATGAACGATATGCTCGACCAGATGAAGGCCGTCAAGAAGATGGGCGGCATGAAGGGTATCCTGGGCATGCTCCCCGGCGGACAGCGTGCGCTCAACCAGATGGGCGGCAACCTGGATGAGGGCATCTTCGATAAGAACGAGGCCATCATCATGTCGATGACCAAGGAGGAGCGCCTGCGTCCCTCCATCATCAACGGTCAGCGCCGTGCCCGCATTGCCAAGGGCGCCGGCGTGACCCCCACCGAGGTCAATAGCCTTATGAAGCAGTGGGGCGAGATGAACAAGATGATGGGCCGCATGCGCACGATGGCCAATCAGGCGCAGGCCGGCGGCAAGAAGGGCAAGAAGGGTAAGAAGGGCAAAAAGATGCGCATGCCCAATATTCCCGGTCTGGATGCCATGGGGCTGGGCGGCATGGGCGGCCTGGGAACGGGCGGCCCCAAGTCCGATATGGACCTGCTGCGCCAGATGGAAGCGCAGATGCGCAACAAGAAGTAACGACTAGTTGAGTCGTGTATGGCGAAGGCCGCCTGGATGGTATTCCAGGCGGCCTTCGCCGTTTGTTCGCTGGTTGTCGCACGCGTGGAAGCGCGTTCTCGACGAGGTGCTTGCCGCTAGTGGCAGCCGCAGCCTTCGTGCCCGTCATGGTCGTGGTGACCGTGGCAGCCGCAGGACTCGCCATGCTCGTGGATGTGCTCGTGATCATGTCCATGGCAGTCGCAGGTGGCCTCGCCGTTCTGTGCGAGCGTGCCGGCAACGAGGGCCTCGACGCAGGCATCGCAGCTGCCCTGGGCGCCCGCATAGACCGTGATGCCGGCTTGGGCAAGCGCGTTGATAGCGCCGCCGCCGATACCGCCGCAAATGAGCGTGTCAACGCCACCGTTGGCAAGCAGGCCCGCCAAGGCGCCGTGGCCGGTGCCGCCGGTGCCTACGACCTGCTCGTTGAGCACCTTGCCATCCTGGATGTCGTAGATTTTGAACTGCTCGCTGCGGCCAAAGTGCATAAAGATGTTGCCGTTGTCGTACGTCGTTGCCACCCTCATGGTGTCGACCTCCTTTGCTGGCCATGCGGCCGTTGTCGTGGTGATGGGGGAGTATGCGATATTGCCGCCCTCGATAACGAGCGCCCGTCCGTTGACCAGCGCATCGGCCACCTTGCGATGCGCGCGGCTGCAAATGGCCGCCACCGTTGCGCGGGCGATGCCCATCTGCTGGGCGACCGCCTCTTGGTTGAGACCCTCCAGGTCGCACAGGCGCAGCACCTCAAGCTGGTCGACGGTCATGTCGATGGCATCACCGCTGGCCAGGCCATCGGGGGTAAAGCCGCGGTATTCGGGGATGATCCCGACGCGGCGCAGTTTTTCGCGTCTTCCTGCCATGCACACTCCAAATCTGACATATGTCAACAATAGAATAGCGAACGTTCAGATTTGCGCAATGAATTTCTGGCATATGTCAGAAAATGAGGGCTTATGTTTGGGCTGTGGGGCTGCGTGCGCCTGGGCTACAATGAATCTCGCTTGTAGGCGACTGACAGGAGGGTCAATGAGCAAGGCTGATCAACAGTTTGTAACCATGTGCCGCGATATTCTGGACCATGGCACCACCACCGAGGGCCAAAAGGTCCGTCCGGTGTGGGAGGATGGCACCCCTGCCTATACCATTAAAAACTTTGGCGTCACGGCGCGCTACGACCTGCGCGAGGAGTTCCCCGCGCTTACCCTGCGCCGCACGGCGCTTAAGTCTGCGATGGACGAGATTCTGTGGATCTATCAAAAGAAGTCCAATAACGTCCATGACCTCAACAGCCATATTTGGGACGAGTGGGCCGACGAGACCGGCTCCATCGGCAAGGCCTACGGGTATCAGATTGGCCAGAAGAGCCATTATGCCGAGGGCGATTTCGACCAGATGGACCGCGTGCTGTACGATCTTAAGCACACGCCGTACAGCCGCCGCATTATGACGAACACCTATGTGTTTAGCGACCTGTCCGAGATGCACCTGTATCCGTGCGCCTACAGCGTGACCTATAACGTCACGCAGCGCCCGCAGGACGATAAGCCCACACTCAACATGATTCTCAACCAGCGCAGCCAGGACATTTTGGCCGCGAACAACTGGAATGTGTGCCAGTACGCCATCTTGCTGATGATGGTCGCGCAGTCGGTCGATATGATCCCCGGTGAGCTGCTGCATGTGATTGCCGATGCCCACATTTACGACCGTCATGTCGATATCGTCCGCGAGCTTATCGAGCGTCCGCAGTTTGCGGCACCCAAGGTAACGCTCAACCCCGATGTGCATGACTTCTATGCGTTTACGACCGATGACCTGATCGTCGAGGGCTATGAGCACGGCCCTCAGGTCAAGAACATCCCCATTGCGGTGTAGGTGACGCGCATGACGTGTAAGCTTTCTGCCATTGTCGCCGTGTGCGATGACTGGGGTATTGGGTGCGAGGGCGACATGGTCGTGTCCAACCGTGCCGACATGCGTCATTTTGTGGCATGCACCAAGGGTTGCCCGGTCATTATGGGGCGCAAGACGCTGTTGAGTTTTCCCGGCGGGCGTCCTCTCAAGAATCGCCGTAATATCGTGCTCACCCGCGACGAGAGCTTTGCTGCCGAGGGCGTCGACGTGGTGCATGGCGTTGACGAAGCGCTCGTCGCGGTAGCCGATGAACCCGTTGCGTGGGTGATCGGCGGCGGCGAGGTGTATCGACAGTTCTTGCCGTATTGCGTCGAGGCCGAGGTTACGCATAACCATTGCGTGCATGACGTGGATACGTACTTTCCCGATCTGGATGCCGATCCCGCGTGGGAGATTGCGAGGCGTGGCGGTGTTGCCACGATTGCCGCGGGCGAGGGTGACGAGGGTCTCGATTATGAGTTCGTGACGTATCGTCGCGTTGAGGCGTAAATCGTCTGGCGTGAACGGTATCATCGGGTTATTTGAATGCATGGGGCGGCGCTTAGCGTCGCCTCGTTTGGTATAGATCTGCTGTAAAGAAAGGTGCGGGCAGGCTGCTATGACTGATGCCGTTGAGGTGCTGCGAATCGATTCGCTCGAGGACGAGCGGCTCGATGCCTACGTGCGACTGACCGAGCGTGAGCTTCGCTGCCTGCTGGAGCCGCAGAAGGGCATTTTTATCGCCGAGAGTGCCAAGGTCATCGAGCGTGCAGTGCGCGCCGGATACGAGCCGGTGAGCTTTCTTTTGGGCGAACGCTGGCTCGACCAGATGATGCCGCTGTTTGAGCGCCTAGCGGTACGCGAAGGTGCGGGCCCGGTTCCCGTGTTCGTGGCCTCGATGGAGCTTATGGAGCAGCTGACGGGCTTTAACGTGACGCGCGGTGCGCTCGCGGCGTTCCGTCGCCCGCGTCAGATTCCGGTAGCCGAGTTCTTGGGCGGCGTCGTCGAGGCGGCGGGGGAGCGCCCGGTGCGCGTGTGCGTGCTCGAGGGCATTGTCGACCACACCAACGTCGGCGCGATTTTCCGCTCGGCGGCTGCGCTGAACGTCGATGGCATTTTGGTGAGTCCTACGTGCTGTGACCCGCTGTATCGTCGCTCGGCCCGCGTGAGCATGGGCACCGTGTTTCAGGTGCCGTGGACGCGTATTGGCAGTGGGGCGCGCGTATGGCCGCATGATGGGCTGGCGGCGCTGCACGATGCCGGCTTTTCGTGTTCCGCCATGGCGTTGACGGATGATTCGGTGTCGTTGGACGATCCCGTGCTGCAGGAGATTGATCGCCTGGCGATCTTTATGGGTACCGAGGGTGCCGGCCTGGGAGCCAAGACCATTGAGGGCTGTGACCGCGCCGTGCGCATTCCGATGGCGCACGGGGTCGATTCGCTCAACGTGGCCGCGGCGAGCGCCGTCGCCTTTTGGCAGCTGTGCCCGCACGTGAGCAATGAGTATCACTACCAGCCGGGTTTGTATCACTAGGCAGATATTTCGCACCGCGCTCTAATTCGGGGTGTTTCGGTCGCCGCCAGTCGGTGCTAAGCTGGTTTTGGCTTTGGTTTTAAATTGCTGTTTTGTTGTTTGACGTATGCGTGTGGGGAGGGCGTGTGGCTAAGAAATCTACGGCTATCGATGTAACGCAGGGTGTTATTTGGCAGCAGCTGCTTTCGCTGTGCGTTCCCATCTTTTTTAGTTCGTTTTTTCAGCAGGCCTACACGCTTATCGGTACCTATATTGTCGGTCAGTTTGGCGGCAAGCTCGCGCTGGGCGGCATTCAAGCCACGATGGTCCTCACCGAGCTCTGCATTGGCTTTTGCGTTGGCGTTGGCGCTGGTTGTGCCGTTATCACGGGTCAGTTTTTTGGCCAGCACGATGATGAGCGTCTGAGCCGTTCGGTCCATACGGCCATGACGCTTGCGCTGGTGGGCGGTATCGTTTTCTCGATTCTTGGCATAGTGTTCGTTGAGCCCATGCTGGTGCTTATGAACACGCCGCATGAACTATTGGCCGAGGGCGTGGCCTATGCTCGCTGTTATTTTGCCGCGATGGTTGCGGCACTGCTGCTTAATATGGGAACCGCACTGCTGCGTGCCGTGGGCGACACACGCGGGCCCGCCGTGATCATTGCCTCTGGCTGCCTGGTTAACGTGGTGCTGGATATCATCTTTGTCGCTGTGTTGCATATGGAGGCGCTGGGCTGTGGCATCGCAGTGGCGCTGACCATTTGCTCCAATGCAACGATGATCGTGTTGCGCATGATGCGCGCTCCGGGTGCATGGCGTCTTTCGCTGTCTAGGCTCGGCATCGATCGCGGTATTTGCAAGAGTATGATCTCGTGTGGTCTGCCACTCGGTTTTCAATCGGCTGCCTATTCGATCTCGAACGTGTTGATCCAGGTGTCGGTTAATTCGTTTGGCGCCGATGTCACGACTGCTTGGGGTCTATCTGGGCGCCTGGATGGCATTATCTGGATGGTTACCGAGGCGCTCGGCGTGTCGATCACCACGTTCTCGGCACAGAACTTTGGCGCGCGCAACTACGAGCGCATGCGCAAGGGCTACCATACGTCGCTCGTGCTGTCGTTTATGCTCATTGGTGGCCTGTCTGCCGTGCTGCTGGTGTTCTCGGGTCCGTTGTCGCGTCTGTTTGTCGACGATGCTTCGATTTCGGCGTACACCACGACGATTCTTCATTTCATCGCGCCGTTCTACGCGATCTTCTCGATTATCGAGAACGCGTCGGGCTCCATTCGCGGCGCCGGCGTGAGCTTGCAGCCTATGATGCTCACCATCTTTGGCACCGTTGTCTTGAGGGTGATCTGGGTGTTTGCAATCATGCCCTTCGATCCGTCGCTTGAGCATCTACTGCTGGTCTACCCCGTAACCTGGCTCATCACCGCAACCATGTTCACCATCTACCACCACAGCGGCAACTGGCTAGGCCGCGCCACCGCCTAGCTCATCCGTCGGATACCCCTGATAAGTTGCGGTGAAATAGTTCCTGAAAAATCCTTGCGGACCGTCAAACAAGTACTATTCCACCGCAACTTCCTTATGAACTTTAGGTGTTGGCGGAAAACGAATCAATTAGTATTCGATGCCTTGGCGGGCTAGGAGACCTTCATCGAAGTAGTGTTTGACGGGGCGCATTTCGGTTACTAGGTCGGCAAGGTCGGCGAGGGGTAGCAAGCCGCGGCCGGGGAGCGCGAGCTCCGTGGTGGCGGGCTTTATCGCAATCAGTTCCTCGACATCCTCTCGCGCCCCAAAGCAGCCGTCGTCTTGCCCTTGCCGTCGCCTGTATAGATTTGAACCTTGCCGACTTACAGTGATGCCATCTCTGTCCTTTCGTGCCCGGCGTCGGTTTATCGCCGTCCGGGTTGGGTATTCTAGAAATTATTATCAACCCCAGTAGATGGAGTTCAAGCAGATGGAGATGGATGACAACAAACGTAGACGGAATATGATCCTCTACGTGCTCATCGCCTTCGTCGTCTACCTCGTGCTCTCGACCGTTCTGTTCCCCAACATCGGTCACACGCAGCAGATTACGAAGACCGATTATTCGACGTTTGTCAAAGCGCTCGATAAGAAGAGCGTCGACAAGGTCGAGTACAACACGGACGATTACACGATTTATTACACCAAGAAGGGCGAGGACGAGAACATCGCCTACAAGACGACCGGTGTGCCGAATGATGCGGGTTTTACCGATCGCGTGCTTGAATCTGGCGCCTCGCTTGAGTCGGTCGTTCCCGATAAGAACTCGGGTCTGATGACCTACTACCTGCTCACCCTCATTCTTCCCATGGCGATTTTCTTCCTGATTGGCTGGTGGCTCAACCGCCGCATGAAGAAGGCCATGGGTGATGACGGCCCGTCGATGAACTTTGGCGGCGGCGGTTTTGGCGGCGGCGGACTGGGTAAGTCCGGCGCGCGCGTGATCGCCTCCAAGGACGTGGGCGTGACCTTTAAGGACGTCGCCGGCCAGGAAGAGGCCAAGGAGTCTCTCAAGGAGGTCGTCGACTTTCTGGAGAAGCCGCAGCGCTACGAGGAGATCGGCGCCAAGCTGCCGCGCGGTGCTCTCCTTGTTGGCCCTCCGGGTACCGGTAAGACCCTGCTTGCCAAGGCTGTTGCCGGCGAGGCCGGTGTTCCGTTCTTTAGCATTTCGGGCTCTGAGTTCGTTGAGATGTTTGTTGGTCGCGGCGCTGCAAAGGTTCGTGACCTGTTTAAGCAGGCCAAGGAAAAGGCCCCGTGTATCGTCTTTATCGATGAGATCGATACCATCGGTAAGAAGCGCGATGGCGGCGGCTTTAGCGGCAACGACGAGCGCGAGCAGACGCTCAATCAGTTGCTGACCGAGATGGATGGCTTCGATAACCACAAGGGTATCGTTGTCCTTGCCGCAACCAACCGCCCCGACAGTCTCGATCCCGCTCTACTGCGCCCCGGTCGTTTTGACCGCCGCATCCCCGTCGAGTTGCCCGATCTGACCGGCCGTAAGAACATTCTTGAGCTGCATGCTAAGAGCGTGAAGACCGAGCCGCCGATCGATCTGACCGCGATTGCCCGCGCCACGCCCGGTGCCTCGGGCGCCGACCTGGCCAATATCATCAATGAGGGCGCCCTGCGCGCCGTTCGCGAGGGTCGCAAGCGTGCAACCCAGGACGACTTCGAGGAGTCGGTGGAGGTCGTCATTGCCGGCCAACAGCGTAAGTCCACGGTGCTGTCCGACCACGAGAAGCAGGTCGTTTCTTATCACGAGATCGGCCATGCCATCGTTGCCGCTCGCCAGAAGGGCTCTGCGCCGGTCACGAAGATCACCATCGTTCCGCGCACGAGCGGTGCCCTGGGCTACACCATGCAGGTCGAGGAGGACGAGCGCTTCCTGACCACGCGCCAGGAGGTCCTGGATAAGCTCGCCGTCTACTGCGGTGGTCGCGCGGCCGAGGAGCTCATCTTTGGCGAGATGACGACCGGCGCCGCCAACGATATCGAGCAGGCCACCAAGCTCGCCCGTAATATGGTGACGCGCTTTGGTATGTCCGACGAGTTTGGCATGATGGCGCTCGGTACCGTGCAGAACGCGTATCTCAATCAGGACACGTCGCTCACCTGCGCCCCCGGTACGGCCGAGCGTGTGGACGCGATTGTCGCCAAGCTGATCGAGGATGCGCACGACCGCGCTTTGCAGATTCTGAAGGAGAACAAGTTTAAGCTCCACGAGCTGGCTCGTTATCTGTATAAGAAGGAGACCATCACGGGCGAGGAGTTCATGAACCTCCTCACGCGCGAGAATCCGCTGATGCCCAAGCAACAGTAATACTAGTTGCGCAGTGTCAATCGCCCCATTTGAGTGTCCATCTCAAATGGGGCGTTTTGCGTGGGGAGTGTTGTATATGAAGATCGTGGTGAGCGCCTGCTTGATGGGCGAGAGCTGCAAGTATAACGGGCTCGACAACTACCACCGCGCGTTGGTCGAGGCTTGCGAGCGCACGGGGACCGAGGTCCTCCTCGTGTGCCCCGAGGTCTTTGGCGGCCTGCCCACGCCGCGCAAGCCGTCCGAGATTGTGAACGGCGAGGTTCGTACCTGCGAGGGCATCTCGGTTGATCGCGAATTTCGCCTGGGTGCCCAACGTGCGCTCGATATGTGCGAGCAGGCGGGCGGCCCGTCCGAGATTGCTGCGTGCGTCTTGCAGGACCGCAGTCCCTCGTGCGGCGCGGGTCGCATCTACGACGGTACCTTTAGCGGTACGCTCACCGCGGGCAACGGCGTCTTCGTTGATCTGTTGCTGCGTCACGGCTATCACGTTATACCAGCTAGCGAGTTCGACCCCAGCATGCTGGAGCAATAAAAAACCACCACAAGGGCACTGCTCCCTTGTGGTGGTTTTGGGCTAGGCCTAGAGCGTGTGGCCGTAAGCGTCGGCGGCCTTGATGGCGGCGGCGAACTTTTCGTCGGTGAAGGGCTCGGGGTTTCCCTGCTTCCACTCGTTGGTGGCGTGCGCGTATTCGCACAGGGCCGGGATATCTGCCTCGGTAAGGCCAACCTGCTCAAGCGTTACGGGCAGCCCCATCTGCTTGTTAAAGGCGGCGTAGCGCTCAAGGTTCTCGGTATCGCCCGTATAGGCAAACAGTACCAGCACGCCCAGGCTCACGACCTCGCCATGCAGGTAGGTGCCCTCACGCGGAATGCTGCAGGTGGCGTTGTAGAACGCGTGCGCCACGCTCGAGTTGTAGTAATAATCGTTCTGGTTGGTCAGGTTCGAGACATAGCCCGTGTTGACAACGATGTCGAGCGCGATCTGCTTGACGGCCTCGCTCGACAGATTCTGGCGCACATCCTCAAGACCCTGCACACCATAGGTAAACAGCGGCTCGGAGCAGGTGTGGGCGAGTGCCAGGCCAAGACCGGCGGTGTGCTCCAAATTACCGGCGCTCGTGGCGTACTCGACCTCGGGCTGCTTGGACAGGGCATCGCCTACACCGGCCCAGAAGTACTCTGCTGGCGCCTCGGCGATGATCTTGGGGTTGATGAAGATGTGCGCGGGGCGGTTGGGGTACGAATAGCCCTCGAGCGAGCCGTCGTCGTTGTAGACAACGGCAATGGCGGTCGCGGCGGAGCAGTTGGAGCAGATCGTCGGCACGGTAAAGACGATCTTCTTGAGCTCGATGGCCGCCGTCTTGACGGTATCGAGCGCCTTGCCGCCGCCGCAAGCAATGAGCACGTCGGCTTCCTGGCAGGCGGGGGAGTTTACGACCTTGGCGATATTGGCACGCGTACTGTTGGTACCGTAGACGCGCGTCTCCAGGACCTCGACATCGGTACCTTCAAGTGCCGCCTCGATTCCCGGCAGCGCCGCAGCCAGGGCTCGCTTGCCGCCAATGATGGCGACTTTCTTCGCGCCGTACTCCGCCAGTGCAGTTGGCAGCTTGGTAAAGCAATCCTCGCCAACGGTGTAGTCGCTCATTCCAATTGTGCGCATAGCAGCCTTCTTTCGTTCGATAAAGTGCTTTCAGGTATTTTGCTCCTAGTGAAGGCTTGTAATAGCGAGAAATTTCGAACGTATAAAACCAGTGTTGAGGGTTTTTTGCCGACGCGGAACGTGCTAGCATACACCGCATAAGCGTTGATGGGGACGAGTAGTCGGCCGTCCGCATGCTACAGAGAGCGGGAAGCGCTGAGAACCCGTGCATGCGACCGATGAAAATCACCCCGGAGCTGCGGTCCCAACGGACGTGCCGCGCAGACACGTCTTAGTAGATATCGCCGAGATGGTCGTCGATACAGGCCAGCCGAGTAACGGATGCGAGCGCGCGAATACGCGGGCGAGGGCATCTAAGCTGGGTGGTTAAACGAAGAGCTTTTGCGGGCGTACAGCTCGTTTTGTGGCGCTTCGTCCCAGCTTGTAGGGACGGGCGCTTTTTTGGTGCCCAACGGGCGTGTGCGCCCATGACATGAAAGGGGTACCGTGGCAAACGAGTACAAGCAGACGATGAATCTGCCCAAGACCGGTTTTCCCATGCGTGCCGGTCTTTCCAAGTCCGAGCCCAAGCGACTCAAGGACTGGCAGGACAACAAGGTCTACGAGCAGGTTCTGAAGAAGAACGAGGGTCACAAGAAGTTCGTGCTGCACGACGGTCCTCCGTACGCCAACGGCCCGATTCACATCGGCCATGCCATGAACAAGATCTCCAAGGACATGATCAACCGCTACTGGATGATGCAGGGCTATGAGGTTCCCTATGTTCCCGGTTGGGACTGCCATGGCCAGCCGATCGAGCATAAGGTCGAGGAGAAGCTCGGCACCGAGAAGTTCAACCAGACCTCCACGGCTAAGATCCGTGAGCTTTGCAATAAGTTCGCTGTCGAGAACATCGAGCTGCAGAAGGCCGGCTTCCGTCGCCTGGGCGTGCTCGGCGATTGGGACAACCCCTATCTGACGCTCTATCACCAGCATGACGCCGCCGACATCGAGGTTTTCAAGGCCATGTTCGACAAGGGCATGATCTATCGCGGTCACAAGCCCGTCCACTGGTGCAAGCACTGCCATACCGCACTTGCTGAGGCCGAGATTGAGTACTCCGACGAGACGAGCCCGTCCATCTTCGTGCGCTTTGAGATGACCTCCAAGCCCGCCGGCCTCGAGAACTTCGACGGCCCGGTTGACTTTATCATCTGGACGACCACGCCGTGGACCATCCCCTCCGACCAGGCAGTTTCTCTCAAGCCCGGTGCCGCCTACGTCGCCGTTGAGCACGACGGCCGCGCCGAGGTCATGCTCGAGGACCTAGCTCCCAAGTGCTGCGAGGAGTTTGGCTGGGAGTACACCCCGGTTGTGGTCGACGGCAAGCCCTATGTGGTTCCCGCCGAGACCTTCCATCACATTCACTATAAGCAGCCGATCTTTGACGGTGTCGAGGGCGTTGCGCTGTTGGCCGATTACGTTGGTGTCGATGACGGTACCGGTATCGTCCACAACTCGCCCGGTCACGGCGTCGACGACTACTTCGCCTGCCTCAAGGAGGGCATCACCGACATTTGCATGCCGGTCGATGACGACGGCAAGTTCTACACCGGCGAGGAGTTTGGCACCGGCGGCCCCTTCAGCGGCATGGATACCGACGAGGCCAACCCGCACATCATCGAGTTCCTGCGCGAGCGCGGCACCTTGGTCCTCGAGAAGAAGATCACGCACAGCTATCCGCACTGCTGGCGCTGCAAGCACCCGGTGCTCTTCCGTGCTACCGACCAGTGGTTTGTCTCGATGGACAAGACTGGTTTGCGCGAGCAGGCTGGTAAGGAGGTTCGCGAGAACGTCAAGTGGTATCCGGCTCACGCCGCCAACCGCATCGGCGCCATGGTTGAGCAGCGTCCCGACTGGTGCATCAGCCGTCAGCGCAACTGGGGCGTGCCTATCCCCAGCTACACCTGTGCCGACTGCGGCGAGAAGGTCATGAACGACGCTACGCTCGACGCCGTCATCAAGCTCTTCCACGAGAAGGGCTCCGACGCCTGGTTCACCGACGCTCCCGAGAGCTACCTGGGCGAGGCCTGCGTCTGCCCCAAGTGCGGCGGCCATCACCTCAAGGCCGATAAGGACATCCTCGACGTGTGGTGGGATTCCGGCGTCTCCTGGAAGGCCGTCTGCGAGTACCGTCCCGAGCTGGAGTATCCGGCGGATGTGTACCTCGAGGGCTCCGACCAGCACCGCGGTTGGTTCCAGAGCTCGCTGCTCACCTCGGTGGGTGCCAACGGCCATGCTCCGTACAAGGCGGTCGTCTCTCAGGGCTTCACGCTCGATGGCCAGGGGCGCAAGATGTCCAAGTCGCTCGGCAACGTCATCGACCCCAACAAGGTCTGCGACGAGATGGGCGCCGACATCATCCGCCTGTGGGTTGCCTCCGTCGATACCAGCTCCGACGTTTCCATCGACCACGAGATCCTTGCTCGTACGTCCGATGCCTACCGTCGTTTCCGCAACACGCTGCGCTTCTTGCTCTCCGAGCTCGAGGGTCAGTTTGAGCCCGAGACCGACGGCGTCGCCTTTGCCGACTTGCTGCCGCTCGACAAGCTCATGGTTGCCCGCCTAACCCAGGTTCAGGCCGAAGTCGACGATGCCTACGCCAGCTACGAGTTCCCGCGCGCCTACCGTGCGCTCTACGACTTCGTGGTTACCGAGCTCTCCAACGTGTACCTCGACGCCCTGAAGGACCGTCTGTACTGCGATAAGCCCGGCTCGCTCGAGCGTCGCAGCGCCCAGACCGTGCTGGCCGAGCTCTTCTCGATGCTCATGCGTGACCTGCAGCCGATCCTGTCCTACACGGTCGATGAGGCCATGGCATATGCGCCCGCCGGCTGCGTCGACCACCAGAAGTACGCCGCGCTGCTCGATTGGTACAAGTCGCCCATCACGGTCGACGAGGCCAATGAGTTTGAGGGTGTGCTCGAGGCTTCGCTCGAACTCCGTAGCGCCGTGACCAAGTCCCTTGAGGATGCCCGCTCTGCCGGCACCTTCACCAAGAGCCAGCAGGTTCGCGTCAAGGCGGTCGTTCCCGCCGAGATGTACGCGCTGCTGACCGGCGACAAGGCTGTCGACCTGGCCGAGTTCTACATCGTCTCCGATGTTGAGCTGACCCAGGGCGAGGAGCTCTCCGTTGCTATCGAGGCTGCCGAGGGCGAGTGCTGCGACCGTTGCTGGAACTACCGCACCACCGTCGGCAAGTACAACGGCCACGCGCATATTTGCAAGCGCTGCGCCGACGCTTTGTAGGTTACGGCGTTCGTAGAACGCCGTAACCTACCGACGCTGCAAACGCCCCTAAGCGGCAATCTGACGTTCAATCGTCGGTCGCGTACCAAAGTACGCTTCCCTCCTCTTTCACGTCACCTTGCTCGCTTAGGGACGTTTTCGCTGTTGGTGACGATAACGCGGCGTTTCCATTGCTGGAGCTAGAGGCTTTCTTTCGACTTGCGCTTTTAGTCGAAAGCTATTAAGCGACATTCCGTTATTCGGAATGTCGCTTTCGTTTTTAGCTGGTTATTTCGCTTGTGTTGGTGGATATGTCGTGCGCTCTGCGTGTGGCAATATAAGATGGTTAATTGCGTTAAACGGAATTCGATGTTCTTGAGGGTAGGGGATTGAGTTGGGTCGTACTGGGGATATGACGCCGCCTTTGCGTTGGCGGTTGTGTGTTGCTGGTGGGGTGGCGCTGGTTGTGCTGCTTTTTGATCAGCTGACCAAACTTGCGGTTCGTGCCGTGGGCGACGCTTTGCATGTGACTGTTATCCCCGGTGTGATCGACTTTCTATTTGTCCGCAATATCGGTGCTGCCTTTAGCATGGGCGAGGGGCATGGCGTTGCGTTTGCTTTGCTGGCGCTTGCGGTCATTGTCGCCATTGCCGTGTACTTGCTTCGCGCGCCCCAGCTTGCTCGCTTGGAGGTTGTGGGCATGGCTATGGTCGCGGGCGGCGCCATTGGCAACGCGATCGACCGTCTGGCTTTTCGCTTTGTGACCGATTTTATTGCCACCACCTTCATCGACTTTCCCGTCTTCAATGTGGCCGATATCGGCATTACCGTGGGCGTTGTGCTCGCCCTCGTTGGTTACATGTTCTTGAGCCCTGCAGCCCGCGAAGTCGATGCGACTGCCGAGCTCAATGCCCGTGATGAGGCACGCGCCAAGCGCAAAGCCAAGCAGCGTGGGGAGCGTGCCCGCAAGATTCGCGAAAGGAATGAGCGCTAATGGCCGACATCCATATCCTTGTTGCTGACGATTGCGCTGGCCAGCGTCTCGATGCCTATCTGGGTGCCAATGACGGCTGCCCTACGCGCTCTGCCTGTGCACATCTGATCGAAGGCGGCGCCGTTGCCGTCAACGGCGAGACCTGCCTGTCAAAAAAGTATGCCGTGCGCGCCGGCGACCGCATCTCGGTTGACTTGCCCGAGCCGCACGATCCGACCGACGTGATTCCCGAGGCCATCCCGCTCGACATTCGCTATGAGGACGACTATCTCATCGTGCTCTCTAAGCAGCGTGGCCTGGTGTGCCATCCTGCGCATGGTCATGAGAGCGGTACGCTTGCGAATGCCCTGGTCTATCACTGCGGTATCGACCATCTGGGCACCGTTCAGGGCGAGGACCGCCCCGGCATCGTGCATCGTCTGGATCGCGATACCTCGGGCCTTATGCTCGCGGCTAAAGACGACGATACCCAGCGCGCGCTCCAAAATCTTATCCGTACGCGCACGCTCGACCGCCGCTACATTACGCTTGTTCACGGTCACATTGCCATGGACGAGGGCACTATCAATACCGGTATCGCCCGTTCTACGCGCGACCGTGTCAAGATGGCGGTTTCGGACGATCCTTTCGCGCGCCAGGCCATTACGACCTTTAGGGTCCTCGAGCGCTTCGATTCCACGCGTTTTGACGATGGCTATACGCTTGTCGAGTGCCACCTGTTTACGGGTCGCACGCATCAGATTCGCGTGCACATGCGCCATATCAACCACGCCTGCGTGGGCGATCCGCTCTACGGTAAGTGCGATGCGCGTGCCGACCAGGGTTTGACCAGGCAATTCCTCCATTCCTGGCGTGTGGCGTTCGATCATCCCGTGACGGGGGAGCGCATTGAGTGCCGTGATGAGCTACCGTGGGATCTTGCGGCGGTTCTGGATGATCTGGCCCCGCGTTCGCTCGGCCGTACTGCCGCTGGCGACGAAATCGTCCCGCAGCTCGGTCTGCTCGAAGCCTAGCCAGTATTAGGTGGTTTCTTGAACTCGGTAAGCCTGCGGTAAGATATACGGTTGTTTACGTAACGCGTTGCTGGGAGCCTGCATGCTCGCCTTTTTACAAACCAACACACCCATCGTGATCTTCAACCAGATTGTTGTCACGCTGCTCACGGTCTGCTTTCTGTACCAGGTGGTCTTCTTTGTCATTGGCGCTCTTCGTGGCGAGGTCGCGCCTCCCAAGGCAAAAAAACTCCATCGCTATGCTTTCTTTATTGCGGCACATAACGAGGAGGCCGTGATTGCCAACCTCGTTCGCTCCATCAAGGACCAGGATTATCCGTCCGAGCTTATCGAGGTCTTCGTGGTCGCCGATGCCTGCACCGACAACACCGCGCAGCTCGCGCGCGAGGCCGGTGCCATTGTTTACGAGCGTAATGACCTCGCTCGCAAGGGCAAGAGCTGGGTCATGGACTTTGGTTTCGATCGCATTCTCAACGAGTATCCCGACACGTTTGAGGGCTACTTCATCTTCGATGCCGACAACGTCATCTCCCGCGATTACGTGTCTAAGATGAACGACGCCTTTGACCAGGGATTCCATGTGGTCACGAGCTATCGCAACTCCAAGAACTTCGGCAGCTCGTGGATCTCGGCAGCTAATGCTACCTGGTATCTGCGCGAGGCGCGCTTTCTCAACAACGCGCGCAATATCTGCAGGACTTCCTGCGCTGTCTCGGGATCGGGCTACCTTATCTCCGCCAGCGTTATCGAGGGCATGCACGGCTGGCAGTTCCACACGCTGACCGAGGATATCCAGTTCACTACGTTCTGCGCCATTCACGGCATTCGCATTGGCTATGCGCCGGCGGAGTTTTTTGACGAGCAACCCGTGACGTTCAAGGCATCCTGGAAGCAGCGTATGCGCTGGACCAAGGGCTTTTACCAGGTGTTCTTTACCTACGGCAAGCATCTTGTCAAGTCGATGTTCCGCTATCGCCGCTTTGCCGCCTACGACATGTTCATGACGATCGCCCCGGGCATGCTGCTGTCTTTGATCTCGATGCTCGCCAATGCCACGTTCCTCATCGTGGGCGGCCTTTCGCACGGCTTCTTGGCTACCGAAGTTGAGATGCAGGCGTGTGCCGCTTCGCTCATTATGACCTTTGCGATGATGTACCAGACCTTCTTTATCCTGGCGCTGCTCACGACCATCTTTGAGTACAAGCATATTCACTGCGCACAAAAGTGGCGCCTGGTGACCAACCTGTTTACCTTCCCGATCTTTATGTTCAGCTATATCCCCATCACGGTTGCCGCGCTGTTCCTGAAGGTCGACTGGGTTCCTACCCAGCATGCCGTAAACGTCACCCTCGACGAGGTCATGCAAGGCGCCAAATAACCACCACCAAAACCACCGCAAAGGGGACAGGCACCTTTGTGGTGGTTTTTGCTTTTGCGATGCAGCTCGAGGAGGCGTCCGATGGTCTATATCCCGTTTTGGATTTGCATCTTTGCCGGCGTGGCAATTGATGCCCGAGAGCGACGGTTTCCCAATGGGCTTGCCGGCGCATGTGCGGTGGCGGCTCTTGCAGGCGTCTGGCTCGACCTCGGTTTGAACACAGCGCTTGACCACGCGGGTCTTGCCGTCATTGTGTATCTTGCTCTCGTGCTGACTGAGTCCCTCTGGCGTCGTCTTCGCCAAATCCCGGGCATCGGCATGGGGGATGCCAAGGCGCTCTTCGCGCTTTGCACGCTCGACCCTATGGGTGGCATCGTGGCATTTGCCATCGCACTCCTGGCTCTGGCCCTTTCCTGCCTCTTCACAAAATCGCGCTCCCTGCCATTGCTCCCGTTTTTAGTGCCGATTTTTGCCATAATCGAGGTCGTGGGCTGCACTTTGTAACCGATTGCGCATCCTTCTTAAGGAGCATGCCATGGAATCTAATCAAGAAACGGCCGTCATTAAGGCGCGCATGGACCGTATTCCCTCAGCGTTGTCGCCCGAGCTTGTCGAGCGCATTGCCGCCGATCGTGCTTCGGGCTATGTCAACCCGTATCGTTGCAACGATGATCAGGTCATTCGTCGTATTGATCGCACTACCGACAAAGGCACGCTTATGCGTCCGGCGTTTATGCGCGATACCGAAAAGATACTTCATCTTCCGGCTTACACCCGGTATGCGGGCAAAACGCAGGTCTTTAGCTTTCGTAGCAATGACGATCTGTCACGCCGCGGTTTGCACGTGCAGCTTGTCTCGCGCATTGCGCGCGATATCGGTCGCGCCCTGGGGCTCAATTGCGATCTGATCGAGGCGATTGGCCTGGGCCACGACTTGGGACACACGCCTTTCGGCCATTCCGGCGAGCGCTTCCTCAACGATATCTATCACGAGCGTACGGGGCGTTATTTTTTCCATAACGTGCAGTCGGTCCGCGTGCTCGACGCGTTGTATGGCCGCAACGTGTCGCTCCAGACGCTCGACGGTGTGCTATGCCATAACGGCGAGTACGAGCAGCGTGTGTTTGAGCTCTCGGACATGGGCTCCTTTGACCAGTTTGACCAGACGGTTGAGGATTGCATTGCCACGGGCTATAGCGCAATTGAGCATCTGCGTCCCATGACGCTCGAGGGCTGCGTCGTTCGCATCTCGGATATTCTTGCCTACGTCGGTCGTGACCGTCAGGATGCGATCGCGGCGGGCCTGCTTTCGCCCGACGCTTTTGATGATGGCCGGGGCGGTGCCTACAACAGTTGGATCCTCACGCATGCCTCTATCGATATCGTTGAGCACAGCTATGGTAAGCCGCGCATCGAGATGAGCGAGGACCTGTTTGAGGAAATTCGCCGAGCCAAGCGCGAGAACTACGAGAAGATCTATAGCAAGGGCGGTATCGAAGGCGATTCCGAGGCGGAGCTGCGCGAGGCGTTCGTAAAGCTCTACGACCGTTGCCTGCGGGATCTAAACAGTGGCGACGAGTCCTCTTGCATCTTTAAGCACCATATTTCGCGCATTGAGCAGCAGCTTTCCTACTATGATCGCACCTATGCCTGGCAGGACGACAAGGATCAAGCCGTGGTGGATTATATCGCGAGCATGACGGACGGTTATTTCTGCGAGCTGACGAGCAAGCTGTTCCCTGGTCTGGAGTTTCCGCACCGTACCTATATTAACGAACGGTAGTTCGTATTAATTCGGTATACTGTTAGTGGAAAACGTTTTTGATTGATACACGGGATGGCTATGGACGACCTTTTTTCTGCTTCGACGCGCGAGCGTTCCTTTCAGAATGCGCCGCTTGCGGTGCGCATGCGCCCCAATTCGCTCGACGAGTACGTGGGCCAGCAAAAGGCCGTCGGTAAGGGTTCATGGCTGCGTGCCGCGATCGAGCACGACGTGCTTTCGAGCGTGATTCTGTACGGGCCTGCCGGTACGGGCAAGACGACGCTGGCCCACATTATCGCCAACCATACCAAGAGCGAGTTTGTCGAGGTCAGCGCTGTGACGGGCACCGTGAAGGACTTGCGCCGCGTGATTGATGAGGCCAAGACGCGCCTGAATACCTACGACCGCCGCACCATTCTATTCATCGATGAGATTCACCGCTTCTCTAAGTCGCAGCAGGATGCCCTGCTGCATGCAGTTGAGAACCGTACCGTCATTATGATTGGCGCTACGACGGAGAATCCGTACTTCGAGGTCAACTCGGCGCTGCTCTCACGTGGTCGCGTCGTGGAGCTTGAGCATTTAAAGGACGAGGATATCGCCATGCTTATCGAGCGTGCGCTCGAGGCACCTCAGGGCCTGAACGGCAAATTCTCGGCCGATGAGGATACGGTTAAGACCATTTGCACGCTGGCCGCGGGTGATGCGCGCTCGGCGCTCTCGACGCTCGAGCTTGCGAGCGAGATTGCCGTCACGCGTCCCGATACCGAGGGAACGCCAGCGCCCGCGGCGGGGGAGCGATATCCCATCACCGTGGATGACGTGAAGATCGCCAACCCGCGTCGCGGCTTTACGTATGACAAAAACGGCGACATGCACTACGACGTTATCAGTGCGTTCATCAAGTCCATGCGCGGTAGCGACCCCGATGCCACGATCTATTGGCTCGCGCGCATGATCGATGCAGGGGAGGATCCTAAGTTTATCGCCCGTCGCATTATGATTCATGCTTCTGAGGACGTCGGCAACGCCGACCCGCAGGCGCTTTTGGTGGCACATGCCGCGTTTAAGTCTGCTGAGGTCATTGGCTATCCCGAGTGCCGCATTAACCTGGCTCAGGCCGCTCTCTATGTGTGCTTGGCGCCAAAATCCAACGCGTGCGAGGCTTCGATCGATGCGGCGCTGGCCGATATCCATTCTAGTGGGCTTCGCGAGGTGCCGAGTTATCTGCGCGATCGCCATCGCCCGGGCAGCGATGAATACGGTGTGTATAAGTATCCACATGATTATCCCGAAGGCTGGGTCGATCAGCGCTATTTGCCCGAGGGACTGGAGCGCGGCGCGTTCTGGCAGCCTGCCGGCCGCGGTTGGGAAGAATGGCGCGTAGAGCAAAGTGAACGCGACCGCAGTGGGAATGCACCGAAGTAGCTGCTGATAATTTTGTCCCACGTTGCTGCTCATGGCATGTTCGGTCCCCTTTGGGGTACCATGGAAACCGTCTGTATATCGATTCCTTTGGGAGGCTTGTATGAGTCCCATTCAAATCGCCCTGCTGCTGCTCGCCGTTGCCGGCGTGTGGGCCATCGCTGAGCTCGCGCTTACCCTGCGCAAGACCCGCAATGTTGTTGACTCGCTCGATAAGATCGTGAACGACCTCAACAACACCATCGCCGAGGCTCAGCCTGTGGTGGCGAAGCTCGATGGCGCTGTCGATGAGCTTACGCCGGCGCTTGCCCAGATGGAGCCGCTGCTTAAGTCGAGCAAGACGGCAGTTGATGCCCTTACCTCCAATCTCGTAGAGGTCGAAGCCGTGGTTCGCGACATTTCCGAGGTTACGGGCAGCATGGCCGAGGCCAGCAATGCTGTGTCGAGCGTGACCGACTCTGCCGCCGGTGCTGTGCAGAAGCTCTTCAATAAGGTGAAGGCTCCTGCAGCTGAAGCCGAGCGCAAGCTTTCCGCTGCCGCCGAAGAAGCCGAGCAGCCGACCGAGCGCGTCTTGATTGGCGAGGACGAGGCCGCCGCGGGCGACGATGATGGTCAGAAGTCTGTATCCAAGCCGGCTCAGTATTACACCTATACGCCCGCCGAGACCTCTGAGGAGTCCTGCGATGAGTAGCGAAGCAACCTGCCCTATCACGCTGACCGTTGCCGGTGACCCGCGTCTCGCTCGCCTTGTGCGCATGACGGCAGCCAACGTTGGTGCCCTGTGCTCTATGTCTGTCGATCGCATCGAGGACATCCGCATGGCTGCTGAGGAGGCTTTCATCTTTGGTTGCACCGCGGTCGACTGCGATGACATCACCATCAAATTCGATGTCGATGAGACCCACGTTGGCATGACTATTACCTTTGGCGACCAGGCTACGGTCGATGAAGACGACCAGGCTGCGGTGTATGCCGAGCTCATCCTCGCGAGCGTGTGCGACTCCTACGAAAAGACTACGGCGCCCCTGACGCTTTCCCTCGACCTCAAGGCGGATATCTAATATGACCGAACGTTCCCGGAGCGGCAAGACCGCTTGGGACAAGGAGAAAACCCGCGAGCTGTTTCGTCGTTACAAGGAGACCGGTGATCCGGACGCCCGTGAGCAGCTCGTCATGTCCCATATGAACCTGGTAAGGTTTCTTGCCAACAAATTTAAGAACCGCGGCGAGCCGCTCGATGATCTGATGCAGGTTGGCTATTTGGGCCTGCTCAAGGCTATCGACCGCTTTGACCCCGAGCGCGGACTCGAGTTCACGACGTTTGCGACACCCACTATCTTGGGCGAGATCAAACGCCATTTCCGTGACAAGGGCTGGAGTGTGCGCGTGCCGCGCCGTCTGCAGGAGCTCTCGGCCAAGGTCAACCAGGCTACTGACAAACTTACCAACGAGCTGCAGCGTTCGCCCAAGGTTGAGGAGATCGCTGAGTATCTAGATGTGACTGTCGATGAGGTCCTCGAGGCTATGGAATCGTCTTCGGCCTATACCTCGGTGCCCATCGAGGCTCCTGGTGCGTCCGATTCCGACGATGCCCCTTCGATTCTCGACCGTTACGCCGACGACGACAACGAGCTCGACTTTACCGATGACCGCCTAGTGATCGAGGAAGCCATCCGTGATTTCTCGCCGCGCGAGCGCGAGGTGATCGAGCTGCGCTTTGTGAAGGGCATGACCCAGATCGAGATCGCCAAGAAGCTGGGTATTTCTCAGGTGCAGGTTTCGCGTCTGCTGCGCCGCACGCTTAAGAAGATTCAGGACAAGATCGACCCCGACGGAGTGATGATTCGTTCATGAGTGAACACCCCCAACAAACCGATCGCGTGCTGCGCGACACCCGCATTCTGACGCTTCGCATTTGGGCTGTTGTCGGCTGCATTGTCATCGCCGCTGTCATCTTTAACCTTATGGGCATCCTGGCGCCGGTTATCGAGTTTCTCGCTGTTGGTTCCATCATTGCCTTTGTGATGTCCCCGATCACCAACTGGCTCGAGCACCATGGCGTGAATCGCGGCATCGGTTCGCTTATCGCGCTTATTGTTGTTGTTGCCGTGCTCGTCGGTGTCGTTTGCATCTTGTCGCCGATTCTCTTTGGTCAGATCATGGAAGTCCTGAGCCGCCTGCCCGAGCAGCTTCGTGTTGCGGGTGGCGATCTCAATGAGATGATCTCGCATGCCAAGACGCTCAACAACACGCCGCTCAAGGAGTATCTGGACGATAATCTTTCGTCGCTGGTTGCCGTGGCATCGAAGTATGTGTCTCAGATTGCTGCCGAGCTTGGCCGCGGTGTGTTCCCGCTCATCACCAATACGGCCTCGCAGTTGTTCGTGATCTTCCTTGGTCTGGTGCTTGCGTACTGGATGGCCTGCGACTACCCTCGCATGCACCACGAGATTTGCACCATCATCGGTCAGGAGAAGGAGACCTCGTACCGCTTTATGGTCGCCATCCTTTCTCGCTCTGTCGGCGGCTACATGCGCGGTATGGTCGTGACGTCCATCTGCGGTGGTTTCCTCGCCTTTATCGGTTTTTTGATCATCGGTCATCCGTATGCGGCGCTCATGGCTATCTTTACCGGCATCATGCATTTGGTTCCGGTCGTCGGTCCCTGGGTGAGCGCAGCAATCGCCACAGTGCTCGGTTTCATGTTCAGTCCCATGTTGGCGTTATGGACGCTCATCGTGACGATGGTCGCACAAAATGTCACCGACAATGTGATTTCGCCTAAGGTCATGCAGAGCTCAGTGCAGGTGCATCCCATCATGAGCCTTACGGCGCTCGTTGTTGGCTCGGCACTCATGGGCCCCATCGGCATGATTATTGCCATCCCGCTTTGTGCGGCTCTCAAGGGTATCTTCGTGTACTACTTCGAGAATGAGACCGGTCGCCAGCTTGTGGCATACGACGGCGCCGTGTTTAAGGGCACGCCGTATCGCGATGCCGAGGGCAACCCGGTCGCCGCCTACGACGCGCTCGGCGACGATACCTTCATCTACGAGTCCGAGCTCATCGGCAACGAGACTGTGCCCGAGGCCAAGGCCATGCCCAAGCCCGAGCTCGATAATCCCTGGATTAAACTCTCGAGCCTGCAGCCCGATGCCACGGGCTTCTTCAAGAACCCCTTCGCCAAGGACGATGACTCCAACTCGGACGACGACACCAAAACCGGCATCGACGGCTCCATGGACGATGACGACAACTAGCGGGGTAATTCGGGTTAACATTCATACGCGCTAACATGCAATTTCGCTGAAGGGCCGGCATTGTGCCGGCCCTCTTTTTTGCACGGGGGCGGTTGGATGGTAATATCGTTACGTTTGAACTGTTTCGATGTGAAACCGAGGAGATTCCCTCTATGAGTGCTGACTACCCGTCAATGACTACGGCCGAGATTCGCTCTAAGTTCCTCAACTTCTTTGAGGAGCGCGGTCTTAAGCTCTATCCTTCTTCGTCCCTCGTCCCCGACGATCCTTCTCTGCTGCTTGCCAACGCCGGCATGAACCAGTTTAAGGAGTACTACCAGGGCAAGAAGACCATGAAGGAGATCGGCGCGATCTCCTGCCAGAAGTGCGTCCGCACCAATGACATCGATTGCATCGGCGAGGACGGCCGTCACCTGTCGTTCTTCGAGATGCTTGGCGATTTCTCTTTTGGCGGCGTCTCCAAGGAGCAGGCTTGCGCTTGGGCCTTTGAGCTCATCACCAAGGAGTTTAAGCTGCCGCTCGACCGCCTGTACTTTACCGTCTTTACCGAGGACGACGAGACCCACGACGTGTGGCGTTCTCTGGGCGTTGCCGAGGACCACATCTCCCGCCTGGGAGAGGACGACAACTTCTGGGCCGCTGGCCCCACCGGTCCCTGCGGTCCGTGCTCCGAGATCTACTTTGACATGGGCGAGGAGGTCGGCTGCGGCAGCCCCGACTGCAAGCCTGGCTGCGACTGCGACCGCTTCCTTGAGTTCTGGAACCTCGTGTTTACCCAGTACGACCGCCAGGAGGACGGCTCCATGCCGGAGCTGCCGCACCGCAACCTCGATACGGGCATGGGCCTGGAGCGCATGGCCGCTATCATGCAGCACAAGACTGCTAACTACGACGGCGATCTGATGCAGCACCTCATCAAGCTCGGTGAGGAGATCAGCGGTAAGACCTATGACGCCGACGATTACTCCGGCGCCAGCCGCTCCCTGCGCATCATCGCCGACCACTCCCGTGCTGTCGACTTTATGATCTCGGACGGCATCCTTCCCGGCAACGAGGGTCGCGAGTACGTCCTTCGCCGTCTGCTCCGCCGTGCCGTGTTCCACGGTCGCCTGCTGGGCATCGAGGGCGCCTTCCTGACCAAGTTCATCGACGAGGTCAACGCTCAAATGGGCGAGGCCTATCCCGAGTTGCTCAAGAACGTCGCGCTCGTCAAGGGTATCGTTGCCTCCGAGGAGGAGCGCTTCTCCACGACGCTCGACAACGGCCGCGTGTACCTGGACGAGGCCCTGGCAGCGCTTGCCGAGGGCGCTGTGCTTCCGGGCGATGTCGCCTTTAAGCTGCACGACACCTTTGGTTTCCCCATCGATCTGACCGTCGAGATCGCCGGCACCGCTGGCCACGACGTCGACATGGACGGCTTCACTGCCTGCATGGAGGACCAGAAGGCCCGCGCCCGCGCTAACGCCAAGGGCGACGCCTGGGGTAGCTTCAACGACGTGTGGGTCGAGCTTTCCGACAAGGTCGCAGCGACCGAGTTCGACGGCTATGACAACGATGTGATCGAGGGCGCCAAGGTTGTCGCCATCGTGCGCAACGGCGAGTCCGTCGAGTCCGCAGCCGCGGGCGAGGATGTCGAGGTCGTGCTCGACCGCACCCCGTTCTATGCCGAGATGGGTGGTCAGCAGGGCGATGCGGGCAAGCTTTCCGCTGAGGGCGTTGTTCTGACCGTTGCCGACACCAAGAACCACAACGGCCTGTATGCCCACGTCGCGCACGTTGCCGATGGCACGCTGACTGTCGGTGCCGCTGTGACCGCCGCTCTCGACGCCGAGCGCCGTGGCTTCCTGCGCCGCAACCACACCGCCACGCACCTGCTCGACGCTGCCCTTAAGCAGGTCCTGGGCGAGCACGTCTCCCAGGCCGGCTCGCTGGTGACGCCCGAGCACCTGCGCTTTGACTTTACGCACTTCGAGGCCCTTTCCTCCGAGCAGCTCAAGGCTGTCGAGGACTTGGTCAACCAGCAGATCTTCGCCTCCAAGCCGGTCGTGACCCGTGTTATGGGCATCGACGAGGCTAAGGCTGCCGGCGCTGTTGCTCTGTTTGGAGAGAAGTACGGCGATGTCGTCCGCGTCGTCTCCGTGGGCGCCGAGGACCAGCCGTTCTCTCGCGAGCTCTGCGGTGGCACGCACGCTGCCAACACCGCCGAGATCGGCCTGTTCAAGATTATTTCCGAGTCCTCTACGGGCTCGAACGTCCGCCGTATCGAGGCCGTGACCTCTAAGGGTGCTCTCGACTATATGGCCGACCGCCTGGCACTCGTTGACGCCGCCGCTGCTGCGCTCAAGTGCCGCGTCGACGAGGTTCCCGCCCGTGTGGAGAACCTGCAGGTCGAGCTGCGCGAGACGTCCAACAAGCTCAAAAAGGCTCTGACCGGTGGTTCCTCCGACGCCATTTCCAGCGCCATCGAGGGTGCTGTCGAGCTCGGTGGCTACGAGCTCGTCGTTGCTGAGCTCCAGGGCCTTGAGGCTGCCGACCTGCGCAACGTATGGGATACCGTGCACCAGAAGGTCGCCGGCCCTGTCGCTTGTGTCGTCGCCAGCGTGACTGAGAAGGGCACTCCGGCCCTGCTCGCTGCCGGCTCCGATGACGCCGTGAAGGCCGGGTTCCACGCCGGTAATGTGATCAAGCAGATCGCGGGTCTGGTCGACGGTCGCGGTGGTGGCCGTCCCAACATGGCCCAGGCCGGTGGCAAGAATGCTGCCGGCATCGCCGATGCCCTCGCGGCCGCCAAGACCGCGCTCGGCGCCTAAGAATCTAAGAAGTCACTGTGGTCGCGCTTGCGCTGGACATAGGGGAGACCAGGATTGGCATCGCCGTCTCGAGCCGTGATGGCAAGATGGCGATGCCCGTCAAGGTGCTCCCGGCCGCCGAGGTCACCGGTATGGCCAAGACGTTCCGCTACCTGGTCGAAGACTATGAGCCCGACATCCTGGTAAGCGGAGGTCCCCTGACCATGGCCGGTGAGCCCGGCCCCCAAGCCGAGCGCGTTGCCGCCGTGGCGCAAAAGATTGCCGACGAGCTCGATCTTCCGCTGGAGTTTGAGGACGAGCGTCTGTCCTCGCAAGAGGCCAAGCGTATCCTGCGCGAGCAGGGCCTCAACGAAAAGCAGATGAGGGGCAAGATCGACATGATTGCCGCCAGCCTTTTTTTGCAGACGTGGCTCGATCGTAAAAACGAGGAGGTTTCGCATGCCTAGTGCTTCCGATCCGCGCCAGCCGAATCGTACACGTCAGCCGGCGTCGCGCCCTGCCCAGCCTGGCCAGCGTCCGGCACAGCCGACGCAGCGCGCAGCTCAGCCTGCCGCGCGCCCGGTGCAGTCCTTCTCTCGTTCGGCGCAACCTGTTCAACGGACGGGTCAGCAGCCTTCTGCTCGTTCGGTTCAGCATCCGGCTTCTCACGCGGCTCAGCAGCTCACTGCTCGTACGGCCCAGCCTGCAGGCGGTACCCGCTTTAAGCAGCAGGCACCTACCCAGCGAACGCAGGCCCCCCAATCGCATTCTCATCACGCCCGCGGTTCGCATGGCGTTGCTCCGGCGACCCGCTCGAGCTACAACACGCATACTCGTCGCGGTGCTCAAAAGAAGAGCTCTCCGGTTCCCATGATCATCGGCGTTGTGGTGGCGGTGCTTGCGCTTGTCGCGATCGTTTTCTTTGTCGTGCCGGCCGTCAAGGGCTTCTTTGCCGGTGAGGATACGAAGGTCACGGCTGGTCAGCAGGTTACGGTAACCATTCCCGACGGTGCTTCGGGCGATACGATCGCCTCGATTCTCTCCGAGAACCATATCGTCGAGAATCCCAAGGATTACTATGCGGCGGTGAAAAAGCTCAACGCCGATATGTCGCTCAAGCCTGGTACCTATTTGTTCACCACACTCATGGATGCGACCAAGGTTGTTCAGCAGCTCATGGAAGGTCCCAACGCGGGCTCCAATGCGCTAACTATCCCTGAGGGCCTGACGGTCGATCAAGTCGCCGACCGTGTGGCCCAGGCCTACGATGGCATCTCTAAGGAAGACTTCCTCAACCAGGCTAAGGCCTCCAACTACGTGGACGACTATAGCTTCCTTAAGGGCGCCGCCAACGACTCGCTTGAGGGTTTCTTGTTCCCCAAGACTTATTCGTTGGGCGATTCGCCGACGGTCGATGACGTGATTCGCGCTATGCTCGATCAGTTTAAGACCGAGTACAAGTCGCTTGACTTTGCGAGCTGCGAAGCCAAGATCAAGGAGCGCTATGGTGTGGAGATGTCCGACTACGACATCGTCAACTTGGCCTCTATCGTTGAGCGCGAGGGCCTCAACGCCGATCAACGTGCGCACGTGGCCTCGGTCTTCTACAACCGCCTTGCCGGCAAGCTCGACGGTCTGCGCTATCTCAACAGCGATGCGACCATGATGTATGTCACCGGTGGCGAGGTTACCGCCGACGACCTGCAGAGCGATAGCCCGTATAACACCTATAAGCATGAGGGCCTGCCGCCCACGCCCATCTGCTCTCCGTCGCTCGAGGCACTCAAGGCCACGCTTGAGCCGACCGACTCCGATGACCTGTATTTCTACATTACGCAGGACGAGGAGTACTTCTCGCAAACCTACGAAGAGCATCAACAGTCTTGGAATTAGCATGAGGATTTTTAGCCCCAAACGATACGTTGCCTCGGTCGATCGCATCGACCTTGATGCCCTGTGGGCCGACGGCAAACGCGCCATTCTGCTCGATCGCGATAACACCCTGGTGCCGCGCGACACCGAGCAGGTTCCCGCCGCGGTTTCCGCTTGGCTCGATGCCGCCCGCGCCAAAGGCTTTAAGCTGTGCATGGTGTCCAACAACTGGCATCGCGACCAGGTCATGAGCTCTGCACGCGAGCTGGGACTCGATGCCATCAGCCACGCCATGAAGCCGGCGCCGTTTGCCCTCAAGGCGGGTCTTAAGCGCCTCGGCGCCACGGCCGACGAGGCGGTGCTGATCGGTGATCAGCTCTACACGGACGTGTGGAGCGGCAATTTTGCCGGCGTCGATACTATCCTGGTTAAGCCGCAGGCAACCCAGGACCTGTGGTACACGCAGATCTTCCGTATCTTTGAGCGCCGGGCCCTGCGCGACCTTCCCTGCGAGGAATAGGTTTCGCCATGTCTCAGCACATCAAACACGGCTGCGACCATATCTTCTTTATCGGCTTTTTGGGCGCGGGCAAATCGACGCTTGCGCGCAACGTCGGCACTATGTTCAAGCGGCGTTTTATCGATACCGACCGCCTGGTCGTGCGCCGTTGCGGCAAGTCGGTAACCGAGATTTTTGAGACCGAGGGCGAGGATCGTTTTCGCGAGCTCGAGACCTCGGCGCTCCGTTCGCTCCAAAGCGAGCGCAGCCTGTTGGTTTCGTGCGGGGGCGGTATCGTCGAGACGCCGGTGAATATTGAGCTGATGCACGAAATGGGTACGTGCGTGTACCTCGAGGGCTACTTCGAGGATTCGATTCGCCAGATTCGTCGGTCCGACACGCGCCCCGATTTCCGTTCGCCCGAGCATGCCGCGCGCCTGTTTGAGCATCGTCGTCCGCTGTATCGCCAGGCCGCCGATATTACCCTTGATATTCGCAACAAGTCCTTCGAGGACGTTTCCTACCTTTGTGCCGAGATGCTTTTGGAGCGTGGACTGCTATGATTCGCCGTCAACTGATCAATTTCCAAAACCGCAGTGTCGATGTCCGCGTCGGATTGGGCGCGTTCGATGAGCTGCCGCGCATGTTTGCCTCGGCCGTGGGCAAGCCTAAGCGCGCGATGGTGGTTTGGAACGACGCCACATCCGAGCGTTTTGGTGAGGTCGTCGAGCATGCGCTGGTCGACGCCGGTTTTGCCGTGTCGCTGCTCGTCCTCGAGGTTTCGCCTGCTGGTGCCACGCTGGCCGACGCCGATGCTATCTTTGGCGCCCTGTCTGCCAACCGCATCACCTGCGACGATCTGGTTGTCGCTGTTGGCGATGCCGCAACCTGTTCGGTTGTTGGCTGGTGCGCCAACCAGTGGTGTGGCCGAACCGAGTGCGCGCTGCTGCCGACGACCTTCGACGCCATGCTCACGGTCGCGACGACCATGAAGCCGCTCGTCGCCTCGTTGGCCAATGCGCTTCCCGCTATCGCGTTCCGTCCCGAACCGGGCTTGGTTGTGTGTGATCTCGACCTTGTTCGCGAGGCGGAACCCGAGGACCTCAAGTTCGGCTATGCGGTACTTGTTGGCACCATGCTTTCGAGCAGCAAGTCCCGCTGGAATCAGTTTACTGAGACCGTCCCCGAGATTCTCGCGGGCGAGGAGGTCGCACTCGTCAATGCCGTTCAATGGTCTCAGACTGCCCGCAAGGACGTGCTGACGGCCACGAACCCGAGCGCTCGCCATGCGCTCGATTTTGGCAAGACGGGGGAGCGCACCCTGCGCGCTTGCTTGGGCGATGCCGCTTCGCAGGTCCCTGCCTACCAGCTGTTGTCCGAGGGCATGCGCTTTGAGGCGCGCCTAGCACACGATGCCTGCGACTTCGATATCGACTATGTGTTTGATCTCGATGACTGCCTGGAGGACTTTGGCATCGAGGAGCTTGCCTTCGACTTGGAGCCTGCCGCATATATCGAGGAGTTCCGCAGACAGCAGTTTGTCCGCTCGAACCGCAGCATGCTGCCGCTGCCCGCGGCGCTCGGCGCCATTCGCCTAACGAGCGTCGAGGACGAGGTTCTTGAGCGCCATGCTCACGCCTACTTGGCTTCTCGTAAAGAACTTCTCTAAGATTTATTGACTTCCATCGTCTTTCGTATCATGTTGAGGGGCGGGTTTTCAATCGGTTGCGGATTGCATGCGATTCCGTCGTTCGGTTGAGACCCGTCCCGTCTTTATAGAGACAATAAGAAAGGAATCTGCATGTCTGAGTTTGCTGCCGGTCCTGCCGGTCGTATTGAACGTGTCCGTGCCCTGATGGTCGAGCGCGGCTACGACGCTATCGTGGTACGCGACGAGGCCAATCTTCGTTGGCTCACGGGCGTGAAGGGCGTCTTCGACTACACCTTCGAGTTCCCGCACGCGGCGTTTATTACGGCTGACCAGTGCCTGTTCCATACCGACTCGCGCTACCTTAACAGCTTTGAGGAGAACACGCCCGCCGGCAGCCCCTGGGTCTACGACATGGTCGAGGGCACCATCCCCGGTTGGGTCGCCGGCAAGATCGCAGCCAACAAGTGCCGCGTCTGCGCTGTCGAGGACGACATGCAGATCAACTTCTACCAGGGTATTCAGCGTGGTCTGGAGGACCGTTCCGTCGCCTGCATGCTACCGCTGATGCATGACGACATTCGCAAGATGCGCGCCATCAAGGATGCCGAGGAGATCGAGCTCATGCGCCATGCGCAGTCGATCACTGACGCCGCCTTCCAGCACATGCTCGGCTTTATTAAGCCCGGTATGACCGAGAAGCAGGTTCGCAACGAGCTCGAGAACTTTATGTTCGCCAACGGCGCTGACAGCCTTGCCTTCGGCTCCATCGTAGCGAGCGGTCCCAACACCGCCAACCCGCATGCCGTGCCGAGCGACCGCGTGATCGAGAAGGGCGATTTCGTTCTTATGGATTACGGCGCGGGCTACTGTGATTACCGCTCCGACATGACACGCACCGTCGTGATGGGCGAGCCCACGCAGGAGCAGGTCGACCTGTACGCACTCGTGCGCCGCACGCACGAGGAATGCGTCGCCGCTATCCATCCGGGCGTCGAGGGTAACGATATCTTCAAGCTCTCCAAGAAGATCATCGGCGATGCCGGCTATGGCGATTACTACAACCATGGTCTGGGCCACGGCGTGGGCATCGACATCCACGAGCTGCCCAACTTCAACCGCAGCAAGAACACCATCGAGATCGGCTCGGTTGTCACCATGGAGCCCGGCGTCTACCTGCCCGGCGTGGGCGGCGTGCGCCTGGAGGACTACGGCTTGGTCACCGAGAACGGCTATGAGCCCTTCACCAAGACCCCGCACGACCTGCACGTTATCGACTGCTAGTTTACTTCAGTAGATAGTTTGGGGCGGGGCGTCCGGATTGATTCGGACGCCCCGCGTTCTCTTTTTATGCGCTCGCCGCAGGCGCCGTCTGCAAGTGTATAATTTCTGTCGTATGTAATTTGGACGCTTGTGCGTTCTGCCCATAACAAGAAAGGTCGCTATGCCTACCATTTCCACCGCCGACTTCAAGAACGGCCTCGGTCTCCGCATCAAGGACAAGGTCTACACCATCGTCGAGTTCCAGCATGTCAAGCCGGGCAAGGGCGGCGCGTTTGTGCGCTACAAGACCCGCGACATCAAGAGCGGCCGCGTCGTCGAGAACACCTGCAACGCCGGCACCAAGTTCGAGAGCGTCATGCTCACCACCCGTGAGTTCCAGTACCTCTACAACGATGGCACCGACTACATCTTCATGGACAACGAGTCCTATGAGCAGGTTCCCGTTCCCGAGGACATGGTGGGCGAGAACTCCAAGTGGCTGCGCGAGAACGACATCTGCCAGCTGCTCTTCGCCGACGATGAGCTCATGGGCGTGACCCCGCCGATGTTCATCGAGACCACCATCGTCCAGACCGACCCGGGCTTTAAGGGCGACACCGTCCAGGGTTCCACCAAGCCGGCCACGATCGACACCGGCGCTGTCATCCAGGTCCCCATGTACCTCAACGAGGGCGAGGTCATCAAGGTTGACACCCGCGACGGCAAGTTCGTCTCCCGCGTCTAGCAACCAACTCTTCTAGGAGGACTCATGCCCCAGGAAATCAAGATTGACGGTATCGGCATTTCGCCCGATGTTCTGACCGCCATCGTCTCGCGCGCCGTGTCCGATGTCGAGGGCATCGCCTCCGTTGGCGTCAAGGACCTTGCCACCAACCTTGTCTCCATGATGCTCTCGTCCAAGGCCCCGGCTTCCGAGCCGGCGGTCGAGGCCGAGGTCATCGGCGACAAGCTCGCACTCACCGTGCGTGTCGTGGTGTTCTTTGGCTATCCGTTCAAGAAACTCGCCGAGGCTGTTCGCGCCGCCGTGGTCGCCGCCATCGATGCCCAAGTGGGCGTTGAGGTCGAGCGCGTCGACGTTTGCATCGACGGCCTCGTTTTCCCCAAGGAGTAACCTTTGAGCCTTAAGGTTTATCGCGGGCGTACGCTTGCCCGCAGTCAGGCGCTGCAGCTGCTGTTCCAGGCCGAGGCCACGGACAGTCCGCTCGAGCGCGTCCTCGAGGGTGATTTCCTGATCTCGAAGGGTCCCCTCGATCCCTATGCTCTGGAGCTGTGCCGCGGTGCCTATGAGCATATCGATCGCATCGACTGCGCTCTGCGCTCCGTTGCCAAGAACTGGGATCTTATGCGCATGCCCGGCGCCGACCGCAACCTGCTGCGTATCGCCGTTTACGAGATGCGTTTCCTCACCGACGAGGAGGTCTCGGACGCCATCGTGATCAACGAGGCCGTCGAGCTTGCCAAGGCCTATGGCACCGACCAGTCCGCGTCGTTCGTCAACGGCGTGCTGGGTAAGATCGCTCGCAGCGAGGAGCTGCCGGGCGAGGACCTGTACCAGGAGCTGCTGGCCGAAGATCGCGCTCGCGAGGAGGCGCAGGCTGCCGAGGCTGCCGCCAAGGTTGCGGTTGCCCAAGCTGAGGCTGGTGCGCTGGCCGAGGATGCGGACGCTGCTGAGGCCGTCGAGGCCGACTCCGTCGAGGAGTAGCCATGCCAGAGGGTTCCGTCCGCAACTTTGATGAGATCTCGGACCGTCTGGATCAGATTATCGCTACCGTTCGCTCCAAGGATACGTCCTTGGAGCGTTCACTCGATCTGTTTGACGAAGCGATTGAGCTGGGCTCCCGCGCGGTCGATATGGTCGACAAGTTTGAGCTGACGCCGCGTGAGGCCGACAAGCTCGAACAGGAATACGATGAGGATGCGGCAAACGAATCCCAGGATAGCTAGGCCGCATCTCCGGATACGAATGGTTGATGGCATTCATGAAACGCGTGCGTCTTGATGACGAACTGATTTCACAGGGCATCTGCGCCGATCGCGCGGATGCCCTTCGCACTCTTATGGCCGGCTTGGTCTCGAGTGGCGGCGAGCGCTTGACTTCACCGGGCCTTAAGGTGACCCCGGGCCTGCCGCTGCACGTGAAGGGGCGCATTCCCTATGTTGGCCGCGGCGGCCTTAAGCTCGAAGGCGCGCTTGATGCGTTTGGCATCAATCCGACGGGCCTTGCCTGTCTTGATGTGGGCTGCTCTACCGGCGGCTTTACCGATTGCCTGCTCAAGCGCGGAGCTGCGACCGTTGTCTCGGTGGACGTGGGTTGCGCCCAGTTCGATTGGTCGCTGCGTCAGGACGATCGCGTGACGCTGCATGAGCGCACAAACGTGACGCAGCTGCCTGAGCTTGGCTATGCCGGCACCATCGACCTGGCTGTGTGTGATGTCTCGTTTACCAGCATCGCGAACATTATCGATGCGGTGCTGGCGTGCCTGGCGCCTACGGGTGCATTCTGCACGCTCGTAAAGCCGCAGTTTGAGGCTCCGGCGGCGCTGGTGGGCGAGGGCGGCATTGTGACCGATCCCGCCGTGCGCCGCGATACACTCGTTGCGGCAGTTGAACTCTTTGCCTCCAAGGGGCTGTTCCCGGTCGATGTGTGCGTGTCGCCCATTCATGGTGCCAAGGGCAACGTTGAGTTTTTCCTGTACGGCACGAGATTTGCCCCCGGCGAGCGCGCCGACGATGAGCTGCAATCCCAGGTATCGGTTTTGAGCGAGAAAGCTGCAACGCTATGAAGGTCTTTCTGGTTCCCAATTACTACAAGCAAGAGGCGGTCGAGAGCGGCCTGATGCTCGAGCTTTGGCTGACGCGCCAGGGCTATGAGGTCGCATGGGCTGCCGACCAGCGATCGAAGATTCAAAGCACGCCTGATATCGACGGCTCCGATCTGGTTATTACGCTCGGCGGCGACGGTACGTTGCTGCGCGCTGCCCGCATCCTCAACCATCGCGAGATTCCTATCCTCGGTCTTTCCTATGGTCACCTGGGCTTTTTAACTGCTGCGAGTCCCGAGGAGCGCGACATTCTGCAGGTCGTGAGCGACGCCCTGTCCGGCGAGCTGCATGTGAGCCGTCGCGCTACCATCGCCGCGGATATCGTGTCCGTGCGCGAAGACGGTACGAAGGATGTCGTGCGCACCTTCGCCCTCAACGACATGGCGCTTACCCGTGGTCCGCTGTCCGATATGGTCGAGTTCGACATCACGGTGTCCGGCCATCATATCGACCGCCTACGCGGTGACGGTGTCGTCGTTTCGACGGCGACTGGTTCTACGGGTTACGCGCTCAGTGCCGGTGGCCCCATCGTGAGCCCCGACTATACGGGCATGGTCTGCGTACCCATTGCGCCGCACACCATTCAGGCCCGTGCCTTCTTGACTTCGCCGAGTGATGTCGTCGAAATCTTTATGTCCGATGATCGCCCGAGCGTTCCGGCGATCGCTATCGATGGACAGTTTATTACCTGCGATGGCACCGTTGAGAGCGTGGCTGTGCGCCGCGGGCCCGGAGATGTGCTGCTGCTCGATTACGGCCCCGAGAGCTTCTATAACTCGGTGAGCCGCGTATTCTACGGAGTCCGTCATGATCGATGAGCTGCAGGTTTCCAACATTGCACTTATTCGTGAGGCGACGTTGGTTCCGAGCGCGGGCCTAACGGTTCTGACCGGCGAGACCGGCGCCGGCAAGACTGCGCTGCTCTCGGCCCTCAAGCTTATTTTGGGCGAGCGTGCGGATTCGTCGACGGTGCGCGAGGGCGAGGCGCTCGCGAGCGTCGAGGCACGACTCTTCGACGGGCCGCACGACACGGAAGGGTTCACCGTACAGCGCAGCCTTTCCGCCGAGGGCCGCAGCCGTGTGAAGATTGACGGGCGCATCGCCAGTGTGCGCGAGCTTTCGGAGCGCGTTGGCGTGATGATGGATCTGTGCGGACAGCATGAGCATCAGCGCTTGCTCGACCCGGCGCACCATGTTGCCATGGTTGATGCCTGGGCGGGACGCTCTGCGCTCGAGGCGCTGGATGCGTACCGCGCTTGCTTTAAAGCCTCGCGCGCGGCCGCTAAGGAGGTCCGTCGCGTTGAGGAGGCCTCGCGTGCACAGGGGAGCCGCGTCGAGGAGGCGCGCTTTGCCCTCGAGCACATCGGCGAGGTCGACCCTAAGCCGGGCGAGTATGAGGAACTCGAGGAACTGCTGCCGCGCTCCGAACATGCCGAGGTACTGGTTGCCACCGCTAACGATGCCCATGCATCGCTTGCCTCTGAAGGGGGAGCGCTCGATGCCGTGAACAGTGCTGTGGCAGAGCTTTCCCGAATGGCTACCGTCGATCGCAAACTGGGCGACATTGCCGATGCACTTTCGGATGCCTGTATCTCCCTTGAGGATTGCGCGAACGAGCTTCGTACCTATCGCGATGCCGTCGCCTTCGACCCGCGCGAGCTCGCTCGCATGCGTGAGCGGTATTCCGACCTCAAGGGCCTGTTGCGTCAGTGGGGTCCCACCATGGACGATGTTTTTGCCATGCGCGATCGCTCGCAAGAGCTGCTGTCCCTGGTCGATGATGGCGATGAGCAGATCAAAAAGGCGCGTGAGGCACTCGGGAGCGCCGAGCGCGAGTTGTTTGCCGCTGCCAAGGCACTTAAGCGCGCACGCAATACGGCGGCCCCGCGCTTCTGCCACGAGGTTGGCCGCCAGATGGCGCGCTTGGAGATGGGTAGTGCCGAGCTCGTCTGGGAGTCGCGCGATCTTCCCCGTGCTGAGTGGACGCCCGTTGGTCCTTCGAGCTACGAGCTGCTATACCGCAGCGGTGCCGGCTTGACGCCACGTCCCCTGCGCCGCATTGCGTCGGGCGGCGAGCTCAGCCGCGTCATGCTTGCAAGCAAGGTTGTCCTCGGTAATGCGGACGGTGTCGATACGCTGGTGTTTGACGAGGTCGATGCCGGTGTCGGTGGCTCCACGGCGCGTGCACTCGCGGGCGTGCTGGCAGATCTCGCCTCTACGCATCAGGTGATTGTCGTAACCCACTTGGCGCAGGTCGCCGTCATGGCCGACAAGCATTATGTTGTCAGCAAGGAACCAGGCGATGTTCCCCAGACGCATTTGGACGAGGTAACCGGCGAAGCGCGTACCGCCGAGATCGCCCGCATGTTGAGCGGCGATCAGTCCGAGGCTAGCCTGGCGCACGCAAAGCAGATGCTCGAAGAAGCGCGTGCTTAGGCCGAGCCGCCACATGCATGTCCGACCCTGCCGCCACGAAACTGGCCCATCTACTACGTTTGATAGGCTATCGGCAAGCACGTCAAGAATTGCAAAAAGAAAACCGCAGGTAGAATGCCTGCGGTTTTTTCTATTTTTGGTATGTGGTTGGGCCATACGGATAAAACGTAGTAGATGGGCCGGTTTCGTGGCGAGTGGCGTTTGTCGGCTCGCCAAAATGTCTATTCCACGACCTTATCCGGCTGGATGAGCTCCTCGTAGTAGCTGATATGTTCGCGAGCGTCTTCAATCTCGGGCAGCAGGAAGTTGTAGATGACTTCGATGATCATCGTGGCACTGATCTTAGAGAACGCAAAGTCGCCTGTCGTCAGCAGCGCTTCGTGGTTGACGGTATTAAAAGTGTAGTCTGCCAGACGCGCGAGCGGGGATTTGCTGTCGCTGCTGATGACGACTACGGTTGCGCCACAGTTGCGAGCCGCTTTTGCCATGCGATTCAGTCGGCGCGATTTGCCGGAGTTTGAGATTAGCACGATGACGTCACCCGGGCGCAACGTGAGCGCAAAGCCGATTGATGTCTCGCTAATGGTGCTCGCCATGCAGCGCAGGCCCAGCTGCGAAAACTTAAACGTCGCATCGAGCGCGACCGCGTTCGTATTGCCCACAGCTGCAAACTCAATAACCCCTGCATGCTTAAGGGCATGCACAACAGCCGCCAGCGTATCGTGGTCGATCCCGTCGATGGTCGCATTAAGCTCGCTCACCTTGGCAGCCAGGATGTTCTTAAGGCTCTGCTCCATGTTGTCGAGCGATACCTCGTCGGTCAGGCCCTCGTTGCGCTGACTCTCCAAGTCGCGCGCCAACGAAAACTGAAAGCTGCGGAAGCTGCCAAAGCCAAGCTTGCGGCAGAAGCGCGAAACGGTCGCCTCGGACGTGGCGGCGGCGCGCGAGAGCTGAGCCGCCGTGAGGCGTGGCGCCTCGGACTGGTGCTCCAATATATAGTCGACAATGCGCTGCTCGGACTCGCTGTATCCCTGATGGGTACTAATGAGGGAAAGTGCGCTCTTGCTACTATCGGTCATGGATGGCTCCTGGTTGGCATGAAAATCGGACTCGTTTTGTAATGTCATAGTATAGGGGGATTTTCAATTACAAGATACACCTTGCCGTTTCAAGTGTTGATGGTAAACTTTCACTTACCGTTTACGGTTATGAAAGAACCTTTCACCGGAGAATTGCGCCTTGTCTCTTCTCACGCGGACGGTAGGTTGGTATCTTTCAGTTGTGGAAAAGCGCGCAAGGACGCGCGTGTAGGGGAGCGCCTGCGGGCGCAAAACTTAAAAAGGAGGGACACATGGCTAAGTTTGACATCATCGCCGCCACCGGTTGCCCGACCGGCATTGCGCACACCTTCATGGCGAAGGAGGCGCTGGAGAAGGCAGCTGCTGAGCGAGGTCTGACTATTAAGGTCGAGACCCATGGCCAGGTCGGTGTCGAGAACGAACTCACCAAGAGCGAGATCGCTGGTGCCAAGGCCGTCGTCGTCGCGGCCGATAAGGATGTCCAGGCGGAGCGTTTCGCCGGCAAGCGCATGGTTTCCGTTGGTGTTTCCAAAGCCCTGTCCGTCGAGGCCGCCGGTAAGCTGATCGACCGCGCGCTCGCCGCCAAGGGTGACGACTCGGTTGCGGCTGCTGCCGATGTCGAGGATGAGGTCGAGGAGAAGGAGTCCATCGGCCACATCATCTACAAGCACCTCATGAACGGCGTCAGCCACATGCTGGTCTTCGTCGTCGCTGGTGGTGTCCTGACCGCCGTCTCGTTCCTGTGGGGCATCACGTCCTTTGATTCGACGGCTGCCGACTACAACAGCTTTGCTGCGATGCTCAAGATCATCGGCGGCATCGCCATGAACCTCATGGTTCCCGTGCTTTCCGCCTACATCGCCGAGTCCATCGGCAAGCGCCCGGCGCTCGTCCCCGGTTTTGTTGCCGGTATGATCGCCATCCAGGGCCTGCCCGTTAACGCCGAGACCGGCATGATCGACGCCGGCGGCGCCGGCGTGGGCTTCGGCTTCCTGGGCGGCATCGTCGGCGGTTTCCTCGCTGGCTATGTCATCTTGCTGCTCGAGAAGGTCTTCTCCAAGCTGCCCAAGAATCTGGACGGCCTCAAGGCTATCTTCCTGTACCCGCTGTTCTCGACTGCTATCGTCGGCCTGGTCATGCTCGGCATCTCCGGCCCCATGGCTGCCATCAACACCGCCATGATGGACTTCCTCAAGGGTCTGTCTGCCTCTGGCGCCATTGTTCTGGGCCTTGCCATCGGCTGCATGTGCGCCGTTGACATGGGCGGCCCGGTCAACAAGGCTGCTTACGTCACCGGTACCGCTATGCTCACCGAGGCCCTGGCCGCCGGTGTCGGCACCGACACCTACAACTTCGGCACCAACTTCATGGCTGCCGTCTCCGCAGCTTGCATCGTTCCGCCGCTGATCACCACCTTCGCCGTCGTTGTCGGCAAGAAGTACTTCAGCCAGGAGGATCACGACGCCGGTATCGTCAACCTCATCCTTGGTTGCACCCACATCACCGAGGGCGCCATTCCGTTCATGACCAAGAACATCTGGCCCGTCATGCCCATCATGATGCTCGGTTCCTCTATCGCCTCGATCCTGACCATTATGTTCAACGTTCACGATCCGGCGCCTCATGGTGGCTTCCTGGTCCTGCCCGTTGTCGAGAATGGTCCGCTGTGGGTCCTCGCGATCCTCATCGGCGCTGTGGTCGGTGGCATCCTGTTCGTGGCCTTCAAGAAGTACGACTTCGAGAAGAACCAGAAGGCAGCTCCCGCCGCCGCTGCTCAGCCGGTCCAGGCCCCCAAGGCCGCTGCCGTCGAGGCCCCCAAGGCCGAGGCTGCCGACTTCGTGAAGGTCGAGAACGTCTTTGTCGCCGAGGACTTCGCTTCTCGTGACGAGGCTCTGAGCTTTGTCTCCAACCAGGCCGTCAAGGCCGGTGTCGCGAGCGACGCCGATGCCGTGATGAACGCCTTCCTGGCCCGCGAGGCCGAGGGTACCACGGGCATGATGGAGGGCTTCGCCATTCCGCATGCCAAGTCCGATGCCATTACCGAGGCCGCCGTTATCGTCGTCAAGGACGACTCCGGCGTCACCGGTTGGGACACCATGGACGGCGCTCCCGTCAACGTGGCTATCGCCCTGCTCATCCCCGGTGCCCAGGCTGGCACCACGCATCTCAAGATTCTGTCCAAGGTCGCCGAGGCGCTCATGGACGAGGACTTCCGTGCCACCGTCAAGGGTTCCACTGACGCCGCCGAGATCGCCAAGACGATCAACGCCCGCTTGATCTAATCCCGCAGTTCGCGAATAACATCGCCCTCTGCACAAAAGGCGAGGACTCCACTAGGAGCCCCCGCCTTTTTTCTATCCCTCCCATAAGTTGCGGTGAAATAGGGACTGTTTAAACGATTCAACCCCAAATTCAATCCCTAATTCATCGCAACTTATAAAAGGGCATAGAGGGGGCTACCTATCGAGTCTTTGTCGCGAACAGATCATTAGCCAGAATTCCGTTCGCACGATATTGCTCTGGACCGACCGAGTTTCTGCAGCTTGCTCGCCCACAGGGGGCCGGGCGCGGCCAGTGAGATTTATCGCGAGTTCCGCACGAGCCGAAGAGCACATAATGTGCTCTTCGTGCGAGCAGGACTGTAGAGCAGGAAATCTCACTGGCCGCGCCCGGCCCCCTGTGGGCGAACAAGCGGACGACAAACACATCTGTCCAACAATTCGTCCGAAACATAATGAAAAACCGTTTGATGTGAGTTAATATAAACAACGTCGTGAATCTGACTCCTGCCACATGCATGACAGGGGTTAAACACAAAAAGGAGTCAATTATGGTTTCTGAGAAGGCTACCCTCGTTAATCCTCAGGGTCTGCACATGCGTCCGGCTGGTCTGTTCGCCTCCACCATGGGCAAGTACGCCTGTGACGTGACGGTCGTCACCCCCGAGAAGGAGGTCAACGGCAAGTCCCCGATGGCCCTCATGGCTGCTGGTATCCCCTGCGGTACCGAGGTCGAGGTCAAGTGCGACGGCGCCGACGAGGCCGAGGCTCTGGCTGCTGCCATCGAGCTCATCAAGAGCGGTCTTGGCGAGTAGAACTCAAACGGGTCGCATGTTGAACAACTAAGTTCATATTTGGGGGCGCAGTGACCTGTTGTAAGGTAGCTGCGCTCTTTTGTCATGGATATGGCAAAACGCTTTATCACATGACACGGAGAGAGGAATGGGAATGTATCAGGGAGTCAACGCTTCCGAGGGCATCGGTATCGGCACCGTCATGGTCGCCGTCGATCCCGACTTGACGTTTGAGCCGCACGAGGTTGCCGATTCGGCAGCAGAGAAGGAGCGCTATCAGTCCGCTCTTTCGGTCTTCTGCGAGAAGACCCAGGCTCAGGCCGACCACATGAAGGAGACGGTGGGCGAGGCCGAGGCCGAGATCATGAGCGGACACATTGTCCTGGCTCAGGACCCGGGCATGACCGACGCCATCAACGCCGCCATTGACGGCGGTACCTGCGCCGAGCAGGCGCTCATGGACACCTCGACCATGTTCGAGAACATGTTCCTGTCCATGGACGACGAGATGTTTCGTCTGCGCGCGGCCGACATCGCCGACATCCGCACCGGTATTCTGGCCGAGCTGCTGGGCAAGGAGGTCGTCGACCTCTCCGTCCTGCCCGAGAATACTGTCGTTGTCGTTCACGACCTCACGCCGTCCATGACCGCCACGATCGATAAGGCCCACGTTGCCGGTATCGTCACCGAGACCGGTGGCCGCACGTCGCACTCCGCGATTATTGCGCGCGCCCTCGAGATCCCGGCTGTCCTTTCGGTTTCCAATAGCTGCACCGCGCTGCGCAACGGTATGACCGTTGTCGTCGACGGTGGCAAGGGTGTTGTCGAGGCCGATCCCGACGAGGAGACGCTTGCCGCTTACACCGCCAAGGCCGAGGCCTTCGCTGCCGAGAAGGCAGCCCTCGAGGCCTTCCGTGGCAAGCCGTCCGTGACAGCCGACGGCATCAAGAAGATCATCGCCTGCAACATCGGTAACCCCGATGATGTGCCCAACGCGCTCGATCACGACGCCGAGGCCATCGGCCTGTTCCGCTCCGAGTTCCTGTTCATGGACTCCGCTGAGCTTCCTTCCGAGGAGGAGCAGTTCAACGCCTACCGCAAGGTCGCCAGTGCGCTCAAGGGCGCTCCGGTCATCATCCGTACGCTCGACGTGGGTGGCGACAAGGAGATCCCGTACCTGCACATGGTCAAGGAAGATAACCCCTTCATGGGCTTCCGCGCCGTGCGTTACTGCCTGGCCAATCCTGACCAGTACAAGGTCCAGCTCCGCGCCCTGCTGCGCGCCAGCGCCTTTGGTGACGTCAAGATCATGATCCCGCTCGTTACCTGCGTCGAGGAGGTCTTGGCCGTCAAGGAGCTCGTCGAGCAGTGCAAGTCCGAGCTCACCGAAGAGGGCCGCAAGTTCAACGAGAACATCGAGGTCGGCATCATGGTCGAGACGCCTGCCGCGTCTCTCCTCGCTGACCGCTTGGCCGAGGTCGCCGACTTCTTCTCCATCGGCACCAACGACCTGATCGGCTACACCATGTGCGCCGACCGTGGTAACGACACCATCTCCAACCTGTACCAGGTTTACTATCCCGCCGTGCTCCGCTCGCTCAAGAACATCATCGAGAGCGGCGTGAAGGCCGGCATCATGGTCGGTATGTGCGGCGAAGCCGCTGCCGATCCGCTGCTCGAGCCGCTGCTGATCAGCTGGGGCCTGGAGGAGTTCTCGATGAGCGCTCCGTCGATCCTGCGCGCCCGCAAGACCATCAGCCAGTGGACCAAGGCCGAGTGCGACGAGCTCGCCGAGAAGGCACTCGCCTGCAACACCGCCGCCGAGGTCAAGGCACTGCTCGAGTCCGCAGCTCGCTAATTTGGTATCAGAGGTAACCGCGTGGTTGGAATGGGCCGGCCACGCGGCCCTCACATATACAGGGGGTACTGTAAATGTTCTACACGCTAACCGCTAACCCGGCTGTCGACATGACGGTTTCGAGCTCTCCGCTCGAGCCCGATGAGAACGTCCGCACCGGCTCGGCCAGCTACACGGCTAACGGCAAGGGCCTCGACGTGTCCTTCGCCTTTAAGAAGATGGGCGTTGACACCGTTGCACTCGGCTTCTTTGCTGGCTTCACGGGCAAGTTCATCGTCGAGGAGGTCATGAACCTGGGTTGCCTCTGCCGCCCGGTCTGGACCGACGGTATCACGCGCATTAACACCTACGTCAACGATGGCCAGCACGAGTACGGCATCCTGAACCCGGGTGCTCCGATCACGCCGCAGCACCAGGAGGAGCTCTACAACATCCTGGACACCGCGGGCGATCTCGAGTGCCTGATCGTTTCCGGCTCCGTGCCTCCCAAAGCTACGCCCGACTTCCTGGCTCAGGTCATGGAGCACGCTCAGGCTCGTGGCGCCGACGTCGTCCTGGACCTGTCCTCCGACAAGCTCAAGGAGCTCGCTCACAAGAAGCCGCTGCTCATCAAGCCGAACCATCACGAGATGAAGGCCATCTTCGGCGTGCCGGTCGACACCGACGACGAGGTCCGCGTTGCCATGAAGATGGCTCACGACGCTGGCGTTCAGAACGTGCTGCTCACCCGTGGTAGCCGCGGCGACGCTTACTTCTCCAACGGCGAGGACATCTGGTACGCCAAACGTGAGTTCAACATCAAGCTGGTTTCTTCCGTCTGCGCCGGCGACTGCACCCTCGCTGCGTTCCTGCACAAGTGGTACAGGGATCGCGACAACGTCGAGGAGGCCATGAAGCTCGCTATGGCCACCGGCGCCAACGTTGCTGAGTCCGTCGGTATTGGTGACTTCGGTCACGTCGACGAGTACAGCAAACGCGTTGCCGTCCGCAAGCTCGATCGCGAGTAAGCGAAACGCGACATATACGTGCGCATGCGGCGCCCCGGTTCTGTCGGGGCGCCGTTTTTTTGCTGAAGGGGAGCGGGGCACCCGCCGCCCTTCACTGCTTCCACACCGTTCACCGAGTTGTTGTAGCCTTTTGCCGAAGCGTGGAATATACTTTCATTAACACGTTGCTTCGTGAAAGGAACATTCATGATTTACACGCTCACTGCAAATCCCGCTATCGACTACAACATCGCCTGTGACGGTCTTTCCGCCAACACCGTTACGCGCACCCGCAATGCGGTCTATACGCCTAACGGCAAGGGTCTCAACGTCTCGTTTACGCTTGACCACTACGGCGTCGACACCACGATCCTGGGCTTTTTCGCCGGTTTCTCGGGCGAGTTTATCGTTAAGGGCGCCGAGGCCCTGGGCGTGCCCGTCAAGCCCGTGTGGACCGACGGCATTACGCGCGTCAATGTGTTCCTCAACGCCGGCCCCGACACCGAGTACAACATGGTCAACGCCGGTGCCGCCATCAACGAGGCCAACGAGCAGGAGATGTTTGAGCTCATCGATTCGCTCGATGACATGACCTGCCTGGTCATCAGCGGCTCGCTGCCTCCCAACACTTCCGAGGGCTTCCTGGCCGAGGTCCTGCGCCGCGTCAAGGCCAAGGGGGCCGAGTTCGTCCTCGATATCTCGAGCCATCAGCTGGCTGACCTCATTGCCATGGAGCCGCTGCTGATCAAGCCCAATGACGACGAGCTGCTCGACATCTTTGGCATCAAGGTGAGCGGTGGCGACGACGAGTCCGTTAAGGGCGCTATGGCCGAGCTGCATGCAAAGGGCGCCAAGAACGTGCTGCTGACCCTCGGTGGCGACGGCGCGTACTTCTCCAACGGCGAGCATATCTGGTTTGCCAACCGCACCTTCGACGTCAAGCTGCTGTCGACGGTGTGCGCCGGCGATTCCTCGCTCGCTGCCTTCCTGTCCGTATGGCACGACGCCCCCGAGCGAGTCGAGGATGCCCTCCATCTGTCGATGGCTACCGGCGCCAACGTGGTCGAGTGCCCCGGTCTGGGCGATTTTGCCAAGGTGGACGAATATAAGAAGCACATCGAGGTTCGCCAGGTCTGCTAGCCGCATCGATACATCGTTGCCGAACACCCGCTTTGGATTACCAAGGCGGGTGTTTTTTGCGCGCTGAACGTATGTGGCGTCTGCTGTCTCGTTTTATCGAATCGACGAAGCAATTGCGTGTGCGCGCTTTCTCGTTTCTTGTTAGACTTCTTGAGAACCATCGATTAACGCTCGCAAGTGCAGGAGGCCATAGGCATGTGCAATGTTTCGCTCAACGGTACGCAACCGTCTGATGCCTCCCTGCGCGTCCTGCGCGCGCTTGAGGCGGCTGGTCTTGAGGCTTGGTACGTGGGCGGTTGGGTGCGCGACGCCCTGATGGGGTGCCCCAGCCACGATGTTGATATGTGCTGTAGCGGCCTGTGGCAGGAGTCCAAGGCGGCGCTCGAGGCCGCGGATATCGCCGTGGTTGAATCGGGCATTAAATTTGGCGGAATTACGGCTATTTCCGATGGCGAGCGTATTGAGGTCACCACGTACCGTCTGGATGGCTTTTACACCGATGGTCGCCATCCCCAGAGTGTGGAGCGTGCCGCCTCGCTCGAGGACGATTTGGCGCGCCGCGACTTTACCGTCAACGCCATGGCCTGGCATCCCGAGCGCGGGCTTGTCGACCGCTACGACGGCCAGGGTGACTTGGAGCGCAAGCTGATTCGCGCTGTCGGCGATCCCAAGCGTCGCTTTAACGAGGACGCCCTGCGCATGCTGCGTGCGGTGCGCTTTGCCTGCCGCCTGGACTTTATGATTGAGCCCGAGACTAAGCGCGCGCTTGCCGAGTGCGCGCCGCTGCTCGATGCCGTGGCGCGTGAGCGTGTGGGTATTGAGCTCGAGGGCATTCTTTCGACCGGTCATGGGGGAGACGCGATGCTCCGCTATCCCGAGCTCATCTGCGCCGCCGTGCCCGAGTTGGCAGCGGGTCGCGGGTTTGATCAACGAAGTGTCTATCATGCGTTTAACGTCTACGAGCATATCGCCCGTGTGCTGACGGTGGCGGGGGAGCTCGCGCTGTGTGACGGCGTCGCGCCCTCGTCGAGCCTTATGTGGGCGGCGTTTTTGCACGATGTGTCCAAGCCCGAGTGTTTCACGGTCGATCACGCCGGCAGCGGACACTTCTACGGTCATCCCGAGCTCGGCGCCAAGAAGGCGCGCGTCATTATGGATCGCCTGGCGCTCTCGCACGACTTGGTGCGCGACGTGTGCCTGCTCATCAAATACCATGACAAGCCGCTGCGCCCCGAGCGCTCCTGCCTGCTCAATATGATGCGCGCGCTTTCGGGCGAGGGCGTCGACACGGCCCGCCTGATTGACGAGCTCATGGACCTCAAGCGTGCCGACACACTTGGCAAGGCCCCGTCGTGCTTCTATTACGTCGAGACGATTGAGGAGATGCGCGCGATGGCGCACGAGCTGCTGAAGGCAGGGGAGCCCTATATGCTCAAGATGCTCGCCATCAACGGCGGCGACCTGATCCGTGCCGGAGTCAAGCCCGGGCCGGAACTGGGTCAGCTTCTCAACTCCGCCCTCGACGCCGTGATCGAAGACAACATTCCCAACGAGCGCGAAGCTCTTTTGGTCCATCTCAACTTGGATTAGCTACCTAGTTTACCTGCGTGTTCCATAACCTGCCGACAATTTTTCGGCAATTTGGAATTTCTTCTTGCGCTGACGTTTTTTGTCCCGTAATATATTTTCTCGCACCACGGCAGTGCAGATGTCATGTGGCCCGTTCGTCTAGCGGTTTAGGACGCCGCCCTCTCAAGGCGGAGATCACCAGTTCGAATCTGGTACGGGCTACCACTTCTTTTCTGCTGAGGCTTATGGCCCGTTCGTCTAGCGGTTTAGGACGCCGCCCTCTCAAGGCGGAGATCACCAGTTCGAATCTGGTACGGGCTACCACGCATCTGACACCCGGACTTCCTATGGAAGGCCGGGTTTTTTATTTTCAAACAACCGTCTGCAATTCCCGTTTGAACCAGAGCTTTGCGTTCTGCCTATGGCCCTTACGGGTACAATATCCAAGATATTTTGACTGTTAGAAGGAGTCTCATGACGGAGTCCTCTCAGCATACGTCTAAGCCCCAGGTCGAGGTTGAGGCCTCGGGCGGAGATGACAATAAGAGCGCACGCCGCGGCGCCATCTTTATCGGCTTCGTGCTGGTAGGTTATATCGTCTATCTGGTGGTAACCGGGCAGATGGGGCAGTTCTGGGCCGCTATGTCGAGCGTCCAGGCGTCATGGCTCGTTGTCGCGTGTCTTTGCATGTTCATGTACCTGTTCTTTGGCATTGTGGCCTATGCGATCGCCGTCTGGCTCGATCCCAATTCGCCCGTCGGCATCCGCGACCTGATCTCGGTCGAGGCGAGTGGCATCTTCTTTGGCAACCTGACGCCCATGATGATGGGCTCCACCCCGGCTCAAATCTATCGCCTGACCAAGGCCGGCCAAAACGTGGGCGAGGCCGGCGCCACGCAATTCACGCGTTTTATCGTGTACCAGTTTGGCCTGGTCGCCTGGGGCGCTATCCTGCTGCTCGCCCGTATGCCGTTTTTTGCCGAACGCTACGGCGACATGACGCTGCTGTGCGTCTTTAGCTTTGGTGGACACTGCTGCATCTTGCTTGGCATCTTCGCCGTCGCGCTCATGCCTAAGACCGTCACGCGCGTCGCCCATTGCATCATCAATTGGCTCGAGCGCATTGGTGTCTCGGCCACTAAGATCGAGAGTTGGCGCACGTTTGTCGATGGCGAGATCTACTCCTTCTCCGAGAAGTTCAAGCTTTCGGCCGGACATTTTTCTTCCATGCTGCTCACCGTGTTTATCACCATGCTGCAGCTCGCGTTTTTCTATCTGGTTCCGTATTTCCTGATGCTTGCCTTTGGCCACCACGAGGTCGACTTTTTCTCGGTCATGGCCGCGAGCGCCTTTGTCCAGCTGTTGAGCTCTGCTGTTCCCCTGCCCGGTGGCACCGGCGGCGCCGAGGGTGGCTTCGCGCTGTTCCTAGGTCATTTCTTTGGGTCGGCTTCGACCGCCGGCTATCTGCTGTGGCGCCTCATTACGTTTATTGCGCCGACCATTTTGGCTGCGCCCCTGTTGGGCCTTAAGAGCGCCCACAACGAGAGCATCCATGCGCGCTGGGATCGCGTGATGCGCAAACTCGGCCGCACGCCTCAGACGCCCTCTGCGCCCACTAAGCCGCACCCCACGAATGCTGTTACCGTTGATCCCAAGAAGCACGCTCAGAAGGCTTCTGGGACCGCTAAGCCGGCTCATAAGGCCTATGTGCGTCAGACAGGAGACGGTATTCGCGTATCTCCGTCGGCACTCAATAAGAAGAAGCACCCTAAGTCGCAGTAGGGCAGTCGTGCGTTCTTCATGATGCGAGGCATATTTGTGCTGTATGGGGGATAATCCTCTTACGTAGATTATCTCTCATCTGTTGATGAATGCTCGCATATCGAAGGGACACGCCCATGGCAACCAGCAAACCGCGTCTTGACCGCCGCATCGTTCGCAGCCGTAATGCCATCCTTTCGGCTTTCGAGCGCCTGCTCATGGAAAAGCCGCTGGCAGACATTACGGTGAGTGCCATCGCGCGCGAGGCCAATGTCGACCGCAAGACCTTTTACGTACACTTTGGTACGGTTGACGGCCTGCTCGATGCCATTGCCGTCGATGTGGTGGAGATGATTGTCGACTCGGTCGAGAAAACGCTTGCTTCTATGGACGGTGACACCAACGAGCGCGCTCTTGGCGCGGCGGCGACCTTCTTTAAAACCGTTAATGAGGCACTGTGCAACAACTTAGTGCTCAATCGTCAGCTGATCGAGAATATTCCGCTCGATGATTTCATGGCTCGTCTTCGTGCGCCGCTCGAACATGAGATTGCCGAGCGCGATCTGCTGCCCCAAGGTCTCAAGGACGAGATGTTCGACTACTATCTGGCGTTTTTGCTGTCGGGTATTATCGGTATCTATCGCACGTGGGCGCTGTCTGACGGTTCGGTTCCTATTGAGCGCGTCTCTGAGGTCGCCAATGACCTGACTCTCAATGGCCTGTCGAGTCTGGAATCTCGCTTGGATTAGGCCTAGTTGGGCTCGTCGGCGTGGAAATTCCTGTTCACGAGGTTCTCCGGCGCCTTGTAGACCTCGCCGCGTAGGAGCTGTAGCCTGAGGATCCCTAAAAGAAGGTCCAGTTTATCATTCCCACTCCAATTGGGAATCCTCCGATGCGCCTTCGCACGCTTGCATGACCTCGATACCATGCGATCGTGCGAACTCGACGAGCTCTGCGTTGCGGGCGTTTATGGTGCCGAAGGTGGCGGGGCACACGATAAGACGCGCGCAGTGGACGAGGAGCTCTTTGGCGCGGGCTATGGTTTTATCCCCGATCGGCTCGAAGGCGCGCTCGGCCACGCATTCCGTCGCCAGGTCGCGCGCGAGCTCGCAGTCGATGTCCCCTTCGTGCAGAACGCCCACGTAGAACGCCTTGCCCTGCCGGATGAGATGGCGAAACACAGCCGACCCCGTACCTGCGCCGGCGATGACGAACGTGTGCGCATCGCCGTGCGGGCGCCCAATTTCCACGCTGCCGAAGCGCTCGTTGAAGGTGCCATGTTGAAGGCCGTAGAGCTCGCCAATCGTCTCGCGCGTGAATATGTCCTCGGGTGCGCCGGCGCGGAAGACCCGGCCGTCCTTTACGCAAATCACCTTGTCGGCGCTTTTCTGCGCGAGCTCGAGTTCGTGGATGGACATGATGACAGCAACATTCCGCGATTTCGCAAGGTGGCGAAGTATTCGCAGCAGGTCGATCTGGTAGCGGATATCGAGATACGACGTGGGCTCGTCGAGCACGAGCACGCGCGGATCCTGCGCGATGGCGCGTGCGAGCATGACGCGCTGGCGTTGCCCGTCGCTTATCTGCATGAAGTCGCGCTCGGCAAGCTTTTCCACATGTGCGGTTTTCATGGCCTCGTCGACCCGATTATGGTCGTCGGGCGTGAGTGTGCCCATTCGCCCGGTGTAGGGATGCCTTCCCGCCTCTACGATATCGCGGCAGGTGAGGAGCTCGGTCCGGGGGCGATCTGTCAGCATAACGGCAAGGTTCCTTGCGAACTCCGCCGTCTTCCATCGGGAAATCTCCCGCCCGTCGAGCTCGACCGCGCCGGCAAGCGGTGCCAGATGGCGTGTGATGGTTTTCAAGATGGTCGACTTGCCCGAGCCGTTCGGCCCGATGAGTGCCACGACGTCGCCCGCGCGAACCTCCAGATCGACGCCTTCGACTACGACCTTCTTGTCGTAGCCCGCCGACAGGTCGCTTATGCGGAAAAGCGGCGCTCCGTCAGCCTGCGTTTCGACCGGGGTTTCGAGGTTCGACTCCGCTCGAAGGAGGCGTTCCGCGCGCAGTTCCGCACGAGCCGAAAGTGTCTTCTGGCGCTTTCGTGCGAGCTCAGGACTGGCCAAGCATGGAATGTTCCCTCCGAGCGTTTTGGTCCGCGGCACGAATTCCCCCATCTACCTCACCCGCTTCTTCAACATGAGTGCAATAACCACCGGCGCGCCGAAGATGGCGGTGACGGCGCTGATGGAAAGCTCGACGGGGGAGAACAGCGTGCGCGCGATCAAATCGCAGCCCGCGCAAAAGATGGCGCCTCCCAAGAAGCACGCAGGAATCACGCGGATAGGCTTCGACGACTTTAGCGCCGACTTAACGAGATGCGGAACCGCGATGCCTACGAACGACACCGGACCAGCGAACGCGGTCACGCAGGCGGAGAGCATGCTCGCTAGAAGGACGAGCACCACGCGGAAGCGTGCGACGTTCACGCCGACGCTTTTCGCGTAGGCTTCTCCCAGCTGGAAGGCGGAAAGGGGCTTCGATATCGCGAATACGCATGCGCTCACGGTGATCACCACGACCGCGATGACCGCGATGTCGTCCCAGCTCGAACCCGAGAAGCTACCCAAAGACCAGTTGTGCAGGTTCACGATGGACTGGTCGTCGGCGAAGGCGATGAGGAAGTTCGTCGCCGCCGAGCAGATGTATCCCACCATGACGCCCGCCACGATGAGTATGGCCATGGAACTTATGCGCCGTGCGATGAGGAGCACGAAGCCGATGGTGATAAGCGAGCCCAGAAACGCTGCGGCCACCATGGCCGGCGAGGACATGGCCTGGTTCGCGCCCAGAAGTACGATCATCGTAAGCGCGACGACGAACTTTGCGCCCGAGGAGACGCCCAAGATGAACGGGTCGGCGATGGGATTGTTGAAAAACGTCTGCAGCAGGAACCCGGAGAGCGAAAGTGCCCCGCCGAGAAGCACGGCTGAAAGCACGCGCGGCAGGCGAATCTCCCAGATGACTTGGCTTTCCATGGAATTGGCCGCGCCGCCCGAAAGGATGCCAGGGATGTGGTCTGCGGGCACGAGCACGCTCCCGATGCACAGGTTGGCCCCGACGAGCACGATGAGGGCAACAGCGAGCAGCGCCGTCACGACGCGACACCGCGCGGCGCGCCCCGATTCGTCGTATGTCATGGAAAGCCGGCTTCTCATGACGCTAGCCGAGCTTCCTCAGATAATGGAAGTCGCTCGCGTCATCGCCGGTGAACGCCCCGTGCAGCTCGTCGATAATGTCGGCGGTAGAAGTCATCTGCTGGTACATGTCGGCGCTTGTGACCCAGACGTTGCCGTTCTTCACGGCTTTGAACTGCGACAATAGCGCGTTTTTGCCTACGAAGTCGTTCAAGGTGGCAACCGATTCGTCGATGGTGCCGTTGTAGACGATGATGTCGGCATCCTTCGCCGTCGCGTAGAAGCGCTCCATTTCGAGCGTTACTGACGAACCTGACGTCGACGCCGTCTGCGCGTCATCGAGCGCGTAGTTGCCGCCTGCAAGCTCGATCATCTGCGCCACGTAGTCGCCCGCCCGCCGCGTGACGGCGGCCCCGTTCGAGTTAATGTAGAAATACGCCACGGTTTTACCTGACGACGCAAGCCTCGACGTTTGCTCGACGCGGGCCTTCTGCTCGTTGAACAGGTGCGCGGCCTCGTCTTCCTTGTCGAACAGGACGCCGAAAAGCTTAATCCACTCGACGCGCCCGAGTGCTTCGGGCTCGCTCGACGACTGTTCGGTGAGCACGACGAGTCCGAGTTTCTGCAGCTTTTCCTTCACATCGGGTGTGTGGTTGATCATGGTGTTCTCGATGGCGAGCGTGCAGCCCGAGGCCGATATTCGCTCGTAGTCGGGCGCGCTGTACTTGCCGCCGTAGGCGATCGCCCCACTTTCGAGTGCGCTTTTGAAGCCCGCGACCGAGCAATCGTCGGCCTTCGTGCCCGACATAATGATATTGTCGTTCGCATCGAGCGCGTCGACCAGGCACATCGTCGCCGACGACACGAGGTACACCTTGTCGGCGGGGCGCCTTATGACCGCGATGTCGGAGCTCAACCCATCAGGTACCTTCGCATCTTGCGGCACCACGAGGAAGCGCTCCCCGTTCGAAATGCAGATAAGCCGCAGGCCGCCTTCGAACTCGTCGACAGTGAAGTGCTCGGCGTATTCAAGCTGAAGCGTCCCCGTCGGCTTCCAGCCGCAGCCCAAATCGGCGTTGTGGAAGTCGGCCGCGGCGCTTGAAGCCGTTCTCGCAGGGGAGCCGCCGCTTGCTTCGTCGCCCGATTTCTCCTTCATGGTGGATGAGTCGAAGTGGAGCGTGTAGTCGATGGTGTGCGGCGTCGACATGGCGACGGTCTCGGCCGACACGGCGATGTCCTCGTCGAGCGTGACGGGTATCTCGAACGTGGAGTTGCCGCCGTCGTTTACGGGCGCGTAGTCCACGCCGTCGACGGTCATCTTGTCGTAGTTCGAACTCGACCAGGTGATGGTCGCGGTGTAGGTGTCGCCATCCTTCGCAATTGTGGTGGGTGAGGCGATGCTTGCGCGCCCTGACCCACCGGAAAGCGAGACGCTCACCGTGTATTCCTGAGAGCCCGCCGTGCCACCGGTCGCGTTCGGGCTAGCACTGCACCCCGCGAAGGGAAGCGCGAGCAGGGCGACGAGAACGCAGGCGATCGCGCGCGCCGCGATGCCGCAGCGCTTCCTGCTTTCCCTATTGGGAAGAATCGACCGCATGGCGTTACTTCAGCTCGTCGGCGCGCAGATCGACGCCGGCGGATTCGAATACGAGCGTGCGGTCGTACCACCGCTCCCTTTTAATGCTCCACGCGGCGCAGGCGGTGTCCTCGTCGAGCGCTTCAACGGGCACGTCGTAGGTGTACTTGCCTTCCGCGTTTTCCACATAGGGGATGAAGTCGGCCTCGCTCGCGGCGGCAGCCTCGTCGCCCGTGCCCATGAAGAGCTTGCCGTAGCCCGTGCCGGAAAGCGTCATCACGCAGTGCATGGAGCCGTTTTCCACGATGAGCTGGGCGTCCACAATCCTGAACATGTTCGAGCTGGAATCTACGGTGATCGGATAGGTGCCGTCGGCCACCTTGTCGGCGGTGATGGGGGCAGCGCTTGCGCCCTCGGGCGCATCGGCCGCCTGTTCGGTCTTTTCCTGGGAATCGGCATCGCTTGCCTTTGCGCTGTCGATTGAATTTCCGCCGCAGCCGGCGAGCGAGAACGCGAAAAGCGCCGCCGATAGGGCGAAGGCGAGGGTTTTCTTCAACATGGAGGGGTTCCTTTCAATCGCTTCGACCGTCCGCGCCGTGCGGTGGGCGGGCGGGATGCGAATGCAACGGGCATGCGCCGTCAGTCGGGGAAGGCGCATGCCCGTTGCACGGGGACGCGACCGGCGCCCCCGTGCGCGGCGAGTTTACAGCTTGGCGATGGCGTCGTCCACGTGCGAGACGTAGATGTCGTCGACCGCGACGTTCTGTCCCAGACCCTGGAGCAGGCACGTCACTTCGAAGCCGGCGGCCACGAACTTCGCAGCCCAGCTGTCGGGGTCGGTCTCGTCTGCCATGTCGTTGTTCGCGTGGTCGCCCGCGACCACCATGAACGGCGCGAGCACGGCCTTCTTGTAGCCTGCGGCGCTCGCGGCGGCGATAACATCCTCGCAGGTCGGTTCAGCCTCGACGGTGCCGACGAAGAACTGCGTCAAGCCCTCGTTCTTGAACACTTCCTGCATCTTGGCATAGTCGGCGTTGGAATCGGCTTCGGTGCCGTGGCCCATGAGGCACAGCGCCGTCTTGCCGTCGTCGAAGGACGCCATGTTCTCCTTAATGGCTGCGGCCACCTTCTTGTAGTCGTCGTCGGAGGTGAGCAGCGGGTCGCCGAGCGAGATTTTGTCGAACTTGTCGGCGTACTTGTCGAGCTCGTCTTTCACGTCGGTGTATTCCAGGCCACACATGAGATGCGTCGGCTGCACGACGATTTCCTTCACGCCGTCTTCCACGCAGCGGTCGAGCGCCTCGGTCATGTTGTCGATCGTGATGCCGTCGCGCTTCTTCAGCTTATCGATGATGATCTGCGCGGTGAAGGCGCGGCGGATGTCGTAGTCCTGCCAGTACTTCTCGCGGATAGCGTCTTCGATGGCGCCGATGGTGATGTGGCGCGAGTCGTTGTAGCTCGTGCCGAAGCTCGTGACGAGGATGACCGGCTTCACGGCCTTCTCCTTTTCGCTCGATTTCTCGGAACTCGCGGAGGTGCTGGAGCAGCCCGCGAGCGCGAATCCGGCGAGCGCGACGGCTCCGGTTGCTGCGGCGCCCATGAAGCCGCGGCGTGACATCTGGTCGGACATGGTTTTTTCCTTTCCTCGGTTTGCCGGTCCCCCGGCGACAGTTGCTTGTCGGCACAAGCGAAAGAAAAGCGCACCCCTCGGGGTTCACAAGGAGCTAACGCCACGGCGATGCCGTGAGGAAAAGGCGAAGCAGTCTGGCTTGGGGCGCGAGGCAGTTCGCCCGCGCGTCCTATACAGTAATGTCCCTTGCCCAGGATTCCCACCTGGTTCCCTCCGCAAGCCAGCGCGGGCTGTGCGGGCGCCGCGCCGGTCATTTCCTTTTATCCGATTGTCATATGCTCGTTGCCGAATCTTTTACTATCATAGTGGGCACTTGTGAACGTGTCAAAGCCAGGGCGGGCGGCATTGCGCCTCCTGCCTGCGTATTTGCGCCGATTGCCGCTGCGGGCGCCGTGTTTTGCCCGCTGTGCGAAGGGCGGCGTAAACGGTTGCGATGAGAAACGGGAAGGGAAGGCTCGGATGATTCATATCGTTGGCGCAGGCTCGGGCGCCGCCGACCTTATCACGCTGCGCGGGGCGCGCTTTCTGCGCGCGGCCGACGTGGTCGTTTGGGCGGGGAGCCTTGTGAACCCCGAGCTGCTCGCCGATTGCAAGGAATCCTGCGTCGTCTACGACAGCGCGCACATGACCTTGGAGGAAGTGCTCGACGTGATGTGTGCGGCGGATGCGCGGGGCGAGGAAGTGGTGCGCCTGCACACGGGTGACCCGTGCCTGTACGGCGCCATCCAGGAGCAGATGGACGCACTCGACGCGCGCGGCGTGGACTACGAGGTGGTGCCCGGCGTGTCGAGCTTTTGCGGTGCCGCGGCGGCGCTTCGCCAGGAATACACGCTGCCGGGAATCAGCCAGTCGGTCGTGATCACGCGGCTTTCCGGGCGCACCCCCATGCCCGCGGGCGAGGGCATGCGCACCATGGCGGAAAGCGGCTCGACTATGGTCATCTTCCTGAGCTCGGGTATGCTCGCCGAGCTTTCCGCCGAGCTTTTGGCCGCGGGCCGCAGCTCCGACGAGCCGGCGGCGCTCGTGTACAAGGCGACCTGGCCTGAGGAGCGCGTGGTGCGATGCACAGTGGGCACGCTCGCCGACGCGGGCGCGCGAGAGGGCATCGACCGCACGGCGCTCGTGGTGGTGGGCCGCGTGCTCGGAGCTCGCGGCGGGCTTGCGCACGACGGCGCGCAAGCGGAGTCGTACGAGCGCAGCAAGCTTTACGACCCTTCGTTTGCCACGGGGTATCGGAAGGCGAGCAGCTAGCGTGGCCTTCGAGCACTACATATATACCGGGACGACCCGCCTGCGCTGCGGCTATACCACGGGGAGCTGCGCCGCGCTCGCGGCGAAGGCGGCCTGCGAGATGCTCTTGTCACGAAAGCCCGTCGGCCGCGTGTCGATCGTTACCCCCGGCGGGCTGCCCGTCGAGGCGAACGTGGTCGACGCATGCATCGGCGAGGGGTGCGCCCAGTGCGCCGTGCGAAAGGACGCAGGCGACGATGCCGATGTGACCGACGGCGTGCTCGTGTACGCGCGCGTGGAACATGCGGGGTCGGGCACGGGCACTGCGGGCAGCAAGGGCGTGTCCGCGCGCGAATCGGAAGTTTCCATCGATGGCGGCGTGGGCGTGGGGCGCGTGACGTTGCCCGGGCTCGAGCAGCCGGTGGGGGCGGCCGCCATCAACGCGACGCCGCGCGCGATGATCACTTCGGCGGTGCGCGAGGTGTGCGCCGCGCACGGCTTTTCTGGAAACATTGCTGTGACGATTTCGGTACCCGAGGGTGTTGCCCTTGCCGAAAAGACCTTCAACCCGCACCTGGGGATAGAGGACGGCATCTCCATCCTGGGCACGACGGGCATTGTCGAGCCGCGCAGCCTCGCTGCCTTGCGCGACAGCATCGAGCTCGAGATCCGGCAGCATGCGGCTATGGGGCGGCGCGGAGTCGTGCTCACGCCTGGCAACTACGGCGCGCAGTTCATCTCGGGGCATTTCCACCTAAACGGTGCGCCGGTGGTCTTCATCTCCAACTTCGTGGGCGATGCGATTGATTGCTGCGTTCGCGAGGGATTTACCAATGTCCTTCTTGTGGGACACATCGGCAAGCTGGTGAAGGTCGCGGGCGGCATCATGGACACCCATTCGCGTACCGCCGACTGCCGCGCGGAGATTCTGGCCGCCCACGCGGCCTTGGCCGGCGCGGGCGCGAAGACCGTGCGCGAGATCATGTCGTCGGTCACGACCACGGCGGCGCTCGAGGTGATCGAGGCCGCCGGCGTGGGAGACGCTGCGCGTGCCTCGCTCGCTGCGGCAATCGAGGACAGGTTGCGCCGCCGCGCGGCGGGCGCATGCGACATCGCCGCGGTCGTGTTCGACGCCGAGCGCCGCGAGCTTTTCCGCACGTCGGGCGCCGATGCAGTTATCGGGGAATTGGGGGCGACGTATGAGTAAAGGCGTGCTGTGCGGGGTGCGCCGCGCAATCGGCTGGCCGGGGACGAAGGTGGTCATGAAGGCGCGCCGCTCGCTTGCGGATACGAAGCGCATCCTTCGCGAGGAGGGCGCCTTCGACGGTGCCGAGCTCGTAGAGGACTGTGGGCTTCCGGGCGAGCGCGTGTACCGCTCGCTCGACGATGTGCCCGATCGGGGCAGCTACTTCTCGACGATGGTGGTGCGCTAGATGAGGGTTTCCTGCATAGCGTTCACTGAGAGGGGGTATGCGTTGGCGGAGCGCACCGCAAGCGCGCTTTCCGATTGCGCGCAGACAGGTGAAGATGACCCTGGCTGGGATGTTTCCGTTTCGCGCGGGTTCGGCGAGGGGAAGGCCGACCTGCGCGCATGGACGGCGCACGCGTGGGAAGCGTCGGACGCGCTCCTGTTCGTGGGCGCGGCGGGCATCGCCGTGCGGGCGATCGCGCCACATGTCGCCTCGAAGGCAAACGATTCCGCGGTTGTGGTGATCGACGAGGCGGGGCGCTTTGCCGTCCCGCTTTTGTCGGGGCATTTGGGCGGTGCGAACGAGCTTTCGCAAACCGTGGCACGCGTGGCAGGGGCCATCCCCGTCATCACCACGGCGACCGACGTCCGCGGCGTGTGGGCGGTGGATTCGTGGGCGCGCTGTGCGGGGCTCGCCGTTTCGAATCCCGAGGCCATCAAGCGAGTGTCGGCGCGGCTGCTTTCGGGTGGGCGCGTGGCGCTCTATTCCGACATGCCGATTTTGGGACAGCCGCCTGAGGGGGTTGACATTGCGTCCGACCGCGCACGGGCCGATATCGTCGTGTCGCCGTTCGCTGGCGCGAATGCAGGTGCGTGCGTTCGCGCGGCGGAGACAACGGGCGAGGTCGTGCCCGCCGGTGAGACGGGGAAGCCGGCGGGCGTGCGGGCGCAGGCGCCTTCGCGCGAGCCGCTTCGCCTTGTCGTGCCCTGCATCGTTGCGGGCATAGGGTGCCGTCGCGGTGCGTGCACCGAAGCGATCGGGGAGGCGTTTCTTCTCGCGTGCGGGCTGGCGGGTATCTCGCCTTCGGCCGTGCGCGAGGTGGCGACGATCGACGTGAAGGCGCACGAGGAGGGTCTGCTCGCCTTCTGCCGCGCGCGCAATATCCCGCTTGCGACGTATTCCGCAGAGGAGTTGTCGCAGGTCGAAGGCAGTGTTTCGCCATCTGATTTTGTACGCGCGACGGTGGGGGTCGACAACGTGTGCGAGCGCGCAGCGCTCGCGGGCGGGGGCAAACTTATCTTCCCGAAGCTCGCTCACGGCGGCGTGACCGTCGCGTTTTCCAAGGTAACTATCGAACTTTCGTTTAAGGAGCGGTGATGGGAAAGCTCTTCGTGGTGGGGATTGGCCCGGGTGGCCCCGACGGCATGACGATTGCGGCTCGGCGCGCGCTCGAGGCAGCCGACATCGTTGTGGGGTACACGAAATACGTGGAGCTCGCGCTCGCCGCCGTGCCCGACGCGGCGCATCTCGCGACGCCGATGATGCACGAGGTCGAACGGTGCCGTCTGGCGCTTTCGCGCGCGCAGAGCGGAGAAGCCGTGGCGCTCGTGTGCAGCGGTGACGCGGGCGTGTACGGCATGGCGAGCCCCGTGCTGGAGCTTGCGGAGGACTACCCCGATGTAGACGTGGAAGTTATCGCCGGGGCCACCGCGGCTCAGAGCGGGTCGGCGGTGCTCGGCGCCCCGCTTGCCCACGACTTCGCGGTCGTGTCGCTCTCCGACCTGCTCATGCCGTGGGAGGTCATCGAGCGCAGGCTCGCCGCCGTGGCGAGCGCCGACTTCTGCATCTGTTTGTACAACCCGCGCAGCAGAAAGCGCGCCGACAGGCTCTCGCGCGCGGCGAAGATTTTGCTCGAATGGAAGGCCCCCGACACGCTCTGCGGCTGGGTACGCAACATCGGGCGCGATGGGCAGCAGTCGGGCATGTGCAGGCTCTCCGAGCTGGGGGAGTTCGACGCCGACATGTTCACCACCGTATTCGTCGGCAACGCGGACACGAAGCGCGTGGGCGGCCGTATGGTCACGCCGCGCGGGTATCGGGAGATTCCATGCGAAAGGTAACGATCATCGGGGCGGGGCCCGGAAACCCCGACTTGCTCTCGCGCGCGGCGCTCGACGCGATCGACATCGCCGACGTGGTCATCGGCGCTCATCGCGCGCTTGTCGGCATCGACGTGCCGCACGGCGTGGTGAGATGCGAGCTCGTGAAGACGGCGGACATCGTCGCCGCACTCACCGATGCGGCGTCGTGGCAGCGCGCCGTGGTCGTGATGACGGGCGATGTGGGGCTGTTCAGCGGCGCACGCCGCCTGGTGGAGGCGCTCTCCGGCGACGCGCAGGTGGACGTGCGCGTCATTCCCGGCATAAGCTCAGCGTCGTATCTCGCCGCGCGCCTCGCGTGTCCATGGCAGGATTGGCGCTTCGCGAGCGCTCACGGCGTGGCGTGCGACATCGCGGCCGAGGCCGAGCGCGCAGGTGAGCTCTTCCTCGTCACGTCGGGCGGGGAAGACCCCTCGCGGCTTTCGGGCGTGCTTGTGCAGGCGGGCTTCGGGGACGCGCGCGTGACGGTGGCCGAGCGCCTGTCGTACCCCGACGAGCGCATCACCTGCGCGACCGCAAGTGAAATTGCAGGTCAGACGTTCGACGACTTGAACGTGATGCTTATCGAGTTCGCAGGCGGCGCTGCGAGCTCCCGCTGGCCGTACGCTTCCTCGGGCATTCCCGACGAGCTCTTCATCCGCGGCGACGTTCCCATGACCAAGCAGGAGGTGCGCGCCGTCGCGCTCGCGAAGCTGCGCCTTACCGCTACCGACACCGTGTGGGACGTCGGCGCCGGCACGGGGAGCGTGTCGATCGAGGCGGCGCTCGTCGCGCGAGCGGGGTCGGTATGGGCGGTCGAGCGCAACGCGGCCGGCGTGCGGCTCATCCGAGAGAACGCGGATGCATTCGGGTGCGGCAACGTGCATGCGGTCCCCGGTGTCGCCCCCGAAGCGCTTGCGAAACTGCCCGTCCCCGACGCCGTGTTCGTCGGCGGGAGCGCGGGCGAGCTTCCCTCCATCGTGGAGGCGGCGCTCGAGAAGAACTCGCAGGTTCGCCTGTGCGTGCCATGCGTCACCGTTGAGACGCTCACCGAGGCGTGCGCGCTCCTCTCGGGTTCGCGCTTTAAGGGGTTCGACGCGTGCCAGGTGTCGGCCGCCCGCGCCGAGGCTGTAGGCTCGCACCATCTTATGAAGGCGCATAACCCCGTGTTCCTCGTCAGCGCGCGTGGCACAGGTGGGGAAGGCGGCGCCCGATGAGCACGTCCATCCCGCACTTCATGGTCGCTGCGCCCTCGAGCGGAAGCGGCAAGACGGTCGTAACGTGCGCGCTCCTGCGCGCGCTCGCGCGCCGCGGCCTTGCATGCGCGGCCTTCAAATGCGGCCCCGACTACATTGACCCGCTCTTTCATCGCCGCGTCGTGGGCACGCGCTCGGGCAACTTAGACGGGTTCTTCACCGACGCCCCGACGCTGCGCGCCCTGCTCGCACGCGGCGCCGCGGGCGCGGATGTCGCGGTGCTCGAGGGGGTCATGGGCTTTTACGACGGCATGGCGCCCGGCGTGGCCGACGCGAGCAGCTACCAGGTTGCGCGCGACACGGAAACGCCGGTCGTTTTAGTGGTGAACGGGCGCGGGGCATCTTTATCGCTCGCCGCCGTAATCCGCGGCATCGCCGAGTTCCTGCCTTATGCGAACGTGCGCGGCGTCGTGCTGAACAAGACGAGCGCCGCTGCCTGCGCCTACGCGGCGCCTGCGATCGAGAAGCACACGGGCGTCGCGGTTTTGGGGAATATCCCCGCCGACGAGGCGTTCTCGCTCGAAAGCCGGCATCTGGGGCTTGTGACCGCCGACGAGGTCGAGCAGCTCTCCGCGCGCATCGACAAGATGGCCGAGCTGGTGGAAAAGAGCGTCGACGTCGACCGCTTGCTCAAAATAGCGGCGACGGCACCCGATATCCGCGAGGAACCTTACCGGTTGGAGCCGATCACGGGAGCGCGTCCCATCGTCGCCGTCGCGCGTGACGAGGCGTTCTCGTTCTACTACGAGGAGAACCTGCGCGCGCTCGAGGACCTGGGTTGCGAGCTGGCCTTTTTCAGCCCCCTGTGCGATAGCGAGTTGCCCCGGGGGACAAGCGCCCTCTATCTGGGGGGCGGCTACCCGGAGCTCCATGCGCGGCAGCTCTCCGAGAACGCGCCGATGCGCGAGGCGGTGCGGCGCGCGGTGGAATCCGGCATGCCGACGGTCGCCGAATGCGGTGGGTTTCTGTATCTGCAGCGCGAAATAGCCGATAGCGAGGGGCGGCGCCGGCCTGTTGCGGGCGCCCTTGAGGGCGCAAGCGAGAACGGAGGAAGGCTGTCTCATTTCGGGTACGTGGAGCTCACTTCCCATCGCAACGGGCTTTACGGACCGCGCGGCACACGCATCCGCGCGCACGAGTTTCACTACTGGCAGTCCACCTGCCCGGGCGGCGACTTCTGGGCGCAGAAGCCCCGGCGCGACAAGGGCTGGCCGTGCATGACGACCACCCCGTCCCTGGTGGCGGGCTTCCCGCATGTGTACTATCCTGCGAACCCCGACGTTGCGCGCGCGTTCGCGTCTGCCGCAGCGTCGTTCGCAGAGAGGAGACGGCATGGCTGAAGCAACCGAAACCGCGCTTGCCTGCATCCGCGAGGAAGTCGAGCGCGCGTTCTCGTCGGCGCCGGGCGCCGTGCTCGAAGCCGCGCTATCCCGGATCGCACCCGCAGACGAGTGCGCCCGCGCCGCCGCGTACGCCGCGTGGGACTTCATCGCGCACCCCCTGGGGGGATTGGGCGACTTTGAAGACGCCGTCGCGTGTATCGCCGCAGCTCAGGGGAGCGCCGAGGTGGCCGAGTTTCCGCGTGCACTCGCGGTATTCTTCTCCGACAACGGGGTCGTTGCCGAAGGCGTGTCGCAAAGTGGGCAAGACGTGACGCGAGCCGTCGCGCGCAACATGTGCGAGGGGGCCACGAGCGCCTGCCGCATGGCGGCGTTCGCGGGTGCCGAGGTCGTGCCCGTCGACGTGGGTATGGCCCGGGGCATAGAAGACGCGCGCATGGTGCGCGCGAACGTGCGGCGGGGGAGCGGCAACATCGCGCACGGCTCCGCTATGTCTCGCGATGGGGCCGTGCGCGCGATCGAGGTCGGAATCGCCGTCGCGTGCGGGCTTGCTCGCGCCGGCGTGCGCCTTCTCGCCGCGGGCGAGATGGGCATCGGCAACACGACCACCTCGGCGGCGGTGGCCGCAGTGCTCATCCGGGCGGACGCGCGGAGCCTCGTCGGCCGCGGCGCGGGGCTCTCGGACGCCTCGCTCGCGCGCAAGCGCGACGTGGTCGAGCGCGCTATCGACGCGAACTCGCCCGATCCCGCCGACCCGATCGACGTGCTCTCGAAGGTGGGCGGCTTCGACATCGGGGCGATGTGCGGCTTCTACCTGGGGGCCGCGGCCTCGAAGGTGCCGGTGCTCCTCGACGGGGTCATATCCTGCACGGCGGCCCTGTGCGCGGTGCGCCTGTGCCCCAACGCCTTGGGCTACCTCGTGGGCACCCACGCATCTAGCGAACCCGCAAGCCAGGAGCTCCTTCGCGAGCTCGGCATAAAGGCACCCCTCGTCGCAGGCATGCACTTGGGCGAGGGCGCGGGCGCCATGGCGTATCTGCCCCTTCTGGATTCGGCGCTGCGCGTGTACCGGGATGGGAAGACGTTCACGGCGACTGGCATGGCTGCTTATGAGCATTTCGAGGCTGGGAAATGACGGTGACGTTCGTTATCGGCGCCGCAGCGAGCGGCAAGAGCGCCTATGCCGAGTCCCTGTGCCTCGGGCACGACGGCCCCCGCGTGTACCTGGCAACGATGGAGCCCTTCGGGGAAGAGGGCGCCCGCCGCATCGCGCGCCATCGGGCGCTGCGCGAGGGCAAGGGGTTTTCCACCCTCGAGCGCACGCGTGACGTGGGCGCCGCAGCGTCCGGGCTTCCGTGCGGCTGCACGCTTCTTTTGGAGGACGTGGGCAACCTGGTTGCGAACGAGCTCTTCGCGGAAGGCGGCTTGTCCCCACGTGACCCCGACGCTACGGCGCGCGAGGTGCTCGGAGGCATCGAACGGCTCGCTCAGGCCGCTGCGCATACGGTGGTGGTCACCGTCGACGTGTTCGCCGATGGGATGCGCTACGATGAGGGGACCGAGGCATGGAGGCGCGCGCTCGCGCGCGTGAACGCGGGCGTGGCGGCGCTGGCCGACCGCGCAGTCGAAGTGGTATTCGGGATTCCCGTGTGGATGAAAGGCGAAGGACCTACAAGGTGAAGATAGCAGAGGCAATCGGCGCGGCGTTCGGAACGTTCTCGCGCATCCCCGTCCCGAAATCGGCCTGGACCGATTTCGGATCAACCCATGCGCTTGCCGCGTTTCCCCTGGTGGGCCTTGTGGAAGGCTTCCTCATGACGGCGTGGGGGTACGTGGCGAACCTGCTCGGCGTACCCGCGACCATCGTCGCGGCCGTGCTCGCGGCGCTGCCTGTGGCGGTGACGGGAGGCATCCACCTAGACGGGCTCTGCGACACCTCCGATGCGCTTGCAAGTTGGGCCCCGCGCGAGCGAAAGCTCGAGATCATGCACGACCCGCGGGCGGGCGCCTTCGGGGTCATCGGTGTTGTCGTGTACCTTATTCTGCAGTTTTCCCTGTTCACCGCGCTGCCGCTTACGGCGGGGGCGTTCCTCGCGCTTCTGTGCTCGCTCGTGTTCTCCCGTGCGCTTTCGGGGCTCGCCGTAGAATGCTGGCCTGCCGCGCGGGCGGACGGCATGGCCGCGGGACTCTCGCCTGCTAAGAAGCGCGCGGCGATCGTCGTGCCGCTTTGCGCTTTCGCTGCGGCTTCGGCTGCAGGGATGGTCGCGTGCGCTCAGGCCGTCGGCGCCCTTATGGCGGTGGCGGGACTTTTGGCGCTCGCGTGGTACCGTCATGTTGCCCTGTCCCGCTTCGGCGGGGTGACGGGGGATTTGGCCGGATGGTTTCTGCAATGGGCCGAGCTCGCGATGCTTGCCATGCTGGTGGCGGGGGGTATGCTCCTATGATTCTCGTGGTAGGCGGCGCGCATTCGGGGAAGAGGACCTTCGTGCGCGAAAAGCTCGGGTTCGCGGCGGACGATTTCGTCGACGCGGCGCAGCTTGCGGAGGGCGGCGTGCCCGCGGCTTTTGCCGGCCGTGTCGCGTACCGTGCTGAGGAACTCGTACGCGCGCTCGACGCTGACCGGGCGCTCGAGCGGCTGATCGGCTTCGACGCAGTGATTCTGCCCTTGGTCGGCTCGGGGGTCGTCCCCATGCGTGCGGAAGACGCCCAATGGCGCGAGCGCGCGGGGCGCCTGGGATGCGCGCTTGCTGCGCGCGCCGACGTCGTCGTGCGCATGACGTGCGGGATTCCCCAGGTCATCAAAGGAAACCTTGCCGATGCGCCTCGAGGGACGCAGGACGCGGGCGCGCCTTTGGAAGTCGTCTTCGTGCGCCATGGTGCCACGGCGGGCACGGAAGACCATCGCTACAGCGGGGCGGGCACCGACGAGCCCCTGTCGAGCGCGGGGGAGCGCGCTTTGCGCGAGCTCGCGTGCGATCGTGACGTGTTCCGTGTTATCACGAGCGGCATGGCCCGCACCGACCAGACGGCACGCATCCTCTTCCCGAATGCGGAGCTTATGGCATGCCCCGGTCTGCGCGAGATGGATTTCGGTGACTTCGAGGGGCGAAGCGCCGCCGAGCTTAAAGAGGATGCGCGCTACCGCGCCTGGGTAGACTCCTGGTGCGAGACGCGGTGCCCGCATGGCGAGGGCAAGAGCGATTTCACCCGCCGCGTCGTCGCGGCGTTTCGGGAGGCGTGCGAATCGGAGCGCGCCCAGGGGAGTGGGCGCGCCGTCTTCGTCGTTCACGCGGGTACCGTGAAAGCGCTGCTTTCCGAGCTTGCTGTCCCGAAAATGGAATACTTCGACGTGCATACCGAGCCGGGCGGCGCATGGGCCGCCACCTGGGATGGGCGCTGCCTTCGCGACGTTCGCCCCGCTTCGGGGGGCGATGCCCGGTGATGACGATTCTTGCCGTCGCCGCCGGGTTCGCGGCCGACCTTGCCTTCGGCGACCCGCGCTGGCTTCCCCATCCCGTCGTCGCCATGGGGCGCGCGATCACGTGGGCCGAAGGCCGCCTGCGGGGCGCATTCCCGCAAACGTCCGCGGGCACGCGCGCCGCAGGGCTTGTGCTCGCCGTGGCGCTTCCGCTTGCGTGTGGGCTTTTGACCTGGGGAATCCTGCATCTTTGCGGCATGGTTCACCCCGGCTTGCGCTTCGTGGCCGAGGCATGGGCGAGCTATCAGATTCTCGCGACATGCGAGCTGCGCCGCCAGAGCCTGGCCGTGGCCCGCGCGTTCTCGAAGGGCGGCCTTGTCGCGGCGCGCGAAACCGTCGGGCTCATCGTGGGACGCGACACGTCTGTTCTCGACGAGCAGGGCGTTTTGCGCGCCGCCGTGGAAACGGTGGCAGAGAACGCGAGCGACGGCGTCATTGCGCCGCTTTTCTACCTTTTGATCGGAGGTGCACCCTTGGGCATGGCGTACAAGGCGGTGAACACGCTCGACAGCATGGTGGGCTACAAAAACGAGCGCTACATCGACTTCGGCTGCGCCTCGGCGCGCCTCGACGATGCGGTGAACTGGATTCCCTCGCGCTTATCGGCCCTGCTCATGATCGCCGTGTGCCCGATCGTCGGGCTCGACGCGCGCGGGGCGGCGCGCATCTGGCGCCGCGACAGGCGTTGCCATGCGAGCCCGAACGCGGCGCAGACCGAGTCAGCTTGCGCGGGCGCGCTCGGGCTGCGCCTGGCGGGACCCGCGGTGTATTTCGGCAAGCTCGTTGAGAAACCGACGATAGGCGACGCGTCCCGCGAAATCGAGTGGGGCGACATCGCCCGGGCGACAAGGCTCATGCTCGCCGCGTCCGTATGCGCGCTCGTCGTCTTCGGAGCCGCGCGCGCGGCGGTCGTGCTCGCCGTGGGGGCGATTGTATGAGGGAAGACCACGCCGCGTCCCAGGCTGCCGGGGGAATCCTACGCGCCCGTACGCATGGGGGCAGCTCGCAATCGCTCGGCATCGCTTGCGAAGGGGGCGCCTCCGACCTCATTGACTTCTCGGTGAACGTGAATCCGGCAGGCCCCTCGCCGCGCGCCGTCGCCGCAGCTTGCAAGGCGCTTTCTCGAATCGACGCCTACCCCGATAGGGAAAGCATCGCCCTCGTTCGCGCCCTAGCACGCGCCCAGGGCATTCCCGAAGATACTATCGTCTGCGGCGCGGGCGCGTCCGACATCATCTGGCGGCTCGCCGCGGCGGTACGCCCGAAACGCATCGTCGTGTGCGCGCCGACGTTCTCTGAATATGCGGAGGCGGCATCTTACTACGGCGCATGCGTGCAGGAGTTCCCGCTCTCCGAAGCGGACGACTTCGACGTGCCCGCCTCCTTCGCCCGCGCGATCGAGGGGCCGGGAGACGTGGCGTATATCTGCAATCCGAACAACCCGACGGGGCGCCTCGTCGACCCCCGCGTGATCGATGCCGCGGCTTGCCGCTGCGAGCAGGTGGGCGCGCTGCTCGTCGTGGACGAGTGCTTCCTCGGATTTGCGCCCGACGCCCGCGAAAGGAGCGTGGCCGCACGCGCCGCGTGTTCGCGCCATGTGGCCGTGCTCTCCGCGTTCACCAAGCTCTACGGAATGGCGGGGTTGCGGTTAGGATATCTGATCAGCGGAAACGCCCAACTCCTCGAGGGGATTCGCCGGGCGGGGCAGGCGTGGCCCGTCTCCTCGGTCGCCGAGGCCGCGGGTATCGCCGCCCTGGAAGACGTCGAATACGTCTCGCGCACGCGCGATGTATTGGCGGGCGAGCGAGCGTGGCTTTCCCACGAGCTCTCCTCGCTCGGGCTTTCCGTCGTGCCGTCGGATGCGAACTTCCTTTTAGTCCGCACACCGGCGAAAGACATCCCCGAGCGCCTGTATAAACAGGGGGTTTTGGTCCGCACGTGCGACTCGTTTTCGGTACTGTCCCGTTTCTGGTGCCGCGTCGCGGTGCGCACGCGCAAGGAGAATGCCCGGCTTGCGATGGCGTTCAGCCGCGCGCTTCGGGCGGAAGGCGCATCGGGCGAAGGCGAACCCGACGAACGGGGCTGCGCTTCTTGCAGCGGCGCTATGGCGGGCGCGTATGGCCGAGGCTCGACGAAGGAGGTCGATACCCGTGGGTAGGGCGAAGCCCATCATGATCCAGGGCACCATGTCGAACGCGGGGAAGAGCCTGCTTGCGGCGGGGCTGTGCCGTGTGCTTTCGCAGGACGGCCTGCGCGTTGCTCCCTTCAAGAGCCAGAACATGGCGCTCAACAGCGGTGTCACGGCCGACGGGCTCGAGATGGGGCGCGCCCAGATCATGCAGGCCGAGGCGTGCAGCATCGCGCCCGACGTGCGCATGAACCCCATCCTGCTCAAGCCCGAAAGCGGCCACCGAAGCCAGCTCATCGTGGCCGGCAAGGAGCAGGGAGCCTTCGCTGCGAGGGACTACTTCGCGCGAAAGAAGGCGCTCATGCCGCAGATTTTGGAGGCGTTCGATTCGCTCGCGGAGGAAAACGACGTCATCGTTATCGAGGGCGCCGGCAGCCCCGCCGAAATCAACCTTGCCGAAAACGACATCGTCAACATGGGGCTCGCGCGCGCCGTGTCCTCCCCCGTGCTGCTCGCGGGCGACATCGACCCAGGCGGGGTGTTTGCCCAGCTTTACGGCACGGTCGCGCTCCTTGCGCCCGAGGACCGCGCGCTTTTGCGGGGGCTTGTAGTAAATAAGTTCCGCGGCGATGTAGAAATCCTGCGCCCGGGTTTGGCCCCGCTTGAGAAGATGTGCGGGGCCCCCGTCGTGGGGGTCGTGCCGTATCTTACGCTCGACCTGGACGACGAGGACTCGCTCGCGCCGCGCCTATCTGCCCGCGAGGCGCGCGGCGTCATCGACGTCGCCGTCGTGCGCCTTCCGCATCTGTCGAACTTCACCGACTTCGACCCGCTTTCGCGCGTGCCCGGCGTGGGCGTGCGCTACGTTTCCTCTGCGACCGATCTGGGCCGACCCGACCTGGTGGTGCTCCCCGGCTCGAAGGCCACGCTCGACGACGCGCGCTGGCTTGCGGCTAGCGGCATCGGAGCCTGTGTACGCGCGCTTTCGGGCGCGGGCACGCCGGTGCTCGGCATATGCGGAGGCTACCAGCTTTTGGGAGACGAGCTTTCCGACCCGCATGGCAGGGAAGGCGCTGGCACCGCGCGCGGGCTTGGGCTCATCCCTGCAAGTACGGTGTTCAAGGAGGAAAAGCGCCTCGCCCAGTCGGAGCTGCGCATCACGGGCGCCCAAGGCGCGTTCTCGGTGTGGAACGGGATGACGGCGCGCGGGTACGAGATTCACGACGGCGTAACGACCGTCTTCTGCGCCCCTGCGGGCACGAATGGCGGCAAACCAGAAGGCGCGGCCTGCGGAAACGTGTTCGGAACCTATCTCCACGGCCTGTTCGACGAACCGGGGGTGGCGCTCGCCCTCGCACGCTCGCTCGCGCGCATGCGCGGCCTGCCCGAGAGCGTCGTGGGTGCTGAGGGCGCGGTGTCCGCGGCCGATCACCGTGCGCGCGAGTTCGACCGCCTGGCCGACTCCGTGCGCGGGGCGCTCGACATGGAGTATGTCTACCGCATTATCGAGGAGGGCGTATGATCCACGTGTATCATGGCGACGGCAAAGGCAAGACCACGGCGGCGATGGGCCTCGCCCTTCGCATGCTCGCCGCAGGCCGCCGCGTCGTCGTCGTGCAGTTCCTGAAAGACGGCGAAAGCGGGGAGGTGCGCCTGCTCGCCGAGCATTTCGGCGTGCCCGTGTTCGCGGGGAAGGCGTCGGACAAGTTTACCTGGTCCATGACGTCGGAAGAACTTGCCGCGACGCGCGAGCTGCACGATGGGAACCTCGCTTCCGCGCTCGCCGAGCTCGAGGGCGCGCAGGAGGGGCTGCTCGTGCTCGACGAGGCGCTCGACGCGCTTTCGAAGGGGCTTGTCGACGAGGCGCTCGTGGACCGCGCGCTCGATATGTCCGCGCGCGGCGTCGAAGTAGCGCTCACCGGGCGCGCGCCTTCCCGCAAGATCGTGGAGAAGGCCGACTACATAACCGAGATGCGGTGCGAGAAACACCCCTACGAGCAGGGGATATGTGCAAGGGAAGGAGTGGAGTACTAGATGGATTCCAAGGAGATGGCGCCCGGCGACATCGAGCGGCGCAGCTTCGAGATCATCACCGAAGAGCTCGGCGGCCGCACTTTCCCGCCGCTCGAAGAGCCCGTCGTGAAGCGCGTCATCCACACCACTGCTGACTTCTCGTACGCCGATTCCCTCGTGTTCACCCATGACGCCGCGCACTGTGCGCTCGACGCACTGCGCGCAGGGGCCACGGTGCTCACCGACACGAACATGGCGCTCGCAGGCATAAGCAAGCCCGCGCTCGCTAAGATCGGCTGCAAGGCCGTGTGCTACATGGCCGACCCTGATGTCGCCGCGGCTGCGCGCGCCGCGGGCACGACTCGCGCCGTTGCGAGCATGGACAAAGCTTGCGGCATCGAGGGTCCGCTCATCGTGGCCGTCGGCAACGCTCCCACAGCTCTTCTGCGCCTCGCCGAGCTCATGGACGCGGGGAAGATCGCGCCTGCGCTCGTCGTTGGGGTGCCGGTCGGGTTTGTGAACGTGGTCGAGGCGAAAGAGGAGCTACTCGCGCGACGCGTGCCGGCCATCGTCGCGAGGGGTCGCAAGGGCGGTTCGACCGTGGCGGCCGCCATTATGAACGCGCTGCTCTACCAGATCACGCGCCCAGGCGGCCCGAAGTGACGGCGCCCGCATCCGCGCCGGCGCTGCGCATCTTCGCCGGCACCACCGAGGGCCGCCTCCTGTGCGAATGGGCGAGCGGGGCGGGCATCCCCGCCCGTGCCTACGCGGCAACCGAGTACGGAGGTGAGCTTTTGGGCGAGCTTCCGGGCATCGAGGTGCATGCGGGCAGGCTCGACGAGGCCGACATGGAGCGCGAGCTTTCCGGCGCGCGCATCGTCGTCGACGCTACGCATCCCTTTGCTACGCTCGCAAGCGGCAACATCCGGGCCGCTTCGCTCGCCGTGGGTGCACGATGCCTGCGCCTTGCGCGCCCGGTCGAGGCGCTGCCCAAGGGCGTCGTTTCGGTCGCGTCGATCGCCTGCGCGGCGCGCTTTCTCTCCGAGAACCCGGGTCGCGCGCTTCTCACGACGGGGAGCAAGGAGCTTGCTCCCTACACGCGCGTCGCCGATTTCGCGGAGCGCTTCTTCGTGCGTGTGCTCCCGCTGCCCGGTGCTATAACGAAGTGCATCGACGCGGGGTTTTCGCCATCGCACGTCATCGGCATGCAGGGGCCCTTCACCCGCGAGCTCAACGAGGCGATGCTTCGGCAGGTGGGCGCACAGTGGCTTGTGACCAAGGACTCGGGAACCGTAGGCGGCACGGCCGAGAAGATCGCTTCCGCGCGCGACGTGGGAGCGCGCTGTATCGTGGTCGCCCGTCCCGCCGAGGGAGACGGGGCCCTTTCGCTTCGGGAAGTGGAAGACGCGCTCTTACGGGAGTTCGCGCGCTAGGCGCTCGCCGCGCCTGCGTGCCCTCCCGCCCGCGAGGAGGAGCGCCCCGAGTAAGCTCGACCCGTACAAGCCCGTCATCCGCCAAAAGCTCGAGGACGACGCGCGGAACTGGCGCAAGCAGCCCTTCAATAAGTTGCGGTGAAATAGTGTTTGTTTTTGCTGCTAGATAGCACATTCAGTCCCTAATTCACCGCAACTTGTTGATGGTTGCTTACTGGTAGCGTAGGCACTCCACCGGGTCGAGCTTTGCCGCGCGGCGAGCGGGGTGGAAGCCAAAGATTACGCCGATGCCGACGGAGACGGCGAAGGCCAGCAGCACCGTGGCGATTGAAAAGCTCGGTGTGATTTGCCCGCTGGCTCCGAGCTCGCCAAGAATCCCGGATCCGGAGGCAAACATCGCGAGGCCCCAGGCTAGCAGATAGCCTATCAGGACACCCAACAGTCCGCCGGTGACGCACAGCGCCGAAGACTCGGCCAAAAACTGCGCGGTGATATCGCGATGACTGGCGCCCAGAGCGCGGCGGATGCCGATCTCGCGAATGCGCTCCGTTACGTTGGTAAGCATCATATTCATAATGCCGATACCGCCGACAAGCAGCGAGATGCTGGCGACAGCACCCATGATGAGCGAGAATGCGCCCATAAAGGAGTTGAGTGCATCGATGGCGCTTTTCATGGATGTCGCCGATACACTGTCGTACTCATCCTCCTCCTCGATGCCCTTCATCGCGCGCACCTTGGACTCGATGGTCTTACAAAGCTCATCCATGTCCGTGCCCTCGGCGGCAAGTGCCGTCACGCTGGGGAATGAAGGATTCTCGTCGCTAAACAGCCCGGAGATGGTTTCGCGTGGCATATACAGCGTGAGCGAGCCCATGGAGTCGCTGCCGCCATCAATCACGCCTACAATCTGCACTTCGCCGTTGGACACCTTAATAGTCTTGCCCACCGCGTCCTGTTCGTTGCCGTAAAGCTGATCGGCGCCGCCGCGGCTGATGAGCGCCACGCGCGAGCCTGATTGAGACTCGGCCTGGGAATAGGTACGCCCCGCAACGAGCTTGCTGGCCCCCACGGCGTCGAGCATGTCGCTATCGACACCCTGTGCCATGACGGTATAGCTTTTATCGCCGGTCTTATACTCGGTATACGCGCTGTCGACAATGCCGATCTGCTCTATCTGCGGCACCAGTTTTTGAAGCTTCTCGATGTCCGACTCGGTGAGTTCTTGCGACGAATAGATTTGCACCATGCGTGCCGCATTGAGGCCCAGACTGTTAACCAGACTGTTTTGGATACCGCCGATGAGCGAAGTCATGGCGATAACCGAGGCGATGCCGATGACAATGCCCAGGATGGTGAGCAGGCTGCGCCCCTTGTTGGCTTCGAGCGAGTGAAGGGCTTCCTGGATGAGATCGCGGGCGCTCATGCCACCACTCCTTTCGGCAGGTTGGCGGAGGCGGAAATCATGGGCAGGCTATCTACGGCGCTGCGCAGGGTCCGCGGTGCATGTGGAATATACGCGCCGTCGTGAATGCGACCGTCGCGGATGGTCACGGCACGGTCGGCCTCGGCGGCGATGCCGGGGTCGTGTGTGATAAGCACGATGGTTTTGCCGCGCTCCTGGAGCCTATGGAAGGTCTCCATCACAAGCGCTCCAGTGGCGGAGTCCAGGTTTCCCGTCGGCTCATCGGCCAGGATGATGGGCGGGTCATTGACGAGGGCGCGCGCGATGGCGACACGCTGCATCTGGCCACCCGAGAGCTCGGATATGCGGTGGTCCCAGTGGTCGACGGGCAGCGTGACGGCCTGCAGCGCGTGCACGGCGCGCATTTCGCGCTGGCTACGGGGCACATTGGTGTAGGCCAGCGGCAGCATGACGTTTTCGATAACCGACAGGCGCGGCAGCAGGTTGAAGCTCTGAAAGACAAAGCCAATGCTCAGGGCGCGAACTTCGGTGAGCTCGTCATCGTCAAGCTCGGCCACGTTGAGCCCTTGCAGGTAGTAGTCGCCCGCCGTCGGTTTGTCCAGGCAGCCCAGGATGTTCATGAGCGTTGACTTGCCCGAGCCCGAAGGGCCGGTAATAGCGACGAATTCGCCGCTCATCACCGCAAGGCTCACGTTGTGCAGGATATGGGCGCAGCCGGCCTCGCTCTCAAAGATGCGGTGCACGTTGCGAATGTCGATGACGGGGCGCATTACATACCCTCGTCGGCAGACATGCTGCCCGAATCCGTGCTATAGCCGCCGTCAGCCGTTGCGTCCGCTCCGGTGTCCATGACGAGGGTGTCGCCATCGCGCAGCTTGGTAACCGGCACGTTGGGGTTAATCTCGTTGCCCTGGTCGTCGCGCTTGACCTGCGTCTTGCCGACTACGGCTTCGTTGTCGTTTTGCGTCACGACGGTCACCTTCACGCGGCGGGTCTGCTTGCCCTCGTCATCGGTTGCCACGTTGACATAATAGTGTTCGCCGTCTTCGGTCATGAGCGCCATCGTCGGCACCATCACCACATCGTCGAGCTGCTCGGTCACCACCGAGACCTCGGCCGTCATGCCCGGCTTCAGGCGCGCGTCGGGTGCCTCGATGAGGATGTCGACGTTAAAGGTTACGCTGCTGCTGCCATAGTTTGAGTCGGAGTTTGCCACCGAGGCGATGGCCGTGACCGTTCCCTGGCTCACGATATCCGGAAACGCGGGATACGTGACGTTGGCGTTCTGCCCAACGGCGATCTTGGCGATGTCCTTTTCGCCCACCTGCACGGTCACCTTCATTTTGGATAGGTCGGCGATCTGCATGCACTGCTTGCCGCCGCTCGTATCGCTTTCGCCCATGATCATGCCGCCTGTTACCGTGGCGCCTACCTTGGCGTTGAGCTCCACGATGCTGCCCGAGCTTGGGGCCGTGACCGTACGGCTGGCGGCCTTGGCGTTCGCCTGATCGAGGTTTGCCTGGGCCGATGCGAGGCTACGCTGCGCGGCCGATACGGCGTTCGTGTCCGCTGATGCTGCGGGGGAGCCAGCCGCTGCGGAAGCTTCCTCGGCGTCCGTCGTTGGGGTGGCCTGCGCGGCGGCTGCGGCTTTCTGCGCGTTGGCGAGGTCTTCTTGAGCGGCTGTAACTGCACGCTGCGCCTCGGCAACGTTGCGATCGAGCTCGTCGTTTTTCATGGTCATAAGCACGTCGCCCTCGTTGACGGATTGGCCTGCCTGCACGTTGATTGAATCGACCGTGCCGTCGACAGAAGGGGAGACCACTGAGGACGAAATGGGTTTGAGCTGGCCTTTCGCCTCGACCGTTGTGGTAAATGTGCCCTCGGTCACCATGTCGGTCACAGGCCCGCTAGCGCCCTGTGGCTGCGCATTGATAACAAGGGTTGCGACAATGGCAATGAGCGCGATGGCGCCCACGACGCCGGCGGCAATACCGCGTCGAATCAGCTTTTTGCGTCGACGTTCGGCACGTTTTGCCTTGAGCTTGGCATATGCCTCTTCATCGGAAATCTCGGCCGCATCGTTCGTGCGTCCGTTCTGCTTGTCGGCATGTACGTGTGTAATCAGAGGAATCGTTTCGGTGGCACCTTCGGGCGTGTTCTCGGTATCATCCGGGCCCGGTGTGATGGTGGGGACATTCGGCATAGCGTCTCCTTTATAGAAAGAACCTCGTTAAGTATATGCGCCCACCGGTTGGGGCGGGCGCATGGGACGGTTTCTTTCGGAACTGTTAGATTGGTCGCAGCGGTTCCACGTTGTAGGAACGCGCGCGTTGCACTACGAGTGGACAACTACGCACAGACCGACTTTGATGCAGTCGTGAAGTGCCTTGGCGTCTGCCAGGCGCAGGTTGATGCAACCGTGGCTGCCGCACCACTTATAGGACTCGGCATTATCGAAGCTCTTGTCGTTTTGCCATGTAGCGTCGTGGAAGCCGATCATGTTGCCCTCAAACGGCATCCAGTAGCTCACCGGACTCTCATATTTGGGCTTACCGGTCTCGGGGTCCTTGGCTCCGATCAGGGTGCTGCCGCCGTCGTTGCTGTTGATCTGCCACACGCCCTCGGGGGTGGCGTCTTCGCCCGGTTTGCCGGAAATAAAGTTGGCCCCCCAAACGATATTACCGTTCTCGTCATAGTAGCGCGCGTGCTGCTCGGACAGGTCGACGTCGATATACGCCTTCCAGTCTGGCTCTCCCTTTGCGGTAAAGGTGTCGGCCTTCTGGGAGTACTTGATCTCGATCTCGCCGGTCTGCTTGTTGTTAATGGCGTCCTCGACCTGCTTGGCGAGCGAGCTGCTGTCGATGGACCAACCAAAGTCGCCGCCTTCGACGGCGCACTGCTTGCCATCGGCGCGCGTCCACCAGCGAGTGGAGCCCACGGTATTAAAGCCGTTGGCGAGCTCGGCTGCCCAGCTACTGATCTGCGACGTATCGAGCGTGGGGTTGGCGGGATCGGCAAAGCTGATCCACTGCAATACGGAGCTGCCGTCGATCTTTCCGGCATCCTCGCCGTTGAGCTTGAGGGTCACGTTGACGCCCAAGAAGTTGTTGGCGGCATCGCATGCGGCCTGAATCTGATCATCGGTCAGCGTTCCATTGAGCGGCTCATAGGCATCGTTGCCGAGCTTGGAAAGATCTACGGTCTCGGCCAGCGAGGCAAGCTCGAGCTCGGCATATTTAATGACATGCTCGCGGTTGAGTTTTTCGTTGGAGCGCGCCTTCTCGACGGTAAACTTGCCGGCCTGCTCGTCATAGGAGCTATTGGCCTCGAACGTGCCCGAACGGCCCTCGTTAAACTCGTCGATGGCGTCGCCCAGATCCTTCTCAAACTTCTTTTGGTCAAAGGTGTCGGAGAGCATGGACAGGTCGACGTCTTGATCAAGATCGATTTCGTTGGAGGTAGCAGTTGTTTTGGTCTTGCCGCTTAAGGATTCCACGAGGCGGACCGGCCAAATAAAGGCTTCGTTGTGGCTGATGATTTCTTTTGCAGCAGCTTCACCGTCGACGATGGGTTCATCGGACTCGGGCTGATAGGTCCAGCTAAAGTCATCGCCTGTCACGGCGAGCTTATAGTGCTTCCATGCCGAATTGACCTTGGTAGCGGCAGACGAAGCGTTGGAGAACGAGACGTCGACGCCGGCAATGGTGGTGTTGGGGTAGGCTACCTGCGAAAACGCTACGATGCCTACGATATAGACAATGACGATAAGACCCAGGACGACAAAGAGCGTCGTCTTTTTGCCCGACTTATTGTTCTTGGCGGGTTTGCGCGCGGGGCCGCGATCGCCTCGAGCGTGCGTTGGTGGCTGCTTGGGCGCATTGCCGTTTGCCTGGTGCTGCTGTCGTTGTTGGCGCTGCTGTCGCTGTTGGTTCGGGCGTTGGGAAGCGTTTGCTGCACTACGCTGCTGACCGTGGCTCGGCGCGATAGGACGCGGCGACTGAGCGCCGCCGGTGTGCCTGCTCGGCTGCTGCGGATCGGGAATCAGTTGAGTTCGATCGTTTTGCAACATCGTATGCATATCCTTCGATTTTCGCCTTGCGGTTCATCGTGTTTTTACTGGGCTTGCATTATAGCGATTGCCCTGCTGTTTGTGGTACGGAAACGGTGGCATTCAAAAGAGGTGGGACATTTGTCCCACCTTTGAGTCGTTCTTTGTCGCTATCCGCACACACCGCATTTTGCACAGGCCGAAAGTGCGGCCGGAGCCTGCGCGATGCCGCCCTTTGCCGTCTCGCGCAGCGTGGCTGGCAACGCGTGGCCCACCGAGAGCATGACATGTGCCATCTGGTCAAACGGCACCAAGCTCTTAATGCCTGCGAGGGCGAGTTGTGCCGAGCTAAAGGCCGCTGCCACGCCGATGGCGTTGCGGTTTTGGCAGGGCACCTCCACGAGGCCACCGACGGGGTCACAAACGAGGCCCAGCAGGTTACTCAGCGCGATGGAACTGGCGTCGAGCGCCTGCTCGGGCGTGCCACCGAGCATCTGCACCAGCGCGGCGGCTGCCATGGCGGCGGCGCTTCCCACCTCGGCCTGGCATCCGCCCTCGGCACCGGCAACGCAGGCGCTCGTGGTGAGGTTGAGGCCGATGGCGGCTGCGCAGTAGAGCGCGTCCATGACCTGCTCGTCGTCGAGCTGCAGGCGATCGGCGAGCGCCAGCACGCAGCCGGGCACAACACCCGCGGAGCCTGCCGTGGGGGCGGCGACGATCACGCCCATGGTGGCGGAGCGTTCGAGCACGGCCATCGCGCGGGCCACGGCATCGGTCTGAACGGGGCCCATCAGGCTTGCGCTCAAATCGTTGCGGCCGGTGGCTTCGACAAGTTTGGCCTCGCCGCCGATAAGACCGCCGAGCGAACGCTGCGGATTGGCGAGGGGGGCCGTGGTCTCCTCGCGCATGACGTCGAGCACGCGGCGCATGGCGGCGACGGCGTGGGCCTCGCCGGTCAGACGCGCCTCGCGAACGGCCATGACGGCGCCGATGCTGAGCCCCAGTTCCTCGCATGCATCGAGCAGCTGCTCGCCGTCGTCGAAGATTTCCTTGGCCGAGACGCCGGGGGAGAGCGACGAGGCAGAACCGGGGAGCTCGATAAACGTTGCGTAATCGACATTGTCGAGCTTGCGCAGCATGGGGACGACGGTGTCGTCGGGCGCGCCGTCGGTCTCAAAGACGGAGTAGGCCTGGCCGCCCACCTCGGTGCGGTAGGTGCGGCAGAAGGCGATGTTCACGTGTGCGTAGGCGAGCAGGTTGGTGAGCGCGGCGAGTACACCGGGGACGTCCTTGTGTGCCACGAAGAGCGTGGAGTACATGCCCGAGATGTCGACGCCGACGCCGTTAATGCGGCTGATACGCATCTTGCCGCCGCCCAGGCTCTCGCCGCGGACCTGTGCCGTGGCGCCCGTGTCGTCGACCATGTCGATGTCGACGGTGTTGGGGTGGATGGAGGCGTCGTCGCCCTTGATGTCAAAGTGATATTCGAGGCCCTGCTCGTGCGCGAGGTCGAAGGCTTGCTTGATGTTCTCGTCATCGGTATCAAGGCCTAGGATGCCCGCGACGAGCGCACGGTCGGTGCCGTGGCCGCGGTAGGTGTGGGCGAAGGAGTTCCACAGGCCAAAGGTGACTTTGGTGATGCGGCCTTCCAGCAGGCTGGCGGCAACTTGGGCGCACCGCAGGGCGCCGGCGGTGTGCGATGAGCTGGGGCCGACCATGATGGGGCCCAAGATCTCGAATGCCGAGGTCGTAGCTAGTGTTTGCGGCTTGCCTGCCATATACGCTCCTGTTCTGTCCTGTCGTCCCGAGGGGCGGGGCATACTCTGTCCCGCCGTTCCGAGGGCTTTGGTATTTGGTCGATCGCGAGTTCCGCACGAGCCGGAGGCCACTTAATGTGGCCTCCGTGCGAGCAGGACTGTCCGAGCAGGCGACCAAATACCAAAGCCCTCGGAACTTAGGATACATGGTAGAGGCGCTCATGCTGCAAAATCCATCAGCTGGAGACCTATTCTGTGCTCCATGTCGACTCATCTTCGCTACCGATTAAATAAAAAAGAAGTACCGGTTGGGGGCGGTACTTCTTTTTAAAGCGCTTATGTCGTTGAAACCTTGGAGGTTCTTAATTACAGGCCGCAGGCTGCTTTGAGTTCTTCGACTCGGTCGGTCTTCTCCCAGGTGAAGTCGGCGTCTTCGCGGCCGAAGTGACCGTAGGCTGCCGTCTTTTCGTAGATGGGGCGGCGCAGGTCCAGGTCGCGGATGATTGCGCCCGGGCGCAGGTCGAAGGTCTTCTCTACGGCCTCAACGATCTTGTCCTCGGCGACCTTAGCGGTACCGAAGGTGTCGACCATGATTGAAAGGGGCTTGGAAACGCCGATGGCGTAGGCAAGCTCGACTTCGCAGCGGTCGGCCAGGCCGGCGGCGACCACGTTCTTGGCGACCCAGCGCGCGGCGTATGCGGCGGAGCGGTCAACCTTGGTGCAGTCCTTTCCGCTAAAGGCACCGCCGCCGTGACGGCCGTAGCCGCCGTAGGTGTCGACGATGATCTTGCGGCCGGTGAGGCCCGTGTCGCCCATGGGGCCGCCCACGACAAAGCGACCGGTGGGGTTCACGTAGATGTCCGCGTTGTCCCACGGCATGTTCTCGGCGGCCATGACCGGGGTGATGACGTGCTCGATGAGGTCGGCCTTGATCTTGCCCATGTCCTCGATCTCGGCGGCGTGCTGCGTGGAGATGACGATGGTCGTGACCTCGACGGGCTTGCCGTCTTCGTAGCGCACGGTGACCTGGGTCTTGCCGTCGGGACGCAGATAGGCGAGGGTACCGTCGTGACGCACGGCGGCCAGGCGCTCTGCTAGGCGGCTTGCCAGGTAGTGTGGCATGGGCATGAGGGTCTTGGTCTCGTTGGAGGCATAACCGAACATCATGCCCTGGTCGCCGGCACCGATCAGGTCGATCGGGTCGGTGGTAGCGCCGGTCTGGGTCTCGAAGGACTCGTCAACGCCCTGGGCGATATCGGGTGACTGTTCGTGGATGAGGCTCATAACGCCGCAGGTGTCGCAGTCAAAACCGAACTTGGCACGGTTGTAGCCAATGCGGCGGATAACACCGCGGGCGATTTCCTGTACGTCGACGTAGGCCTGGGTGCGAATCTCGCCGGCGACGATGACGGTGCCGGTGGTCACGAGGGTCTCGCAGGCGCAGCGGACGTTCTCCACGTTGGCAGGCACGCCGTTGGGGGCGATGTAACCCTGCTCCTGGAGCTCTATTTCTTTGGCGAGGATTGCGTCGAGGACGGCGTCGCTGATCTGGTCAGCGATCTTATCGGGATGACCTTCGGTCACCGACTCCGACGTAAAAACAAAGGACCCGTGTTGGGGCGGGATGGAACGAAGTTCTTCTGACATGATTGTCCTTTCAAAAACGTGTCCCGGCGACCGTTACCATTCCGCCGGGCTCTCTATGCAAGGGCACATCATAGCGCGTAAATCAAACATTCACACCCTTTCCGCACCTACTCATTGGGGACAGACTTAAATGACCAGCCAATAGGAGCACTCTTACGGCACCTGGGGACGTTCCTTATGTGTCGGCACTTGGGGACGGTCCTTTTAATATGAGCAGGACATTGTCAAGAGGCAAAATCGGGCCTGGCCCCAAC
>UQHR01000003.1 GCA_900540905.1 uncultured Collinsella sp. | reverse complement strand
TATTGAATTTCGGGGGGGGGGCGCGCCGGCAGGCGGGCGAAGCCGGTGCGGATCCGCGCAGCGGATGCGCGGAATCCTATACGCCGCACCATTTGAGATTAAAGCTCCCGGCAACGGGGGCTTTTCTTTTGCGCCAGCTTGAGTGCTTTTGTCCAAAGGGACGATTTCCTGTCGACTCGTGTAAGATTCCGAGTAGATGTCGCGACTTATTCGCGACCACTCCTTCTCAAGCGACCGATCAGGGTGATATTTCGTGGCAGAGCGTCCGACATACAAGCTCAGGTTTCTCGATCCCAAGAAGCGCTTTCCGGCGATGCCCGAGCAGCCTGCGGGACGCTCATATGGCGTGGTCTGGAAACTCTTTGGCGAGGATCAGCATGAATCTTGTTATGTCGTCGAATTCGTTGGCAAAAGCCATGTGTCGCTTTTGGGCTACGTAAGCGTTTCGGGTGAGGTGTACAAGGTGGACCGCCCCGTCAGCGAGGCTCCGCTGCCCAACGATCCCGACATGGAACTGGTCCTTGACGAGTCGGACTCCGGTATTGGTGAGATTATGGTGAGGGGAGCAAACGGCACGATGCGCGCGTGCGCGCGAACCGTCGGCTCTCCCGAAGGTCCCATGCGCGAACAGTCCGATCACGAGACATGGAATTCGACCCGCTCCCTTCCTTACGGTGAGTTCATGGCATCGATGTTCCTGCGCTACGTGATATTCGCTGACTCCGAAAATACCATTGCGAGCAAGGCGGACGCCGACGGACTCGACGAGGGTATGCAAAACGTTATCGACAAGATCAAGCTCGTAAAGTTGCCCGAGCCGGTCGAGGTGTTTTTGGGCTTTAACACGGCACCGCTCCCTGATGCTATCGAGACGCTGCTTTACCGCGTTGACCATGCCGAGAATCCGAGTGGTATCGAGCGCTATGCCGCGGCCTTGATGGGCGAGGTCAACCTGCCGCACCTGCGCACCATCGCGGCAAAGACCGAAATGAGCCTAGCGCGTATCGATCGCTCAAAGCTTTTCTATCTCAATTTTGATCGCAGCCTGCTGGACCAGGACGAGATTGACGCGCTGCTTGCTATCGAGTGCCGTCTCAACCGCCTCTCCGGCATCCTCGAGCGTATCGGGGCCGGATTAGGCCCCGCGGCCTCGTCTCCGAGTCTGGAGGGCTGCGCGCTTTTTGATTTGTGGCATATCGCCAAGACGACCAACGACGTTCCGCGTCTGCTCGAAACACTGTCGAACGACAACCCGTGGGCAAAACCTGGCACGGTCGCGTGCCAGCCGGGCGGAGAGTGGGACGTGCGCACCCGCTTCGCGCGTATTGTCGAGGCGCTCAACGTGGTCACACGGCTCGACTATACCTATCGGGCAAACGTTGCCGAGGGGATTATGCTCGTTCGGTTTGGGCGTTCTGTCGTGGATGCCATGCCGCAACGTGAATACGATGCCCAGGATGACGTCTGGCGCGAGTTGGACGAGGGCGTGCGTGCGATTTGGGCTGCGGAGCACGACGCGCGCGTGGCACTCACGCTGGCGGCGGCGTGTTTTGCCGCAGGCGCTTGCATTGCGCGCTGCTACGTTCAGATTGCGGCTCCCGACGGCGAGCAGGGCGAGCGCATTATTGCAACATATTCCTTTGGGCGTGCGGCCTATCTGGCCAATTGCGTGCCTGTCGCCAAGGATCTTGAGAGCGTGGATATGGACGATATGCCGTGCAAGCGCATGCTTGAGGCATATGAGTCGGACGCGCCGGATGCGATTGAGCCCGCTGAGGTTCACGCTCGTCCGCGTGACGACCACCGTTCGCTGCCGCCGGCGTTGCGCGACCTTCTGCTTGCCGATACGGCTGATGAGCTAGAGGTCATGGAAGAGGACGACGACCCATACGTGGCCCGTGTTGTTGAATTGCGCGAGCAGGCAAAAGTCGACCGTACAGGTGCTTTTGAAGGTTTTTCCCGTCTTGTTGAGGAGTTGGAGGCCAAGTGCGCCGTCGCCGAGCTTTTGGCGACAGGTCCGGTTCAAACGCAGTTTTGCGATAACCAGCTGGTGCGCATGGTGCTACCGGTGTTGGAAGAAGACCGCTCTGTGCGAATCCTTCGTGCGCCCGATGCGCTGTACTTTGCCCAGCATGAGATCTGCAGCTTTTACGCCGAGCAAGAGGACTTTGAACGAGCACTGCCCGAGGTGCGCCATCTTTACGATCTGGCGCGCTCGTCCATGCAGTCGCACTTTGCGCTCATCAACGTGCTTGCGCGTCTGGAGCGCTTTGACGAGATTATCGAGGTGGCGCGCCACGGCCTACGTATTGCCAGCGATCGTTCTGCAATCGGCTACCTGTTCTATCGCTTGGCGTTTGCCTATTGGAATTGCGATCAGCTCGAGCTCGCGTTGGCGTGCTACCGCCTCGTGCCGCGCGGCGAGGAGTCGGGTAGCAACGCGCTGGAGGAAATGCAGGGCCTTATGAACGAGATGGGCGTCAGCGAGCCTCCGACGTTCGAGGAAGCGGTCGAGACCATCCACAAGGCTGGACTAGAGCTGCCGCCAGTGTCCGCCGTGACGAATCAGCTGGCAGATGCCGCTGTGCAACTGGTCGACAACGGTTTCTTTTTCCTGGCGCGCGGTTGTATCTTCCAAATGTGGCGCACCATGGGCAACGACGAGCTCGGCTCCCTCAACCGCTCGCTGGGGTAGGGGCGATATAGAGGGGCCGCACCGCGCTATTTGTATCGGCGCGGGCGGGAGGACCCGGCAGGATTGGTAAGGCATAAAGCCGCCGAGCCTGCTAAAACTGTTAAACTCTGCTAAAGTTGCTAAACTTTGTTAAAGTTGTTAAAACTAGCAGAGGAGGGCAGAATGACGAAAGCTGTTAACCCCTTTAAGCCAACGGCGGGCATGAATCCGCCTGAGCTTATCGGACGGGACACTGTTTTGGATGACTTTGCCGAGGCTCTTGAGAATGGTCCTGGTGCCCCCGATCGACTCATGCGCATCTCGGGCGTCCGAGGCACAGGTAAAACGGTGCTCCTTAATGCATTGGGTGACCTTGCACGCAAAAAAGGATTCGAGGTCGTTGACGTTGCCTCCAATGCTGGTTTTTGCAATAGAATCCTCGAGGCTCTGCAGCGAAACGTTCGTCTTGAATCAATCTCGATTTCCCCATCGATTTTAGGGGTCAGCCTTGGCTCCATGGAGATGTCGAAGTCGGCCTCTCATCTGGGCGAGGCGATGTACGATGCTGCGAAGCGCGGTGGTCTGCTCATTACGCTCGACGAGATCCAGGATGCCTCAACTGAGGAAATGCGCGAGCTAGGCAATGAGATGCAGCTCTTGATCCGCCAAGGAGCGAATGTCGCTTTCGCTTTCGCCGGGCTGCCGACATCGGTAGATGGCGTGGTGGTGGATGATACGTTGACGTTCCTTCAGCGAGCCAAACATGTTGAACTTACTCGGCTTTCCGATTTTGAAGTTGGCGGATCGTTTGAGGATACGATGAGACGAGCGGGCAAGGAGCTCGACAAAGGTGCCGCTGAGCTATTAACAAAAGCTTCGGCAGGCTATCCCTTTATGGTCCAGCTGGTCGGATATTACGCTTGGCAGGTTGCTGCGCGCAGTGGGGCGGAGAGCGTGAGCGAAGAGGCGGCTCGTAAGGGTATCCAGGCGGCTCTTGATAGCTTTAATGCTATGGTGATTGCCCCAGCGCTGCGCAGGGTGTCGGAACGGCAGTTTCAGTATCTCGCGGCGATGGCTCAATGCGAGGGCGTCGATATCGCCAACGGCGATATCGCCAAGAAGATGGGTTTGTCGGCGAACAAAGTTGGGTCATATCGCAAGCGTCTGATCGATGCGGGGTTGATTGAGCCCGCGGGCTATGGCTGTGTTTCGTTTGCAATTCCGTACATGCGCGATTATCTGTTGGAGACCGTTCGAGAGGACTAATAAAGAATGGGCTGTCCGCGCTGTCGCTGGGGCCGTCCTTGTATCTTTGTCTCAACCTGTAACATCTGGAGGGGATTACGGCCTGCAGATGTTACAGGTTGAGATGATTGACTGAGACGTTTACTGGTAAAAGAGAGGTAAAAGAGGAAACGCCTCAAAATTCCCCTTGCCCAACTTCGGCTGTTTGGTTACTATAGAACGGCTGTTACGGAGAGCTGACCGAGAGGCCGAAGGTGCTCGCCTGCTAAGCGAGTATGCCCCAAAAGGGCATCTGGGGTTCGAATCCCCAGCTCTCCGCCAGTATGACTTTGAAGAAGGGTCCCATTTGGGGCCCCTTTTTATTATCAAGAATGGCAGCTGGGGATTAGAGTCCGAAAGGGCGTGAACATTAGGCAAACACGGGGCGCTTGAAAACGGGGAGACCCAGGCGTGCTCGTGCACCCCGGTGTGGGGTTCCGGGGGGATGGAGTAGAAATATGGTAAAGGTCGGGCTGCGTAAGCCGAATCTAAAGACATCACTCAAGGCAAGAACGACCGGCAGAGCGAAGCGCGCGGTAAAGCGGGCGATAATCCCCGGCTATGGTAAGAAGGGCATGGGGTGGATCAAAAATCCGAAGAAGGCTGCTTACAATGCCGTATACAGCAGAACGACCGTCGGAGTTGGGGATGTTGCTCGCGCCGTTGCTAAATCAGGCGCTCGGAGCTCGGCGTCAAGGACGTCCTCAATTACTGTTTCATCGCATGAAATTACACCTTTGGCGAAGCCTGAACAGAAATCTCTCACTCGAGAGATTACGTCGGTTGACAGGGCAAACAAGGCGCTTTTGCTATGCTTCCTTCTTGGGTGGTCGGGCGCTCATAGGGCGTATGCACGGATGTGGGGTAGCTTCTTTCTATATCTCTTTACCTTTGGCCTTTTTGGATTTGGTTGGCTGTTTGATATTGTGACACTACTGATGAGACGCTCCGAGCTAAGGCGTCTCGGCGACAGTGATCAGACTCAACAGCAAGCGCCATGTTCCGTTGATTCTACATTCGATCGAAATGTCGCCGACTCCGGAAATTGGGAACAGCGTGGAGATGGGGAGGCTGCGGCTCGGCTAGAGCTTCAACGTAAAAACCGTGCCTATATGGAAGAAAACGGCATCGACGTGGAGATGTTTACCGAGGAAAAGGTCGCGGCGGACGCCTTGCGAACCATTGAGTCGGTATGCCCGTGCATGCTTAGGTTTGACCGAGGCATGAGCGAAGAGGAGCCAAGCATCAGCTTTTGCTCTCCAACAAAGACGGGGAAAATGCCCAAGAATGTCGTCGAGGCCCGCATTTACCATCAGGACGTGAAGCTATTGATGGATTCCCACGGCTTCGAATTGCCGGAGTATGGTGACAGCATCAATGTCATGATTAGTTATCTAGCTGATGGGCGCATAAATAAAGTCGATATCCATGGGTTCCATAATGGCCGCTCCGTTAGTGTCTCCATTCGCAGGCGGGGCGACGATCTTGTTATGACGAGTGCGGGCACCATCGGAGAAACGGGTGCCTGGCAATCGCTGTGTCCTGGGGCAGACCCCTCAGCTGGGGATCTTTTCAGGGCCTTGACCAAGGAGGTCGAAAGGATCTACTAGCATGCCCGGTGGACCCGTTTTCAAGGTCCGAAAAGACACAGCGAAGGTAAACGGCTAGCAATGTCGCTTTGGTGATTCTGACGCATCCCGTTTAAGAGGTATTCAAAAAGAGGCGCCCGTTGGACGCCTCTCCAATCTCAAATGTAATGTTCCCCCAGCCCTACACCTCAGGAGCCTTGGCGACGGTCTCGCTCTCTGCCGCAAGTGGGCGGTTGTCGATGCGGCGGCCCAAGCGATCGAGCTTCACGAGCAGCCATTCAATGGGATTCGGCCCTGCGCCTTCCTCGTCGGCAACCAGGTCCATGACGGCGATCTTGGTGCCGTTCTGCTTGAGTGTAACGCTGCCCACCTTGTCGCCCACATGCACCGTGCCCGAAAGATCGTCGTAGCTAACCTTTTCGGTCACCTCGCCGGCAAGAGAAAACACGGTCGCTTGCGCCGTGGGATCGGCGAGCGTGGCGTCGATTGTCTTATCCGTCCAGTCGGTTTGACTAATGCGCGCCATAAGCGGGTTGCCGTTGGCGGTCTTTTCTTGCGTGTTGGCGATTGCGACCGTCACCTTGTGACCGTAGTACCAGTTGGCAAGGGTGGCGGTATCGGTAAAGCGCTGATCGGTGGTGGTGGAGTTCAAAATAACGGTGTAGATCTCGTCGCCGTCGCGGTTGTAGGCGCTCGTAAAGCAATAGCCCGCGTCGTCGGTGGTGCCGGTCTTGCCGCCGATGTTGCCATCTTGGCTCAGCAAATAGTTATGCGTGTCCATGGAATGCGAATGGTCGGTGCCGTCGGCGCCCGTGACCTCGATCCAGGAATCCTCGCTCGCTACGACCTCGCGGATCGTGTCGTTTTTCATGGCCTCCTGCATCATCAGCGCTACGTCGTGTGCGGTTGAGTGCATATCGCCAGCCCACTCATCAAAGTCCAGACCATGCGGGTTTTCAAAAAGCGTACCGGTGCAGCCGAGTTTCTTGGCACGCTCGTTCATGGCCTTCACAAATGTGGCCTCGGCGTCTTTGGTCTTAGGGTCGATTTTCTTGCCCACATATTCGGCGAGCACGATGGCGGCGTCGTTGCCCGAGGGAATCATCAGGCCGCGCAGTGCCTGCTCCACGGTAAGCTCGTCGCCTTCGAGCAAGCCGGCGGTCGAATTACCCACGGTGGCTGCGGCGCTGCTCACCGTGACCTTCTCGTCCATCTTGCAATTCTCGACGGTTAGGATTGCGGTCATGACCTTGGTGATCGAGGCAATCTTGACCTGCTCATCGGCGCCGCGCCCATAGTAGACGGTGCCGTCTTTGCCCATGACGAGGGCATTGGTCGCATCGATATCGGGCAGGTTTTCGGCCGTGATGCCGCGCGCATCGGCGGTTTTGCCGCAAACATTGTCGGTCGTGAGCACTTGGGCGCCGGCGACGGTGGGCGCGCCAGCGGCAAGGGCGATAGCGCAGACAAAGCCGGCGGCAAGCTGGGCTGAGCGCTTTGCAAAAGAGGTGAGGGACTTCACAGATTTCGCTTTCGACGGGATGGTCTCTTCTGAAACTAGAGTATATCGTTTGCCGGCGTCGGCGATCATCGCGTGCGCGCTTGGCCCACATCCGCACCCGAACGGGCACAAGGGTGCTTAAGGCCGACTTAATCACCCACGCTTGTTGTGTGTGGCGTGCGTCGCCTCAGGCATAATGGAGCGCGAGAGGAGCACGCATGAACGAGCGCATTTTGGTAGTTGATGACGAGAAGGCCATCGCCGACTTGGTTGGCATCTACCTTACAAAAGAGGGCTTTGATGTCCAGATTGCCTATAGCGGGGCCGATGCTGCCAAGGCGATTTTGGAGCAGGAGTTCGATCTGGCGCTGCTTGATGTCATGCTGCCCAATATCGATGGGTTTGAGCTGCTGCGTACGATCCGTTCCAGCCATACCTATCCCGTGATCATGCTGACGGCGCGCGATGCCCAGCAAGACAAGATCGGGGGCCTTTCGCTTGGCGCGGACGATTACGTGGTTAAGCCGCTCCGTCCGCTGGAGCTCATCGCGCGCGTGCACGCTCAGCTTCGCCGCTACACCAGCTACGGTAGCCGTGCACAGGCGGCCGAGTCGCCGACCATTCAGCTCGACGGCTTGGAGATCAACCGCGATGCTCGTTCCGTGACAGTGGACGGTTCACCGGTTCGCCTCACGCCCACCGAGTATTCAATCTTGCTGTATCTGGTCGAGCATCGCGGCAGCGTGGTGGCCGTGGAGGACCTGTTCCGCGCGGTGTGGAACGAGGACTTTATGCCCGGCTCCAACAATACGGTGATGGTGCATATTCGCCACTTGCGCGAAAAGATCGGCGACGACGCACAAAAGCCACGCTTTATCAAAAACGTCTGGGGCGTCGGCTACATCATCGAATAACGCTTTTCGCTTGTGAGGATCTTGATATGACAAAAGACGATAGGCAAGCGTTCGAGGTGCCCGATCGGCTCTTTGAATACGTGAGGTTGGTCGTCGACAACCGCGCGCTTGCAACGGTGCTGCTCTTTTTGCTGAGCCTGCTGCTGATTGGCATCGACAACATCGTCGGAATCTTGGCGGTGCTGCTTGTTGGCTTTTTGCTGATCGATCGATTTGAGATCGTGTGCCGCTGCGTGGTGATTGGCGGCGCCGCGTGGGCCATGACGTTGGCGATTGGCGCCATGGCGCTCGGCGGCATCGAAGGGCCGGTGCTGTTCGATGCCGGCTTTGTATTCAACATGCTTGGCTTTGTGCTGGCGCTTGCCGCGTGCGTGCTGTTCTTGTGTGGCCGCGCCCTGTACTACCAGGGCTACGAGCAGGGCGAGCAGCATGCCGATTGTGTGCTGGCCGCTCGTATTCAAGATCACCTGATCGATCACCCCGACACCTGGGATAACATCGACGGCGACTTCTTGGAGGTCGAGGGCGCCCTTAACCGCGTGCGTGACCGTGAGCGCAAGGTGCAGCAAGCTCTGCGTGACGAGTCGCATCGCAAGGACGATCTGGTCACGTACTTGGCACATGACCTACGCACCCCGCTTGCCAGTGTGGTGGGCTATCTTTCGCTGCTGCAAGAGGCTCCTGAGCTGCCGGTTGAGCAACGTGCGCACTTTACGGGCGTGGCTCTCGACAAAGCGCACCGGCTCGATGCGCTCATCGAAGAGTTCTTCGATATCACGCGCTTTGACTTCCACGATATCGTGCTCACGCGCGGCTATGTTGATCTGGGGTTGCTGCTGGCTCAGGTGGCTGACGAGTTCTATCCCATCCTCAACGAGCAGCATAAGGAAGCCCAAGTTGATATTCGCGAGGACCTGACGGTGCTCGTGGATGGCGACAAGATGGCTCGCGTGTTCAACAACATCATGAAAAACGCCGTTGCCTATAGCTATGAGGGCTCGACCATCACGATCGAGGCCAGACGCCGGGACGGCGGTGGCGTGCGCGTGCGCTTTATCAATCAGGGCGATCCCATCCCTGAGGCAAAGCTCAAGGTGATCTTTGAGAAGTTCTATCGCCTGGATGCGGCGCGTGCGACCAATCGCGGCGGCGCTGGACTGGGGCTTGCCATCGCCAAGGAGATCGTATGCGCGCACGGCGGTACCGTTGCATGTGAATCGACGCCCGAACACACGATATTCACCATCGAGCTGCCCGCCGCATAGCCAGTGTGCCCTTACAAACACTTGACAATGCGCTCACGTGCATATGAGCCGCGATTCCTACTATCGATACTGCTGAATTGATATCGATGTGGAGGTATGCGGTATGACGGCTGCTGCGGCTGTGGAGCCCACGGAGCTTGAAGAACTCATGAAAGCGCAGGCCGAGGCCGCGCACGAGCGCGAGGTTGGGGATGCGACTCGCCCCACGGCAGAGGATCTTGCCGCCTCGCCGACGCGCATCGATGTCGAGGGCCTCGACCTGTTCTATGGCGACCATCATGCGCTCAAGGACGTGAATATCAAGATCCGCGACAAGCAGATCACCTCGTTCATCGGGCCTTCGGGCTGCGGAAAGTCCACGTTGCTGCGCTGCTTTAACCGCATGAACGACGGCATCAAGGATTGCCGCATCGAGGGCAAGATTGCGCTCGATGGTCAAGATATCCTGGGCGATTACGACATCTGCCGTTTGCGCCAGCGCGTGGGCATGGTGTTCCAGCGCCCCAACCCGTTTCCCATGAGCATCTACGACAACGTCGCCTATGGGCCGCGCGGTATGGGCGTGCGCGACCGCGTCGTGCTCGATGAGCTGGTCGAGGACTCCCTGCGACGCGCCGCTCTGTGGGACGAGGTCAAGGACAAGCTCAAGGAGTCGGGCCTGGGTCTTTCGGGTGGACAGCAGCAGCGCCTGTGCATCGCCCGCGCACTTGCCGTGCAGCCCGACATTCTGCTGATGGACGAGCCGACCTCGGCACTCGACCCTGTGTCGACGCTGGTGGTGGAGCAGCTGGCCTGCGAGCTCAAAGAGACCTGCACGCTCGTGGTCGTTACGCACAATATGCAGCAGGCGGCGCGTATCTCCGATTCGGTCGCATTCTTTTTGCTGGGTGAGCTGGTGGAGCACGCGCCCACCGCGCAACTCTTCAAGAATCCGACCGATCCGCGCACGGCGGATTATTTGACGGGGCGTTTTGGCTGATACCATCTAGTAAAGGTACCTTTAGGGTTAAGATGCGGTCATGCCGGCCGCAAAGGGGTTCAACATGATCTATTACGTCGAGGACGATGACAACATCAGGGATTTGACGGTCTATGCACTGCGCAAGCAGGGGATTGAGGCCGAAGGCTTTTCGTGCGACGGTGAGTTTAAGGCTGCCGTGGCGCGACGGGTACCCGATGCCGTCCTGCTCGACATCATGCTGCCCGATACCGATGGCTTGGCGATTATGCGTCGACTGCGTGCCGATCGCCTGACGGCGACGGTGCCCATCATGATGCTTACCGCCAAGGATACCGAGCTCGACAAGGTGATGGCGCTCGATGGCGGTGCCGACGATTACCTGACTAAGCCGTTTTCGCTCATGGAGCTTGCGAGCCGCTGCCGCGCACTGCTGCGTCGCGGCGGCATGGTCAAGCAGGCGAGCGATGTGCTCAGCGTGGGCGACATCGTGCTCTCGCCCAGCCATCGCGAGGTGACCGTTGCCGGCGAGCCGCTTAAGCTCACCCTGCGCGAGTTCGACCTGCTCGAGTACCTCATGCGCAAGCCCGGCGTGGTTTTTACCCGCGAGTCGTTGCTGCAGAGCGTGTGGGGCTGGGACTTCGACGGCGGTTCGCGCACCGTTGACGTGCACGTGCAGACGCTTCGCCAAAAACTGGGCGAGCATGCCAGCGCCATCGAGACCGTGCGCGGCGTGGGCTACCGCTTGGCCGAGCCTTCTGCCGGTGATGGTGCCGAAGGTGACGACACCGCGGCCACCGCATCGGAGGAGTAACCCGTGGTCTTCGCCCCCCAGGGAAAACATACGCTGTCGCACCGCGTTTTTGTGACGATCTTTGTCTGCGCCATGGCGGTTATCGTGGCGTTTACGGTGCTGGGTGCGTTCTTTGTGCAAAACACCTTGGCGGATGCCACGAGTGCCAACCTGGCGCAAGAAACCGAGCTCATTGCTGCCGCCCTCGACGAGCAGCAGGAGCCCATCCCGTTCTTGCGTAGCCTCGATCGAGAGGACTTGCGCATCACGCTGATTAACAAGGATGGATCGGTTGCCTACGACAACGAGGCGTCGCCTTCCACACTGCCCAACCATGGCGATCGCCCCGAGGTCATCGAGGCCTTTGAGAGTGGTTCGGGTTCCGCGGAGCGCGCAAGCTCTACGCTCGACGAGATTATGCTGTATCGCGCCGTCGCCCTTGATAACGGCCAGGTTGTCCGCTTGGCGCAGGCCCAGCCTGGCGTTGCGGCGATTTTGCTGTCGATGGTGGCGCCGATGCTGCTTATCGCAGCAGCGGGTGCGGTACTCTCGTTTTTTATGGCGCGCCGCGAGTCCCGTGCCATCATCGCGCCTTTGCAAGAGGTGGATTTGGACCACCCACGCCGTAGCTATGAGCACGCCTATGCCGAGATGGTCCCCATGCTTGAGCGTATTGAGTCGCAGCGCCAGGAGCTCAAGCGCCAAATGGCGGTGCTGGCGGACAACGACCGTATGCGCCGCGAGTTCACGGCGAATATCACCCATGAGCTCAAGACGCCGCTTACGGCGATTTCGGGCTATGCCGAGCTCATCGCAAACGGCATGGTCGAGGGCGAGGGCGACCTGCGCAACTTTGGCGGTCGCATCTATCGTGAGGCGGGCCGCTTGGCAGCGCTTGTCAACGATATCCTTACGCTGTCTAACTTGGACGAGGCCGAGCGTGCAACTGAGGGCGAGGCGGTGCCCATTGGTTCCACGGAGCCTATTGAGCTCTCGCGTGCCATCTACGCGGTTGAGCAGCGTCTTGAACAGGTCGCCCGTCAGGCGAATGTGACGATAAGTCATGAGACCAAGCCTGTGGTCATCGAAGGCGTGTCGCGCTTGATTGACGAGCTCATCTATAATCTGGCGAGCAACGCCATCCGCTACAATCGACCCGGCGGTGCGGTTACGCTGCAGTGCGGCACCAACGACGAAGGCCATCCGTTCCTTGCGGTCGCCGACACGGGAATCGGTATCGCGCCTGAAGAACAGGGCAAGGTATTTGAGCGGTTCTATCGCGTGGACAAGAGTAGGTCCAAGGCGCGCGGCGGAACCGGTCTGGGGCTTGCAATTGTCAAGCATGCGGCCCTGTATCATCACGCCACGCTCGATTTGTCGAGCGAGTTGGGCGTGGGAACCACCATTACGGTGACGTTTCCCATACGGCAGGACGAGCCATTCGCATAGCGATACAACATAGATATTGATGCAGACGCCGCATTTGACTTTCGGGTGCGGCGTTGTTGTGCAATTTTACGATTGCTTCCGACATTTTTACAGGAGAGCCTGTTTCTTATGTATAGAGTTTGGTCTCGGTAAAAAGATGCGATAACATACGGACAGTTTTGTCAATCCGAACTGGGGAAATGAAAGGCAAGCTGCATGACCCTTCTCGAACTGTTCCAGCTGCTGAAGAAGCACCTTCAGCTGGTCATCACCCTTCCGGTGGTCTGCGCGATCGCCATGGGCATCGTGTCCTTCGTTGCGATGGACAACACCTATACCGCGACGACGAGCATGTACATTCTCGCCAAGACCGACGATAGCGGTCAGATGAGCTACAACGATCTCTCGGCGAGTCAGATGCTTTCCAACGATATCGCCACGCTGCTGGATAGCGATAGCGTTAAGAGCGGCGCAGCCAATGAACTGGGCCTCACCGATCTGGATGACTACAAGGTGTCTGTTTCCTCCGAGACCACCACGCGTGTCATTACGCTTTCGGTTACCGGCACCGATGCCAAGGAGACGGCTAAGGTCGCAAAGGCCATGGCCAGCTCGGTGAGTACGGTCGCTCAGAACGTCGGCGCTGCCCAGAGCATCAACGTTATCGACGAGGCTAAGACCCCCGAAGCCCCCAGCGGTCCCAAGCGTATGCTGTACGTTGCTGTCGCGTTCCTCGCGGGCATCTTTATCGCAGTTGCCTATGTCGTTTTGGCAGACATGCTCAACACCCGCATCCGCGGTGCCGAAGAGGCAGAAGAGCTCCTGGGCATTCCCGTTGTTGGCCGAATTCCGGCTATGAAAGGTGGTAAATAGGCATGGCTAAGGCAAAGAACACCGATAAGCTCGTTGTACAGAATGCCGCCAAGACCCTTCTGGCCAACATCCGCTTTGCGAGCGTGGACGACCCCATTCGCACCATCACCGTTACGTCCTCGATTCCCAACGAGGGCAAGTCTACGGTTTCCATCAACCTTGCCCAGGCTATCGCCACCAGCGGCAAGAGCGTCCTGCTGGTCGAGGCTGATATGCGTCGCAGGTCCCTTGCCGATATGCTCGGCGTTCGTTCGCGCGGCGGACTCTATGCGGTTCTTTCCGAGCAGATCTCCATTGACCAGGCAATTGTCGAGACGGGTCAGAAGAACTTCTACTTCCTTGATGCCGAGCCGCATATTCCCAATCCTGCCGACATCATCGTCTCTCACCGCTTTGCCAAGCTGGTAAAGGCGCTGTCCGCCAAGTTCCAGTACGTCATCTTTGATGCTCCCCCGGTCGGCACCTTCATCGATGCTGCCGAGATTGCCAGCCTGACCGACGGCACGCTGTTCGTGGTGCGTGAGGATTTCACCAAGCGCGAGGAGGCGCTCAACGCCATCGGTCAGCTTAAAAAGTCCGAGAAGGTCAAGCTCATCGGTACCGTTATGAACTACTGCGAGACCGAGACCAGCGAGTACTACTACTCCTACTACACCAAGGACGGTAAGAAGGTGAAGAAGGGCTCCGACGATCAGGGGACTTCCAAAAAGGGCATCTTCACCAACCGAGCAAACGTTTAGTTGATTAAGGCTGACCTATGCGTGACATTCATTGCCATATCTTGCCGGGTGTAGACGACGGCGCCGCCGATCTCGATGAGAGCTTGGCGATGCTCGAGGCTGCCAAGCGGGCCGGTGTAACCAGAATCGTTTGCACTCCTCACTGCCGTGATCCCTATTTTGATTACGACAAGATGTGGGATGCCTTTGAGCTGCTGCGTGATAACGCTGACGGTTTTCCGCTCCAGATGGGCTTCGAGGTCAACCATCGAAAGCTCGTTGAGCTTGGTATCGATGCCGCGGAGCACTTGCATTTCGATGGGACCAACGAGTTTCTGCTCGAACTTTCGACGCATGCCGATGCGTATGCGTTTAGAGAGTACGAGAACACGATTTACGATTTGCAGTGCCGTGGCTACCAGGTGATCATCGCTCATCCTGAGCGCTATCGTGCGGTTCAAAAGGATGTAAGCGTGGCGGAGCGTCTGGTCGATATGGGCTGCAAGCTGCAGGCTTCGGCGGACTTTATTGCCGGCGGTCGCTTTGGTCGCGAGAAAAAGCCGGCACAGCGCCTGTTCGATCAGAACCTGTACAGCTTCATCGCGAGCGATGCCCATAACGTGGGTCATTACGACTGCCTGGCGAAGGCTCGCGCGAAGTTTAGCGTACGCGGAGCTCATTTTCGCTAAAATCTGTCCCTAACGTTCGCATTGAATGAAAGGGCAGCCATGGATATCCAACTTAAGACGGGATGCTTTGATGACGCGGCGTTGGTGCGCCGCGTCGTTTTTATGGACGAGCAGGGCTACGAGAATGAGTTCGACGCTATCGACGAGGATCCAAACTGCATTCATGTGACGCTCTATGTAGACGGCGAGCTTGCCGGTTGCTCGCGCGTGTTTCCCGAAGAGCTTGAGCGCGTGGCTGACGCAGAGGCCCCGGTGTTGCCGGCATGCGACATGGACGAAGGCGTTGCGGCGGGGGAGACCTACATTATGGGGCGCGTCGCCGTGCTGCCGGCTATGCGTCGTCGCGGACTGGCGAGTGCGATCGTGGAGACCAGTGCTTCGTGTGCACGCGATGCCGGCGCCAAGCTTATTAAGCTGCATGCGCAGGAATACGTGCTGCCGCTCTATGTAAAGGCGGGCTACACGCAAATTGCCCCGGTAGATTACGAAGACGAGGGCCAGCCCCATGTCTGGATGGCCAAGCGCGTAGATGGCAGATAGGGACGTTCCTTTTCTGCCGGCAGCTGGGGACACTCCTTGGCAATTGACGCATTGGAGCGCTCGGACATGCAGTTTTTCGATTCCGTATGTATATATGCGCGCTATTGGGTTATAAAATCTAAGTCTGAACATAGCAGGTCTGCGATGCGGCTCGGGCAACCGGGCCGTTTTTGCGGACGGGGGTAGCGCGAAAGGACTGCACATGCGTCAATTTAAGACCGAGAGCAAAAAACTGCTCGACCTCATGATCAACTCCATCTACACCAATAAGGAAATCTTCCTGCGCGAGCTTATCTCTAACGCGAGCGACGCCGTCGACAAGCTCAACTTTAAGAGCCTGCAGGATCCGAGCGTCAAGATCAACCAGGGCGACCTGGCCATTCGCGTCTCCTTTGATAAAGACGCCCGCACCATTACCATCTCGGATAACGGCATTGGCATGACCGCCGAGGAGCTCGAGCGCAATCTGGGCACCATCGCCCATTCCGGCTCCGAGGAGTTTAAGACCGAGAACGCCGAGCAGCAGGGCTCCGATGTCGACATCATCGGCCAGTTTGGCGTGGGCTTCTACTCTGCCTTTATGGTTGCCAGCCATGTGAAGGTCGTCAGCCGCGCCTATGGCGAGGATGTCGCCCATGTGTGGGAATCCGACGGTCTTGAGGGCTACACCATCGAGGACGGTGAGCGCGCCGAGCACGGTACCGATGTCATCCTGACGCTGCGCGAGAACGAGAAGCTCGATGCCGACGGCGAGGCCGAGACCTACGATCGCTTCCTGACCGAGTGGGGTCTCAAGAGCCTGATTCAGCAGTACAGCAACTATGTGCGCTACCCGATTCAGATGATGGTGTCCAAGAGCCGCCAGAAACCCAAGCCCGAGGACGCCGGCGACGATTACAAGCCCGAGTACGAGGACTACCAGGAGCTCGAGACCGTCAATTCCATGACACCGATCTGGAAGAAGCGCAGCTCCGATGTCGAGCAGAAGGACTACGACGAGTTCTACAAGTCCACGTTCCACGACTTTGACGATCCTGCGCGCACCATCAGCTTCCATGCCGAGGGCACGCTCGAGTACGATGCCCTGCTGTTTGTGCCGGGCCGCGCGCCGTTCGATCTGTACAGCAAGGATTACGAGAAGGGTCTGGCACTCTACAGCTCCAACGTCCTGATCATGGAGAAGTGCGACGACCTGCTGCCCGACTACTACAACTTTGTCCGCGGCGTCGTGGATTCCGCCGACGTGTCGCTCAACATCTCGCGCGAGACGCTGCAGCAGAACCGACAGCTCAAGGCTATCGCCAAGCGTGTCGAGAAGAAGATCACCGCCGACCTTGAGGATATGCGTGACAACGACCGCGAGGCCTACGAGAAGTTCTTTGAGAACTTTGGCCGCGGTCTTAAGTACGGCATCTACTCGAGCTATGGCATGAAGGCCGATGAGCTCGCCGACCTGCTGCTGTTCTGGTCTGCCAAGGAACAGAAGATGATTACCCTGGCTGAGTACGCCAAGGGCATGCCCGAGGATCAGAAGGCCATCTACTACGCCGCCGGCGACTCGCGTGAGCGCTTGGCAAAGATGCCCGTGGTAAAGGGCGTGCTCGACCGCGGCTATGACGTGCTGCTGCTGACGCAGGATGTGGATGAGTTCACGTTCCAGGCTATGCGTGAGTACGTTGCCGCCGATATGCCCAAGATCTACGAGGACGATGCTGCCCGCGAGGCTGCCGAGAAGGCTGTGGCCGACGGTGCCGAGCCCGAGGTCGAGGATCGTCATCTGGAGCTCAAGAACGTCGCGACCGGTGATCTTGACCTGGCGACCGAGGACGAAAAGAAGGAGGCCGAGGACGCCACCAAGGAGAACGAGGACCTCTTTAGCGCCATGAAGGAGGCGCTCGGCGACAAGGTCGAGAAGGTCGCCGTCTCTGCGCGCCTGACCGATGCTCCCGCGTGCATCACCACCGAGGGCCCGCTTTCGCTCGAGATGGAGAAGGTGCTCCAGAAGGGTCCCGAGGGAGCGCCCGATGGTATGCCCAAGAGCCAGCGCGTGCTCGAGCTCAACGCCAAGCACCCGGTCTTTGCCAAGCTTGTCGCTGCCCAGAAGGCAGGCGACGCCGACAAGATCAAGCAGTACTCCGGTCTGCTCTACGATCAGGCCCTGCTGGTCGAGGGCATTTTGCCCGAGGACCCCGTTGCCTTCGCGGCAGCTGTCTGCAACTTGATGTAGTTAGGTAGTTACGCGGTTTTACCAAACCGCGTAACAGCTCGACGCTGCCCTCAGTTCCGCCGTTCTAACGAACGGCGGACCAGTCGACGCTGCGCGGGCGCCAGAGCGACAACTTGTCATTCAAAGAGGACGGCATGACCAGAAGGTCTATGCCGTCCTCTTTTCATGCCAATTTGTTCGCTCTGGCGCCCGCTCGCTGGCATTGCAAAAACATCGACGGTCCAATAATGATCCCTTGGGGACGGAGGAAAAGTAGTCGTTGGGGACGTTCTTGTTTGACCAGTCGTTTAAGAACGTCCCCGATGACTATTTGAATTGCTAATTTGTGCGGGTTGTGGTTTTGTGACCTGCTGAAATTAAAGATACTGTACAACTGTACGTTAATTCGTCTTCGTAGTATATTGCTACCCGCAAAACTCAATACCATTGTGCTCTGAGACGCTAAAGCGCTTACGTACAATGGTTATCGATAGTACGATTCGATTCAACGACAGGATGGATGGTCCAAGCGTGAGTCTCGGCAGCAAACTATCCAATGCAAAGGTCTCCTTTGCGATATTTAAGCGCGACATTAAGCGACTGCTTGTGAACCCCGTCGCCTTGGTGGTTACCCTTGGCGTGTGCGTTATTCCCTCGCTGTATGCCTGGTACAACATCGTGGCCAACTGGGATCCGTACGGAAACACCCAGGGCATCAAGATTGCCATCGCCAACAACGATCGGGGCACCCAAAACGACCTGGTGGGCGAGCTCAACGCGGGCGATCAGGTCGTCGATCAGCTCAAGGAGAACGATCAGCTGGGCTGGACCTTCGTCGACTCGGCGGCCGATGCCAAAGAGGGCGTCGAGAGCGGTGAGTACTATGCGGCCATCGTAGTCCCCAAGAACTTCTCGGATAACCTGGTTTCGATGCTCGACGGCAACTACCATCAGCCCAAGCTTACGTACTACGTCAATGAGAAGAAGAGCGCTATTGCGCCCAAGGTTACCGACACCGGTGCAAACACCATCGAGGAGCAGATCAACTCGGAATTTGTCTCCACGGTGGGCGAGACCGTTGCCAGTATTGCCAAGGATGCCGGAGTCGATTTAAAGGACAAGGCAACCCAGACTCAGGATTCGTTGGCCGGTTCGGTATCAGAGGCTTCCGATACGTTGGGCGAAGTGCGTGATTCGATTGGCGACATGAATGCCGCCATCGATAAGACGAGTGGTTCCATTGCCTCGGCAGATGCGGCACTTGCCGGTCTGCAGGGTCAGGCGCCGTCGCTGACGCAGGCAATCGCTCAGGGCAATGACCTGCTGGGCGAGGCGCGCGCTACGGCGGGCAACTCTGTCGCCTCGCTCTCCAAGGCACTCTCGGAAGGCAGCCTTGCGCTCACCAAGACGTCAGCCTCCGCGAACGCTGCGATTGGCAAGCTGACGGGCGCGGTCACATCTACGACCACCCGCATCGACAACTCGCTTGAGTCTCTCCAAGCGACGATCGACCACAATAAGGCCGTTATCGGGCACTTGGAAATTCTCGTCAATGACACGTCGACAGGTTCCAAGGAAATTGACGCGCGCATTGTATCGACCATCGATTTGCTCCGCGAGCAGAATGAAAAGCTTCAGAGCATCAAGGACGGTCTGTCTGCGCAGTCGAGCGCCATGGCGAATGACGCCGCGGCTGTCTCGGGCGCCAGCGACGCTATCAATAACGCAATCCAGACCGGTGCGACCAACCTTGGCCAGGCCCAGACGGACCTGGGTCAAAACGCGCTGCCGAAGGCCTCGAGCGCGCTTGATTCATTTGCCGCCGTCTCGGGTGATCTGACGGGAATCGTGTCTGGCCTCACGCCTACTATTGCAAGTGCGCGCGGTACGCTTTCGCAGCTTAACGCTACGCTCGGCCAGGCCAAGACCACGCTGTCCCAGACCGATTCCTCGCTTGCCAAGGTCCAGGACAAGCTTGCGACCGCTGCCAACGACATCGCGGCGCTGCAGACCTCTGAGTCTATGGGCGAGCTCGCCGACCTTATGGGCGTCGATGTCAATGACGTGGCAGATTTCATGGCCTCTCCGGTCGAGCTGACGTCCAAGTCGATCTATCCGGTCAAGAGCTTTGGCTCGGGCATCGCTCCCTTCTACACCAATCTGGCGCTTTGGGTGGGCGGTTACGTACTCATCGCCATCTACAAGCTCGAGGTCGATCGCGAGGGCATTGGCAGCTTTACGGCGCGCCAGGGCTACTTCGGCCGTTGGATGCTCCTGGTGATCCTGGGTGCGCTTCAGGCCACCATCGTTACGGTAGGCGATCTGGTGATTGGCGTGCAGTGCATCAACCCGCTGCTGTTCGTGCTGGGCGGCATCGCCATCTCGTTCACCTACGTCAATATCATCTATGCGCTGTCCACTACGTTTAAGCACATCGGCAAGGCAATCGGCGTCATTCTCGTCATCGTGCAGATTCCGGGTTCGTCGGGCATGTATCCCATCGAGATGATGCCCGGCTTCTTCCAGTGGCTGCACCCGCTGCTGCCCTTTACCTACGGCATCAATCTGCTGCGCGAGACGGTCGGCGGCATGTACTCGTTTAACTACCTGTTTAACCTGTGCATTCTGGGCGTGTTCTTGATCGTGGCGCTCTTTATCGGTCTGCAGCTGCGTCCGCTGCTGCTCAACCTTAACCTGCTCTTTGATAAACAGCTTTCCACGACGGGTATGATGATCTGCGAGTCCAACGACCTGCCGCGCCAGCGCTACTCGCTGCGCACGGCCATGCGTGTCATGCTCGATTCCGATTCGTACCGTCGCGAACTGCTCGATCATGCGGTCGCCTTTGAACATCGCTACCCGTACTACATCAAGGGCGGTTTTGCCGCCGTGGTGGGCGTTCAGGTCCTGCTCTTTGTCCTGTCGACGGTTCTCGATATCGACAATAACGGCAAGATCATCCTGCTTGTCATTTGGATCATCTCGGTTATTGCCATCTGCGGCTGGCTTATCAATATCGAATATATCCGCGCGAGCCTCAATACCCAGATGCGTATCTCGGCGCTTTCGGATGAGGACCTGCGTCGCGAGATGCGCGAGCACACGGCCGCCATTCCTGCCGCCCGCCACATGTTTGGCCTCAACGCCAGCGAGCGTGGTGCCAAGGGCGGCGATCAGTCCACGGGCCGCTTGCCGCATATCGGCTCGCACCATAAATCTCAGGGCAGCGACAGCACAGCCACAAATGATGGAGATACCACCGCGCTTGGCAAGCACTCCAAAGGAGGTGAGGCATAAATGAAGAACATCCTGCATCTGTTTAGGCGCGATGTCCAAAACGTGTCTCGCTCCGTGATCGGCTTGATTGTCGTGATGGGCCTCATTATCGTGCCGTGTCTGTACGCGTGGTTTAACATCGCCGGCAGCTGGGATCCGTACGGCAACACCGGCAATCTTAAGATCGCCGTGGTCAACACCGATGAGGGTTACGAGAGCGATCTGATTCCCGTCGAGGTTAACGTGGGCGAAAACGTGACCGCCACCCTACGCGGCAACGAGAGCTTCGATTGGGTTGTGCTTAACGATCGCGAAAAGGCTATCGAGGGCGTTAAGTCGGGCGCGTACTATGCTGCCGTCGTTATCCCCAAAACGTTTAGCGCTGACATGATGACGCTTTTCTCGACTGAGGTGAAGCACGCTGATATCGAGTTCTACGAGAACCAGAAGGCCAATGCCATCGCGCAGATCGTGACCGAGAAGGGTTCGAGCGCCGTTCAGAACCAGGTTAACGAATCTTTTACCGAGACCATTACGAGCATCGGTCTTAAGACGGTGTCCAGCCTGCTCGATTACATGAGCACCGACCAGGTCAGCAACTTTATCGCCAACCTGTCCTCGACGCTCGGCGATTCGATTGGGGACCTGCAAGACGTTCAGGCTAATGCTTCGTCGCTGGCGGGCATTTTGAGCTCTACGTCCGATTCGTTGACGTCGGCGAGCGGTATGCTCCAGCAGACGGGTACGGTCGATGAGTCGACCAAGCAGTTGATGGAGCATGCCAAGAGCGGCATGAGCGATTCCAAAGAAGCGCTGAAGGCCGCCAACGACGCCATCAACGCCGCGATTGACGGAAGCGCGGGCTCGTTCGACAACGTGTCCGCCGAGCTTGCGAAGGCATTCGATGCCGCGAATCAGCATGTCTACCTTACGGTGTCTCAGCTCAACGATGCCGCGGCGGCGCTCAATACACGTGCCGACGATATCGACGCCACGGCCGACCAGCTCCGCGGCTTTGCCGAGCAGGTCAGTGACGAAAAGCTCCAGGAGAGCCTTAAATCTGTGGCAACATCGCTGGGCAGGATCGCGGTGGAGTATCGCAACAACGCCAAGGACTTGACGGCAACTGCTAAGTCCCTTTCTGACAGCATGGCAGAGGTCAACAGCACGCGTGCCGAGGTCGATCAGGCCATCGCCGATGCCAAGGCGGGCATTTCGGGCGCCAAGTCCGACTACGATTCCACGTTCTCGGTTAAGGCCAAGGAGCTCAAGAAGACGGTTTCGGGCATCCTGGACTCGCTCGATGGCATCTCGGGCGATCTGGATAGCGCCGTAGACGGCCTGACCGACGCATCCGGTTCGCTGGCAAAGGGCCTCTCCAAGGCTGCAAAGCTGGTCAACAAGGCTTCCGATCAGCTGGGCGAGGCGTCGGACAAGATCAGCGCGTTTAAGGACGAGCTCGATGGCGCCCTGATGTCGGACGATCTGGCCACGATCAAGACGATGATTGGCAACGACCCCGAGGGCCTTGCCGTGTCGCTTTCCGGTCCCGTCGCACTCGACCGCAAGCCGGTCTATCCGATCCGCAACTACGGTTCAGCCATGGCGCCGTTCTACACGATTCTGTCGCTCTGGGTCGGCTCGATCGTGCTGGCGGCCATGATGAAGGTCTCGGTTGACGATGAGCTCATCAACGAGCTCATCCCCGTGCGCCTACACGAGATCTATCTGGGCCGCTACCTGTTCTTTGGCGGTCTGGCCCTGCTGCAGGCAACGCTCGTGTGCGCGGGCGACATCCTGTTTTTTGGCATCCAGTGCGACAACCCGCTGCAATTTGTACTTGCCGGCTGGGTCGCGAGTCTCGTGTTCTCCAATATCGTCTACACGCTTACGGTTTCGTTTGGCGATATCGGTAAGGCGCTCGCCGTCGTGCTGCTGGTCATGCAGGTCGGCGGTTCGGGCGGCACGTTCCCCATCGAGATGACCGGCCCCGTGTTCCAGGCGATCTATCCGTTCCTGCCGTTCACCCACGGCATCAACGCCATGCATGCCGCCATGGCCGGTGCGTATCATATGGAGTACTGGGTCGAGCTGGGCATTCTGGCGAGCTATCTGATTCCGTCGCTGGCCCTGGGCGTCGTCTTCCGCCGCCCGGTCATCAAAGCCAACGACTGGATCATCGAAAAGCTGGAATCAACCAAATTGATTTAATACAGCAACGTAAACGCCGCCGGAACATCGAGGTCTTCCAACCCGATGCTTTAGCGTAGTGAATTGCACGGGCTACTTGGTTGTTGCTACAGTAGCGGGGCGTACCGGGGGTCCGGTGCGCCCTGTTTTTATTTGACCATGAGGCGGCACGCAGCCATACACGTGCGGACACCACGCCCAGATTGAGTGCGAGGATGTTCCATGGCCCAATACGCTGCCAACGAAATCGAAAACATGCCCGATAGCCCTGTAGCCCGTGAGGATTTGGGCGCGGGCGGTATTCCCCGGGGCGCCGGCGCTCGCTCGCCGCTGTTCTGGAAAGTTCTGCTATTTTCGGTGGCGGTCATCTGGGGCTACTCCTTTACCACTATGAAGGGCGCGCTCGACACCATTCCGGTGTTCGAGCTGGTCTACGTTCGCTTTCTCCCGGCATCACTGGTTATGTTTGCCATTTTCCATAAGCGCATCATCGCTCATTTCAATGCCCGCAATCTGATCGTCGGGCTTGGCATGGGCGCGCTCATGTGGGGTGCCTACGGTTTGCAGACGATCGGTTTGGCACAGACCACGGCAGGCAAGAGCGCTTTTTTGACCGGCACGTATTGCATCCTTGTGCCGTTTGCAAGCTATGTCCTGAGCGGCGAAAAGCTTACCCGTTACAACTTGGGCGCCGCGTTGCTGTGCCTGGCGGGCATTGGCTTGGTTGCGCTCGATAGCGTCGAGTTCAATGCCGGCGATGCCATTACGCTGGGCGGCGCGGTCTTCTTTGCCATCCAGATGGCGGTGACCGCCAAGTACGGTCGCATGATGGACATCAACGTCATCACGTTTTGGATGTTTGTGGGCAATGGCGTTTTGAGTTTAATCACGTCGCTGCTATTCGAGACTCAGGCGCCCCTCTCTGCATGGACGCCGGATTTTATCGGTGTAATGGTCTTTCTTTCGGTGGGTTGTACGTGTGTGGCCCTGCTCGTCCAAAACGTTGGATTGGCGCACGTCCCGGCCTCGACGGGCTCGCTGCTCCTTTCGATGGAGTCGCCCTCGGGTGTGCTGTTCTCGGTGCTGTTGATGGGGGAGGCGCTCACCTCGCGCCTGCTTTCCGGCTTCGCGCTCATCTTCCTGTCGATTATCTTGAGCGAGACGCATTTCGATTTCTTGCGCCGAAAATCACACCCGCAATCGTAAACAACTTGTTGCGCCGCCCTCCCAGGGCGGCATTTTTTATGTCATGCCTTTACAGTTGTGCCTTGCACTTTACGCTATCAAAGTGCGTGCTGCAAAAACGTTACTGGAGGGCATCTATGGCACCAGCTCTGTCCGATTTTCAACCGCAACCAGCGCCTCAGGCTACCACGGCGGCGCAGACCGCTATCGGCGATGGCCTGGTCAAAGAAGCCCAGGCATTTGCCGATGAGCTCACTGCGTGGCGACACGATCTACACCAGATACCCGAGCTCGGTAACAATCTTCCGCAGACGTCTGCCTATATCCAGGCACGTCTGGACGAGATGGACATCCCCCATACCACGCTAGTCGACGGTTCCTGCGTCGTTGGCCTGATCGGTGCCGGTGCGGCCGCGGCCGCTCAGGGCAATGGCACGTGCAAGGACGAGCAGGCCGGAACGGTCGTCATGCTCCGAGGTGATATGGATGCCCTACCCGTTGTCGAGGAATCCGGCGAGCCCTTTGCATCCACCAATGGCTGCATGCATGCTTGCGGTCACGATACGCACGCGACGGCGCTGCTTGGTGCGGCGCGCCTGCTCAAGGCTCGCGAGGCCGAGCTTGTGGAGGCCAACGCCACGGTGAAATTGCTGTTCCAGCCGGGCGAGGAGACCTTTGAGGGAGCACGCGCTGCCATCGCCGATGGCCTGCTGCAGAACCCGCGCCCTCAGGCGGCCTTTGCCATGCATGTCAACAGCCAGTCGCCGCTTGGCCTGGTGCTCTACGGCAGCCCGGCGCTTTCGGGCGTGTACGGTTTTCGCATCACGCTTCAGGGCAAGGGCGGCCATGGCTCGAGCCCCGAGATCTGCATCGACCCTATCACGGCCGGCGTCCATGTGCACCTGGCGCTCCAAGAGCTTATCGCCCGCGAGGTGCCGGCGGCCAAGGAAGTCGCACTTACCGTTGGTAAGTTTGCTGGAGGCTTGGCGGCCAACGTCATCCCCGACACCTGCGTGCTCGAGGGAACGCTGCGCGGCTTTGATGTTGAGCTCATGGAGCACCTCAAGACCCGCATCGCGGAGGTCGTTAACGGCGTTGCCACAACATATCGTACGCCGGCGACCATCGAGACGCTTTCGGATGTTCCGCCGCTTGTACTCGACAGCGATATGACTCAGGCGTCGCTTGGCTACGTGGGCGCAGTGCTGCCCAAGGCGGCTTTCTTGCCGCTTTTCCATGCCATGGCGAGTGAGGACTTCGCGCTTATCTCGAGCGAGATTCCGAGTGCGTACTTTACCGTGGGCGCGGCCGTAACCGACACGGACGAACACTTTGCCCAGCACCATCCCAAGGCACGTTTTAGCGATGCCGAGCTTCCCCTTGGCGCCGCGGCCTATGCCGCCGTCGCTTTGGGCTATATCGCCGACCACCGGTAGCACCCAACCTTGCCTTTCAAGTCTGCGGGCATGGCCATAAGGCCTATGTCCTTGTCTTTCAAGGCAATCTTGGGCACTACCGGCGCCCGGCGCCGGCTATTCGTCTGTTAAATAAGGAGCAGTATGTCCCAGCAACGTAAGTTCTTCCCCGGCTGGCTCGTGGTGACCTCCGGCTTCGTGATTATGGCCACGTGCTACACGATTTTCGTCAACTGCATGAGCCTGTTCCAGCCGCTCATCGTCAGCGACCTCGGGATTACGCTTGCCCAGTACAACATCTCCAACGCTATCTCCACCGTGGTGAGCGTTATCGGATCGCTTGTCATTGGCCATGTTGCCGATAAAGTAAGCGGTCGCGTTTTGGGTTCCCTAACCGTTATCGCTACCTCTGCCGTTCTTGCCAGCATGAGCTTTGTCGGTGAGCTGTGGCAGGTCTACGTGCTCTTTGCCGTTTCGGGCTGCTTCGCTGTGGCCTCGACCCGCCTGCTCATCAGCCTAGTGACCGCCAACTGGTTTACCGCCAAGCGAGGCCTTGCCATCTCCATCGCACTTTCGGGCTCGGGCTTTGGCGGCGCTATTCTGTCTCCCATCGTGAGCTCGCTTATCGTGAGTGTGGGCTGGCGCTCTGCGTTCCTGGTACTCGCTGCCGTCTGCATGGTGGCGGCACTGCCCATCACGGCCTACTCCTTCCGCACTAAGCCTTCCGAGATCGGCCTTAAGCCGCTCGGCGAGAACCCGGGCGATCCGTCCGTCTCGACGGCTGGCGACAAGGACGAGCACACGGCGCCCGAGGTTAGCGTCGGCTGGTCTCGCATCAAGAAGAGCCCGGCGTTTTGGCTGCTTGTCGTCGCCTTCCTCTTTATGGGTCTCGTTAACGGCGCCATCTTGCCCAACCAAGTCACCAACATGACGAGCGTTACCGTCAACGGCGCCAAGATCGTCACGGGCGGTCATGATCCCATGTGGGCGGGCACTGTGCTTTCGGCCTATATGGTCACCGTCGTTATCGCCAAGATTTCGCTCGGTGCGATTTATGACCGCTTTGGCCTGCGCTTTGGCAATATCCTTGGCTCCGTTGCGTGCATTATCGCCTGCGTGGCGCTGTGCTTCCCGACGACGGACCTCGGTCCTATTGTCGCCGCTGTGAGCTTTGGTATCGGAACGTGTATGGGCACCATCACGCCTACCATCGCCGCGTCCAAGCAGTTTGGCATGGCCGACCTCGGCAAGGTCACGGGCACCATCACCTCGCTCGAGATGGTCGGCGGCACCGTGGGCGCCATTGTCTCGGGCGTGCTGTTCGACGCCACGGGCTCCTTTGCGAGCACCTGGATCGTGTGCTTGGCGTGCTCCGTGGTCATGCTCGTGTTCCTGCTGGTATCCGAGCCCATCGCCGCCAAGCTGCGCGCGAGCGTGGCGGGGGAGTAGGCGTTCGTCGCTCTTTTCTGTTCGTCCCGTTCTGTCCGTGGCCGCCTTGGAAGCCGAATGGATGCTCGTACCATCATTCGGTTTCCAAGGCGGCCACGGGCCTACGAAATGATCCCTTTTCCTCCGTCCCCAAGGGATCACGTGATCCGAAGGGGACGGAGGAAAAGGGATCACAAACAGCGGCGGCGCGTCTGGCCGAACGAGTCCCCATACCCTCGTTCGGTCAGACGCGCCGCCGCTGTTTGTATTTGTGCCGTATAATGACCGTTACCTATGACGCGATACAAAAGAAAGGTGTTTGCCCATGCAGGCACAGAAGGCGGAGGGAACCCGCGACCTTATCGGCGCCGAGATGCGCGCCTGGCAAAAGATGCAGCAGATTGCGGCCGGCGTGTTCGAGCCGTTTGGTTTTAAACCCATCGAGACGCCCGCGATCGAGCAGGTGGACGTGTTTGTCCACGGTATCGGCCAGTCGACCGACGTCGTGCGCAAGGAAATGTTCCGCGTGTTCAGCGGTGCCAACCTGGAGCGCGTCTTTACCGAGGGCACCGACACCAAACTCAAGCCCAAGCAGCGCCTGGCGCTTCGCCCCGAGGGCACGGCCGGCGTGGTGCGCGCTGTCGTCGAGAACAATCTGGTGCCCCAGGGCTCCACGCCGTTTAAGGCGTACTACGCCGAGGCCATGTTCCGCGGCGAGCGTCCCCAGAAGGGCCGCCTGCGCCAGTTCCACCAGGTGGGCATCGAGTGGCTCGGCGCTCCCGATCCGGCGGCAGACGCCGAGTGCATCATCATGCTCATGGAGTTTTACAAGCGCCTGGGCTTCGATCTTTCCAAGCTTCGTCTGCTCATTAACTCGATGGGCGACGCTCAGTGCCGTCCGGCTTACCGCGAGCAGGTCAAGCAGTTTATCCTCGATCACGCCGACGAGATGTGCGATGAGTGCCGCGAGCGCGCCGAGCTCAACCCGCTGCGCGCCTTCGACTGCAAGAACGACCATTGCCGTGAGATCATGGCCGACGCCCCGCTGATGGGCGACAACCTGTGCGACGAGTGCCGCGAGCACTACGAGCAGGTCAAGCGCTATTTGGATGCGGCGGGTATCGAGTATGTCGAGGATCCCACCTTAGTGCGCGGCCTGGACTACTACACCCGTACTGTCTTTGAGGTCGAGGCTCCCGGCGCCGGTGTCGGCTCCATCGGTGGTGGCGGTCGCTACGATGGCCTCGTCGAGCTCGAGGGCGGCAAGCCCACGGCAGGCGTCGGCTTCGCCGTCGGTTTTGAGCGCGCCCTGCTGGCCCTGCAGGCCTTTGGCAGCGACCTGGGTGCCGAGGAGGTCCCGTGCGTCTACGTCGCCAATGCCGGCAAGGAGCTGCGTCAGAACGTCTTTGCCATTACGCAGCAGCTTCGCGCCGCAGGGATTGTGACCGAGGCCGACTATCAGGGCCGTTCGCTCAAGGCCCAGTTTAAGCAGGCCGATAAGGTAGGCGCCAAGCTCATCCTGGTCCTGGGCGGCGACGAGCTTGCCGCCGGCAAGGTCAAGGTGCGCGACATGCAGAGCCATGACGAGGTTCTCGTCGATCTGGCCAACGTCGTCGAGGCGGTTCGCGAGCGTCTGTAGCGCATGATTTTTGAGCTGCGGACCCGCTTGAGTGTCCCGTCCATTGCGAGCGATTGTTACGGGGGTGTTTCGCATTTATGCGGAATGCCCCCGTTTGTGTATGCCGTCCACCGAGAAATACGACCATTTAGAGCAAAAACCCTTGCAATGCAGAAAATACTTTTGTGTGGTAAAGCGCAATCAGTGTCGAAAGTATTTCTCAAGCGCCTATAATGAATACCGCATGTTACGTGCATAGAAGGAGGAATGGGAGGAAACGTGGCTGAGAACCTAAGCAACCAGTCTGTACCCGAAGCCGCGGCGCGCGTCGCTGCCGTGGTCAACCGCCTCGTTAACCGAATCGGCTCGAATGCCGAGTCCAGGGAGCGTCTCGCCGAGATCGAGATCCCCGAGGAGCTGCGCGACAATCTGGCGTTGTTCCTGCGCCTGGAGCGTCGTGTGCTTAGCGAGTATGATCCTGAGATCGCGGACCTGTTCGACAAGATCCTGTCGGCCGAAATTGTGGCCAATGCCGGCAACCCCGGTACGCGTGCTGCCGACGAGGCCGTCGACGAGCAGGGCGTGCCTACTGCCGATGAGTCCACCGCCGTGGCATTTCGTGAGGTCGTCGATCTGATCGACAGCCTGCCGCTCGATAAGCAGCAGGTCATCGTTCGCGCCTTTACGAGTTTCTTCCATCTGGCAAACCTGTCGGAGGAGAACTACCGTGTGGCGCAGCTGCGCGAGCGCGAGGCCGGTGCGTCGACCGATACCGAGGTCGATCCCGCTAACGAGCTCACCGTCGCCTATCACCAGCTGGTGAATGAGCTGGGCGTCGAGGGCGCCAACGAGCTGCTCGGCAAGCTCGAGTTCCACCCTGTCTTTACCGCACATCCCACCGAGGCCCGTCGTAAGGCCGTCGAGGGCAAGATTCGCCGTATCTCAAACCTGCTGGAGGAGCGTCCGCGTCTGGGCGGCTCCGACCTGGTGGAGAACGAGCGCCATATGCTGCAGGAGATCGACGCCCTGGTGCGTACGAGCCCCATCGCGCTCAAGAAGCCCACGCCGGTCGAGGAAGCCGATACCATCATCGACATCTTCGATAACACGCTGTTCGACGTTATCCCCGTCATCTATCGTCGCTTTGACGACTGGGTGCTGGGCGACAAGGCCGGTACCGTGCCGCCGCTGTGCCCGGCGTTCTTCCATCCCGGCAGCTGGATCGGTTCCGACCGCGACGGTAACCCCAACGTCACCGCCAAGGTGAGCCGTGAGGTCGCCGCCAAGTACTTCACCCACATGGTGCTCAAGCTCGAGGACAAGTGCCGCCGCATCGGCCGCAACCTCACGCTCGAGGCCACCTACAGCAAGCCTTCTGCCGAGCTCATCAACCTGTGGAACCATCAGGTCGAGATGAGCCCTCGGTACACGGCCCGCGCCGAGCTGATCTCCGAGCACGAGCCGCATCGCGCCGTCATGCTCGTCATGGCCGACCGTCTGAACGCCACCGTGCGTCGTATCACCGACACCATGTACCGCAGCGCCGATGAGTTCCTGGAGGACCTGCGCGTCGTCCAGCGCTCGTTGGCCGCTTGCGGTGCCGTCCGTGCTGCCTACGGCCCGGTCCAGACCATCATCTGGCAGGTCGAGTCCTTCGGCTTCCACATGGTCGAGATGGAGTTCCGTCAGCACTCCGTGGTGCACGCCCGCGCCCTCAAGGATATCCACGAAAACGGTATCCATGGCGACCTGCAGCCCATGACGCGCGAGGTCATCGACACCTTCCGTGCCATCGGTTCCATCCAAAAGCGCTACGGCAAGAAGATGGCGCACCGCTACATCATCTCGTTTACCAAGAGCGCCCAGCATGTGGCCGACGTCTTTGAGCTGGCCCACCTGTCCTTCGCACACGAGGAGGATGTCCCCGAGCTCGACGTGATCCCGCTGTTCGAGCAGCTCGAGGACCTCGAGGGCTGTGTCGACGTGCTCGACCAGATGCTTACGCTGCCCGTGGTGCAGAAGCGCCTTGCCCAGACCAGCCGCCGCATGGAGGTCATGCTGGGCTATTCCGACTCCTCCAAGGATGCCGGTCCTACCACGGCCATGCTCGCGCTGCACTCCGCGCAGGAGCGCATCGCCAAGTGGGCCGAGAAGAACGATATCGACCTGGTGCTCATGCACGGTCGCGGCGGTGCCGTGGGCCGTGGCGGCGGCCCGGCCAACAAGGCCGTGCTGGCGCAGCCCAAGGGTTCGGTCAACTGCTTCTTTAAGCTCACCGAGCAGGGCGAGGTCATCTTTGCCCGTTACGGCAACCGCACGCTGGCTCAGCGTCATGTTGAGTCCGTTGCCGCCGCAACGCTTTTGCAGTCGGCCCCGAGTGTCGAGAAGACCAACACTGAGACCACGCAGAAGTTCTGGGATATGGCCGAGAAGCTCAACGCCGCAAGCCACGAGCGCTATCTGGACCTGCTGAACACCGAGGACTTTACACCGTGGTTCTCGACCGTGACGCCGCTGACCGAGGTCGGCTTGCTGCCGATCGGCTCGCGTCCCGCCAAACGCGGCCTGGGCGCCAAGTCGCTCGATGACCTTCGTACCATTCCGTGGATCTTCAGCTGGAGCCAGGCGCGCATTAACCTTGCCGCTTGGTACGGCCTAGGCACCGCCTGCGAGCAGCTTGGCGATCTTGACCAGCTCAAGGCTGCCTACCAGGAGTGGCCGTTCTTCCGCACCTTTATCGACAACATCGAGATGTCGATCGCTAAAACCGATCAGCGCATCGCCAAGATGTATCTGCACCTGGGCGATCGCCAGGATCTGTCCGAGAAGGTCTTTACCGAGATGCAGCTCACGCGTAAGTGGGTCCTTGCCATCGTCGGTGACGAGTGGCCGCTGCAGCGCCGTCGCGTGCTCGGCTGCGCCGTCCGCGTGCGCAACCCCTACGTCGACGCTCTGTCCATCGCCCAGGTCCGCGCCCTTCGCGAGGTGCGTATGAACCAGGACGAGATGGCCGAGGAGAAGAAGGCCGAGTACATGAGCCTGATTCTTTCGACTGTGACCGGCGTCTCGGCAGGTTTGCAGAACACGGGGTAATCGATAGCCCTGTGGCTCTCACCGGGACCCGACGGGTTTCCCTCTGAATGCATTCCGCAGCACGAAGCCCCCTTATCCGCAGCTCCAAAGGAGCAGGATAAGGGGGCTTCAAGTGCGAGAACGCATTCAGAGGGAAACCCGTCGGGTCCCTTCGTCCTCGTTCTTCGGGGATTAAAGCTGAGGAGAAGAATGGCGCGCTTCGCGCTTAATGTGGAGTGCGGCGAGGGCTTCTTGCGTCCTGCGGAGTGTGCCTAAAAGTAAACTAATGGCGGGCCCTGCGATGTCCGACCTTTGGCGGATCAGCCGCTGGGTGAGGGTGGTGCTTGGGGCGACGTGCAAAAAACGGAGTTTTCAGCAGCCAAAGATTGATGTATAAGGCGATAGCCGATTTTCGCTGCCTTTGTTGATGCCTCTGCGCGCCAATTGGAGGCTAACGATGTTCAAATATGGATGGCTTATCGCAGTACGTCGTCCTGACGGGATGAGTCGTGAGGGCTTTCTGCCTTTTAAAAGACTCTTGGCCCCATAATCTGATTTCGTGATGCTGAATACTCGCAAAAATGCACGCTCCGGAGGGTACTACCCTGTTACGGCTAGAAATCCATGCGCCTTTTTATGCAATTAATTAACGCATTTATGCAAAATGGCTTACGTGCGTACGTCTCGGGGTAGATGATTGCCTCGGCGCTGCGTAAGTCATCCTGTCTATAGTGTCTTTGACAGGCGGCCGCGGTCCCGTTTGGGGTCGCGGCCGTTTTGTTGTGGGTCAAATATGAACGTTGTGTTAATGAGTCGGTGGACGGTGGAGTTTTTCGGTGAGCGGCGTATCCTTCCAACGGTTTATCTAGTGTGTCAGTTGAAAGGAAGAGGGCGCTCGTCATTGTTTGAATGTGAACTACCGTTTGACCACAAGACGTTGCATCTAGAGCTCGAGGATAAGAACTTCGCTGGTGTGATGGAGGGTCATCAAAACGAGTTTAAGACCACGAAATCGCAGGAAGAGCTGGTAGAGGAGTCGCTTGCCAACCCTTATGGCTCGCCTTCGCTCGAGGAGCTTTGTGCTGGCAAAAAGGATATCGTCATCATTAGCTCCGACCATACGCGTCCCGTTCCCTCGCGTGTGACGATGCCTATTCTGCTGCATCACATCCATTCCGCTGCGCCTGAGGCGCGCGTTCGCATTCTGGTTGCTACGGGTATGCATCGTCCGTCGACGCACGAGGAGCTCGTCAACAAGTATGGCGAGGAGATCGTTGCCAACGAGGAAATCGTTATGCACGTCGCGACTGACGACAGCATGATGAAAAAGATCGGCACCCTGCCTTCTGGTGGCGAGTGCATCATCAACAAGATTGCCGCCGATTGCGATCTGCTGCTTGCCGAGGGCTTTATTGAGCCGCACTTCTTTGCCGGTTTCTCTGGTAGCCGCAAGTCCGTCCTGCCTGGCATCGCCAGCTACAAGACCATCATGTACAACCACAACGGTCAGTTTGTGAACGATTCCCATTCGCGTGCCGGCAACCTGTGCCACAACCACGTGAGCGAGGACATGTTTGCTGCCGCCGAGATGGCTCACCTTGCCTTTGTGCTTAACGTGGTGCTCAACGGCAAGCACGAGGTCATCGGCTCCTTTGCCGGCGACATTCACAAGGCGCACGAGGCCGGCTGTGAGTTCGTGAAGAGCCTTGCCGGCGTTGAGCCCGTTGAGTGCGAGATTGCCATCACCACCAACGGCGGCTACCCACTCGACCAGAACATCTACCAGGCCGTGAAGGGCATGTGCTCTGCCGAGGCTACGCTTCCCGAGGGCGGTGTGATCATCGACGTCGCCGGCTGTGCCGACGGTCACGGTGGCGAGGGCTTCTATCACAACATCGCCGACAATGATCCGGCAGAGTTTGAGCGGGCCTGCATCGACCGTCCTAAGGACGAGACCCTGCCCGACCAGTGGACGAGCCAGATCTTTGCCCGCATCTTGGCACATCACCCTGTGATCATGGTCACCGATCTGTGCGATCACCAGATGATCAAGGATATGCACATGACCCCGGTCAACGCCCTCGAGGAGGCGCTCGAGCTCGCCTTTGAGATGAAGAGCGCCGATGCCAAGGTGGCCGTCATTCCCGATGGCCTGGGCGTTGTTGTCGCTCAGCACTAGTGCGCGGCTCAAACGAATCGTTTATAACCGACAAGAAAGATAAGGTTTTATGCTTACCAAACTCCTCTGCGAATTCGGCGCAACGGCCCTCATGATCATCTTTGGCGTGGGCGTGCACTGCGATACCGTGCTCAAGGGCACCAAGTATCAGGGCTCCGGTCATATGTTTGCCATCACCACTTGGTCTTTTGGCATCTCGGTCTGCCTGTTTGTCTTTGGCGGCGCCGTGTGCATGAACCCCGCCATGGTGCTTGCCCAGTGCATCGTAGGCCTGGTGCCGTGGAGCAGCTGCATCCCCTTCATGATTGCCGATATGCTCGGCGGCTTTGTGGGCGCCGTAATCGCTTGGCTTATGTATGCCGATGAGTTCAAGGCTTCCGAGGGCGTCGTCGACCCTATTGCCCAGCGCAACATCTTCTCGACCAACCCTACTACCGAGGGCACGAACTATGCTCGCAACTTCTTCTGCGAGGCCATCTGCACCTTTGTGTTCATCAGCGCCATCCTTGCTGCCGCTAGCCGCGCCGGCGAGAACGTTTTGATGCTCGCCATCTGCGTCGGTCTGATCGTTTGGGCCGTTGGCATGGGCATGGGCGGCATCACCGGCTTCGCCATGAACCAGGCTCGTGACCTTGGTCCTCGCATGGCCTATCAGGTGCTGCCGATCAAGAACAAGGCTGACAACAACTGGAAGTACGGTCTGCTTGTTCCTGGCATCGCACCGTTTATCGGTGCCGCTCTGGCCGCACTGTTTGTGCACGGTTTCTTGGGCATGTTCTAGTCCAAGGCTACATAGGTTGTTCGCCGTCCGCATGGGGTAACTTCCCAGCGCGTCCTCGGATATGCAAAAAGGCTCGCTGCGCACTTTGTGCGGCGAGCCTTTTTGCGTCCTGCGGAGTGCGCTGGGAAGTTACCCCATGCGGACGGCTGCGGGGTCTTCGTTGCGTTCGTGCAAGCAACCCAACATATATATCTGAATTTGGATGGGAGGGGCTTGTTGCTGGTAGGGGCGTTGGGCTGCTGTTGACACCTTGGGATGGATTGTGCTTTGGGTTGGGGCGGGGCTTTGAGATGAGGGCGGAACTTTGGGATGAGGGGTTTACTTAGTTGAAGAGGGGCATTATGGCCGAGAGGTAGTCTTTGGCTACGTCGGACTTATCTGCTTGAAAGTTGTGCCAGGCCCACCATTGGACGGTGGCTACGAAGCTTGAGGCTATGTGGTGTAGTAAGAAGCTGCGGTCCATGGTGCCGGCGGGGCCTGAGGGGTCGACGGGCACGGTTTCGGCTGCGCGCGACATGATGGTCTTGCGGAGACAGTCGGCGAAGACGCGGGAGCCGGCGCCGGCTACGAGGGCTCGAACGCCCTGACGGCGTTCCCAGAGGTTGTTGAGGATATGCTCGACTTGCACGAGTGGGTCGTCGAGCGGCGTACCGTCATCGTCGAGGGCGTGGGTGCAGATATCGCTCACGAGCGCGGCGAGTAGGTCATCTTTGCTCTTAAAGAGGCCATAGAATGTCGCGCGGCCTACGTGAGCGCGCGCGATGATGTCTCCGACGGTGATCTTGCTGTAGTCTTCCTCGCGCAGGAGCTCAGAGAATGCCGCGACGATGGCGGCGCGGCTTTTTTCTTTGCGGGCATCCATGGCTATGCGTCCGCGTGAACGAGCAGGCAGCGGAGCGTACCGGAGCAACCCTCGTAGGGGCGCTTACCGGCGCCGTAGCCGACGGCTTCGATGCGGTAGCGTGAGGGCAGTTGGTCGGACGTGCGCAGCGCGGTGACGATGGCGGCGCCCGTGGGCGTCACGAGCTCGCCGGCGACCGGTGCAGGCGTGAGGGCGATATTGCCCGCCTGGCACAGGTTGACGACAGCGGGGACGGGAATAGGCATGATGCCGTGAGCACAACGGATGGTTCCGTGGCCCTCGGAGAGCGACTCGACCACGATGTCCTCAATACCCAGGTCGTCGAGGCAGATGGCAACAGAGCAGACGTCGACGATGGAATCGACGGCGCCTACCTCGTGGAACATGACGGTCTCGGGCGTTTTGCCGTGGGCCTTGGCCTCGGCGGCGGCGAGCGCGGTAAAGATGTCGAGCGCACGACGCTTGGCGCCATCGCTTAGCTGCGAGCCGTCGATGATGGCGGTGACGTCCGCCAAAGAACGATGGTGATGGTGGTGGGCGTGATGATGGCCCTCGTGGCCATGGCCGTGGGTCTCATGATCATGCTCATGGCAGTGCTCGTGCTCGCCATGGCCATGATGGTGGTGCTCGTGTTCATGTGTGTGCTCGGCAGCTGCTTCGTTGCCGTAGAGCCAGGCCATGTCGTGGTCGTGGTTCTCGAGCTCCTCTGCCAGCTGAACGTCAAAGTCGCAGGCGTCGATGCCATGCTTGTTTGCGCGTGTAACGGCAATCTCAAAGCCGCCGACCGGAAGCGTGGCGAGCTGCTCGCGCAGGTGCTCCTCGCTGGCGCCCAGGTCGAGCAGGGCCGCGACAGTCATGTCGCCGCTGATGCCCGAGGTGCCGTCGATGATAAGCGTATGTTGATGATTGGACATGAAATGCTCCTTAACGGGTGCGGGGTGTGCCGGCGCTCAGATGATTGATAAGACTTGCCTGGTAGGCGGCGCCAAAGCCGTTATCGATATTGACGACCGATACGCCGCTGGCGCAGGAGTTGAGCATGGCGAGTAGCGCGGCTACGCCACCAAAACTTGCGCCGTAGCCCACACTGGTGGGAACGGCGATGACCGGACAGCTTACCAGGCCGCCGACAACGCTCGCCAGTGCGCCCTCCATGCCGGCGATGGCGATGACCACCTGTGCCTGAGCAAGTTCCTCGGCATGCGCGAGCAGGCGGTGCAGGCCGGCGACACCCACGTCGTAGAGGCGGTCGACCTCGTTGCCATAGAATTCGGCCGTCAACGCGGCTTCCTCGGCGACGGGCAGGTCGCTCGTGCCGGCGCAGGCGACGACGATGCGTCCGTTGCCGGTAGGGGAGGGCTTGCCGCCCACGAGGGCGAGCTGTGCGTCCGGGACATATCCCAGGTCGATGCCGTTGTCGAGGAGCTCCGAGGTGCGGGCTGCTTTTTCGGCATCCAGGCGCGTGACCAGGATGCGCTCCTGGCCGGCATCGCGCAGCGCCTCGATAATGGCGGCAATTTGCTCGGCGGTTTTACCGGCGCCGTAGACAACCTCGCCGGCTCCCTGGCGTACCCCGCGTGAAAGATCGAGCTGTGCAAAACCCAGATCGGCGGTCGGCGCCGTCTGGATGCGCGTGAGGGCGACTGCCGGGGCGACTGCTCCGTCGGCAACATCGCTCAGCAATTGCTCAAGATCTCGCTTATCCATATATGTTCCCTTCGACGGTGCAAAGTCTAGCACTCAAGGGCAAGTTTCCGAACACTAAGACAAAATTGTTCGGAAACTATAGGACAGACTGATTCAATTGTTAAACGGATCGGCTAGTCACGCAGGATGATGTCCATGGCGAGCATCAGGTTGCGCTCATCGATGGCAAACGGGGCGGCTTCGCGCGTCTTGGGCTTGGCACAAAACGCGATGCCCGTGCCCGCGGCCTGAATCATGGGGATGTCGTTGGCGCCGTCGCCGATCGCGACGGTATGGGCCATGTCGACACCGCACTCGACTGCCCAATCCAGCATCTGGATGAGTTTGGACTCCTTGGTCACAATGTCGGCCGCCAGCTTACCCGTGAGCTTGCCGTCCACGACTTCCAGGAGGTTGGCCAGGCAAAAATCGATGCCCGCAGCGGCCACGATCTTATCGGCGACCTCGTGGAAGCCGCCGCTCACCACGCCGACCTTCCAGCCCTTGCTGTGTGCCGAGCGCACAAGCTCCAACGCGCCGGGGGTAAACGTCACGCGCTCAAAGGTGCGCTCGAACACACTCTCGTCCAAGCCGGCAAGCAGCCCAACGCGCTCCTCGAGCGCCTGCTTAAAGTCCAGTTCGCCGCGCATGGCGCGCTCAGTGATCTTCGCCACTTGCTCGCCTACGCCGGCCTCCTCGCCCAACAGGTCGATGACCTCCTGGTTGATGAGCGTGGAGTCGATATCCATAACGATGAGGCGTGCAGTCATGGCGGGCCTTTCCGAGTGCAGTTGTATTGGGGCACATTGTCGCACGTGGCGCGCGTCGGCAGACACTGCGACGCATCAATTGTTTCGTCTCCGTCAAGTCTTTGGGCAGGAGCTACTTTTCCGCGGCACATCGACACAGGTGCGATAAGATAGAACGCCATGTCTGGCTGCGCGGTTTACGCAGGCTGGGCAAATCTGTACGACGCCGCCCGGAACGACACGGGGCGGCACAGATCCATAAAGGAGGATCACTGGTATGAGCCAGACCCGTCCCATCGACGAGCATTCCATGCACACCCGTACCTGCGGCGAGCTTCGCCGCGAGAACGTGGGCGAAGAGGTCACCCTCACCGGTTGGGTGAGCCGTCGCCGCGATCACGGCGGCCTTATTTTCTGCGACCTTCGCGACCGCGAGGGCATCACGCAGCTCACCTTCGACCCCGAGCACTCCGACGGCGACGCCTTTAAGATTGCCGAGACCATGCGTCCCGAGTGGCCCATCAAGATCCACGGCGTCGTGCGCTCCCGTGGCGAGGAGACCATCAACGCCAAGCTCGCGACCGGCGAGATCGAGGTCCTGACCGACCACGCCGAGGTGCTCAACACGTCCGTCACCCCGCCGTTCCAGATCGAGGACGGCATCGAGACCAGCGAGGACACCCGTCTGCGCTATCGCTATCTGGACCTCCGTCGTCCCGAGATGATGGCAAACCTCAAGCTGCGCTCCGACTTTACCTTTGCCATTCGCGAGGCGCTGCACAACCGTGAGTTCATGGAGGTCGAGACGCCCTCCCTGTTCAAGTCCACGCCCGAGGGCGCCCGCGACTTCATCGTCCCCAGCCGCATCCAGCCGGGCAACTTCTACGCTCTGCCGCAGTCCCCGCAGCTTCTGAAGCAGCTGCTCATGGTCGGTGGCGTCGAGCGCTACTACCAGGTTGCCAAGTGCTTCCGCGACGAGGACCTGCGTGCCGACCGTCAGCCAGAGTTCACCCAGGTCGATATCGAGATGTCTTTCGTGGACCAGAACGATGTCATGAGCGCGCTCGAAGAGGTTCTTGCCGATGCCTTCGGCCGCATGGGTGTCGAGATGCCCACGCCGCTGCGTCGCATGAACTACTGGGATGCCATGGACACCTATGGCTCCGACAAGCCCGATACCCGCTATGGCATGCACTTGGTCGATCTGACCGACATCTTCGCCAACTCCAAGTTCAAGGTCTTTGCGACTGCCGCAAACGAGGAAGGCTCTGTCGTCAAGGCTATCAACGCCAAGGGCGCCGGTGCCTGGGCACGTGCCAAGATCGATAAGCTTGCCGGCGTGGCCTCCACGTTTGGCGCCAAGGGCTTGGCCTGGATCGCCTTCCGCGAGGACGGCTCCATCAACAGCCCCATCGTCAAGTTCTTCTCGGACGAGGAGATGGCGGCTCTGCGCGAGCGCATGGACGTCGAGCCCGGCGATCTTGTGATGTTCGCCGCCGGCCCGCGCTTGCTCTCTGACGAGATCCTGGGTGGCATGCGTTCTCACATGGCCAACGCACTCGAGATCAAGCGCGAGGGTCACGACTTCCTGTGGGTCGTCAACTTCCCGCTGTTCCACTGGGACGAGGATCGCAAGGCCTATGCTGCCGAGCACCAGCCCTTCACTCTGCCGACCGAGACCGACATCGCCAAGATCGAGGCCGATCCCCTGGCAGCCGGCTCCTGCACCTACGACTTTGTCATGGATGGCTTTGAGGCCGGCGGCGGCGGTATGCGTATCCACAACGCCGAGATGCAGATGTCCATGCTCAAGCTCCTGGGCTTTACCGAGGAGCGTGCCGAGTCTCAGTTCGGCTTCCTCATGGAGGCCCTCAAGTTTGGTGCGCCCCCGATGGGCGGTTTTGCTCTGGGCCTGGACCGCGTGTGCATGCTGCTCACCGGTTCCGACTCCATCCGCGACGTCATGGCGTTCCCCAAGACGGCCAGCGGCTCCGACCTTATGTCGGGTGCTCCGAGTGCCGTTTCCGGCGCCCAGCTCAAGGACGTCAGCCTGCGCCTGATGTAGGCAAGCGGCTACATATTGCTTGCAACGAGGGAAGGACGTGTGCCTTCCCTCGTTTTTTATGCGCCGAGGTTGCGCCGGTAACGTACAATAACTACCACGTGGCTGGGTTTGCCGGCCGAATGTGCGATGTCGTGGGAGGGGACATGGTCGAGTTTACAAAGACGATTAAAGATCCGTTGGGACTACATGCCCGCCCGGTTGCGCTGCTCTATGACATCATCGCCAAGCATCGTAGCGACGTGTCAGTCAGTATCGGCGATCGCCACACGGATGGCCGCGACGTTATTGGGCTCATGGCACTCTGCGGCGAATGTGGCGAAGACGTCGTGTTCCGCGTTTCGGGCGTGGATGAGGCCTCCTGCGTCACGTCGATCAGAAACCTCTCGCTCTAAGCATGACGGGGCGCGGCAAAGGACAGCTCTTTGCCGCGCCTTTTTGTTTCGTATAGGAAACTTTTTCGAAAACTGAATAGAGACCCTTTCCAAAAAGTTAACCACGTGCTAGTTTACTAAAGCGAACATAGACGTGGTTAACTTTTATCGCGTCGATGTTGAGGACGAACTGACGTTAGGAGCCACTCATGTCTTGCGGACCGCAGATGCCGGCCATGCCGCTTTCGATGGTAAAAGCGGGCGAAACCGTGCGCGTGTCTCGTGTAAAGGGCAATGAGGATATGAAGCACCACCTCAAGGACCTCGGCTTTGTCGAGGGCAACGAAATCCACGTGGTGAGCTCGAGTGGCGCCAATATCATCGTCACGGTGCTGGGCGCACGCTTTGGCATCGATTCCAAGGTTGCCATGCACATCATGACCGTCGGTTAGTCCGCAGCATTTCAAAAAAACCGAAAGGGGGACAAGAGGATGAAGACGTTGGGTGACGTTAAGGTGGGCGAGAGCTCCACCATCGTCAAGCTTCACGGTGAGGGTGCGCTTCGCCGCCACCTTATGGACTTGGGGCTCATCAAGGGCACTTCGTTCAAGGTCGTGAAGGTTGCACCGCTCGGTGATCCGGTCGAGATCAACGTGCGCGGCTACGAGCTTTCCATCCGCAAGGAGGAGGCGGCCGTCGTCGAGGTCCAGTAAGGGCTCGCGACGTATATTTCTGCAGATAAAGTTAGGTTTTTCTAACTTAATGCTGCAACTTTGAAGCACATTATCCAGCCTGCGCGGAGAAAGCAGCGCAGGCACACAAGGAAGAAGGATTGAATGGCGGATTCTCAGATCCATGTCGCGCTGGCGGGTAACCCCAACTGCGGCAAGACCACGCTTTTCAACCTGATCACCGGCGCCAACGGCTATGTTGGCAACTGGCCCGGAGTCACGGTTGAGAAAAAGGAGGCCAAGCTCCTAAGCGACAAGAACGTTACCATCACGGACCTCCCTGGCATCTACTCGCTTTCCCCCTACAGCCCCGAGGAGCAATGCTCGCGCGATTACCTCATGAGCGGCGAGCCCGATGTTGTCGTCCAAGTTGTCGATGCCACCAACCTCGAGCGCAACCTGTACCTGGCGCTTCAGGTCATCGAGACCGGCCTGCCCGTGGTCGTTGCCCTCAACATGGCCGACTTGGTCGAGAAGAACGGCGACAAGATCGACACCGACAAGCTTTCCAAGAAGCTCGGCTGCCCGGTTATGATGATCTCCGCTCTTAAGAACAAGGGCATCACGGAGCTCTTCGAGCAGGTTAAGAAGTCCGCTGCTTCCAAGGGCCAGGTGCCGGAGCACAAGTTCGACTCCTCCATCGAGGACGTTCTGGACCACATCGAGAACAACCTGCCGGCGAGCGTTCCCGCTAACAAGCGTCGCTATTACGCCGTCAAGCTGTTCGAGCGTGATGCAGACGCCTGCAAGCTCATCAACCTCACCAAGGAGAAGGCCGCTCGCGTGGAGGAGCTGGTCGCCCAGTGCGAGCAGGACTGCGACGACGATGCCGAGTCCATCATCACCGGTGAGCGCTATGGCGTCATCGCGCACATCATCGATGAGTGCCTCACCAAGGCCCCGGCCAAGATGAGCACCTCCGAGAAGATCGACCGTGTGGTTACCAACCGTATCCTGGGCTTGCCGATCTTTGTCGTCATCATGTTCTGCGTGTACTACATCGCCGTTTCCACCCTGGGCGGCACGGTGACCGACTTCACCAACGACCAGCTCTTTGGCACCGACGGTTGGTATGTGCTCGGTCAGGGCCGCGATGCCTACGATGCAGCCGTCGAGGCTGCGGGCGACGATGCCGACTCGGTCGACCCGGCGCAGTACGGCCCCTATGTCCCGGGTATCACCACCGCGGTGCATGACGCCCTTGTGGCGGGCGGCACCGAGGACGGCGGTCTTGTTGACTCCCTTGTCTGCGACGGTATCGTGGCCGGCATCGGCGCCATCATGGGCTTTGTCCCGCAGATGTTCCTGTTGTTCGTGATGCTCTCTTTCCTGGAGGACTGCGGCTACATGGCCCGCGTCGCCTTCATCATGGACCGCGTGTTCCGCCGCTTTGGCCTGTCCGGTAAGTCCTTTATCCCCATGCTCGTGACCTCGGGCTGCGGCGTTCCCGGAGTCATGGCTACCAAGACCATCGAGAACGAGAAGGACCGCCGCATGACGGTTATGACCACCACGTTCATCCCCTGTGGTGCCAAGCTGCCGATCATCGCCCTGCTCATGGGTTCCATCATCGGCGATTCTTCCACCACCGCCGCGTGGATCAGTCCGCTGTTCTACTTCCTGGGCGTCTTTGCCGTCATCGCTTCGGGCCTCATGCTCAAGAAGACCAAGCTCTTCGCCGGCCGCCCGACGCCGTTTGTTATGGAGCTTCCTGCCTACCACTTCCCGGCGATCCGCTCTTGGGCGCTGCACGTGTGGGAGCGCTGCTGGGCCTTTATCAAGAAGGCCGGTACGGTCATCTTCGCGTCCACTGTCGTGGTTTGGTTCCTGTCCAACTTTGGTAGCTACAACGGTTCCTTTGGCTACCTGCCCGCGATGGACGGCATCTCCGAGGAGTTCATGGACTACTCCGTGCTGGCCATGCTCGGTAACCTGATCTCCTGGATCTTCGCCCCGCTTGGCTTTAGCACCTGGCAGGCAACAGCGCTGTCCGTCTCGGGCCTTGTCGCCAAGGAGAACGTCGTCGCCACCGCCGGCTCGCTGCTGTCCGTTGCCGACGCGGGCGAGACCGACCCGAGCCTGTGGACCGCGTTTGCCGGCATGTTCCCCACCATGGGCGCTTGCGTCGCCTTTGGCGCGTTCAACCTGCTGTGCGCTCCGTGCTTTGCTGCCATGGGTGCCATCCGCAACCAGATGGATTCCGGCAAGTGGTTCGCGATTGCCATCGGTTACGAGTGCATCTTCGCTTGGGTGATCGGCCTGTTCATCAACCAGTTCTACAACCTGCTTGTGTTGGGACAGTTTGGTATCTGGACGGTTGTGGCCATCGTGCTGCTGGTTGCGATGCTCTTCCAGATCTTCCGTCCCATGCCCAAGCATGCATGGACCGACGAGGACGAGACCAACGCTGCTTCCGCCGCAGTTTCCGCTTAAGTCCGAATAAGGATTAGCCCCTTTCCACGAGCCCGGGTGTCCCAGCGACACTCGGGCTTTTTGGTGGGGGGGGGGGAGATGTGGCGTTTCCGCAGATAAAACCGACCAAAATGAACCTGTCCCTTTTTGGTAGGTGGAGAATGGGGTAAAGTAAGTGATGGTTAACTAGAGGAGGCTTGCTATGGCACCTATCGATATTGTTGTACTGGCTGTTATCGGTATTGCGTTTGTCGCGGTATGCGTGCGCATCTACCGCAAGGGCACCTGCGCCGACTGCGCTCAGGGTGGCGTTTGCACGGGGCATTGCTCCAACAAAAAGACCTGCGCCGCGCTTAAGGGCGTGGACAAAATCGCCGAAGACTTGGGTCGCGGTATTCATTAGCCGACCGGCGTTTGGGCATGTTTGACTGCGGATACGGCAGTTGCTGGTATGATAGGTACGTCAGCAACTGCCGCCTAGCGGCTCAAATGAAAGGAATCCCGCATGGAGTCCTCCGCCTATCCAATGCTCTTTAGCCCGATCAAGGTCGGTACAACCGAGGTCAAGAACCGCGTCTTTATGCCGCCGGTGTCCACCAACCTGGCCGATCATGGCTATGTGACCGACGACTTGGTCGATCATTACCGTGCCCGCGCCAAGGGCGGCGTGGGCCTCATCATTACCGAGGTCGTGACGGTCGAGCCTACCTATACCTATCTGCCGGGTGACATGTGCTGCTACGACGACACGTTTATCCCCGGCTGGGAAAAGCTCGCCGCGGCCGTCCACGAGTATGGCTGCAAGATCATGCCGCAGCTCTTCCATCCCGCCTACATGGCCTTTAACATTCCGGGCACGCCGCGCCTGATCGCTCCGTCCTTTGTGGGCCCGTCTTACGCCCGCGAGGCACCGCGCCCCATCACGGTCGACGAGATTCACGAACTCACGCATCAGTTTGGCGACGCTGCCGTGCGTATGCAGAAGGCTGGCGTCGATGGCGTTGAAGTCCATGCGGCACACGCCCACGGCATGCTCGGCGGCTTTTTGACTCCGCTCTACAACAAGCGTACCGACGAGTACGGCGGCTCGCTCGACGCCCGCATGCGCTTCTTACTCGAGGTCATCGCCGAGATTCGCGAACGCTGCGGCAAGGACTTTATCATCGACGTCCGCATTTCGGGCGATGAATACACCGATGGCGGCCTGACCCTCAACGACATGATCTACGTCTCGCGTCGCCTGGAGAAGGCCGGCGTCGACATGATTCATGTGTCGGGCGGCACCACTATCAAGCGCGGCTCCGCGATTCCCGCCGCCGGTACGCAGCAGGCCTCGCACGCCGCCTGCTCGCGTGAGATTAAGAAGCACGTCAACATTCCCGTCGCCACCGTCGGCCGCATCAACGAGGCCTGGATCGCCGAGGAGCTGATCGAGGACGGCGCTGCCGACATCTGCATGATGGGCCGCGCCAATCTGTGCGATGCCGAGTTCTGCAACAAGGCCGCTGTCGGCAACGCCGACGATATTCGCCCCTGCATTGGCTGCCTGCGCTGCCTGAACGGCATTATGTTTGGCAAGCGCATCTCTTGCACCGTCAACCCGGATGTGGAGCGCGACGAGGCCGGCTACGAGCCTGCCGCCGAGGCCAAGAACGTGCTGGTTGTGGGCGCTGGTCCTGCGGGCATGGAGGCTGCCTACATTGCCGCCAAGCGCGGTCATAACGTGGTGCTGGTGGATAAGCAGGACGAGCCGGGCGGCGAGATGCGTATCGCGGCCGTTCCGCCGGCAAAGCAGGAACTCACCCGCGTGATCAAGTATCAGTACCGTCGCTTGGCCGCGGCCGGCGTCACATGCGTCTTTGGCACCGAGCTTTCGGCCGAGGACATTCAGCGTGACTACGCGGGTTACGAGGTTGTCCTGGCTTATGGCGCCGAGCCCATCGCCCCGGCCTTCATGCAGGGCTTTAAGCAAGTTATGACGGCTGACGACCTGGTGGGCGGCAAGGCTTTCCCGGGCAAGAAGATCGTCATCGTCGGCGGCGGCACCGTCGGCTGCGAGACGGCCGATTACCTGGCCCCGTTGGTCAATGACCTCTCGCCGGCCAATCGCGATGTCACCGTCATCGAGATGACCAAGACGCTCGCTGCCAACGAGGGCGGTGCCGGTCGCGCGGTGCTCATCACGCGCATGCTCTCCAAGGGCGTTCACGTGCTGACTGAGGCCAAGGTGACCGAGATTACCGAGGACACCATCAGTTACGAAAAGGACGGCGAGGTCCACACTATCGCCGGTGCCGATACGCTGGTGCTTGCCATGGGCTATCGTCCCAATACCAAGTTGGCCGACGACCTTGCCGCTGCCGGTGTTGCCACCCACGTGTTGGGTGACGCCAACAAGTGCGGCAACATTCGCGACGCCATCGGCGACGGCTACAAGGTTGCCTGCGAACTCTAGTCAACCCCTTTGCACCAATCGATTGCAAAAAGCGGCGGCTGCCCTGTGTGTTGGGCAGCCGCCGCCTGCGTTCGACGGGAAGGCGCAGATAGTCCGATTAGGGCCCAGGAGCTCCTTGACCTTGGCGATGATGGCCTCGTCGGTGGCGTTGGCAAAGAAGTACTCCTGGAACGGTTTTCGTCTTGCAGGGCAGTTGCCGTTTCTACAGTTCAACTTCCAGTTCGGCTTTGTGCTCGTAGAGGTAGTCGCGCATGTAGGGGATGGCAAATGAGACCTTGCCGTACGAGGGAGCCTCGATAATCGATTCTCTTAACAGGCGGCTGCGGACGGAACTCACCTGTTGAGGCGTTTTGTTTAGGGCATCGGCAACCATGCTGGTCGAGCTCGTCTGCCCCAAAGACGCCATGCTCAGCAGATAAGCGATGCACGTGGGCGGAATGCGCTGCAGCGCGGGCTCAATCACCATGGCGCAGAAGCGTTCGCGTGCCGTTGCAATGCCACGCTCGGCTTCTTCTTCTCCAATAATCGCTGTATGCGCGCGTCTCGCCAACTGCCATGCGTAGTATCCAACGAGTTGGATCATGAAAGGATAGCCTTGCGTTGCCTCGGCAAGTTGGCCGGCAATACCTGGCTGCAACTCCATGCCAGACGCTTCAATGGTTTCCTCGAGGGAGTACGACACTTCGGTTACTGCCACAGCCTTCAGGTCAAAGGGGAGGGCGCGGCGCAAAAACGCAAGTGTCTTTCCGTTGATGATGCTTTCAATCATCGAAGGCAGACCCGCAAAAACAAAGGCGATATCAAGGTCTTCGCCGATAACCTGCTGAATCGCAATGGAGAGCGTTCGGACCTCATCGAGCTCTGCGTCTTGAACCTCGTCGAGAGTGATGAGCAGGCCGTTTCCATTCTTGGATATTGTCTGTCTCATGGCGTCGCGTAGCGATGGGCCGATTCGCTCAATATCTATGCTGCCGATGGATATGCCAGCTACGGTGGGCTCAAATCTGGCGTGCTTGGCCTGGAATTTGGGCTGCTGCTGTTCGAGAATGCGCTGGCAAAGTCCCTCGGTTGCGACCTCTTTTATGACCGTCCAGCCACGGCTTTGCGCCAAACGTGAGCACTCGTCAAGGAGGACCGTCTTGCCCGTTCCACGGACGCCGGCTATGCGCATTAGGCGCCCCGGGGCACCAGGCCCGTTGACGAGGCCCTCATTGAATTCTTCGAGCACATCTTCGCGGCCGATAATCGTGGGAGGTGTTTTACCTGCTGTGGGCTTAAAAGGGTTTGTTTGCATGTGAGCCACCTTTGCTCAAGATATAGCAAGATATAGCAAAGTATAGTGAGATATAGCAAAGTAAGCGCTACTCGCGGGTTTTGCGGTGGTGCTATTTTCCAAATGCCGCGCGGATAAAGCACTGGGCGAACAGCTTGTTGGCAACTCACGAGGGCTCGGGGTGCCAATTTGGGATGGAGTAGTGCTGTGCCACGAATAGGGCCTATCTACTACGTTTAAGCCGCAGGGGTCAACCATAGTCGGCTTTTTCGAAAATCGACAAGCTGTCTACCTGCGGTTTTGTTTTCACGGTTTTCGGTATGGCCGAGGCTATCCGTGTTAACGTAGTAGATGGGCCACTTTTGTGGCAAGGGGGCCGATCTGCGGGCCAGGGTAGCTAAAAGAGCCCCGTCCCAAAAAGACTGTTGGAAGTTGCGGTGGAATAGTTCCTGTTTTTGCTGCTGAAGGCCTTGAGCAGGAACTATTCCACCGCAACTTATGAGGGGGCGGGGGATGCGATAGTATTGCATGGTGGTATTCGATTAACCGAGGGTTTATCCGAGGGCTTTATGGAACAGCACCAGCATTATCAGAGCCTGCAAGACCAGGCGTACAACGCACTGCGCTCCAAGATCATCTACGCCGAGCTCAAGCCCGGCACACGCCTTTCGGCGATTGGTCTGGAAAAAGAGACGGGAATCGGGCGCACGCCCATTCGCGAATCCTTTGTGCGTCTGCGTGAGCAGGAGCTGGTGGAAACGCGTCCCAAAAGCGGCACCTACGTCTCTAAGATCAGCATGGAACGCGCCGAAAACGCCTGCTTTTTGCGCGAGAAGCTCGAGAGAAGCGTGCTTATTAAATGCAGTTCGGCCGCCTCGCCCGAGCAAAAGCAGCGGCTTGAGCAGATTCTTACCGAGTCCGAGTCGCTCGACCATGGCGAAACGCGTCGTTTCTTTGACCTGGATAACCTGTTCCATGAGACGTGTTTTGAGATTGCCGGTCGTCACATGTTGTGGGATTGGATGAAAAGCATCAACACGCATTTTGAGCGATACAACTGGCTGCGTATGGTGTCGCAGGACCTGGATTGGGAGCCGATTCGTCGGCAGCATCGCCGGATTCTTGAGGCCATTAAGAGGGGCGATACCGATGCGGCGAGTTATCTGGCAGAGACGCACTTGCACCTGATGCCCGAGGAGCAGGGCCCGGTTATCGCCTTGCATCCCGACTATTTTGAGCTGCCTAAAGACTCGTCTATCTAGCCCATCATCGCATCTGCTCGAGACGCAAAAACGACGCTGCTCACCTACAGCGTTTTGCAACCGAGATTTTTAAAAAATGCCTAAAATGGCTCAGGCCGCCGACAATTGGGAAACGGGGTGCGCTATGGCGCAGATGAGAATCAAGGACATTGCCGCCGAGGCGGGCGTGAGTCCGGCCACGGTCTCGCGCTATCTCAACAACCGCCCCGGGCAAATGACCGAGGAAACCCGTGCTCGCATCGCGGCGGTTATCGAGCGCACCGGCTATCGCCCGCGTGCCGCCGCGCGCAATCTGCGCTCCTCGCGCACCAACCTCATCGGCGTGATCCTGGCCGACATCGCCAACCCATTCTCGAGCGCCATGCTCGAAGGACTTTCCGCCAGCGCCGCCGCGCGCGGCTGCTCGCTCATGACTGCCATTAGCGGCAACGACCCCGCAAAGGAGGCCGAGTCGCTCACCAGACTTATCGATGCTGGCGTGGACGGCCTGGTCGTCAACACCTGCGGAGGCAACGACGAGGCGATCGCCGCGGCAGCGGGACGTCTACCCGTCGTGCTGCTCGACCGCGATGTTGTTGACGGCGGTGTTGACCTGGTGACATCTAACAACCGCGAGCTGGTCGCCGGCTTGGTAGACGCCTTGGCCGCCGCTGGTAGCGAGCGCCTGTGCCTGCTCACCGAGGCAAGCGACGACAGCCCCGTGCGTCGCGAGCGTGCCGAGGCCTTTACCGACGAGCTGTCGCGACGCGGCCTTGCCGGCGAGGTTGTCACCTTGGCCGATGGCGGTGCCACGGGCGTTGGTCGCTTGGACGAGACCATCCGCGGCTATGCAGGCAAAAAGCTCGGCCTCATTGCCGTCAACGGCCTGGTCTTCCTGCGTCTGACCGAGGCGCTGGCGCAGCTTGGTCCCTCGCTGCCGGCGGGGCTCAAGATCGCGACGTTTGACGACTACCCTTGGAACCATGTGCTCTTTGGCGGCGTCACCACGGCCGCGCAGGATACCCTCACCATTGCCGAGCGCGTGGTCGAGCGCCTGTCCGAGCGCATCGACGTCGTTACCACCACCGTGGGCGAGGCCGCAAAGCTCGCCCCCAAACGCATCGAGATCCCCGGTCACATCGAACACCGCGCCTCGACCTCGCGCTAGTCTGTGTGATAATATATAGACAATGTCATACAGGAGGTATCCATGGCTGCGTCTGTGCTGAGTGTGCGAGTGGACTCGTCAATTAAAGACTCATTTGCCGAGCTGTGCGAAGAGCTTGGCATGACTTCGTCTGTTGCGGTCAATATGTTTATGAGGCAGATGCTGCGCGAGCGCTCTCTGCCGTTTGTTCCCTCACTTGGTAAAAGCTCTGCGAGCGAAAGCGCCGCGACGGGCATTTTGGATACTGCCCAGATTGAGTCCGCCGTCCGCGAGGCAGCCAGCTCGATTCCCGCCATCAAAACCGTGATTCTTTTTGGTTCGTATGCCCGGGGCGAGGCACATGTCGATAGCGATATTGACTTGCGTCTCGAAGTCGATCGCGAGCAGGGCTTTGGTCTTTTCGCGCTGTCGGCATTTGGTGAGGCGGTGCGCAAAGAAACCGGGAGGCAGGTTGATCTCGTCTCTAGTGATCATCTTGATGACGATCTTGCCGCGGTAATCGAGCGCGAAGGAGTGATCCTTTATGATCGCGCGTAAGTCAGACGGTCTCCGCGCCCAAGAGGTTTTGGAGGCCATCTCCGAAACGAACGAGCGCATCAAGGCTTTTGATATCACCGAGGACCAGTTTCTGCATGCGAATGACGTGCGGACGAGGGCGTTGGCGGACTCCCTTTTGATGTGTGCGCTTAGGGTGACGGAAGAAGCGGGCAAATTGTCGGAACGCTCGCAGCGGCTTCATCCCGAAATCGAATGGCGTGGAATTGTCGGCATGAGAAATTATCTTGCGCATGATTACGGCAATGTCGACCGCTCGGTTGTTTGGGATGCAGTGACGATGGAGTTCCCTGCGCTGGAACGAGCCTGTAGACAAATTGTCTCCGAATCTGAACGCTAGCCGCTCGTTCGCAACCGCCTGCGCGCACGTTTTTTGAGCGCTTGATACGCTTTAACCCTGCGGAAACATTTTTCTGCGATAGTATCTGCGATATAGACCAGTCGAAACCCGCCCGAAAGAAAGGGGAGCGACATGAACCAGCAGAACATCGATTACGTACTCCGCTCCGTAGAGCAGCGTGACATCCGCTTTGTGCGTCTGTGGTTTGTCGACATTCTCGGCCGCCTCAAGAACTTTGCCATTAGCCCCGAGGACCTCGAGGTCGCTTTTGAGGAGGGTATTGGCTTTGACGGCTCCGCCATCGAGGGCTTTGCCACGCCCGAGGAAGCCGACATGCTGGCGTTTCCCGATGCTTCGACTTTCCAGATTTTGCCGTGGCGCCCGAGCCATAACGGCGTTGCCCGCGTGTTCTGCGATGTGTGCACCCCCGACCGCAAGCCGTTTGCCGGCGACCCGCGCGATGCCCTGCGCCGCATGTTCCACAAGGCCGAGAAGGCTGGCTATCTGCTCAACGTGGGCGCCGAGCTGGAGTACTACTACTTCCCCGACGAGCGCACCCCCGAGCCGCTCGACAACGTGGGCTACTTCGATCTTTCGGTGAGCGATGCCGCTCGCGACCTGCGCCGCAACACGGTCCTTACGCTCGAGAAGATGTCCGTGCCCGTGGAGTACACCTTCCACGCCGCCGGCCGCTCGCAGCACGGCATGAGCCTGCGCCACGCCGAGGCTCTGAGCATGTCCGACGCCATCACCACGGCCAAACTCATCATTAAGCAGCAGGCCTACGAGAGCGGTTGCCACGCCTCCTTCATGCCCAAGCCGCTGGCGGGCGAGGACGGCAGCGCCATGTTTTTGCATCAGTCGCTGTTCGACCACGACGGCAACAATGTCTTTTGGGGCGAGGACGACGAGAAGTACCATCTCTCCGACGTCGCCAAGCACTACATGGCCGGCATCTTAGCGCACGCGCGCGAGATTAGCGCCATCACCAACCCCACGGTCAACTCGTACAAGCGCATCACCACGGGTGGCGACTCCGTGCCGCAGTACGCCACGTGGGGCCTGCGCAACCGCGCGAGTATGGTCCGCATCCCGGTCTACAAGCCCGGCAAGCCGCTGTCCACGCGCATCGAGCTGCGCAGTCCCGACCCCATGGCCAACCCGTATCTGGTCAACGCCGTCACGCTGGCGGCTGGTCTGGACGGCATCGAGCGCAAGCTGGAACTCCCGCCCGAGGCCACGGCCGAGACGCTCAAGCTTACCGACCGTCAGATGGTCGAGGCCGGCTACGCGCCGCTGCCTCGCTCGCTCAAAGAGGCGCTCGACGTGTTTGAGGACTCGCAGTTTATGAAGGATGCCCTCGGCGAGCACATCCACAGCTTCTTCCTCAAAAAGAAGCGCGACGAGTGGCATAAGTTTGAGTCTACGATCACCGAGTGGGAGATCAAGCACTACCTGGCGAACTCCTAATCGCGCTGGTTTGTTCCAGTACGATTGAGCTCATTTCTTTGGAGGCCGATATGTCCGAAAAGAGTGCCCTGTTCATGGCGCGCACGACGCGCTTCCACGAGTTTGTCCGCAGCTTGACGACCACCCTGGGTGTCGAGGTGAGTCTGGCCACTCCCGATTCGCCGACTGCGGCGCACGACTTTGACCTGCTGATCCTCGATTCCGACGGCATCCGCAGCGACCGCATCGATCAGATTGCCAAGTGGCTTGACGATCGCGGCGGTGTCCCCATGTTGGTGATCGTCGACGATGAAGCGCTCGGTACCCTGCGCCTGCCGAATCACGCGCATGCCGACTTTGTGTGCCCTACGGCGACGCCCAACGAGCTCAAGGCTCGCGCGCAGCGCCTGATGGGCGAGGAGGAGACCGTCACCGCCGACGATGTGCTCAACATCGATAACCTCGAGATTAATCTGGCTACCTACCAGGTGACACTCGATAACGAGCCCATCGACCTGACGCTGATGGAGTACTCGCTGCTGAGCTTTTTGGCGACGCACCCCAACCGCGCCTACAGCCGCGAAGTACTGCTGCACCGCGTGTGGGGCTTTGAGTACTGCGGCGGCACGCGCACCGTCGACGTGCACATTCGACGCATCCGCTCCAAGGTGGGCCCGCAGATCGCGGCACACATCACCACCGTCCGCGGCGTGGGCTATCTGTTTAAGGACTAGATTTCCACCACAAAGGGGACAGGCACCTTTGTGGTGGTTTTGACGCAGGTGTGGGTTCCTCTCGAATCCGCAACAGAACTTAAGCCTTCCTAAAAGATTGCGTTCTCATACACTTGCGCCCGCATATTGGGGTACAACTCAACGTGAACAATGATGGCCCGCCACATGTTTGGCGGGCCTTTGGTTATTTGACGAAAGGATCGCAGCTATGAGCGAGTACGATTCCCAGCGTCCCCAGGATGCGGGCAACGTCGGCGAGACCCAGCAGCAGCCGCGCGTGCAGGTGGAGTCGACGCCTGCCGACAGCAACATTCCCTACGTGCAGGCCTACGACACGCAGACCGGAAAGCCGCTGGGCAGCCAGCAGGTTGTAAACAAGCACACGGTGGTCAAGACCAAGACCAAAAAGTTGCCGATCTTTATTACGGCACTCGCCGGCTGTGCCTGCGGCGCCCTGCTGGTCATTGCGCTCATTATGAGCGGCACGCTCGATATCGGTGGCGGCAAGAATGCCGTGACGGCGGGTGCTTCGGGTTCATCGACGCAAAAGATTACGATTGATTCCGAGGACACCACGCTGGCCGAGGCCGTTTCTGCCAAGGCATTGCCCTCCGTGGTTTCCATCACCGCCACTTCGAGCGGTAGCCAGAATGGCTCGCTTTCGCAGTCTGCCGACGAGTCGGACAACTCGGGCAGCGTCGGTTCGGGCGTGGTGCTCGATACCGAGGGCCACGTCCTCACCAACAACCACGTGGTCGATGGCTATGACCAGTACGTGGTTACCATGGACGACGGCACTACATATGAGGCCGAGTTCGTTGGCAACGACGCCTCGAGCGACCTGGCCGTCATCAAGCTCAAGGATGCCGATGCCTCCAAGCTCACGCCGATTGAGATCGGTGATTCCTCCAAGCTCAACGTGGGCGAGTGGGTCATGGCGATTGGCTCGCCGTTCGGCAACGAGCAGTCTGTCTCCACGGGTATCGTGTCGGCGCTGTATCGCTCCACGGCCATGAGCTCTACCAACGGTAACACCATCTATGCCAACATGATCCAGACCGATGCCGCCATCAACCCGGGCAACTCCGGCGGCGCGCTCGTTAACGACAACGGCGAGCTCGTGGGTATCAACTCGCTCATCGAGAGCTACTCGGGCTCCAGCTCGGGCGTGGGCTTTGCTATTCCCGTTAACTACGCCAAGAACATTGCCGACCAGATCATCGACGGCAAGACGCCGGTGCATCCGTACATGGGCGCTACGCTTTCGAGCGTCAATGCGCTTAACGCCCGCACCAACAAGTTGAGCACCGATAGCGGCGCGTATGTGGCGAGCGTCGTTGAGGATGGTCCTGCCGCCAAGGCCGGCATTCAGGAGGGCGACGTCATCACCAAGTTGGGCGACGATGAGATTTCGAGCGCCGATGGCCTGATCATCGCACTACGCAGCCACGAGGTGGGCGAGAAGGTCGAGATCACGCTCATGCGCGGCAAGGAAGAGAAGAAGGTCACGGTCGAGCTGGGTTCCGACGAGGAGCTGCAGAACCAGCAGCAGAACGACAGCGCGACCGACACCGGCAACGGTGGTATTACCGATGAACAGCTGCGCCAGTACCTGGAGGAGCTGCTGGGCCAGCAGGGCCAGGGCCAGGGTCAAGGCTACGGCCAGGGTTTCTAACGAACCGTATCGCACATATCGAAGCCAGAGGGGCTGTCCCGCCAACGCAGGACAGCCCCTCTTTTCTTATTGATCCGTTGGGGACGGAGGAAAACGGATCATTTAGAAACGGCAAGGGCATGGTTTGATCGCGCGATCCGCCCCGGTCTAGCGGCTGCCGATTCGGTGCGGTTCGAAAGGGTTATTCGGCGCCATGGTGACCGGTGGTACTCTTGTATCCGTTTGAAATCGAGCGAAGGAGTGCCGCTATGGAGCAATCGAGCCTGTTTGGTGACGGTGTGGACATCGATACCGAAACGCCCGCGAGCGCGGATGCCGCCGCACCGACCGACGCCCGTGCCCAGGCGGCAGCGCGTGCAGCCGAGCTGCGCCACGAGCTCGATTACCACGCGTACCGCTACTACATGCTCGACGCGCCCGAGATCACGGACGCCGCCTTTGACAAAATGCTCGTTGAGCTGCAGGAAATTGAGGCGACCTACCCCGATTTGGTAACGCCCGACAGCTATACCCAGCGTGTGGGCGGATACGTGAGCGAGCAGTTTACGCCGGTAACGCATATGGCACGCATGTATTCCATGGACGATGCCATGGACCTGGACGAACTCGACGCGTGGCTCCAGCGTACCGAGGATGCGCTCGGTGCCGGTAGCGTCACCTATACCTGCGAGCTCAAGATCGACGGCCTGGGCGTGGCCCTTACCTACCAAAACGGCACCTTCGTACGCGCCGCCACGCGCGGCGACGGCACCACGGGCGAGGACGTGTCGCTCAACGTGCGTACCATCAAGGATGTGCCCATGCACCTGTCCGAGCCGGCGCTCGCTCATATGGGCGCCGACCGCGAGCGTACTATCGAAGTGCGCGGCGAGGTCTATATGCCTAAGGGCAGCTTTGTTCGTCTGAATGAAGAGGCCGATGCCGAGGGCCGCGACCCCTTCGCCAACCCGCGCAACGCCGCCGCCGGCAGCCTGCGCCAAAAGGACCCCAAGATCACGGCGCGCCGCGATCTGGCCACCTTTATCTACGCCATCGCCGATACTGATCCGCTGCACGTCCACAGCCAGCGCGAGTTTCTGGACTGGCTGCGTAGCGCCGGCTTTAGCGTCAACCCCAACGTGGCACGCTGCGCCACGCCGGCCGAGGTCCACGAGTTCTGTGCCCAGGCGCTCGAGCACCGCGGTGACCTGGATTACGACATCGACGGTGTGGTCGTAAAGGTCGACAGCTTCCAGCAGCAGCTCGACTTGGGCTTTACCGCCCGCGCGCCGCGCTGGGCCATCGCCTTTAAGTTCCCGCCCGAGGAAAAGCAGACCGTCCTGCGCGAGATACGCATCCAGGTGGGTCGCACCGGCGTGCTCACGCCGGTCGCCGAGTTCGACCCGGTGACGGTTGCCGGCTCCACCATCGCGCGCGCCACGCTGCACAACATCGACGAGATCCGCCGCAAAAACGTGCGCGAGGGCGACACTATCATCGTGCACAAGGCAGGCGACGTAATTCCCGAGGTCGTGGGCCCGGTGCTCGATAAGCGCCCGGCCGATTCGGTCGACTGGCACATGCCCGAAGTCTGCCCCGTGTGCGGCAGCCCCGTGGTCCACGAGGACGGCGAGGTCGCCTACCGTTGCGTTTCCATCGACTGCCCCGCGCAGCTCAAGGAGCGCCTGCTCCATTGGGTGAGCCGCGGCTGCATGGACGTCGACGGCCTGGGCGACGAGATCGTCGACAAGATGATCGCCGCCGGCCTGATTCACGACGTCGCGGACTTCTATCAGCTCACGGTCGACGACATCGCCGGCCTGGACACGGGGCGCACTTATGCCAGCTCCAACAGCAAAAAGGGCGTCAAGAAGGGCGATCCCATTCCGGTGGGCCTCAAGACGGCCGGGAAAATCATCGCCGAGCTCAACAAGTCCAAGAGCCAGCCGCTCGGCCGCGTGCTGTTTGCCCTGGGCATCCGCCACGTGGGCAAGAGTGTGGGCGAGGTCATCGCCGAGCGATTCCTGTCGATTGACAAGCTCATCTTGGCGAGCGAAGAAGACATCGCCGAGTGCGAGGGCATCGGTCCCAAGATTGCGGCGAGCGTTAAGCAGTTCCTGGCCGTGCCCGAGAACCTTGCCGTGCTGGAGCGCCTGCGCCAGGCGGGCCTGTCGCTCGAGGTCGACCTGGGCGCCGCCCATGCGCAGGCTGCAGCCGATGCCGGCGTAGCAGGCGAGCTCGCCGACGCGCAGCCACTCGCGGGCCTGACGTTTGTGTTGACCGGTACGCTCGTCAACCGCACGCGCGACGAGGCGGGCGCCGCGCTCAAGGTGCTCGGCGCCAAGGTTTCGGGCAGTGTATCGAAGAAGACGAGCTACCTGGTCGCCGGTCCCAAGGCGGGCTCCAAACTCACCAAGGCCGAGCAGCTGGGCGTGCCCGTGCTGGACGAGGATGCGCTCGAGCAGATTCTCGCTACCGGTGAGGTGCCCCAGGCTTAAGGCATTGATAGCCAGATAGAAGAACCGCCCGGAGAGCTTAACGCTTTCCGGGCGGTTTTTATTTGGATGCGGTAACAGGCACCGTGATCTGCGTCACGTAGGTCGCCGGATCGTCGCTGATGATGTCGTCAATGAGGGCGATCTCGCGCGAGGGACCGGTGGGTGTCAGGTCGTGCTCACGCATATAGCCGAGCAACTGCTCGTAACGTGAAGCCGCTTGCCCATGCGTGCCGCGGAAGCTTACGGTCAGGCAGCGTGCGGCGGGCCGAACTTCGAGGTCCCCCAGGTAGTCGTCCGTGTCATCCAACAGCAAAAAGACCTCGTCGTAGCCATCAAAGTCGCCGGCGGCAAGGCGCTCGGGTGCGATGCCCACGCCCAAGTTGCCCAGAAAAACAAACGTCTCGTGCTGGCCTTTCTGCAGCTGACGAATCTGCCACTCCAGCGCATAGGCATCGGTAGGGTTGACGCGTTCGCGCAATACGGCGCAACGAAGCTCGGGCGCATCGATTGCGCAAATAGCATCAAGCTCGGTGTTCAACGCATCGTGCAGCAGGGCAAGTCGGCTATCGATCTTGCACGACACGCGTTCGAGCTCGCGGCGCTTGCGCTCGATGAGCTCCTGCTGCTGGGCCAGTTGCCGCTGCATGAGGTCCACATCACGTGTGGTCACAAACTCACGGATTTGTGCCAACGGCAAGTCGAGAACACGCAGGTGACTGATGGTGTTGAGGGTGGAGAGCTGCCGTGATCCGTAGTAGCGGTACCCACTCACCGGATCGATGCGCGCCGGCTCCAGCAGCCCTATCTGCTCGTAATGGCGCAGCGTGCCCACACTCAGGTTAAACAGGCGTGCCACCTCGCCAATGCGGAGCAGGCCGTCGGTATGTTCAGCGTGTGCGTCGGTCACAGGACCGCTCCTTTCGGAAAAAAGCAGGGGAGGGGCGCCAGGGATCGCGTCGCCCCGCTACGCCACGAGCTTGTCAAAAGTGCCGCGGCGGTTGAGCACCGTAAACGCCACCACGCAAATGACTGCAGATAGAATTGACCCGCACGGCGAGGCGATACCCATGGGAAACAGCGTGTCGGAATAGGCGTTCGACAGCAGCCACGCGCCCGGCACGCGAATGAGTGCCACGGCCAGCACGTTATGCGCAAAGCCGATGTAACTCTTGCCGTACGCGGCGAAAAAGCCGCTAAAGCAAATGTGAATGCCGGCGAAGATCGCATCGAAAATATAGCTGCGCATATAGCCGGTGCCGGCTGCGACCACTGCGGCGTCCTTGGCAAAAAAGCCGAGAAACGCCGGTGCCACCAGCCACATGAGCGCCGTGATCAGACAGCCGTACACCACCGAGATGGTCATGGCGTCTTTGAGCACCTGACGTGCGCGGTCGCCCTTGCCCGCGCCGGCGTTTTGCGCTGTGAGCGCGCTGACGGTGGCGCCCATGGAACTCGGCACGATGAACAAAAAGCTTATCATTTTCTCGACCAGGCCCACGGCGGCGGCGTCGACCAGGCCGCGGTGGTTGGCAATAACGGTGATGAACATAAACGCTATCTGAATGCAGCCGTCCTGCACGGCCACGGGTACGCCGATTTTAAGGATGCTGCCGAGCACCTCGGGCTGGGGGCGCAGGTCGCTGCGTTTGAGGTGGATATGCGTGCGGCGACTCTTGAGCCACACGAGTGCGAGGGCAACGCTTGCCGTCTGTGCGATCACCGTGCCGAGCGCCGCGCCCACGGGGCCGAGCCCCATATGGCCAATAAACAGAAAGTCGAGCGCGATGTTGATGATGCACGCCACGCCGATCACGTACATGGGTGAGCGCGAATCGCCCAGGCCGCGAAAGATGGCCGAAAGGATGTTGTACGCAGCGATGCACGGAATGCCGATAAAGCAGATGCGCAGGTAGGCGGCAGTGCCCTCGACGGCTTCGGCCGGCGTGCCGATGAGTGCCACGATCTGCGGGCACAGCGCGAGCAAGAACGCGGCCAGTACTACCGAGACACCCATAAAGAGCGTGATGGTGTTGCCGATGGCGGCCTCGGCGCGATCGAAGCGGCGCGAACCCACGGCGTGGCCGACGATGACGGTCGTTCCCATGGCCAGGCCCACGAGCGTCACGGTAATGATATAGAGCGTCTGCGCGCCGTTGCCCACGGCGGTGATGCCGGCGGCGCCGCTAAACTGTCCGATAAAGTACAGGTCAGCCATGCCGTAGAGCATCTGCAAAAAGTACGAGAGCATATAGGGCAGGGCGAAGACCGCGATGGTCTTGAGGACATTGCCGCGTGTGAGGTCGTGTTCCATGGGCGGGCACTTTCTGGCTTGGTTTGTTTACGTACCAGTGTAGTGAAAACCCTACAACGATTGTAGAGTCAAGGTCTATGTTGCCGGTGGGGCGAAAAATCGCGCCTTCAATCATTTCCATTTGAATACGGTCACGCGCCGCGCGGACTTAGCGCCTGCGCCGGCCTTGTAGAAATCGATTTCGGAACACTTGACACGCCCGCTCGGCGCGCAATAATACGTGCGTTTGCGAACAACGTTTGATGGGGGATGAACCTGCGTGCGCAATCTCAAAATCTTGTTTTCCCACTTGGGGGCATACCGCCGCGATGCCATTCTCGGCGTGATTTTCGTCTCGGTCGAGACCGCGCTCGAGCTGTTTATCCCGGTCATCATGGCCAACATCATCGACGTGGGCGTGCCCACGGGCGACGTCAACTACATGCTGCTACAAGGCGCGTGCATGCTGGTGTGTGCGGCGTTTTCGCTGGTATTGGGCCTGGGCTATGCCCGCACATCCGCCCGCGTTGCCTCGGGTCTGGGCGCCAATCTGCGCGAGACCGAGTATCGCAAGATCCAGACGCTCGCCTTTGGCAACCTGGACAACTACGACGCCAGCTCGCTTGTCACCCGCATGACCACCGACATCACCGTCATCCAAAACGCCATCGGCAACGGCTTTCGCCCCATGGTGCGCGGCCCTGTGACCCTTATCGTCGGCCTTATCTATGCGCTAATGCTGTCGCGCCCGCTCGCCACGGTCTTTGCGATCATCCTGCCCGTGCTGGCGATCGTGCTCGGCGTTATCACCTGGCGAGTGAGTCCGCTCTACCGCCAGCTCCAAACTTCGATGGACCACCTCAACGGCGTGGTGCAGGAAGACCTCACCGCCGTGCGTGCCGTCAAAGCCTACGTGCGCGCCGAGCACGAGCAGGCCAAGTTCGACACCGTCAATGCTGAGCTTGCGCACACCGCCACAAAGACCTTTGGCAACGCCGTGCTCAACCTGCCGGTGTTTCAACTGTCAATGTACGTTGCCGCGCTTTCCATTCTGTGGATCGGCGGCCGCATGATCCTTGCCGGCGAGCTGGGCGTGGGCTCGCTCACGGGCTTTATGAGCTACGTGCTGCTGATCATGAACTCGCTCATGATGATATCCAACGTGTTTTTGCTGCTCACGCGCGCACTTGCCAGTGTGGAGCGCATCTCGCGGGTGATTGACGAGCGGTCGCTTATCCAAGCGCCCGCTGCCGATGCAGCTGTATGCGAGGTGGCCGACGGGAGTGTCGAGTTTCGCGACGTGTCGTTTAAGTACCGCGCGGATGCTGCCGAGGACGTGCTCGAGCATATCGACCTTCGCATCGAGCCCGGCTCCACGGTGGGTGTGCTCGGCGGCACGGGCTCGGGCAAGAGCTCGCTCGTGCAGCCCATCGCGCGCCTGTACGACGCCACCGAGGGCGCCGTGCTGGTGGGCGGACGAGACGTACGCGACTACGACCTTGTTGCCCTGCGCGATGCCGTGGGCATCGTGTTGCAAAAGAACGTGCTGTTTACGGGCACCGTGCGCGAGAACCTGCAGTGGGGCGCGCCCGATGCCACCGACGAGGAGCTGCTGCGTGCCTGCCGTGCGGCGTGTGTGGACGAGTTCCTGGACCGCATCGGCGGGCTCGATGGCGAGCTGGGCCAGGGTGGCGCCGGCGTCTCGGGCGGGCAGAAGCAGCGCCTGTGCATCGCGCGCACGCTGCTCAAGCATCCGCGTGTGCTCATTTTTGATGACTCGACGAGCGCGGTCGATATGGCGACCGACGCCAAGATCCGCGAGCATATCGCTCAGATTCCCGATACGACCGTGATTATCATTGCCCAGCGTATCGCGAGTGTCATGGATGCCGATCGCATTGTGGTCCTGGACGACGGGCGCATCCACGGCGTGGGCACGCACGAGGAGCTGCTGGCGGACGACAACATCTACCAGGAGATTTACGCCTCGCAGATGGAGTTCGCGGGGGATGCGGACGACGGTGACGACGGTGCGGATGGTCCGTTTTCCTCCGTCCCCAGCGGATCAATTCGAGCCATGGAAGAAGGTGAGCGCCATGCCTAAGACATCCGCTCAGGCCCGTCCAGCCAATCTGGGACAGACGCTCCGCCGCCTGCTCAGCTACATGGGCCACGCCAAGTTCTCGCTGCTCGCGGTGGGCGTGCTCGCCTCTATCGCCGCCATCGCGAGTCTTGCCGGCACATACATGGTGCGCCCCATCGTCAACGGCCTGACTACGGGCGGGGAGGAGCTGCTCACCAAGCAGGTTCTCTTTACGGCCGCCATCTACGCCGCGGGCGTGCTGTCGGCCCTGGGCTATTCGCAAATCATGGTGCGCGCAGCCCAGCGCGTGGTGTCCGACATTCGCCGCGACCTGTTCGCGCACATTCAGACGTTGCCGCTCAGCTATTTCGACAGCACGCGCTCGGGCGACATCATGAGCTTTTTCACCAACGATGTCGACACGGTCTCCGAGGCGCTCAACAACAGCTTTGCCAACGTGATTCAGGCGACAATCCAGGTGATCGGCACGACGGCCATGCTCGTCATCCTTAACTGGCGGCTTACGATCATCACGCTTGTGTGCGACGCGGCCATCGTGCTGTACGCGCGCTACTCGGGCATGCGCTCCAAGCGCTTCTTTGCTGCCCAGCAGGCATCACTCGGCGATCTGGACGGATACGTCGAGGAGATGGTCTCGGGCCAAAAGGTCATCAAGGTTTTTAACCATGAGCAGGCCAATGTTGCCGGTTTCGATGCGCGCAACCAAGAGCTGCGCCGTACCAGTGGCGCTGCGCAGGCCTACGCCAACTCCATGGTGCCCATGACCGTCGCAATCGGCTACGCAAACTACGCCATCGTTGCCGTCGCGGGTGGCATGCTCTGCATTAACGGCCTAGCCGATGTGGGCGCGCTCGCGAGCTATCTGGTCTTTGTGCGCCAGGCGGCCATGCCCATCAACCAGTTCACCCAGCTCGGCAACTTTTTGCTTAATGCGCTGGCCGGTGCCGAGCGCCTTTTTGCCGCCATGGACCTGCAGCCCGAGGTGGATGAGGGCTGCGTTGAGCTGGTACAGACGGGCGACGCCGCGTGGGCGTGGAAGATTCCCGAAGGTCAGGGCGTGGGCGCATACGGGCACCTGCATGATGTTGCCGCCGTTGACGAGTCGGGCCGCGCGGTGAGCGCCGACGGTACCGAGCTTGTCACGGGCCTGGTGCCACTTGCCGGCGACGTGCGCTTCCATGCCGTGGACTTTTCCTACGTGCCCGGCACCCGTGTGCTCGCGGACCTCAACCTGTTTGCCAAGCCGGGGCAGAAGATCGCGTTTGTTGGCTCCACGGGTGCCGGAAAGACGACCATTACCAACCTCATCAACCGCTTCTACGAGGTCGATGGCGGTGAGATCACGTACGACGGCATCGACGTCAAGCATATCGCCAAGGCTAGTCTGCGCGGCTCGCTGGGCATTGTGCTGCAGGATACGCACCTGTTTAGCGGCACCATTGCGCAGAACATCCGCTTTGGCAAGCTCGACGCGACCGACGAGGAGGTGCGCGCCGCTGCCGAGGCCGCCTGCGCCGACTCGTTTATCCGCCGCCTGCCTAGAGGCTACGACACGCCGGTCACGGCCGATGGTGCCAACCTGTCGCAGGGCCAGCGCCAGCTGCTCGCCATTGCGCGCGTGGCCGTGGCCGACCCGCCGGTGCTCATCTTGGACGAGGCAACTTCGAGCATCGACACACGTACCGAAAAGCTCATCGAACGTGGCATGGACCGCATCATGCGCGGCCGCACCACGTTTATGATCGCGCACCGCCTGTCCACCGTCCGCGATGCCGATGCCATCATGGTCCTAGAGCACGGCCGCATCATCGAGCGCGGTACCCACGAGGAACTGCTCGCCCAGCACGGCGAGTACTGGCAGTTAGCACATGGCTTGAAAGAGTTGGATTAACCCGCCGGGGCGCAGTTGAACCTGGCCCTCCGCGTCCCTCACCCCGCCTCAAACCGTCCCAACATTCGACGTTTTTTGCCAATATCGGGAAAAGCATCGAATGTTGGGACGGTTTTTCTGTCATCCGATCGGGTGGAATCACTAACTTGCATGCGAAGGTGTGCGAATCCGCGAGCAGGGGAATAAGGTTGGTTATCCGACCCATTGGAGGGCTCATGGACCTGCCGATTGTCCTGTCCCATAAGACTGCCTGGCTGTACCACAACGTGGCGCGCCTGTCCGAGCCGCTCTCGCGAGCAAGCAGCCTATACGATGAGGACTCGATTGCCGACGAGGCGGAGCCGACTGCGGGCTTGCCCAAATTGGGACTAGATGCCAAGGGGCTGAGAATATCTGCGGCGGTCGAGATTGTTACCGACTATCTGGCCTCACTTGGCATCCCACATGAGGAGCTCGACCGTATTGACACGCTGGTTAGCTTCGATTTCGAGCGCTCTCGGCCGGCGGGTCTCCGACGCCATGTGTTTGGGGCGCCCATTCCTTCGGACCATCTTATCGAGGTAGCAGAAGGCCTTCTGGTGGTTGATGAGGCCATGTGCTTCGTACAGGCGGGTTCGCGGATGAGCGAGCCCGAGCAGCTGGAATATGGGTATGAAATCTGCGCCCGATACCATTTGAATCATCTGGCGACAGACGATTATATCGAGATGGGGCAGAGGTACACCGTTGCCGACCTGATCGCTTATTGCGATGAAAATCGATCTCGTCAGGGGGCTACACGTGCGGCTGCCGTGCTCAAGCGCGTGCATGATGGCGCGCGGTCGCCCATGGAGACGGCCACTGCAATCATGGTCGTCGCGAAGCGTTCCCAGGGTGGGCTCGGGTACACCAGGGTTGAGCTCAACCATCGGGTCGATGTTCCCAACGAGTTCAAATATCTCGCTAAGGCCGGGTATTTCGAGATCGATGTATATGCACCTGCGAGCGGTACGGGGATTGAATACAACGGCTCGGACCATCTTGATAAACAGCGCAGCGCGTCGGACGCGGAGCGTATGACCGTTCTGAGCGCGCTGGGCTTTAGGATGATCGTCCTCACTGGGACTCAGTTTGCCCATCAGCTGCAATTGCACCGGGCGATGAATGCCATTGCGCTCGCTATGGGCCTTAAGTGCGACCGAAGCGAAACGTTTCAGAGACGTCAAAACGACCTGCGAGAATTCGTGATTCGACACTGGGAGGGCGGTCTTTAGGGGCGTTTTGGCCCTTCTACGGGGCGCTGCGGGCAGGCAAACCATCACAACATTCGGCGTTTTTCGCCAAAAACGGGAAAAGCATCGAATGTTGTGATGGTCTGTATGCTGAGGATGGGCTTGGGAAGCCGGTCTTGCTCGAAGCGACCTGTCCTGTCGTACGGGTGTCGGCATGATTCTCCCGTGGGGTATTATGTTTTCCGAAGAATAAAACGCCGCGTGAGGGGAGGGTTGCGTGGACGGGCGCGTGCAACATGACGGCTTTGGCCGCGACATCAACTACCTGCGCATTGCCGTTACCGACAAGTGCAATTTCCGCTGCATTTACTGCATGCCGGCCGATGGCGTGGCGCCCCGTGCACACGACGAGCTGCTCAGCGCCGAGGAAATCGCCCGCTTTGTGCGCTTGGTGGCGGGGGAGGGCATTCGCCGCGTGCGCCTGACGGGCGGCGAGCCGCTGGTCAGCCGCCGTATCATCCCGCTTATTCGTGACATCCGTGCGATTCCGCAGATCGAGGACATCTCGCTCACCACCAATGGCGCCCTGCTGCCCAAGCTGGCGCCGCAGCTCAAAGATGCCGGGCTTAACCGCGTCAACATTTCGCTCGACACGCTCGACCCTACGCTCTTTGGAAAGATCACGCGCCTGGGTCGACTCGAGCAGACCATGGCTGGCATCGACGCGGCACTGGCTTGGGGCTTTGAGCCCGTTAAGGTCAACTGCGTTGTTGTGCGCCGGCTCAACCAGGATGTGGCGGCCCTCGCGCGCCTGACCGTCGACCGCCCCATCCACCTGCGCTTTATCGAATACATGCCCATTGGCGACGAGCGTACGAGCTCGCATTGCGCTGTGGACCCGCATGCGCCCGCGCTCAATCCCGAGCTGTGGGACGCGAGCGATACCGTGCCGAGCGTCGAGTTGCGGGCGCGCATCAATGCCGGGGCCGCCGCGGTGGGTCTGGGCGAGCTCGAGCCGCTCGACATCAACGACGCTCCTGCCGGCGCAGGCCCTGCGCGCTATTGGCACTTTCCGGGCGCGGCGGGAACGGTCGGCTTTATTAGCGCCATGTCCAATCATTTTTGTGCGAACTGCAACCGTCTGCGCCTGACGGCCGATGGCAACGTGCGTCCGTGCCTGTTCAGCGATGCCGAGTATTCGGTGCGTGAGGCGCTGCGCCGTGGTGATGATATGCAGGTACTTTCGATTTGGCGCGATGCCGTGGCCCACAAACCGCAGGAACACGCGATAATTGAGGGCACGCAACGATTTATGTCCCAAATCGGAGGATGATCATATGGCCAAGAGCAGGTACGCCGATGCCACCAAGGCCGCTCGCAGGGCCGCGATGTCTGCCCACAAAGTCACGGCTGCGGCGAATGCTGGCAACGCCGACGCGTCCGCGCAGCCGACTGCCAGCGCTGTCGCCGAGCCCACCCGCGACGCCCGTCGCGACGAGCTGACGCACGTGGACGCCAAGGGCGAGGTACGCATGGTCGATGTGTCCGACAAGGCCGAGACCCATCGCATTGCCATCGCCGAGGGCACCATCCTCATGCACCCCGAGACGCAGGCCATGGTGCTGCAGGACCGCGCCAAAAAGGGCGATGTGCTTGCCTGCGCGCGCGTGGCGGGCATTATGGCCATCAAGCGCACGAGCGACATCATTCCCATGTGCCATCCGCTGCTCATTACCAAGAGTAAGTGCGACATTGCGCCCATCGCTCCGGCGGGGACGCCGGCCGAGGACGTGCCCGAGGGCTGGGCACCGGCGCGCGCGGACGGGCAGGTTGGCTTTCACGTGCTGGTCACGGCGGGCGTGACGGGTAAGACGGGTATTGAGATGGAGGCTCTGACCGGCGCGAGTGCTGCTTGCCTAACGATCTATGACATGTGCAAGGCGGTCGATCGCGGCATGGAGATCGTCGACGTGCGCCTGCTGCACAAGGAGGGCGGCCGCTCGGGCGTGTGGGACCGCGCCGAGCGTCAGGCCGCTGCCGTTGAGGCCGTGGCCGCTGACGGTGCCGCGCCCGCGAGCGCACCCGTCGCCGTCGCGCCCGCAGCTCCGGCACCGGCCGTCCCCGCGATCGCGTTTATCGGCTACCAAAACTCGGGCAAGACCACACTTGTCGAGAAGGTCATCGCCGAGCTCACCCGCCGCGGCCTGCGCGTGGGTTCGCTCAAGCATCATGGGCATCACGGCTTTGATATCGATGTGCCCGCTAAGGACACCTGGCGCCATCACCAGGCCGGCTCCAAGCACGTGGGCCTCATCTGCGCCACGCGCTGGGCGGAGTACGCCGATACGCGCGAGGAGGACGAGATGCCCGCGCGCGAGCTGCTGTCGCGTTACAACGATGTCGACGTGGTGATCATCGAGGGCTACAAGGCCGAGGGCTTCGACAATATTGTGGTCGCGCGCTCGGGTGTTGACCGTCTGCGCGGCAAGAGCTCGCTCGACCTGGTCGACGGTCACACGCTGGCCCTTGCCTGCAACGAGGCCCTGGCGCGTCAGGCCTTCGACGCCGGCTTTGCGACCCGAGCCATCAACATCAACGACGCCCGAGCCATCTGCGACCTGATCCAAGACCATCTTTAGGCTTGACGCTGCGCCGGCCCCAAGCACCCCATCTCGCCCCTCAAGCCGTCGCTCGCGTACCAAAGTACGCGTCGCTCCTCTTTCGGGGCGACCTGGGGCACTTGGAACCGGCTCGCTACGCTGCCATATCATTGGGCCACCACAGGCAGGCACCTTTGTGGTGGCCTTTGCTTTGGTAGATTTTTGGGACATGCCTTAAAATCTACCAAGTAGTTCATCCGGGCGAAGACGGAGAGAAGGGGCCCGATGCGTCCTTAACGTTACAAACAGAAAGATTGAGTCGATGGTCGGCGGTCAATGCCTGCGGCCCGTATTCGTATGCAACAAGGAGCCCACATGTCTACATCTCCATTTCCTAAATCCCAACCATCGCTGTCCGCGCGGGCCAAGCGCCTGGTGGCAATGCGATTTCTCATCTACACCGGCTTCCAGACCAGCTACTTTATCGGCGTTATCGGAACGCTCACCTATGCGGACGGCGCTTCGGTCGTCGCGACGTCGCTGGCCGTCATGTTTATGAACGTCTTCGTGATTCTGGGGTCCTTTGCGGGCGGCGCTGCGCTCGATGCATGGAGCCCGCGCCGCCATTTCTTGTTGAGCATCGTAAGCACACTGGCAACGGGCGCGGCAATCATCGCCTTTGGCAGCGCGACCGGAACAGTCCTTGCCGGCGCGGTGCTCTTGGGCTTTGTAATGGGGTTCGCCCAGCCCATCGCCACGTCCTATCCGGCCTACCTCACCGACGACCCTGTCGAGCTCAAAGACATCAACTCTGCCATCACCATGTTCTCTAACGTGAGCATTATCGTCGGCCCCACGCTGGGCGGCTTTGTTGCGGCGGCCGCATCGTCGCGCGCGGTGTTCGTGCTCATGATGCTGTTCACCCTGCTTGCATTCATTGCCGGCTGGGGGTTTAAGCCGCAAGCAGGTCGCGTCGCCGGACAGGCGGATGCCGATCCGGCAGAGGAGGGGAAGCGCGCGGGCCAAAGCTCCAACCCCAACACGTCCGCCCGCACCACCTTCGCGGCCAGCATCAAGACGGTCTTCACCAACAGCGTCCTCGCGCTACTTTTCTGCATCATCTTTCTTTCGAACTTTGGCTACGGAGCCTTCGACCCGCTGGAGTCGTTCTTCTATCGCGACGTCCTGCACGTCGGCGTCGAGTGGATGGGCTGGCTCTCGTCGGCCTGCGGCGTGGGCGCAGTGCTGGGCGCCGTGGTCGCGCTCCGCATGCCGCCGCGCCTCGTCAGTCTTAAAACGCTGCTCGTGGCGCTTATGTCCGTGGGTCTGGGAAGCCTGCTTTACGTGGGCACGCCGTACGTGGGTGTGGCGCTCATCGGCCAGATCGCCCTGGGCGTGGCCTGGGGCGTCGTCAACCCGCTCCACAACACCATCGTGCAAACGACGGCGCCGCTCGAGCAGCTCGGCCGCGTCAACTCGGTCATGGGCTTTGGTAACATGTTCGCCGGCGTGGCGCCGCTAGCGATCGCCCCGTGGCTGGCGTCGACATTTGGCGTGCAGCAGACACTCGTAGGCGCGGGCCTGGTCGTAACGGCAGTTCCCGCGGCGCTGCTGCTGTTTGGACGCAAGCATTTTGATCGTGCTGCAGAACGGTAAGAAACCGTCACAACATTCGATGAAAATCGCGATTTTGCCGAAAAACGTCGAATGTTGTGATGGATTGTGCTGAGACCCGAACACCACAAGCCGCCACAAAGGGGACAGGCACCTTTGTGGTGGTTTTTGCTCCAACGCGCCCGTGCGCGCCTTGGTATACCATGAACGTCACATCCGCCCGCATCCCACACCGCCGCACAACCCAGAAAGGCTCCCATGGACACCACCTTCAGCCACATCAAAGCCGTGTTCTGCGATATCGACGGCACGCTGCTCACGAGCCAGCACACGGTGTCCCCGCGCACCGTGGCGGCGATCCGCGCCCTGCGCGAGCGCGGCGTGCTCTTTGGCCTGTGCACCGGGCGCGACGCCCACGCGACCGAGGCCATGTACGAGCTCTGGGGCATCGAAGGCCTGGTGGACGTGCTCGTGGGCTGCGGTGGCGCCGAGGTCATCGACCGCGCGCACGACATCAACGAGCTGAGCTATCCGCTGCCGGGCGAGACCATCGCGCGCATCTGCAAGCACATGGCGGACCTTCCGGCAACGCCCGTCTGCCCCCGAGACGGCGTGTTCTACGTGCCCGAGAGCAACGCGTGCGTCGAGCACCTGTCGCGCGTCGACGGCGTTCCCTACCAGGTGGTCGACTTTGCCGAGTTTTTGCGCGAGCCGCAGACCAAGGTGATGTTTACCATGGCGCCCGAGGTAACGCCGCGGGTGATTGAGCAGGCGTCGACGTTTGCCGATAACACCGTTAAGGCGGCGGCCCTGCAGACCACGCAGCGTCTCTACGAGTTCATGGATCCGCGCGTGTCCAAGACGCGCGGCCTTGTGCGCGTGGCGGAGCTCAACGACATGGGGCTCCAGAACATCTGCGTGTTTGGCGATGCTGATAACGACACCTGCATGGTGGCCGACGCCGGCGTGGGCGTGGCCATGGCAAACGGCAGCGATGCCACCCGCGCCGCCGCCGACTTTGTAACCGCCAGCAACGACGAAGACGGCATCGCGATCTTTATCGAGGAGCATCTGCTGTAGCGCCGGGTGCAACCGCCACGAAGGGGGCAGTGCGCCTTTGTGGCGGTTTGCTCTAAGGCTGACAGGCTGGACATCATAAGCGTCCCAACAATCGATGGTTTTCCGCAAAAGAGCGATTTTCACCGATTGTTGGGACGCTTTTTGTGTCGAGGAGTTGCTTGCGAACTAAATGGTGGTGTATGAACATCGCTGCACATGTGTCTGCCTGCCGAAATAGACTACCTAGCAGGTAGGTCGTTGTGTCAGTAAACACTCTACCGTTTACTGACACAACGACCGTTCATAGATTGAGTGGGTTAAAACAAAATGTTGTACAAATAACAACAAAGCGTCAGCCATCTAAAGTGACTAACAAATCTACCTGCATTTTTCCAAAAAGTAAACGCGAATAAAGCACTGCATAGTTTAAAAAAATGTCAAGAAAAAAGCCAGTCGAGAATGAAAAATGTAAAAATCTGGCTTTTCGTTGTTCAAACAAAGAGTAATAATATGCAACCGTGCGCGGCAATTATAGGTTGCGCGCTCAACTTAAATCGTGAAAGAGCAAGATCGCGGTCTCTTGGGGAGGAGACATCGATGAAAGCAAATTCAGAAAACACTAAGCAGAGTAATAAAGCGACGCATCGTGTGCTAGCAGGCGTTTTGTGCGGAGCATCCGTACTGAGCCTGGTACTGTCGCTCGTCATGCCCCCGATCTCCCAGGCCATTGCCAACGATGCCCAGGCGGTTTCTACCGAGGAAACTGTAATGGGGGGGGGTTCTTCAAGTGAGTCTACTGATGTAGACGACACTACCAACGGGGATACCGAAAACCAGAATAGCGACGACGCCGAGGGCGACGAGACTGGCGACGGTGCTGCCGAGATGGCCCCGTTGTCTGATGACGCGGAAACTGAGGGTGCTGCGCAGCCCGCGGATGATAGTAATAGCGATGAGAATGCGATTGCGCTCGCAAGCGTGAATGCTAACAAAATAGAAGGCGATGTTACTGATAAGTTCAACAACGGCGGAAACTATTGTCTGACGGGCGACGCTTGGTCGTCCAAACCGATCAATATTAGCCAAAACACCACCATCGACCTTGCATGCTACAAGCTTTATTACAGCAGTGGTAACGACAACACCGGCAGGACTGGTTGTACATTTATTACAATTTCATCTGGCGCTACGCTAACTGTCGAAGGTGCGGCGAAAGACTCACCGGTTGAAGATCCCAGTAGCGAGCCTGGTCAGGCGGCGAAGGTAAATTGGAACGATAGTGCTCCGCAATCACTCACATACTACGTAACTGAAAGTACGAGTACGCCTAACGGTCTTGGTACTAGCGAAAAGACCTACCAGCACACTGTTACCAATTTCGGCGCTATCGTTGCGTGCAAAGAGGGCTATGTAAATCAAGTCATTTCTGTTGGGGAAGGCTGTACGCTTAACCTCAGCGGAGGCATGATCACAACGCCTCGTACCCTGGGCAACGACGGTCACGTTATTTTCTCTCAAGGCACTGTCAATATTTCTGGCGGCTATGTCACCAACGGTAACGGCGGCGGCTGGGGTGGTGGCCTGTGCGTGACGGGCACAAATGCCAAGTTCAACATGACCGGCGGCGTAATCGCGGCAAACAAGGCAGCATCTGGCGGCGGCATCTATGCTGACCAGGGCGCCACGCTGAATCTATCCGGTGGTGTCATCTCGGGTAACGCTACGTATGAGGATCTCTATAACGACATCGACAATCCCAATAATGGCTATGGCGGCGGTGTCTTTACCAAAAATGCTGACGTTACAATCAAAGGAACGGCAAACATTACCAACAATCGCGTCGACTCCTATATCACTACGAAATACAACAACGGTCTGCTCGGCGGGGGCGGTATTGCTTCTGTCAATGGCGGCAAACTGACCATGGCGGGCGGCTCCGTTACTGCCAATTACTCCCATGAGGCCGGCGGCGGTATCTACGCTGGTTTTCACAATCAACCGATCACCACGTTCTCCATGACTGGCGGCTTTATAGCGGGCAATATGTCCGACAATGCCGAGGGCGGTGGTCTCCGTATTTCTAGCGGTACTACCGGCGTTATTGAGGCAGCAAGTGCGTCCAGCAAGGTTTACATCACCAACAACAAGACCATGACGGGCAAGAGCCGCGGCGGCGACTGGGGCGGCGGTGGCATCTTTATCCAGCAGGGCGGCAAGCTCAATATCGTAAAGACGCTGATCACCAACAATGTGGCCGGCGGCTGGGGTGGCGGCGTTGGTGCTTGCCCTACGGGCGAGACGATTGTCTCTCACTCAAATGGTGCTGCAATCTACAACAATGCGGATCACGGTGAGCACTTCTCTGCCGGTGGTCATGATAAGAATTTGGACAAAAATACTAATTACATTACCCCAACCTTCAAAGAAGAGGGTCATAAGGATTTCTTCTTGGTACGCCAGGACGACAGTCAAAATACGGTTGCGGTCGTTCTTGGCAAGATGCTCGGCGGTGGCTCGGCTGGCTGGAAGGGCACTTGCGATCGTGAGAAGATAACCATCGATGCCAATGGCGGTGCCGAGGCTAAGTATATGTTCGGTCTTGAGGCTCAACCCTCCCCAGATGCAGTAAATAAAGCGCAAACAGCGGCTACGACCATCATCAGTGGTAACTACTCCTACACCCACGGTGGCGGCATCATGACCAACGGCGATCTTGTCGTCGGTAAGGTCGACGAGCCTCTGAACGCGTACCCTGCAATCAAGGTCAAGGCAAATAAGGTCCTTTTGAAGGACGGCAAAGTGCAAGGCCTCTCGGGTCATGACTATCAGTTCAAGCTGTTGGGCAAAGCCGACGGTTCAGGTGGGGAGCCGTATTGGAATACGAACGGCACGCTCAACGCAAACGGCTGCGACGCGACGCCGGAGGTTACCGTTAATGACGAGGGAGAGATTGTCATTGATACGGCTGCGAACTTCCAATCGGGCAATTACGACCTCTATCTTGTCGAAGTTCCTATCGATGAAAAAGGCACGACCTTTGATAAGACCATTTACAAAATACATGTAGAGGTCGGCACGAGCCCCGTTGATACGACCGATTTTTTGGGAGTTAAGATCAATCGTTATGCGGTCGATGCGAGTACTTCCAAAGTATTCGTTAAAAAGGAAGGCAAAGCAGACTTCACCGAGTGTCAACCTGGCTTCTATAGATGGGGTGAGGATTCGAACGATAAGACCATCTCGACCGTAAATATCGGCGACGGCTCCAACCCTGCGTTTAAAAATGAGCTCCCGCCCTACCAGGCCTCGGGCACTTGGACACCTCAGGTGACCAAGAAGGTCGATGGCGGCGAGATGAAGGAGTTTAAGTTCGAGCTGTATACCAAGAATTCGGACAACACGGAGAAACCTTTTCAGCCCATATCATATAAATGGACTACTGCTGGGCCGGGAAACTCTCAGATAGTAAGGTTCGATCCGGTACCAATCGGTCCACTGGGCATCAATGATCTTACCAATGGTAAAGCAACGTTCACCTATTACATCCGTGAATGCGACGCCCGCGAGGCCGATGGCACCAAACACGAAGGCTACAAGAACGACACAAAGACTTTCAAGGTCGTGGTGACGGCAAAGGATGACGGCAAAGGACATCTGACCTGCACGCCGGCCTATTACGAGGTCGACGCCAACGGCGCGGAAACCAAGACCGACACCCCCACCTTCACCAACACCTACTCCACCTCTTTGCCCCTTTCTGGTATGTCGGGCGTCACTCTGACGTACCTTGCCGGCGCGGCGGTGCTTTGCGCTGCTGCAGCCTGGATGCACATTCGTCGCAAGGCGAATGCGAAGGGAGGCGAGCGTCGTGAATAAGAAAGTTTGCTCCTTCCCGATCTTGTTTGCGCTGCTTGCCCTCTTGATCGGCACCTGCGCGGTTGTGTTCCCCGCTTCCGCGCAGGCCGCGCCGACCTCGACCGGCTCCATCACGGTGAGCGGCACCGTAGCGAGCAGCTACGACGCCTACCAGATCTTTAGCGCCAATGTCGTCGACGGCGACGGCGACGCCAAGATCGCCACCGACCTCGCGTGGGCAAACGACACCGCGCGCGACGCCGTCCTGCCCGTGCTGCACAGCGCCGGCATGCCCAAGTCCCAGACCACCGCGCAGGAAGCTGCCGAGTGGCTCAACGCCGATTCCCGCCTTACGAGCGCGCTGAGCGCACAGCTCGCTCGTTCCCTCCAGAGCTCTGGCGCCGTGTCCAAAGCCCTTAACGCGGGCACAGCGGCCGAGCTGCCCAGCGGATACTGGCTCATCGTCGCCGACGACGACGCCATCGCCCAGGACGAGGCCGGCACCGCGCCGATCATGGCCCTGGTGGGCGGCAGCGCCGTCACCGTCAAGCCCAAGGCCGCGACGCCCAAGGTGGCCAAGCACGTGCTGGAGGACGGCACGGCCGCATGGGGCAAGGCCGCCGACGCCACGGTCGCCGACGACCTGTACTGGCGCCTCTCTGCCACGGTCCCGGCCGGGCTCACGGCCTACGACACCTATACGCTGCGGTTCGTCGACACCATGAGCGCGGGGCTCGACCCCTCCAAGGTGGCCGCGAGCATGCGCGTGTACGTGGCTGTGGGCGCGGACGGCGGCTTCGACGCCGTCTCGGCCAGCAAGGACGGCCGCGTCGGCACCGAGCCCGCGAAGGGCTGGACCGACATCACAGCCCAGTGCGGGGTCTCGGTCGACGGTAAGACCTTCACCGTGCGCACCGGCGACCTGATCGCCGCGCTCGGCGGGGCCGACGCCTTCGCCGCGGGCGCCCGCGTGGTCGCCGTGTACAACGCGCCGCTCAACGGCGCATGCAACCACGGCATCGCGAAGGGCAACCCCAACGAGGTCTACCTGCGCTACCCGCGCTCTCCCTTTGCCGATCAGTCCGGCGACGCCGGCTTCACCCACACGCCGAGCGACGACGCGTGCGCCTACACCTGGGATCTCGCGCTCACCAAGCGCGGCAGCGACGGCGACAAGCCGCTTGCCGGGGCGGTCCTGAGCATCACCGACGACCGCGGTCGCACACTGGCGGCCGACGGCACGTGGGATGCAGAGGGCAAGGCCACCGTCGCCACGGACGAGGACGGCCGCGTGACCGTCTCGGGCGTGGACTCGGGCAAGCTGGAGGTCCGCGAGCTCAAGGCGCCCAAGGGCTACACCGCCTTCGAGGGCACGCGATCCGTGACGGTCAAGGCCAAGGGCCTGGACGTCGACCAGGTGGTCGCTGCCAAGCCCAAGCTCACCATCACGGCCGAGTCGCCCCTGCGCGCCGACAGCGCGGACGGGTCGACGGGCAGCCTGGAGGCGTCGCTCATCAACACGCCCACCGGCACACCCCCTAGCATTACCACCGGAGGCTTTATGCCCTCGACTGGCGATATGGCAATGTACGCCGCGGCCGCCGCAGCGGTCGCCGGAGCCGCACTCCTCGTGGTCGCGCTCCTGATCAAGCGGGGAGGTGGCAGCCATACAGAGTAGCCAATGGCCCCACAGAGAGCGGGGCGAGACATAACCAAGCAGATGCTTAGACACAGACAGATGGTTTTAGATCAAATGGATTTCAAGCAGAAAGCAGAGGAAAAGAAGATGAGTATGAGCAAGAACATCGCCCGCCTGGCAGTAACGGCAGGCCTCACGGCAGCCCTGAGCTTCGGCGGAGTCATGGCCCCGGTGACCATGGCGTTTGCTGAGGATGCGGCTACCACGACCAACAGCATCACCATCAATAAGAACAATACGAATGGCGATGTGAAGTACAAGGCTTATCAGATCTTTGAGGCCGATGTCGTGGATGAGGACGGAAAGACGGATAAGGTCGTTTCGAATGTTAATTGGGCATTTAATGACACTGATACCCAGGATGCCATCATCAAAGCTATCAATACCAATACGCCCGGTGCGCTGAAGACTGGTGCCAGTGCACAGGATGTTGCCGATTGGCTGGCTGCCAACATTTCCGGGAACACAAGTACAACGGTTCTCAAAGACACCGACTTGCTCAATACGCTTGCTGGACTGGTTGCGAAGAAGGTCAATCCGACCACTCCGAAGGACGCTACGGATGCTTCGTTTGCAGCAGGCACCAAGGTTTCTTTCGCCAAATCCGGTTATTACCTGTTTCTGACTGATGCGAACACTTTGGCTCCGGATGGGGCTGCCAGCAGCAAGAATACTGCCACTTCTCCGATTTATGCCGTTGTGGGCGCCGGCGATGTGGTGGTTACCGAGAAAACCAGCATTCCTACCGTTGAGAAGGATGTCCTCGAGGGCGGGAAATGGGGAAAGGTAAGCGACTCGTATATTGGCGAGGAGGTCGAATATAAACTGACTGGCCACGTTGCTAGTAACATCGCTACGTTCAATAAGTATGAGTATGTATTTCAGGACACATTGAGCAAGGGCCTTGAGGTCGTGAAGAACTCAAGCGGCACGCCGAAGGACCTACGCGTCTGTATTGTCGATAGCAAGACCAATGCTGAGAAGGAGGTTGTACTCGACGCTACCCATGGTTACCAGGTGACTGCGACTCCCGGTACAACCGCCGGAACTGAGCTCCTTAAGGTTTCTTTTGATAACCTTAAGGCAGTTCAGGATGCTAATGGGAAACCGATCAGCGTAAATGCGGACTCCAAGGTGGTCGTAACCTACAAGGCCAAGCTCAATGGCGAAGTCGAATACAAGGCCGACGGCGCCACCAATGAGGTCAAGCTTGTCTATTCCAACGATCCCATGTCTACCGGCACTGGCACATCGGTGCCGACGAAAGTCACCGACCATGTCTTCCGCCTGGATGTGACCAAGGTCGATAAGGATGATCAGAGCCATAAGCTCGAGGCTACCTTCCAAGTCAAGATGACCTATGAGGGAAATAAAAAGCTTACGCAGGAGAAATGGTTGACCCAAGATGGCGGTCTTACCGAAGAAGGGGCAAACGCAGGAAAATTCAAGACCGACAAGGATAGTGAGATTTATATCCCAGGCCTTGTTGCAGGAACGTATGAGATCACCGAGTGCGATACACCTGCCGGCTACAACACTCTTGCTCCGTTTACCATCACAGTGGCTCCGGAGTACAAAGATGACGGCAGCCTGAAGAATCTCAACGTAACGTCCAGCAATACCGAAATGGTTACTTCCAGTCCTACAAACGACGCGACCATTCCCGTCACCATCCAGAACAAGAAGGGCTCCGGCCTTCCCCTCACCGGTCTTAACGGCGTGACCTTCACTTGGATCGCTGGTGGCGCGGTGCTGTGCATCGGCGTGGCGCACCTCATCCGAAGCCGTAAGCAGGCTGAGGAGTCCGAGCAGGAGTAGCGCTCGCTCACCCATCCCTTTGGCAGGTGGGATGTGATGGCCATGAGACTTGCGGACACCTTTCTCGTCCATCGACGTTCTTGCTTTGCCGTTCTCTTTTCGGGGCAGACTCCACGCTGGAGTTTGCCCCGTTCTTTTTGGACAACACAGGCAGCCTCCACCGTCCGATGCGGACTCATCCGTCATCGCGTTTCTTGACTCGTATGAGGTTCGGTTTAAGGTCCGTAGGCGCACGCGCGGTGCGGACGGTAGAAGGCATTTGCGCCGCGCGTGCAAGATTAGAATGCCCGTGGTTCGGAGTCCGGGCATTTAACAACACCGGAAACTGGTCGCCCGCGCTCCTAAACACTTACGCGGGGTGCGTCGTTTCCTATAGACATCGTATCCCGAATCGCCCCGCCGATTCGGGACATTTTGAAAACTCAAACACGTCGGGCAAACCCGGACGACGCGGCCAGGCTCCGCCGTCCGAGGGGTCGTGTGTGTAACTATCGAACAAATGTTTGTCAAAATCGCGTTCACCAGGCGCAAACGCGTGCGCTCGCAGTAAAATACCCTTGCGACGCATCCCGTGCGCGGGCGGCCGACGACTCGATCGGAGGTCCCCAAATGCTGAAATTCCTTAACGTGCTTGCCGCCCTCGCGGCGGTGGGCTCGTTCGTCATCGCGTTTTTTGACTCGCATGAGGTTCGGTTTAAGGTCCGTAGGCGCACGCGCGGTGCGGACGGTTCTCGGCGTTTGCGCCGCAAGCGCAAATAAAAACGGCCGGGGTTGCAGCCCGGCCGTTTAACACGTTAGAAAACTAGGCTGCCCGCGCTCCTTAACACTTACGCGGGATGCGTCGTTTTCTATAAACATTGTATCCCGAATCTTTCTGTTGATCCGAGATATTTTGAAAACTCAAATACGGGCCTATGCCTGATAGAAATCTCGTTATTTCCTAAAATTATGTATAATTCCAATATTAACTGGAACTAAGCGAAAAAGATGGAAATGAACGAAGCGCTTGCCTACTTACAAGAAGCACTGGGCCTCTCCGCCAAGGCTAAAACTTGGCCTGGATCCGCACGCTTGCCGCTGCATCTGCGGTCGATTGGGGTCCGCGCCGTTGACGCAAATGGTTTTTCTTTTTTGCTTGCAAGTTTGCCTACTGGCGTTGGGCTTCCCGAGGCTAAGAGAGTCTATAGCCAGCTAGCCTTGCGTGCGGAGGCTCCTGTCGTCGTTTCGTTTCCTGATGCCGATGCGCGTCAGCGCAAAGCATTGGTCGCACAAGGGATCCCCTTTGTTTGCCCCGGTAGACAGGCTTTTCTTCCATTTATGGGCGCTGCCTTCACAGAGAGAGGCAGCGTCCGGTTTCATAATCGCGCGACCAAGATGTCATCCAACGCGCAGGCTGCCGCAATCTGGGGAGCAGGGCAGGAGTCATATCATCCCGATGACCTTTGTCGTGCGCTTGGGATTTCGGCAAGCCGCGCGAGTGAGGCCGTAACCGAGCTTGTAGACAGGGGGCTCGCAAGGCGCGAGCGGCGCGAACGGCGTGTCATTGTGTTCCCCGTGGCCGCGGATCTTCTGCTCAGTGAGCACATGGCAGAGTTCTCCTCGCCTGTCTCGAAGGTTGTTTTTGCAAGGAAGGCACCACGGATCGACCGTCTCACTGACGCTGGCGAGACGGCGCTCGCTGCGCGTTCGATGCTTGCTGCGCCGAGCATGGAGCAAAAGGCTGTCTTAAGAAGTGCATGGCGTGGGCTGCGTGACCTTGAAGTCGCAGAAGGGGAACTGCCAGACAGCGAAACGACGATGATCCAAGTGTGGCGCTATGCGCCCGTGTTTGCCGACTCCTCCCGTATCGACGACATTTCACTTGCGCTATCTTTGGCGGCAATCGACGATGAGCGAATTCAGCTTGAACTCGATCGCATGTTTGGAAAGGAATATCCATGGCAGGAAGCGCTGTAGAAGGTCTCTAAGAATTCCGACCGTAGGCGGTGCTTCGGTCCTGGCTGCGTTGTCCGGGATAGGGGCTCGCGAATCGGCTATTATTTGTTTAGACAACCTGAGCTTTAGAGGAGTGACAGGCGATGGTGAAGGGCGCCAAACATATGAAGAGCAATAACGCTGCGGCCAGCGGCGGCTCAAGCCCACAACCCAAGCCCAAGGGCGGTAAGCGTCGTCGCAAGCGACTGCCGCGTTGGGCCGACCGGCTCATTACCATCGTCATCATTCTTATTGGCGTGGGCCTTATGACCTGGCCATGGATCTTGGACCGGCTCGAGGCCTCGGGCGTGTTCAACCAGATCAGCACCGTGTCCAGCACCGTGGACGCGCTTTCGGAAGAGGAGCGCGAGCGCATCCTGCTGCAGGCTCGCTCCTTTAACGAGCAGCTTGCCGGCGAGGCCACCGAGCTTCCCGCCGACCAGATCGAGCCCTACTCTCAGCAGCTTATCTTTGATCGCGACCCCATGATGAGTTGGGTCGAGATCCCCTCCATCGACGTGAGCATGCCCATCTACCACGGCACGAGCGAGGAAGTCCTTATGGCGGGCGTCGGCCACCTGGAGGGCACGAGCCTGCCGGTGGGCGGCACCTCGACGCATTGCGTGCTCACCGCGCACTCGGGCATGCGCAACCTGAGCATGTTCGACGACATCCATTCGCTGGAGCCCGGCGACTTGGTACTGCTGCACACCATGAACAAGACGCTTGCCTACAAGATGGTGGACTCCGAGGTCGTGCTGCCCGAGGAGATGGAGTCGCTGACCATCGAACCCGGCGCCGATAAGGTGACGCTCGTCACCTGCACGCCCTACGGCGTGAACGACCATCGCCTGCTGGTGCATTGCGTGCGCACCAAGTACAACAAAAAGGACGTCGACAAGCAAAAGTCGCTGGCCGGCCGCCACTGGGGCAAGCGCGAGTTCGCCGTGCTCATCGTGGTCGTGGCCATCCTGCTGTTGCTGCTGGACATCGTGATCCACGCGATTCGCAAACGCCGCAAGGCCAAGGCCTCGGCATAGGACGTCACCCAGAACCACCACAATGGGGACAGGTACCTTTGTGGTGGTCGGGGGCTTCCAAACCGTCCCAACATTCGATGAAAATCGCGATTTTGCCGAAAAACGTCGAATGTTGGGACGGTTTTCGTTGCGGGCGGGATGGTTTTCGCCGCAGGTCCGTCGGGTCGCGCCCTTCCAGCCGCCGTCCTCGTTACGTTTTCGCTGCATTTGGGTAAAGCGCCTGCTCCAAGCCGGCGTTGCCCTGTATACTAAAGCGGTTTAACTGTTATGCGGAAGGGAGCGCCTATGGCACTCAGCGAGAAAGACGTGCGCGGCATCGCCGAGTACGCAAAGATCGCACTGACCGATGACGAGCTCACCCAGATGACGTCCTACATGAACGACGCCGTCCAGATGCTCGAGCCCGTCTTGCAATATGACTTGCCCGACGTGGAGCCCACGTTCCATCCCATCGGAAGCCTGTCCAACGTGATGGGCGACGACCTGCGCGAGCCCGAGCGCGATCTGCCGCTCGACGTCGCGCTCGAAAACGCCGGCAGCGCGCGCGACCGCTACTTCCGCGTGCCGTCCATTTTGGGAGAGGGGGAGAGCGAGTAATGGCGCTAAGCTTCGATTCCCTTACCGCCGCCCAGATCGCCGCGGGCGTTGCCGCCGGCGACTTTACCGCTACCGAGGTGGCCCAGGCCTCCCTTGCCGCCATCGAGGCGCGCGAGGGCGGGGTCCAGGCATTCCTGCAGGTGGCGCCCGAGCTTGCGCTCGAGGCCGCTGCGCGCGTGGATGCCGACCGTGCCGCAGGCAAGCCGCTGCCCCCGCTCGCGGGCGTGCCGCTGGCCATCAAAGACAACATGAACCTTGCGGGCACGCGCACCACCTGCGCTTCCCGCATGCTCGAGGACTACCAGAGCGTCTACACCGCCACCTGTGTCCAGCGCATGCTCGATGCCGGCTGCCTGCCCATGGGCAAGGCCAACATGGACGAGTTTGCCTTTGGCAGCTCCACCGAGAGCTCGGCGTTCCACCGCACCAACAACCCCTGGGATACCGAGCGCGTGCCCGGCGGCTCCTCGGGCGGCTCCGCTGCCGCCGTCGCCGCGGGCGAGGTCGCGCTCTCGCTGGGCTCGGACACCGGCGGCTCCATTCGCCAGCCGGCGTCGCTGTGCGGCGTGGTGGGCTTTAAGCCCACGTATGGCGCCGTGAGCCGTTACGGCGTGGTTGCCTTTGGCTCGTCGCTCGACCAGGTGGGCCCCTTTGGCCGCACGGTCGAGGATGTCGCGCTGGCCATGAACGCGCTTACCGGTGCGGGCCACGATCCGTACGACTGCACCAGCCAGGATTGCGCCGTCGACTTTACCGAGCATCTCAACGACAGCATCGAGGGCAAGCGCGTGGGCATCATCCCCGCGTTTATGGAGGCCGAGGGCCTGACGCCCGAGGTCAAGGCCGCTGTTCAGCGCGCCGCCCAGGAGCTGCAGAACCAGGGCGCCGAGCTGGTCGAGGTTGACCTGCCGCACCTGGACGCCGCCATCGCCGCCTACTACGTCATCGGGCCGGCCGAGGCGTTCTCCAACTTGGCTCGCTTCGACGGCATTCGCTACGGCTACCAGGAGGAGGGCTGCGCCAACCTGTCCGACCAGAGCTCGCTCAGCCGCGCTCACGGCTTTGGTGCCGAGGCCAAGCGCCGTCAGATGCTCGGCGCCTACCTGCTGAGCTCGGGCGTATACGACAAGTACTACTACGCCGCGCAAAAGGCCCGCACGCTCATCACGCAGGACTACGACGCCGCGTATGCCAAGGTGGACACCATCCTCATGCCCGCCTCGCCCCGCACGGCCTTTAAGTTTGGCGAGATCAGCGACCCCACGCAGATGTACCTTTCGGACCTGTACACCATCTCGCTCAACATTTGCGGCAACGGCGGAATCTCGGTGCCGCTGGGCCTGGGCGAGGACAGCAAGCTGCCCGTTTCTGCCCAGCTGGTGGGTCCGGCCTTTAAGGACCGTCAGCTGCTCACGTTTGCCCGCGCCCTTGAGCGCGGCTTTGCCGATGCCGCTACGGGTGCGCCCGCGCTTTCCGTCGCGCCCGATTTTGCCGGGAAGGGAGGCGAGCTGTAATGAAGGAGCTTTCCGAGGTCCTGCAGGATTGGGAGGCCGTGATCGGCCTGGAGATCCATACCGAGCTCACCGCACTCGATACCAAGATGTTCTGCAACTGCAAGCTCAGCCACGATGATGAGCCCAACGCCAACGTGTGCCCGGTGTGCCTGGGCCTGCCCGGCGCCCTGCCGGTGCCCAACAAGCGCGCCATCGAGAGCATCGTCAAGGCCGGCCTCGCCACCAACTGCGAGATCCAGCGCCACTCGATGTTCTACCGCAAGCACTACTTCTATCCCGATATGGCCAAGAACTTCCAGACCACGCAGGGTCCGGTTGCCTTTGCCATGTATGGCCATCTGGACCTGGACGTGACCGGTCGCGGTGCCGCCGAGCGCCCCGACTGCGCGTTTGGCGAGGCCGAGGCCCAGAGCCTGGCGAGCGCTTCGACCAACGCCGAGGGCCTGTCCACGTCCATGACGTCGACCATGCGCGAAGGCAATCAGCGTGCCGGTCATCTGGCCAGCTACGACGCGTCCAACCTGCAGATGCCCGAGCGCCGCGAGGACGGTTCGTACACGGTGCCCATTCGCATTCTGCGCATCCACATGGAGGAGGACGCCGCCAAGATGGTGCACGTGGGTGGCGCCGAGGGCCGCATTGCCGCCGCGGCCGAGTCGCTCGTCGACTACAACCGCTGCGGCACGCCTTTGATTGAGCTCGTGACTGAGCCCGATCTGCGCACGCCCGAGGAGGCTCGCCTGTTTATGGAAAAGCTCCGTCGCATCTTTGTGACGTTGGGCATTTCCGACTGCTCCATGGAGAAGGGTTCCATGCGCTGCGACGGCAACGTGTCGCTGCGCCGCCGCGGCGAGACCAAGCTGGGCACCAAGACCGAGCTCAAGAACCTCAACTCGTTTAAGAGCCTGCATGACGGCCTTGCCTACGAGATTTGCCGCCAGGCCGAGGTGCTCGAGGAGGGCGGCATCATCTATCAGGAGACTCGCCACTGGGAGCCCAGCCGCAAGCGCACCGTGGTCATGCGCGTGAAGGAGACGGCCGACGACTATCGCCTGTTCCCCGATCCCGACCTGGCGCCGTTCGATCTGGACGACGAGTTTATCGACCGCTGCCGTGGCGAGATCCCCGAGCTGCCCGATGCCAAGCGCGCCCGCTTTGAGGCAGATTTTGGCATTAAGGCGGCAGACGCCGAGCAGATCGCCGGCGATCCCGAGTTCGCCGAGTTCTTTGAGGCGGCCGCTGCCGGTATGGCCGGTAAGGAGGCCCAGACGGTCGCGAACCTGCTGGTCAACGAGATGATCGCCTACCTTAAGGGCGCGGGTGTGTCGCTCGCCGAGTCCGGCATCGCGCCGGCTCAGGTGGCCGCACTTGCCAAGCTGCTGGCGACCGACGCCATCAGCTCCAACCAGGCGCACGAGGTCTTTGAGGCCATGGCCCAGACCGGCGACGACCCCAACAAGATCGTCGACGAGCGCGGCATGCGCCAGGTGAGCGATGCCGGTGCGCTGCAACCGATCGTGGACGAGGTGCTGGCAAACTGCGCCGAGCAGGCGCAGCAGTACCGCGACGGCAACCAGAAGGTCATCGGCTTTTTGGTGGGCCAGTGCATGAAGGCGAGCCGCGGCAAGGGCAACCCGAAGCTCTTCAACGAGTTGCTGAGAACGTCGCTCTCGTAAACGGGAACCGAGGGGCCGGGCGCAGGGCCTTGCCCCTCAATTTCGAACAGTCCTGACTCACGACGGAGGCGCCACTGGCGCCTCCGCCTTTTCAATGTGATGAAAGTGTGGAGAAATGAGCTTAAAACTTCTGTAAATGTGATAAATGTCACGTTTTACCTAGGGTAAAATGTGGGAAATATCACGTTTACGGAAGTTTCTTTGCGGGAGGTTCGGCCATGCAGCGAGATATCATTGCCAAGCTTAACGCTTGGAAAGCGTCAGAATATCGTAAGCCTCTTATCCTTAAGGGGGCGCGCCAGGTTGGAAAGACGTGGGCGCTTAAGGAGTTCGGCCGAACCTCGTACATCAATTATGTGTATCTGACGCTCGAGGAGCCGTCACCTGGGGTACAGAGCGAGTACGCTCAGTTTTTCGAAGGTACGCGCGATCCTCGACGGATCATCTCAAATCTTTCCCTGGCGCTTGGACAGCCTATCGATCCTGGCGAGACGCTGCTTATTATTGATGAGATCCAGGATTGTCCTTCTGCAGTCGGTGCCCTTAAATACTTCTGTGACGAGGCCCCCGAGTATCACGTCGCATGCGCAGGGTCTTTGTTGGGCGTTCGCTTGTCCCGTGAGACCAGCGCTTTTCCGGTGGGAAAGGTCGAGTTCATGGAGATGCGCCCTATGAGCTTTTCCGAGTTTCTGAAAGCCGAGGGCGCTGCAAACTACGACGAATACCTTGGCGGCCTGGATCAGATCGAGACAGTGCCCGATTTCTTCCATGTCCGTCTCGTCGAGCATCTTCGTCGTTATTTTGCATGCGGCGGCATGCCAGAGGCTCTTGGCCGGTGGGTGGAGACGGGCGATATCGTTCAGGTCGATAAGGTGTTGTCTGATCTCTTGGATTCCTACGAGCGCGATTTTGCCAAGCATGGTGGCCGTGCGCAGTTCGCCAAGCTTTCGCAAATATGGAACTCGATTCCAGCTCAGTTGGCGCGCGAGAACAAAAAGTTCGTTTGGGGTGCGGTGCGCGAGGGGGCTCGTGCTCGAGAATACGAGGATGCTCTGGAATGGCTTGCCGATGCTGGGCTCATCACGGCGGTTCGCCTTAATGCTGCTGGTGGTGTGCCGCTCTCTGCGTACGATGACCTCAAGGCATTTAAGGTCTACTGTCTTGATGTCGGCTTGCTGCGCCGCATGGCAAGGCTGGATGCGTCCGCTTTTGCCATCTCGGATGCGCTATTTTCGGAGTTCAAAGGTTCGTTCGCCGAGAACTATGTGCTTCAGGCATTACTTTCACAGTTAGATGCTGCTCCGCGTTATTGGACAAACGAGAAGCCGAAGCACGAAGTCGATTTTTTGATTCAAGTCGGAAACGAAATCGTTCCCGTCGAGGTCAAATCGGGAGAGGTCGTTCATTCCAAGAGCCTTAAGTACTATGCCGACAAGCATGCGGAGACGACTCCATTGAGGGTCCGCTACTCACTTAAGAACCTAAAGCTCGACGACGGGGTGCTCAACATTCCGTTGTATTTGGCTGATCGATCTGTCCCTCTTATCAAAAAGGCGCTTGATTGTGCATATCTTGACGTTTAGATCCTGGGTGAGCTGACGGGCGGCGGCTAATTAATCGCTCCGTTACGGCCAGGGAGCTTGGGCCTTAGCGATGCTTGCTTCGCCAAGCCGTGGGTGTCATGCCGGTGTGTTGTTTGAAGGCTTGGGCGAAGGCGGCCTGCTGAGGGTAGCCTAGACGCTCTGCCACCTGCGCTATCGTGAGCGCGCTATCGGCCAAAAGGTCCTGTGCTCGCTCCATACGGCGCCTGCGCATGTAGGCGCCCAGGGACTCGCCAGTTTGGGCCTTAAAGGTGGCGCATAGTTTGGAGCGGCTTGTGTAGAGCCTCTCGGCCACCTCGTTGATACCCACACGTCTGCCTGTGTCGAGCGCGCGCTCAATCATTGCCGTTGCTTCTTCGGCAATGGTTATGCTGACGCGTGTGTCTGCCGCCTGCCGCGCCTGCTTGTGGGCCGCGCGCGAACAGGCGAGCTCCGCGACCATGGTCTCCACGATGCCCTGCATATAGACGTGTCCGCCTACGGTGCGGGCGCGGTCCTCGTTAATCCGGCACAGCGTGTGGCAGATGGCAGACGTCGCTTCCTCTTGCCAGGGCTCGGCAAACGCCTCAAAGGTTCCCGCGAACTCGGTGGGATAGCGGTGCTCCAGTTCGTCAAAATATCCAGGCAAAAAGAGCACCGAGCGCGAGTGATAGAGCCGCCCCGCAAGCAGCGGGCTTAATTCCTCGCCACAGTTATCTTGGATAAAGCTGCAAACGGCATTGTTTGGCCACGGTCCATGCAAGGGTTTAAGGTTCGCAGGCGTTATACCAGCCTCGGGCATGCATGTAAGTGTGGGCGCGCTGACCTCGCTCACGCAGGCGTATGGCTCGGGTGTGAATTCAGCCAGGCACATATCGTGCGTCGGGGTGATGAAATGCTCCATGACGATGCAGGTGGGGGAGAGAGTCATGATCCATGCGCGGCCGTGCGCCCGGTCGTTTGCCACCTCGCCGGTAAAGACGGCGCCCTTGCCGGTAAGCTCCAGGCCAAACTGCTCAAATTGCGGTGCGTAGAGCTCGGTTATGTCGGTCGCTGCCCGATGCATTTTCGAAAGCGTCCCCTTCCTTTGCGGAAACGTCCATGCCTGGCTCGATTGTGTGCCTTGGCTAACATATCAATGATAAGTTTGTTATGATTAACTCTCAAGCCGTTAGAAAGGAATCTCATGGCAAAGGAATCAAAAAAGGAAGGCGGCGGTATCGGCGAGCTGCTTGCATATGCTGGTGACCGCAAATTCCTAACGTATTTGGGCATGGCGCTCTCGGCGCTCTCGCAGCTGCTGAGCTTTGGCCCGTTCGTGTGCATTTGGCTTGTCGCACGCAATCTGATCGCCGTGGCACCTAACTGGAGCGAAGCCTGCGATATCGCGATGTATGGCTGGTGGGCCGTGGGTTTTGCCCTGGCAAGCATCGTAGCTTATTTCGTGGGGCTCATGTGCACGCACCTATCCGCGTTTCGTTGCGCGTCCAATATCCGCAAGGCTACGAGCGAGCATCTGCTTAAGCTGCCGCTCGGCTACTTTGACACGCACGCCACCGGTGAGCTGCGCCGTATCGTAGACGGATGCGCCGCCTCAACCGAGACACTGCTCGCGCACATGCTGCCCGATATCGCCGGCGCCACCGCCATGGTCGCAGGTCTGCTCGTGCTGCTTTTCGCCCTCGATTGGCGCTTGGGCGCGGCATGCCTTATCTCGGTCGTCGTTTCGCTTGGCGCCATGGCCGCCATGATGGGCGGCAAGGGCGGCGAGTTTATGAAGGCCTACATGGGCGCGCTGGTCAAGATGAACAAGACCGGCACCGAATACGTACGCGGTATCCCCGTGGTCAAGGTATTCCAGCAGACGGTCTACTCCTTTAAGGCCTTCCACGATGCGATCGCCGAATACGCCGACATGGCGCAAAGCTATGCGGGCACGTTCTGCCGAGGTCCACAGGTGCTCAACCTTACCGCGCTCAATGGTCTTGTGGCATTCCTTTTGCCCGTGGCGTTGCTGTTGGCGCCGGGCGAGACGGACTTTGCACGCTTTATGACCAACTTCACGTTTTACGCGATTTTTTCGGCCGTGGTGCCGACGGCCATGACCAAGCTCATGTTTGTGGGCGAGGCCTCTCAGATGAGTGCCGATTCGCTGGCTCGTATTCGAAGCGTCATGGGTTCCAAACAGCTCTCCGTGCCTGCCCAGCCCAAGCACTCCGCCGGTAGCGATGTGCGCTTTGAGGACGTGAGCTTTACGTACGAAGGTGCCGAAGCACCTGCCGTTAGCCATGTGAGTTTCAGCGTTCCCGCTGGTAGCACCCTCGCCCTGGTGGGTCCCTCGGGTGGCGGTAAGTCAACCTGCGCAAGCCTGATTCCGCGTTTTTGGGATGTCTCCTCGGGTCGAGTGCTCGTAGGCGGTGTGGACGTTCGCGATATGGATCCGCACGAGCTTATGGACCAGGTCGCCTTCGTGTTCCAGACCAACCAGCTGTTCCGGCAAACACTTGCCGATAACGTGCGCGCCTCCAAGCCAACGGCCACTGACGACGAGGTGCGTTTGGCCCTCTCCGCAGCTCAGTGCGACGACATTGTGGCCAAGCTCCCACAGGGCATCAATACCATGCTCGGTGCCGGCGGGGCATATCTTTCGGGCGGCGAGGTCCAGCGTGTGGCACTCGCCCGCGCGATCCTTAAAGACGCGCCTATCGTGGTGCTCGATGAGGCCACGGCGTTTGCCGATCCCGAGAACGAGGCACTCATCCAACGCGCCTTTAGCAAGCTGGCGGCGGGTCGCACGGTCATTATGATTGCGCACCGACTCTCGACTGTAGTGGGTGCAGACCAAATCGTGGTGCTCAACCAGGGCAGCGTGCAGGAGTCGGGTACCCACGCCGAGTTGCTGTCCCAAAAGGGTCTATATGCCAAGATGTGGGCCGAATACGAGCAGGCCGCGAGCTGGAAAATCACTGCAGCGACCGCAGATATCGCCGTTGCGAAGGGAGGCGAGGCCTAAATGTTCGCCTCATTCCAAAAGAAGTATTTCCTATCCGATAAAGGCGTCGCCGGCGTAAAACGTGGCATTTTCTGGACCACGCTCACTAATCTCATTACCATGACCGGCATGGGCTTATTGTTCCCGGTCATGGCCGGTTTTGTCGAACATCTCGCCATCGGCGCCGACCTGCCGGATGCCCTGCCGATTGTGGGCGGCCTCCTGGTCTTTTTTGTGTTGCTCTTTGCCTCTAACTGGCAGCAGTATTACTACACCTACTGCATCTTTTACGAGGAGTGCGGCAAGCAGCGTATGGAGATTGCCGAGCGCTTGCGCAAACTGCCGCTGTCGTTTTTTGGTTGTCGTGATCTGGCCGATTTAACCGAGACCATCATGGGCGACGTCCAGGCCATGGAGCACGCCTACAGCCACGTGTTGGGAGAGCTTTGGGGTGCCATCATCGCAAGCGCCATTGTGTTCGTGGCGTCGCTGTTCTTTTGCTGGCAGCTGGCGATCGCGGCGTTTTGGAGCGTGCCCGTGGCCTTTGCCGTGCTGTATCTGACACGCGGCCCCATGACCCCGGTGTTCGACCATGTGCGTGCCGAGAAGGTCAAGGTTACCGAGGCGATCCAGGAGACGCTCGACTGCGTGCGCGAGATCCGCGCCACCAACCAGGAGGCTCATTATCTTGAGGGGCTCAACGCCGTGATCGATGCCGAGGAGCGCGAGACCACCAAGGGCGAGCTCGCCAATGGGCTTTTGGTCAACTCCGCCTTTGCCATCCTGCGCCTGGGGATTGCCACCACGTTGGTCACGGGCGCTGCGATGGTCGCCTCCGGCCAGGTCGACTTTTTGGTGATGTTTGCCTTCCTGCTCATGGTGAGCCGCATCTATGCGCCCTTCGATCAGGCACTGATGCTGATGTCCGAGCTGTTTGCCGCCGAGTCGTCGGCCAAGCGCATACGCTCCATCATGGAGGAGCCCGTGGCGCGGGGCAGCGAGCAGTTTGAACCCGTGGGTCATGACGTGGTGTTCGATCACGTGGCATTTGGCTATGGTGCGGGCAGCGACGGACGCGCCGGCGAGAAGGTTTTGACCGATGTGAGCTTTACCGCCAAGGAAGGCGAGGTCACGGCACTGGTCGGTCCTTCGGGTTCCGGTAAGTCTACGGTGAGCCGCCTGGCCGCGCGCTTTTGGGATGCTACCGAAGGCACGGTCACCGTGGGTGGCGTGGATGTTGCGAGCGTTGATCCCGAGGTGCTGCTGCGCGACTACGCTATTGTGTTCCAAGACGTGCTACTCTTTGACGACACGGTGATGGGAAACATCCGTCTTGGACGTCGCGATGCCACCGATGAGGAAGTGCTTGCTGCCGCGCGTGCCGCCAACTGCGACGAGTTTGTGAGCCGCATGCCGCAGGGCTATGACACCATGATCGGCGAGAATGGCTCCAAGCTGTCCGGCGGCGAGCGCCAGCGCATCTCCATCGCCCGCGCGCTGCTCAAAGACGCGCCGATCGTGTTGCTGGACGAGGCGACGGCGAGTTTGGATGTGGAGAACGAGACCGTGGTGCAGCAGGCGCTCTCCCGCCTGCTCGCAGGCAAGACGGTAATCGTGATCGCCCACCGTATGCGTACGGTGGAAAATGCCGACAAAATCGTTGTACTCAAGGATGGTGTGGTTGCCGAGCAGGGCACTCCGGCGCAGCTCAAGGCGGCAGGTGGAGAATTCGCCCGCATGGTTGCGCTGCAAAAGGAAGCGGCTGCCTGGCAGCTGTAGGAATGTGACAAAGGGACAATCCCTTTGTCATATTGAGTTCATCCCCATAGTTTCCAAAAAGTTAGCCATTGTTGACCAAATAGTTATACTAAACTATTTTCAAAAGCGTGCTCGAGCAAACTAATGAACTCGGGTGCTAAGGCACCATGCCGCGCTTGTGCGGCAAAAGGGAGAAGCAACATGAAGAAGTCGACGTTTAACACCCTGCTTGTCGGTGGCGGTTTTCTGCTTGGTACGGCCGGCATCAAGCTGCTCACCAGCGCTCCGGTAAAGAACGCCTGCGTGCAGGGCATCGCGTGCGGTATGCGCGTCAAGAACTGCTACCAGGACATGGTCGAGCAAGCCAAGGCCAATGTCGATGACATGGTTGCCGAGGCTGCCTACATCACCCAGAGCGAGGCCGCTGCTGACGAGGCAGCCGAGTAACGCTCCCAGGCACAAACTATGAGATTCTCGGTTATTAGCGAGATCCCCGGCAGGACCCGTCTTCAATTGGCGGGTCCTGTGCCAGAGAGCGATCTCGATGCACTTCTTAAGCTCAGCGGCGATATCGACGGCGTGCACAAGGTACGCGTTTATGGCCGTATTGGCCAGATGGCGCTGGAGTACGACGAGCCGCGCCGCGCGAGCGTGCTCGACGCCTTGGGCGCTCTCGATGCCCAGGCCATTGCCGACACAAAGACGGGTTACGTGATGCAGCTTGAGCCACGCAAGCACAAGCTCGTCATGGATCTTGCCACACTTATCGGTGCCCACTACGCGCGCCGCTGGTTCCTGCCTACGCCTCTGCGTGCGGTGTTTGTCGTGGCCGGTTACATGGCATTTTTGCGCGCCGCCCTTCATGAGCTGGCGCAGCCGCGCCTGACCGTTCCTGTGCTCGACGCTTCGGCCATCGGCATTTCGTTCGTCAAGCGTGATGTCGACACCGCGGGCCAGACAATGTTCCTGCTCAACGTGGGCGAGCTGCTCGAGGACTACACCCGCGCCATGAGCGAAAACGAGCTCATCAACTCTCTGCTCGATGTGCCCGACAAGGCGCAAAAGGTCGTCGGCGACACCGAGGTGAGCGTTGCCGCGACCGAGCTTGAGCCCGGCGATCTGGTCGCCGTGCGCACTGGCATGTCCATCTGCATTGACGGTGTGGTTGAGCAGGGGAGCGCCATGGTCAACCAGGCGACCCTGACCGGCGAGCCGCTGGCCGTCGAGCGCAGCGTGGGCGACGACGTGTTCGCCGGAACCGTCGTGGAGGACGGCAGCATCTTGGTGCGCGTGCGCGCCAATACGGCTCAGACCAAGCTCCGCTCGATCGTCTCGCTCGTGCAGACGGCCGACTCGCTCAAGTCCGAGGGCCAGTCGCATATGGAGGACCTTGCCAATAAGATCGTCCCGTGGAACTTCCTGCTTGCGGGCCTGGTTGCGCTTACCACCCGCAGCCTCATCAAGACCTCAGCGGCGCTGATGGTCGACTACTCGTGCGCACTCAAGCTCACGGGCTCCGTCGCCGTCATGACCGCCATGAGCGATGCTGCCAAGATGGGTGTTATGGTCAAGGGCGCGAAGTACTTTGAGTCGTTTGCCAAGGCCGATACCATTGTGTTTGATAAGACCGGCACGCTGACCGAGGCGCAGCCACGTCTTGCCTGCGTGCTCACCACCGATGGCTGGAGCGAGGACGAGGTCCTGCGCCTTTCCGCTTGCTTGGAGGAGCATTTCCCGCATCCGGTGGCGCGTGCCGTGGTCAACGCTGCTCACGAGCGTGGGCTCGAGCACCGCGAGCGTCACGCTGCTGTCGAGTATATTGTGGCGCACGGCATCGCTTCGTCCATCGAGGGACGTCGCGCCATCATCGGCTCGGCACACTTTGTGTTTGAGGACGAGAGCGCGCAGCTCGAGTCCGACATTAAGGAGCAAATCGAGTCCCAGATGCAGGGCCTGTCGCCGCTGTACCTGGCGGTCGACGGCACGGTCGTCGGTGTGCTCGGTATCGAGGACCCGCTTAAGCCCGGGGTCCGCGAGGCCATCGCCGACTTGCACGCGTTGGGCGTTAAGCACGTGGTCATGCTCACGGGCGACTCGGAGCGCACGGCCGAGCGCATTGCGCGCGAGGCGGGTGTCGACGAGTTTAAGGCCGAGCTGCTGCCCGAGGACAAGTACGCCTATGTGGAGCGGATTAAGCGCGAGGGGCGCCACGTTGCCATGGTGGGCGACGGCGTTAACGATTCGCCGGCGCTCGGTTTGGCCGACGTGGGGCTGGCCATGGGCGGCGGGAGCGACATCGCCAAGGAGGTCGCCGACATCATCCTGACCGATACGGATCTTGCCGCGATCGTGCGCCTGCGCCGCATGAGCCAGGGGCTCATCGACCGTCTGACGAGTTCGTATTCCAAGGTGATGCTCACCAACTCGGCGCTGTTGGCATTGGGTATTACCGGCATGATCACCCCGCAGACGTCATCGCTGCTGCACAACGGCTCAACGATCGCCTACAGCCTGAGCAACGCGAAGGCCTATCTACGCTAACACTTTTGCTTGAGTTTATGGCCTGCACCCGGGCGGCACTGCCGTCGTCCGGATGCAGGCTTTTTTGTGTTTGACCGTGTGCTATCAGCTGTTTATAGTGGTGCTAGCAGTGATAGCAGGCGGAAGGAGCGTGATCAATATGAGCGTTGCTGGCAGTATGGCGCAGGTGAACGTTCGCGTGGATCGCCAAGTCAAGAACCGTGCCGAGGAGGCGCTGCGGCTTTCGGGTGGAACGCTGCCCGACCTTATTAAAAAAGTCGTGGCCAAGGTTGCGCAGGGCGGCGGTTCGTGTGAGGAAATCCTTGAGGCCGTTAACGACCGGCAGCGGGGTGCCGCGCTGGATTCTCCGTTTGCCGCATCCTGGGCGGCGGCTGATCAGCTTTACGCGGACTTGGGCATCGCTGTGTCGCCCGTATCCGACGATCGCGGTTGGGACACAATCTATTCCGAAGCCATGGATGAGCATTATCGCCAAAAGGGGATGATCCAGTGAGTGGGGCTCCCCTCAAAATAATGGTGGACGCCAACGTATGGGTCGATTCGTTTTGCGTCGACCATGCCGAGTCGCTTGCCGCGCGTGCGTTTATTGGGCAGGCGACGGAGACGGGGGCGTTGCTGCTCTTTCCGGTGAATATCGTCAAGGACGTGCTGTACGTTGTCCAACACGAGCTGAAGCGTAGCGTTCTTGCCAGCGGGGGAGTGCTCGACGAGGCGTCTGCCCGTGCAATTGGCGATGCGACGTTGGCGTTTGTTCGGAACATGACCGAAAACGCCACGGCCGTGGGTGCAGATGCGTCGGACCTTTGGCTGGCCGACAAATACTTAGTGCTCCATCGCGATTACGAAGACAACTTGGTGCTCGCCGCGTGCAAGCGCGCGCAGGTCGATTACTTGGTGACCAACGATCGCAAGCTGCTCGAACATGCCGATCTTGCAGCAAAGACCCCGCGTCAAATGATGCCGATTCTTGCTTTGGCCGAACGCGCCCGCGCGGCTATCGGTTGACGCAAACTGTTTGCGGGCCTCTTGGACGACGATGCGCCAAGGGACCCGCGTCTGCTATTTACAAAAGCTCGGCCTTGATGGCGGGACTTTCTGCGAGCTGCTCGGCAGCCTTTTCGTCGGAATCGTTTAGTGCTGCCAGGCTGCGGTAGACCCACTCGTTGACCTGGGTGTTCTTGACGCCTGCGGTCTGCATAAGGGCGCCTACCTCGCGGATTGCTGCGAGCAGATCGGCTTTGGGACCCGCGAGCTCGACCTCGACGCCGTGGTAGGCGGTCACGCCGCGGTTTTCGCTCACGTGGTCGATAAAGCCCTCGACGGTCGCAAGCTGCTGGGCGAGAGCTGCATCATCGTCAGCGTCCAGCGCGACGAGTGCGTTCGATACCGTGAGGGCGGGATGTCCGCAGGGAACAAAGCCTTCGATGACATCCATAGCTTCGGTAATGGTTGAGCCCAGGCCTGCGAGGGCATTGACGAGTTGCTGCTTGGTATCCATAACGGTCCTTTCGACGGGTCAATTTTGCCTGGCGAAAATATACGTGATGCGATCGGTAGCAAAAGTGTGAAGCGCAGCGCACATTGGGGTCTTCACAGCTCGTGCATAGAACAGCTGTCTACCTTTAGAACGTGGTAAGATAGCTATCCACGAGCGGGGTTCACCCCGCGTGTTCCTTGAAAAGTCGACGGTTATCGGGTGTTTGCAGACCCGATACCATCCAGACTTTCCCAACATTCGGGGGCGACTGGTTTCGACACGATAGCCCTGAGAGAGGAAGCAAGCCGAGGTCTCCTCGCCTCGTTAAACAGGGGTACCGTCAAATTGAATTGACAACAACTCTTCTTTTGAGCCTATGGCTCTCGCTGCTTAGTTTATAGTGGCGCGTCAACCCGGTGATTTCCCCGACACCGGCGCGACGTCATTTTAGGGGAATGCTCCCGCGCACGTAATCGGTATGGCGCGGGCTAAGACCGAACCGGTTGGGATGCCGCGAGCGTGTCGCTGCGCGCAAAGCGTCCGAGACTAAACCAGCGACTGAGCTTGGAGATGCCAATCAGGGGGCTTTCGTGGACCGGAGTTCGATTCTCCGCGCCTCCACCATAAGCAACAGGCAGGTAGATATTCGTATCTACCTGCCTTTTTATTTCTAGTCCGCACCGCGGAGAATCGAACTCTGCGCAGGGCGCGGGCGTAAAGAAAACGCGTAAGCGTTTTTAGCCCGCGGGCGAGGGCGGCGGCAGCCGACCGAAGCCGGTGCGGATTTGCGAAGCAAATACGCGGATTCTCCGCGCAAACTTCCGACTCAAAACGGATGCGATGTTTATCGAATCTCAGCTGGCCTCGCCCAGCATCAGCGGATCCCCCCGTACCGCGGAGAATCGAACTCTGCTCCAAAACCTGCGCGCTCGCCATCCCAAAACTGGGTAGAAGAAAGCCAAAACGCAATCGCAGGAGGTCAACATGACTGCAGAAGATAAGGCAAAGAACGCCGGCAAGGTCGCGCTCGTCCTGGAGGGCGGTAGTTTTCGCGGGCAGTTTACTGCGGGCGTGCTCGACGTTCTCATGGAGGCCGGCGTCGAGATTCCGGCGGTATATGGCGTATCGGCCGGCGCCCTCAACGGCGTGAACTACAAGTCGCACCAGATCGGCCGTGCCAACCGCATCAACCTGGCTTTCTGCAACGATAGCCGCTTCATGGGCGCCGCATCGTTTGCGTCCACGGGCTCCATTGTGGGTTACGACTTCATCTTCAACGATGTCCAGGACCGCCTGGATCCCTTTGACAGCGAGACGTTCGACGCGAACCCCATCGAGATGTTCGCCGTCGCGACGGACATGCTCTTTGGAACCGCCACGTATCTCCCGGTCAAAAGCGCCGTGCTTGACCTCGATGCCGTGCGCGCCTCGACGTCGCTGCCGCTGGTGACGCCGCCGGTCGAGATTGACGGGCACAAATACGTCGACGGCGGCGTGGCCGATTCGGTCCCCATCGAGCACGTGCTGGAGGAGGCGGGCTTCGACCGTGCGGTCGTCATCGTCACGCAGGACCGTTCGTATGAGAAAAAGCCCTACGAGTTTTTGCCGGCCGCGCGTGCGCGTTATGCCGACTACCCCTATCTGCTCGAGGCTATCGAGACACGCCACGACCGTTACAACATCCAGCGCATGCACCTGTGGAAGTATGAGCGCGAGGGCCGTGCGTTGGTCGTCGCTCCGCAAAAGCCGGTCGAGGTCGGCCATGTCGAGCACGATTCGGCAAAGCTCCTCGACCTGTATATCCAGGGCCGTCAGGAGGCAAAGCGCCTGCTCGCGGAAATCCAGGAGTTTGTTGAGCGCTAGCGCCGCAACACTACGGCCCGTGGACGACATGTGCAGAAACTCTGGTCGGAGCCAAAATACCTGTTGACTCGGGCGGCGAGCGGGGTAATATGGACGGGTTACTTGCAGAGCCCCGTGAATCTCTGTAACAACACGTACTGTACATGGAGGAGTCTAAGTGATTTCGAAATCGACTCACTACGCCAAGCAGGGCGAGGTCCAGCGCAACTGGGTTCTCGTCGACGCCGATGGTGCTGTCCTGGGCCGTCTTGCCACCCAGATCGCAATGATCCTGCGCGGTAAGAACAAGCCCCAGTTCACGCCCAACAGCGACTGCGGCGACTTCGTTGTCGTCATCAACGCCGATAAGGTCCAGCTTACCGGTAACAAGGCCGACACGAAGACCTATTATCGCCACAGCGGCTACAACGGCGGCCTCAAGGCTGAGAGCTTCCGCCAGGCTATGGAGAAGCACCCGGAGAAGGTCATCGAGCGCGCCGTTCGCGGTATGCTGCCCAAGACCACCCTCGGCCGTGCCCAGATGACCAAGCTTAAGGTCTACGCTGGTGCCGAGCATCCGCATGCTGGCCAGAACCCCACGAAGATTGAGCTGGAGGCTTAAAGATGGCTGAGAACACCGTTGTCTACCAGGGTACCGGCCGTCGTAAGAACGCCGTCGCCCGCGTCCGTCTCGTCCCCGGCACCGGCAAGGTGACCATCAACAAGCGTGACGCCGAGCAGTATTTCGGCCGTCATCAGCTCGTTGAGAACGCCCTTGCTCCCTTCAAGGTGACCGACACCGCCGGTCAGTTCGACGTTATCGCTCTGTGCGATGGCGGCGGCATCTCCGGTCAGTCCGGCGCTCTGCGCCTGGGCATCGCTCGCGCTCTTCTGAACGCTGGCGACTACCGTGCTGACCTCAAGAAGGCCGGTTTCCTTACGCGCGATGCTCGCGTGGTCGAGCGCAAGAAGTACGGCCTCAAGAAGGCCCGCCGCGCTCCCCAGTTCTCCAAGCGCTAAGGTTTTATCTCCTTACGAGATACAATGTACAAGCGGGGCCTGCCGATTCCTCGGCGGGTCCCGCTTTTCTTTTTCGACTAGGGTGGGCGGTTGCATATCGCCCGCTAGGGAAGGAGCAATCCTATGCCCCAGAACATTTTCGGTACCGACGGCGTCCGTGGCGTCGCCAATGCCGACCTCTCGTGCGATCTCGCGTTTCGCCTGGGCCGCGCGGCGACCAAGTTCCTTGGTCCGGATATCTGCATCGGTCGCGACACGCGTCTTTCGGGCACCATGCTCGAGAGCGCTCTGACCGCCGGTATCATGGCCGAGGGCGGCCGTCCGCACTGCTGTGGCGTTATCCCTACGCCGGCCGTGGCACTGCTCACCGTTCAGAACGAGCTCGACGGCGGCATCGTCATCTCCGCTTCGCATAATCCGCCGGAGTTCAACGGCATCAAGTTCTTTAGCCGCAAGGGCATGAAGCTTCCCGACGCCGTCGAGGAAGAGATCAGCGCCTGGGTCATGTCCGAGGAGGCCATGGCTGCCGACACGCTGCCGACTGGCGCCGGTGTGGGCCACATCATCAAGATGAAGGACGCTCGCAAGGCATACGTCGACCATGCCATCGATACGCTCGACGGCCTGAGGCTCGACGGCCTGGTTGTTGCCGTCGACTGCGGTCACGGCGCCTCTTGCCAGACCACGCCCGCCGCGCTGCAGCGCCTGGGCGCCACGGTCCATGCCATCAACACCGACTATTGCGGCACCGACATCAACGTCGAGTGCGGCTCCACCCATCTTGAGCCCCTGCGCGAGCTTGTCCTGCGTACCCACGCCGACATTGGCCTGGCCCACGATGGCGATGCCGACCGCGTGCTCTTCGTCGACAGCGAGGGCAACGAGATCGACGGTGACTACATCCTGGCCATCTGCGGCTCCGACCTCGCCGCTCGTGGCAAGCTCGCCAACTCCGAGATTGTCTCGACCGTCATGTGCAATCTGGGCTTCTCCATCGCTATGAAGGAGCAGGGCTTCGAGATGGTCCAGACCGCCGTGGGCGACCGCTACGTTTTGGAGCGCATGCTCGCGGACGGTGCCGTCATCGGCGGCGAGCAGTCCGGCCACATCATCTTCCTGGAGCACAACACCACCGGCGACGGCCTGGTGACGGCCCTGCAGCTGCTGGCCGTGCTCAAGCGCACTGGCCGCACCCTCACCGACCTTGCCGGCATTATGAAGAAGTACCCGCAGGTGCTCGTCAACGTGCATTCCGACAACAAGGCCGGTCTGGATGACTGCCAGCCCATCTGGGATGCCGTCGCTGCTGCCAAGAAGGAGCTTGACGGCCGCGGACGCATTCTGGTGCGCCCGAGTGGCACCGAGCCGCTGGTCCGCGTTATGGCCGAGGCCGAGACGCACGAGCTCACTCAGCGCGTTGTCGACGACATCGTCGAGGTTGTCAAGCGCGAACTTCCCTAATGGTCAAAAACGGTTGCCAAGTGGTAAACTGGTAAAGTTCATTTGGTTGATTGGTATGTCCGAGGGGGAGCATGTTCACTAAAGTCCTAAGGTCTTTTGGTATGCGTGGTCGAGTCCTTACGCTGGATGCTCCCATCTCGGGCGACGTTATTTCACTGTCCGAGGTCAATGACCAAACGTTTGCCACCGGTCTTTTGGGCCAAGGCGTGGCGATTCAGCCAACGGGTACGCGCGTGATCGCGCCGGCCGATGCCAAGGTCGAGGCTATTTTTCCCACGGGACATGCCGTTGCGCTCAACACAGTCGATGGCCTGGACGTGCTCATCCACGTTGGCCTGGACACTGTTCAGCTCGAGGGCAAGCATTTTACCGTGCACGCACAGGTGGGCGATGTCGTCCATAAGGGCGACGTGCTCATCGAGTTCGATCGCGAGGCCATCGCGGCCGAGGGCTACGATGTGACGGTTCCCATCTTGGTGTGCAATTCTGTCGAGTTTTCGAGCATCAAGGGCTCCGTTGGCGAGCATGTCGAGGAGATGGACCAGCTCATCGTTGCTCGCGAGCGTTAGTAAGTGCACGTGGCCTTTAGCCTACAATTCAAACACGTTTACGGAGGGCGCCCTTGAAAGAGGGCGCCCTCCGTGGCAAGATGGGATTTGTCCGAAGCTAAACGGCTTTGGGTCACCGTGGACGGGCAGGGGCCTCGACGCGGCTAGACACGAGACACATACATTACGCGACCTCGCCCTGGTGGCCGCACACGTTGGTTGCGGCCGACGCGGGCCGCGGGCAAGCGCTTGTAAGGGGAGCCTTGCCTCTCTTGTACGAGAAAGGACGCGTAATGAAGATCATTAAAGCTAAAGACTACGAGGATATGAGCCGTAAGGCTGCCAATATCATCTCGGCCCAGGTCATCCTCAAGCCCGATTGCGTGTTGGGTCTTGCCACCGGCTCCACCCCGATTGGCGCCTACAAGCAGCTCGCCGCTTGGTATGAGAAGGGCGACGTCGACTTTTCTGAGGTCAGCACCTATAACCTGGACGAGTATCGTGGCCTTTCGCACGACGATCCCCAGAGCTATCACTACTTTATGCGTGAGAACTTCTTCGATCACATCAACATCGATCTGAACAACACGCATGTGCCCGATGGTTCCAACCCTGACGCCGCCGCTGCCTGCTCCGAGTACGACAAGATTGTTTCTGCCGCCGGTTATCCGGATCTGCAGCTGCTCGGCATTGGCAACAACGGTCACATCGGCTTCAACGAGCCCGACGACCACTTCTCCAAGGGTACGCACTGCGTCGACCTCACCGAGAGCACCATCCAGGCCAACAGCCGCCTGTTCGACAGCATTGACGACGTGCCCCGTCAGGCCTACACCATGGGCACCCAGACCATCATGTATGCCCGCATGATTCTGGTCGTCGCCAACGGCGAGGCCAAGGCTCAGGCCGTGCGCGACATGTGCTATGGCCCGGTTACGCCCGAGTGCCCGGCTTCGATCCTGCAGCTGCACACCAACTGCGTCGTCGTCGCCGACGAGGCCGCCCTTTCGCTCTGCGAGTAGCGCGAATCCTGCACCTCGACATAGCTTTGCCGAAGGCCTCCGCTTTGCGGGGGCCTTTTTGCTGTCCTTGTCGTATGCTTGACCAAAATCTTGCCGCAAGCTTGACGGATGGCGAATGCCCAACAGCTTGATTCATTCCATACCAGATTCTATGCAAAAATGCCACTAAAAGGTCGCAGACGGTAGCGGGTGCTAGGCGAGTTGAATGACAGGGGTGAACCATGTTCATATGAGTTACACTGCCACTGGGATGGGACAAGCCGACAAGCACATTTACCTGCTCAAAGACCGATTAGTCGGGGGATTAATAACAATCGGCCCTCGCTGTACAAAAACTTGCCGCTTGCGTACCGAAAGACAACCTAAAACACAAAACCGCTCTATTCATGGTGCGGCTTGTATGGTCTTGCGGTTACGGTGTCCATACGGTCGAGTAGAGGAGCAGGCATGGTAAACGATTTGGATAGTATAGACGACCTCGAACTGATGCCGCTGGGCGGAGGCTATATGGTGCGACGCGAGCGTCTGCTGAATGAGCTTATCGCCAAGGGCCGAAAGGCCGGCATCGTGGTTCTCTACGCGCCTGATGGCTTTGGGAAAACCTCGGTGCTGCTGCAGTACACCCAAGAGGTAAAAAGCGATCCGACGCGAGGTCCCGTGCGGATTATCGAGGCCGACCGCGCTATTGGGCGCGAGGTGTTTATGCAGCTCGAGGTGGTAACCGAAGAGCTCAAAGACAAGCCGCATTCCCTTGTCGCGATTGATAATGTGCCAAATCTCGATCAGTGCGATACCGAAGACCTCATTGACAGGATTCGCGGCCTGCGCGCTATGGGGGTAGGGGTCTTTATCTCCTGCCGTCCTTCAAATCGTCAGTTGATTCATGGACTGGGTGACTCAGTTAAGATCAATGCGCAAATGCTCAAGGTGCATGCCTATGAGTATTCGGCTTGGGCATCGGCGTTTTCGATTAGCACATCGCTCGACTTTTACCAGCTCACGCAGGGTGTGCCCGAGCTTGTTTCGGCTTTGCAGGCGGGTCTGTATGGCCAGGGCGATGTTGCCGGTCTGCTCGAAAACGAGATTGTCAACGTGTATGGTGCGGCACTTGTCGATCTTGCTTCACTCGATAATAATGCGCTGTTCTGCGTTGCCTGCCTCATGATCTTGATGGGCGAGGGCAATATTGCAGAACTCGAGGCTTGCGGGGTGAGGCTGTCGATGATCGACCAGTCCTACCTTGTGCGCGATTACCCGATCTTTGGCTTGGATCCCGCCGACCGGAGCTTTACGTGCCTGGGCGCCGAGGACAACGGACGCCTGCGTCTGCGAAAGTTGGTGGCCGAGATCCGTCCCGAGCTTGTTCCACGGGCAGCTCGAATTTTGCTCAAGGCAGGTCGATGTGATGCGGCGATGGACCTAGCCGACGCCTTTCTGGACCGTAGCGTGGTCCTTGAGCTCGCCGGGCAGTATGGAGTCGATCTTGCTCTGACGGGGCACGGTGCCGATGTCTGCCGGGCGGCGTTGGGTACGATTGATGCCGACGATCCCGCCCCAGAGCCAACGCCTGCCGAGGCGCTCGGCGTTTACTTGGCGGCGGTCAGCGTGTCCAACACAAAGCTCGCCCGCTGTATGGCATCGCTCATTGAGCATGCGGGCGATCAGGCAGCCTGTGAAATAGACCCCTTTTCGTGGAAGGTTGCCCAGGCCCTTACGGCAGTTTGCTATGGGGACAATGGGCTTGGGCTTCCCATGAACCTTGCTGTGCCGGAAATCGAGACGGAACACACGGCGCTCAACATGCTCTTTGCACATATCGGGGTCAAGCACTGGTTGGCTGAACGGGGAGATGACGGCGGCGCTCTGCAGCAGCTCAAAACGCGCAAGGCCTATGACTGCGAGCTCGATATCGCGGGGACTTTTATACGGGCCGATAGCATGCTGGTGGAGCTCTTCGATGGGTCGTTTGCGGGGATCGACGAGCGCGACGACGAGATGGCGCTGGTACGGGACGCGCTCGATGTTCGTGGGCTTAAGGCGCCGGCTATCTGGGTGCGCATGGTGCTGGCGGCGCGCCGGCTCCTTTCCGGCTTGCCGGTAACCGACGATGCGGCGTTCAACGAGCTCGATCGCTTTGCCGTACGCATGCGCGACAACCAGATTCAGCTGTTTGGCCTGCTGCTAGAAGGCTGGCAATCGCTGGCAGAAGGGCGGCCGGTCAATGCGAAGTTCCGCGCGGTCCAGGTACTCAAACTTGCTGAGGAGCCAATTGCGTACATGCGCGACAACGCGTTGCTGCTGGAGCGTGCGGCGTATCTGCGCAATACATCGATGGTTTCGGTGCGCGAGGAGGCGGAACTGCTCGATATAAGCCAGACGCAGGTTGGTGGCGCGGAGGCCTGGATGGTGGCGCTGCACTTGGCCTGCGCGGGCAGAGATAGCGATCTTGCGGCATGGATGTCCATGAACCGTGCAGGGATTTTGGACCCATCGTATCGGCTCTTTGCACGCCTTGCCATGCATTGTCTGGGCGAGCCGGCGGCCAGAATTCGTAAGAAACTCCCCGTGCGCGAGCTATCGCGGTACTCGCTGCGTGACGATCTGGAAGGGGAGGGTGAGCGCCTGTTTCAGGCTGGCGAGGTTGAAGCCGTCGATGCTATCGAACATATCGAGATTCGCATGTTTGGGGCGTTTCGCGCCGAGCGCGACGGGTTTCCCATCACGGACAAGATGTGGCGCCGCAAGAAAGCGGCAACGCTCGCCGAACGGCTTGCGCTGGGCATGGATGCGCTGGTCGACCGCGAGACACTGGCCATGGAACTGTGGCCCCATGCTGAGTTCAATAGCGCCCGCAACAACTTGTACTCGACGATATCACGCCTGCGCTCGGCCTTGGGGCCGACGCCGGACGGCAAATCGTGCGTGCTCATCCAAAATGAATGCATTGGGCTCAACAGTGACTACGTCAAGACCGATGTACGGCTGTTTGACCAGATAAGCCGCGAGGTTTTGGGAAATCGCACGGGTGCGCGCGGGCCCCATTTAGTTGAGCTGTGCCTTAAGATTGAGCAGCTTTATGCCGGACCGCTGTATGTTCCCAATGGCTGTAATCCCACCTACTTTTTGCGTATGCGACGCATTATGCAGTCAAAGTTCATCGATTGCATGATTAAGGGAGCAAATGCCGCTCTAGAAGAAAACGATTTGCAGTCGGCGATTTGGCTGGCGGAGTCGGGGCTTCGACAGGAAACGGCGCGTGAGGATATGGTGCGCTGCGCCATGCGTGTCTACAGTGCGGCGGGGCGGCGGCGCGATATCGTCGAGCTATACAGTGGACATATGCACCATCTGAGGGAGCAGGTCAATGGCGTGCCCGAGCCCGAGACGCGGCGTCTATACGAGCGCTTGGTGGAGGGGCGGCTCAATCGCGTGTTGGTCGAGCGATAAAAAACGGGCGCCCGAAGTACTTGGGCACCCGTAAGCTTGCTATGTGTTGGCTCGCCGGATCATTGGCTCTTAGACGAGCTTGATCTTCTCGATATCCTTGCGCGAGGACTCGCGATACAGCGAGAACTTGCGGCCGATGACCTGGACGACCTCGGCGTGGCAGCGCTTGGCGAGCTCTTCGGCGGCTTCGCGGGCGGAAAGACTGGAGCCATCGAGCACGGAGCACTTAACGAGCTCGTGCTTCTCCAGATAGGCGACCGTCTGCTCGACGGTGCCCTCATTAATATCGGACTTGCCGATGATGATGGCGGGGTTGAGGTGATGGGCCATGCTGCGAAGCTGCTTGACCTGGGCTCCTGTCAGTGCCATGGGTTCTCGCTTTCTATGTATGGGGCGCCCCGCGACGGGGCCTTAATCTACGTGAGCTGTCCCACGATAACGCAGGAACGGCGCGGTGTGGAGCGCGTTTGCCCAGTTCAAAAAGAATGCGGATGCCGAATGAGTGGGCGGTGCGGGCTGCGAACAGGCTATGAGCTGGGCGCAGAGACCGGCTCCCATGCAATAAACGCCCAGCGAACCTTACGGATATGGTCGAGCATATAGCGCCCCTGCGGCACGCCCTTGGAGCCCGGCTCACCGGCATGGGGATTCTCGATCATGTGCTGGGCGATGTAGTCGCGCAGACGGTCGACCTTATCCTCGTTGCCATGCTCAAGCATGCGGGAAAAGTCCGCCACGCCCGCTTCAAGGCTGTCGAAGGTATCGCGACGCGGCGATTCAAAGTACGTGACCTGCGGCAGGGCACCCATCTGAATGAGGATATTAAAGGCATACACAAAGCCATTACTGCAGGTAACCGAGGCACCGATGGCATTCATCAAGTGCAGGTCATAGCGCGGGCTGGAGTTAGCGACCATCGTGACAGCACAACGCCGACGAGCCGTACGGTCAAGCTTGGCAAGTGCGCCTTTTAGGTTGGTCGTCGTGACCGAGCGACTGGCAAAGGCAACATCTACCGCTTTCGCGACCGGTCCAACCAAATCCCAATCATCATCCCAAGCAAGCTCAAGCGGTGTAATGCGACCCTCGAGCCCATAGTATTCAATGCCAGCATCAAGCGTGCCCAACATAGCAGGGGAAAAGTCGGCAGCAATCACAGGATGCCCGGCCTGCGCAAGCGGAATAGCAATCGAACCAGCCCCACACCCCATATCAAGCACCGACTCACCAGGCCGGAGCGCCAACAGCTCCATAAAATCCCGGGCATAAGGGGCAGTCTCCAGCGGCCGAAAATGCCGAGCCCTTTTGTCCCACTCAAAAGAGTCATCAGCCCGCCGCCGACCAGCCTGCAGACGCATCCATTCATCATTCCAATCCACAGAAAGCAGCTCAGAACGAGCACTCTCATCAACCACGGGCCAACCTCCTTACAACAAAAAAGCGGCCCCTCCCAAAAGAAGAGCCGCAACCAGCATATATCAGAAAAAGAACCGTTCCAACGCCAAACCGTCATACCAACTAAGTGGTGCAGGAGCGAAGCAACTGCAATCGGGACAGAACCCAATCGAGGTCCCGTTGTGCGGGAGCCCCGCTGCCCGGCGGCAGGCATATAAGGTCGATCGCGAGTTCCGCACGAGCCGGAGAGCACTTAATGTGCTCTCCGTGCGAGCCAGGACTGTCCGAGCAGGCGACCTTATATGCCTGCCGCCGGGCAGCGGGGCTCCTCGCCCGTATCCCTAGCTAGTTCTTCAGCGAGTTCAGCGGTGCCGGGAAGCGTCCACCACGGTGGGCAAGCACGGTGCCGGCGTTGGGGTTCACCGGCATGATGGGTGCACGGCCGAACAGGCCGCCGTACTCGACGCAGCCGCCCACGCCCTTGCCGATGGCAGGGATCACGCGGACGGCCGTGGTCTTGTTGTTGATGACGCCGATAGCCATCTCGTCGGCGATGATGCCGGCGATGGTCTCGACCGGGGTATCGCCGGGGATGGCGATCATGTCCAGGCCGACGGAGCACACGCAGGTCATGGCCTCGAGCTTCTCGAGCGAAAGCGCGCCGGCTTCGACGGCGGCGATCATGCCAGCGTCCTCGGACACGGGGATAAAGGCGCCCGAGAGGCCGCCCACGCTGGAGCTGGCCATGACGCCGCCCTTCTTGACGGCGTCGTTGAGCATGGCGAGCGCGCAGGTCGTGCCCGGGCCGCCGCAGGTGCCCACGCCGATGATCTCGAGGATGCGGGCAACGGAGTCGCCGATGGCAGGCGTAGGAGCCAGCGACAGGTCGACGATACCCTTCTCGACACCCAGGCGATGGGCGGCCTCGCGGCTCATGAGCTCGCCGGCGCGGGTGATCTTAAAGGCGGTCTGCTTGATTTTCTCGGCGACCTCCATCATCGAGGCGGAGTCGGGCAGCTTCTCCAGAGCCGCGGCCATAACGCCGGGGCCCGAGACGCCAACGTTGATGACGGCGTCGGCCTCGCCACCGCCGTGGACGGCGCCCGCCATAAACGGGGAGTCCTCGACCATGTTGGCAAAGCAGACAAACTTGGAAGCGCCGACGGAATCCTGGTCGGCCGTGAGTTTGGCGGCATCGATGATGGTCTGGGCGGCCATGAGCACGGCATCCATGTTGATACCGGCGCGCAGGCTGGCAACGTTGACGCTGGAGCAGACGCGGCTCGTGGTGGCGAGCGCCTGGGGGATGGACTGGATGACACGGCGGTCGGCGTCGCCGATGCCCTTCTGGACGAGTGCGGAGAAGCCGCCCAGGTAATCGATGCCGAGCGTCTCGGCTGCACGGTCGAGGGCATGCGCGATGGGGGTGAGGTCCTCATCCTTGCAGCACGCGGCAATCTGCGCCACCGGGGTGACGGAAACGCGCTTGTTGACGATGGGGATACCGTACTCGCGCTCGAGGTTCTCGGCGGTCTCGACCAAGTGCTCAGCCGTGTGCGTCACGTGGTCGTAGATCTTCGTGCACATGCGGTCGAGGTTCTCGTCACCGCAACCCATGAGCGAAACACCCATGGTAATGGTTCTGATGTCGAGGTTCTGCTCCTCAACCATGCCGCGGGTTTCCGCGATTTCTGCAGGCGTGATCGCCATCCTTGCGCTCCTATCTGCCAAAACGAGCATAGTCCCCTTTATTCTAACGTGCCGCACGCGCCAAGTGGCACATGCGGCACGTTTTGGTGCGGGGTTGTTTCCGTTATGTTACCGGCCAAAGACCTCTTCGGCGATGCGCGCGCTCTCGGCGGCGTCCTTGGCGTAGTAGTCCGCGCCAATCTGCTTGGCGTATTCGGGGGTGAGCACGGCGCCGCCCACGATGATCTTGACGCCCGGGACTTCCGAATGGAGCAGCTTGATGGTCTCCTCCATGGCGACGACCGTGGTGGTCATAAGCGCCGAGAGGCCGACGAGCTTAATGTCGCGCTCCTTGACGGTCTTGAGCACCTCCTGCGGATCGACGTCGCGACCCAGATCAAAGACGGTGTAGCCGTAGTTGTCGAGCAGCATCTTGACGATGTTCTTACCGATGTCGTGGATATCGCCCTTAACGGTGGCGACGCAGATCTTACCCTTGTCGGCAATCTCGCCGGCGGGCATCAGACGCTTGATGGTGTCGAAGCCCACGCGCGCGGCTTCGGCCGAGGCCATGAGCTGCGGCAAGAAGAACTTGCCCTGGTCAAAGAGGACACCGACCTCGTCGAGGGCGGGGATAAAGTGGTTGTTGATGAGGTCCATGGCGTCGTGGTCGGCCAGCAGGCGCTCGGTCTCGCCCGCGATCTCGCCCTTGCGGCCCGAGACGACCATGTGGCGGATGGGGTCGTCGTCGGCGCTTGCGGTGGTGCCCGCGGCAGGCGCGGTATCGCTTGATGCTGCTTGGGCGGCCGCCGGGTTTGCGGCGATCTTGTACGGGTCGGTCCAGCCGGCGTAGCGCTCGATGTATCCGGTCGAGCCCTCGTCTTCAACGCTCAACACGCGATAGCTGTAGACAGTGTCCATAAAGCGCTTGGAACCCGGGTTCATGATGGGGGCGTCCAGACCTGCACCAAAGGCGGCGGCCAAAAAGACCGAGCCCAGCAGCAGGCGCGCGGGCAGGCCAAAGCTGATGTTCGATACGCCGAGTGCGCACTTGACGCCCAGGCGCTCCTTGCACAGGGACATGGCGCGCAGGATCTGCTCGGCCTGACGCTGGTTGGTCGAGGCGGTCATGACCAGGCAGTCGATGAGGATGCGGTCCGGGCCGATGCCGTAGCGGGCGGCCTCGGCCACGATGCGCTCGGCGATGGCGAAGCGAGCCTCGGCGGTATCGGGGATGCCGCCTTCGTCGAGCGTGAGGCCGACGACGTTGGTGCCGTAGTGGGCGACTAGCGGAAAGATCTCATCCATGATCTGCTGTTTGCCGTTAACCGAGTTGATGATGGGCTTGCCGGCGTAGCGGCGCACGGCGGCCTCGACGGCGGCGGGATCGGTGGAGTCGATCTGCAGGGGCAAGAGGGTGGAGCCCTGGAGCTGCTCGGTTGCCTGCTGGATGATCTTGACCTCGTCGATCTCGGGCAGGCCCACGTTGACGTCCAAGATGTCGGCGCCCTGCTCCTGCTGGCTGATGCCTTGGCTCACGACGTAATCCAGGTCGCCGTCACGCAGGGCCTGCTGCAGGCGCTTTTTGCCGGTGGGGTTGATGCGCTCGCCGATGACGGCGATCTTGTGGCCGTCGCAGGGAAGGTCCACAACCGTCTGGGCGCTCGTGACCGACATGCTGGGCTTGCGATGACGCACGCTGGGCGTGTGGTTGTCGATGAGGGTGCGAAGCGCCGCCATGTGCGTGGGCGTGGTGCCGCAGCATCCGCCGACGACGCTCACGCCGTCCTCGATCATCCCGGCGACGGCCTCGGCGTACTCGGGTGCCTGGATGTCAAAGACGGTGTTGCCGTCATCGTCCACACGGGGCAGCCCCGCGTTTGCCTGCACCATGACGGGCTTGTCGGTGACGGTGAGCATACGTGCGGCGAGCCCACGGAGCTCGGCCGGACCCTGGCTGCAGTTGATGCCCAAGACATCGGCGCCGATGGTGTCGAGGGTGATGGCGGCCACCTCGGGACTCGTGCCCAGGAAGGTGCGACCGTCTTCCTCAAAGGTCATGGTGGCAAAGACGGGCAGGTCGGAGTTCTCGCGGCAGGCGAGGACGGCCGCCTTGATCTCGGCAAGGTCGGTCATGGTCTCGATAATAAAGAGGTCCACGCCCGCATCGACGCCGGCGCGTACTTCCTCGGCAAAGAGGTCGTAGGCCTCGTCAAAGCTGAGGGTGCCCAGGGGGCGCAGCAGGGCGCCGATGGGGCCGATGTCGCCGGCAACGTAGCGGGCGCCGGCCTCGCGAGCGCAGGTGACGGCCGCGGCAAAGACGTCTGCCACGGTGGCGGCGCCGTCGAGCTTGTGGGCGTTGGCGCCAAAGGTGTTGGCGGTGATCACGTCACAGCCAGCCTCGACGTACTGACGCTGGATATCGGTAATGACCTGGGGCTCCTCAAAGTTGAGCAGCTCGGGCAGGGCGCCGGCCTTCATGCCGGCCGCCTGCAGCATGGTGCCCATGCCGCCGTCGAACAGCAGGTGCCCCGTGCCCTCGATGGCGGCGCGCAGGCGATCGTCCTTAATGCGAAGGTCGTTGATTGTGCGCGTCTTGTACGTGGCGCCATTGCGGCGTGCGGCATCAACGGGCGCCGCCAGCGCGGCACCGTCGGAATCATGGGTGATAAGCGGGGTAAACATCGATGGCTCCTAATGGCTGGAATAGCAGGTGGTGTGGGCGGCGCGGAAGCGGCAGTGCTCACGCATGCGGCAGATATTGCAGGTGGGGCGGCTCTGGGCGTCGTGGACTTCGCCGTCAAACAGGCCGATCACCGCGGTCACGCTCTTGGTGGGCATGAGCAGGCTGGTGGGGGTGACGGTCAGGCCGATGAGCCGCGTGGCGTTGAGCGCATTGACGATCGAGCGCTGGGCCGAGAGCGGGCAGTCGCCATAGCCGGGACTAAAGCGCCAGTTGCCGGCGAGCCCGTGTGCGGCGGCGTCCGTCTTGACCTGCTGGTCCATTTGCTCAACGGCGGCTTCTACATAGGCAGAGCATGCGGCGTCGAGCACGGCGCCTTCCAGGGGTTGCTGAGCTCCGGTGGTTCGCAGACGGCGTTCGGCAGACATCCCGAGAGTACATGCCATGAGCGCCGCCAGGCGGGCGTCCTTAAGGTGGCGATAGATATCACGACCCCGCAGCTCAACATTGGTGCCAACCAAGCGGATGCAGGGCTCGCCCTGCTCGTCAACGCCCGTGGCATCGACGGCAAACACGCGTCGCACGCCGCGGGGCTCGATATCCAGCTCTAGGCGCTCGACCACAAGCTCAATTCGTCGTGACAGCTCGGGCTCAATCTGCTGGCCGCCGTAGCCCAGATACCGCAGCATCTCGGCACGGTCGACACGAGGGTGGTGGGCAGCGTCGATACGGTAAAGCGCCGGCGACGCAAGGTCGGCCGGCACTTCAACAACGGTTGTATCGACGTGCGGTTTTTCCATTACCCCAGGCGCTCCATAATGGTCGCGGCGATTGCAGGACGGTTCATAGTGTACAGGTGCAGACCGTCGGCGCCGTGCTCCTTAAGGTCGCAAAGCTGACGAGCAGCATAATCTACACCGGCTGTCTGCAGGCTCTCGGGGTCGTTCTCGTACTTGGCGAGGATCTTGATGACGGGGGAGGGCAGCGACGCGCCGCACATAAAGACCATGCGGCTGATCTGCGATTTGCCCATAAACGGCATGATGCCCGCGGTGATGGGCACGGTGATGCCGGCCTTGTCGGCAAGCTCGCGAAAACGGTAGAAGCACTCGTTATCAAAAAAGAGCTGCGTCACAAAGAAGCTCGCGCCAGCGTCCTGTTTTTGCTTGAGGTGTTCGACCGAGAGGTTGAGATCCTCACAGGCAATGTGGCCCTCGGGGTAGGCTGCGGCGCCCACGCAAAAGCCGGCGTCGACGAGCTCGGGGATGAGGTCGCGGGCGTAGGCGTAGTCGGAGGCGGGCTTGTCGTCCTCGGTTGCGCCGGCGGGAAGGTCGCCGCGCAGGGCCAGTACGTTTTCCACGCCGGCGGAGCGGTATTCGTCGATCTTGGCGGCGATATCGGCATGCGAGCGGCCCACGCAGGTGAGGTGCGCCACCGAGGGTGTATCGAATTCGCTCGTAATCATATGCGCGATGGGGGCGGTGGCGGCACCGTTGCCCGAGCCGCCGGCCGAGCAGGTGACCGAGACAAAGCTCGGCGAAAGCTTGCACAGATTGCCTGCCACTTCGCGAGCCGTGTCGAGGGTCAGCTCGCCCTTGGGCGGGAACATCTCAAACGAAATGGGCGCGGTGCCCTGGGATGCTGCCTGCTTAAAAACCTCGTCGACGCGCATATCGTGCTCCTCTAGATACGTAATAGTGTGATGTGTTGTAAGGATTCTACAGCACCACTGTGCCACGGTGGAGTTTCACTCGCTATTCGGGGATACCAATCGAAAATGCTTTGCTATCGGTATTCCCTATAACAGGGCGGTCAATCTAGGATGGGGCTATAAAGACTGATATCTGATGTGAAATACCAGTAAATAGAGCCCCATCCCAAATTGACTACCCTTAAACCATGGGGAAAGGTCTGCAATTTATACAGTTGATTGGCTGTTGAGGGTGGCAACGCCGCCGCGATGCGGTAACCTCATTGATTGGTTTCGCGACAGCAACATAACGGTAATGTTGCGGAAACACGGCGAGTCTAAGCTATGACTCGTTCGTTAGTAATCAACACCGCTTCTCACGCGGTGCCGATACGAAGGGAGTTCCGTATGGCCGAACTTACTGACCGCTTCGGGACCATGGTGTTCTCGGAGGAAGTCATGAAGGACTACCTCCCCAAGGACATTTGGAAGCGCCTTGCTGCAACCCTCGAGGACGGTGAGCCGCTCGACCTGGATGTGGCCAACGCCGTTGCCCACGCCATGAAGGTCTGGGCCATCTCCAAGGGCGCGACGCACTACGCGCACTGGTTCCAGCCGCTTTCGGGCATTACTTCCGAGAAGCACGACAGCTTCCTGGAGCCCAACCACAACGGCACCGCTATTACCAAGTTCACGGGCAAGAACCTCATCCAGGGCGAGCCCGATGCCTCGAGCTTCCCCAACGGCGGCCTGCGCGCCACCTTCGAGGCCCGTGGCTACACCGCTTGGGATCCCACCAGCCCCGCATTCATTAAGGACGATGTCCTGTGCATCCCCACGGCTTTCTGCTCCTACACGGGCGAGGCCCTGGACAAGAAGACCCCGCTGCTGCGCTCCATGACCGCGCTCTCGCGTGAGTCTAAGCGCGTTTTGGCGCTGTTTGGCAAGACCCCCAAGAAGGTCGTTCCTTCCGTGGGCGACGAGCAGGAGTACTTCCTGATCAAGAAGGACGCCTACCGCAAGCGCAAGGACCTGGTCATCACCGGCCGCACCCTCTTTGGCGCCGCTCCCTGCAAGGGCCAGGAGCTCGAGGAGCACTACTTTGGCGCTATCCGCCCCACCGTCTCGGCCTACATGAAGGACCTGGACGATGAGCTGTGGGCGCTCGGCATTCCCGCCAAGACCAAGCACAACGAGGTCGCTCCCTGCCAGCATGAGCTCGCCCCTGTCTATGGCGAGGTCAACGAGGCCATCGACCAGAACCTGGTTATGATGGAGAAGATGAAGCTCATCGCCTCCCGCCACGACTTGGTCTGCCTGCTGCACGAGAAGCCCTTCGAGGGCATCAACGGTTCGGGCAAGCACAACAACTGGTCGCTTGGCACCGAGTCCGAGAACCTGCTCGACCCGGGCGACACCCCGCTCGACAACCTGCAGTTCATCGTCTTCCTCACCGCGGTGATCGAGGCCGTCGATAACTATCAGGAGCTCCTGCGTGCCTCCGTTGCCTCGGCCGGCAACGATCATCGTCTGGGCGCCAACGAGGCTCCTCCGGCGATTATGTCCATCTTCCTGGGCGACCAGCTTACCGAGGTCGTCGAGAAGATCATCGATGGCAAAGCTTCCGTCCATGCCACGCGCGGCGTGCTTGACCTGGGTGCCGATACCCTGCCCAAGCTGATGCAGGACAACACCGACCGCAACCGCACCTCCCCGTTCGCCTTCACCGGCAACAAGTTCGAGTTCCGTGCCTGCGGCTCCGAGCAGAACGTCTCCGACTCCAACCTGGTGCTCGATGCCGCCGTGGCCAAGTCGCTCAAGTCCTTCGCCGACGCGCTTGAGGGTTCGCCCGAGGATGAGTTCCAGGACGCCGCGCTCGAGTACTGCAAGAAGGTGCTGACCGATCACCAGCGCATCCTGTTCTCCGGTGACGGCTACTCCGATGAGTGGCCCGTCGAGGCCAAGAAGCGCGGCCTTGCCAACAACAAGACCACGGCCGACGCCCTGCCCGCCTTTGTTTCCGATAAGGCCATTGCGCTCTTTGAGGAGACGGGTGTTCTGACCAAGGCCGAGGCTCAGTGCCGCTACGACTGCAAGCTCGAGAAGTACAACAAGCTCATGAACATCGAGGCTACCACGATGGTTCGCGAGGCGCGTCGTACCTATCGCCCGGTCATTACCGCCTATGCCACCAAGGTCGCTAAGGGCCTTGAGACTATTCGTGCTGCCGGTGCTGAGGCCGCCATGCAGTGCGAGCAGAACACGCTCAACAAGCTCTGCAACGGCATCACCACCATCAACGACTCCATCAAGGCGCTTGACGCCGTGCATCAGAAGGCTGAGGCCCTCGATGGCCAGGAGCAGGCCAATGTGTATGCACACGAGGTCGTTCCCGCTATGGACACGCTGCGCGCCGCCGTGGATGCCATGGAGGAGATCGTGGCCGCCGACTACTGGCCGGTTCCGACCTACGACGACATCCTGTTCTACGTGTAGGGCGTAACTGACATATCGTCACGGTATTGAGCCGGGGTCCGCATCATGTGGGCCCCGGTTTTTGTTTGCGAAGGACGCTTTGAAGCCCGTTTTGCCGCCGATTCGCCTAGGTATAAAGGGTTGTGGGCAAAAAACGTCAAATATGAGTACTGTCACAAGTCCTGTAGCATTATTTATTTGCAAAATATGCAGTGTTACGCAACATATGTCCAAGTACTTAGCCGATAAACGTCTGCAATTCTTCCGCCGTAGGTCGCGCGCGCAGACGTGGTGTAAGAGCGTCCTGAGGTCCGTCGCTGCAAGTCCCGAT
>UQHR01000002.1 GCA_900540905.1 uncultured Collinsella sp. | reverse complement strand
GCGCCGCCGGCCCCATCGCACCGCGCCCGGTCCACTCCGCGCTCGACCTGTCCAAGCTGGAGTCCGCAGGCTTCGACATGCCCGACTGGGAGGAAGAGCTTGGGGAGTACCTCAAGACGCTCTAGCCGCTATCAACTTTTCGAGAGTAAAAGCCGCCGTTCTTTAACGGCGGCTTTTCTTGTTGATGGCTATCTGCGCAGTGGTGCCAATAGTATTTTGCGGAAGATCTTTCACTCGCTTGGCGTGGTGGCTCTTTCACTCGCTTGGCGTGGTGGCGGACCTGCCGGGCTGGTCATCGTAGGCGTATTTGCTGTACACGTTGACCTCCCACTGCTTTTTTTCGACCTTTGCCACGGAATCGAGGATGAAGCCGGTCGCAAGGCTCAGACCGCACAGGAACATAAACGACGCGGCGAGCATGGCGGTGGGGAAGCGCGGAACGAGGCCGGTCTGGAAATACTCGACAACGATGGGCATGCCCAAGGCGAGGCCGATCACCGCAAACAGAAGCGCGACGAGGCTGAAGAACTTCAGAGGGCGGTAGTCCTTGAACAGCGTGCCAATCATCGCAACGACTTTAATGCCGTCGCTTACGGTATTGAGCTTGGACTCGGAACCTTCCGGACGGTCGCGGTACTCGATGGGCACATCCTTGATGCGCCAGCGGTGGTCGACGGCGTGGATCGAGAGCTCGGTTTCGATCTGGAAGCCCTCGGAAAGCACAGGGAAGGTTTTAACGAACGGGCGGCTCATGGCACGGTAGCCGGTCATGACATCATCGAAGCTGTAGCCATAGATCAACTTGATCATGGCACGGACCAGATTGTTGCCAAAGCCGTGGAAGGCACGCTTGTTCTCCTCGGCATAGGTGCCGTTGGAAAGGCGATCGCCTACGGTCATGTCGGCCGTGCCGCTGAGGATAGGCTCGCAGAGGGCTTTGGCCGCCTCGGCGGGGTAGGTGTCGTCGCCGTCGACCATCAGGTAGCAATCGGCGTCGATGTCGCGAAACATCTGGCGGCACACGTTGCCCTTTCCCTGACGGGGCTCAAAGCGGACCGTGGCGCCGTGCTCGGTGGCGATGCGTGAGGTATCGTCCGACGAGTTGTTGTCATAGACATAGACCGTCGCTTGCGGAAGCTCGCGGTGAAAGTCGTCGATGACTTTGCCGATCGTGAGCGCTTCGTTGTAGCAGGGGATGATGACGGCGATGGATTCAGAATTCACTCAATGCTCCTTATACATTCAATCCTTGAAAGTATAGCCGTTTGGTCATGGCATCCTAAGATGTGGGTTAGTTCTCCAGTTTTGTTGCGTGAATCGTTTGCATGGTCGTCGGGTCTATACTGTTCGTTTGTCAACGATTACGAGTAAAGGAGTTGCATCCGTGTCGGATCAGACAAAGCAACAAGAAACTCGCAGTCTGCCTGCGACGTTTGCTAAGAACGAATTTGAGAAGGATGCGTTTATCCTTCGTCAGCTGGTTACCAAGGATTTTAAGATCAAGTATCGCCGTAGCGTTCTGGGTGTCGCATGGTCGGTGCTCAATCCGTTGCTGATGATGATCGTCATGGCCATCGTGTTCTCGACGATTTTTGGCCAGGGCCGCAATGGCTCAATGACGCCCGAGATGTACCCGCTGTACTTGATCGTGGGTAACATTACCTTTGCTGTCATGTCCGAGTCTACGAACCAGGCCCTGACGTCTATCGTGGGCGCTGCCCCTCTGCTCAAGAAGGTTAAGGTGCACCGCTGGGTCTTCCCGGTGCAGAAGGTGCTCTTCTCGCTGGTCAACTTTGCCTTCTCGCTGGTCGCCGTCGCCATCGTCATGCTGTGGTTCCGCGTTATGCCTTCTTGGCACCTCATTCTGCTGCCGGTTTGCCTGCTGCTGCTTATGTGCTTCTGCATGGGCCTGGGCATGATGCTCTCTGCCCTTACGGTCTTTTTCCGCGACGTTATGCATCTATGGAGCGTCGTCATCACGGCATGGACTTACATTACGCCCATCTTCTGGACGACTGACTATATTGCGCAAATGCCGCATCTCGTGCGTATCTTGATGTATGCGAACCCCATGTTCAACTACCTGCAGTTTATGCGCGATATCTTTCTGTTCCAGACTACGCCCTCGCTCATGACGTTTGGTATGTGCGTTGCCTGGGCGGTTCTTGCGCTTATTGTTGGCTATACCGTGTTCCATAAGTCCGAGCGCAAATTTATCCTCTACATCTAAGGAGTGCTGTGATGACTGAATCTGTTGTTGATTACAGCGAGCAGCCTCTGGCTGTCGAGGTCGACGACGTCACCATGATCTTTAACATGGCGTCCGAGTCGCTGACCAACCTCAAGGAGTACTTCATCAAGCTCGCCAAGCACGAGCTGTTCTTTGAGGAGTTTAGGGCGCTTAAGCATATCTCGTTTGATATTCACCGTGGCGAGGTCGTGGGTCTAGTCGGCACCAACGGCTCCGGCAAGTCTACGATGCTCAAGATTATCGCTGGCGTGCTTGAGCCTAGCGAGGGCAGCGTTAAGGTGCACGGCAATATTGCGCCTCTGATTGAGCTTGGCGCCGGCTTTGACCCCGAGCTGACCGCCCGCGAGAACATCTATCTGAACGGTGCCCTGCTCGGCTATACCAAGGAGTTCATCGACGCCAACTTTGACGGCATTATCGAGTTCGCTGAGCTGCAGAACTTTGTCGATATGCCGCTTAAGAACTTCTCCTCGGGCATGGTGGCGCGTATCGCCTTTGCAATCGCGACGATTACCGAGCCCGATATTCTGATCGTTGACGAGACGCTGTCCGTCGGTGATGTGTTCTTCCAGCAGAAGTGTGAGGCCCGCATTCAGCGCTTTATCCAGAGCGGTGACGTGACGGTTCTGTTCGTTTCGCACTCCATGGAGCAGGTTGAGCGCATCTGCCAGCGTGCCGTTTGGATTGAGAAGGGTGACCTTCGCATGGACGGCCCGGTCGATGAGGTCTGCAAGGCGTATCGCGAGCAGTTCAACTAGGTTATAATTACTTGCGCCCGACAGGCTTGCGCTTGCTTGGGCGTGCGGTTATTTGCTCCATTAGCTCAGTTGGATAGAGCAGGGGACTTCTAATCCCAAGGTCGACGGTTCGAATCCGCCATGGAGCACCATCGTTTATTAAGCCCGGACCGCTTGTGGTGGTCTGGGCTTTTTCACATGCCGGTGTTCTTTGTTCTTGCCGGGTATACGTTTAGGCCGAAGCCGTGGCGTGAGCTGCTATTGTGCTGCTGATGTGGATTGGTTATACGGCGCGCCAAAGGGGGCTGGAGCCGAGCGTGAGCAAGCCTCTGCTTATGACGCTGCCAGCATCGTGGTTCTTCGCGTCAATCGTACGCTGTGCCTGCGATATTGGATTGGCGTACGTGATCAAGAAGGCGTAACAAAAGCGGGGAGGACCAACTTGGCCCTCCCCGCTGTATCTAGTCTGCCTTCAGGCACTCGGGCAAGACGTTTGCAACTGCATTCATCGCCTGCGGCCTCAGGTACTGCTCATTGAGCTTTGCCTTTCTGTAGGCGTAGCGAGTGTCTGCCGAGTATTTGATCAACACATCGGTGAAGAACCGCTCCCAGCTCAGGTAGTCGCGGCTTTCGATATAGCTTGAGGGATCCTCGAGGATTTTTAAGATATCGTTACTGGGAATGAGGCCAGATTGCAGGAGTGTCCACTCGAATGATTCGGGGAGGAACAAGCGTACGTTCTTGTAAACGCGCTGTCCGAGCACCTTTTCGATGTAGGGACCAAATGCTGCTCCGTCTCCAATAGCAAGGATGTTTTGCTCGGGACATTCGTGAATCGTACGTTTTAGATTCGCAACGCCGGTGGCGGTATAGCAGGGGATCCCGAGTCGGTTGCAAAGAGCGTCGTAGAATTGATAGCCAGATTTGCTATCCTCGACAACTACGGCGTCGGGTACCTCGAATCCAACATTTAGATCCTGATACAGCATACTTGCCGTGTGGTCATATAGCGGCTTGGTCACCGAGTAGAAGCGCCTGTCGCTCTTGCGGCCATTGATTGTTTTACTTGTCGTGTTGACTAGCTTCAGGATCTCATCAACGCTGTAGGGGAGCTCGTTGGCATCGCGACGAGATATCAGAACAAAATAGTTGGACGAGCCGTTGACGGCTTTGGCGAAGTCCTTTGAGAAGATAAACTCGTTACCCTCATCTAGAAAGACGATTGAATCTTCGATGATCGATAGCTCGCGCTCCCAGCGTCTGCCGGAAAGCGTTTCGCAAGGCACGTCGCAACTGAGTGCAACGCCGCTTTCCGGTCCTCGGTCGTTGTAGTCGCGAATCATCGAGATGAGCGTCGTTTTACCCGTGCCGCTATTGCCGCGTATAAAGGAAATATTGCGCTTAAACGTGAGTGTGTATTTGACCTTTGCACGCTCTACGACAACGGTATGCGTTCCCTTCATTACTCATCAACATCCAAAAAGTCATTCGTGGCGCCGACAAACTCCTGCATGTTTCTGACGATGCGGTTGTCGTTTTCGATGCGGATTTCAAAGCTCTTCCAGGGGAATTTCATGATGTGGTAAAGGGTCACCAGCACGTCCTGCTCTTTGCCAATTTTGAGCAACCAGCGAGCGCAGTTGTCGCCGCAGGTGGAGGCATTAAATACCTTATCGGGGAGATTGCGTACTAGTAGCAGCGTCTTAACGCCGCCGGACAGTTCGAGTGGGGTGATCGAGCCCAGTTGCTTACTTACGATGTTGTGGGGACCGATGAGCTCGGATCCGTCAACGCTTTTAATGATCTGTGCGGCCATTGGGTCTTCGAACCATGAGTCCAAGTATGAGTTCCTAAAGAAGGTCTCGGTATCGTAAATGGAACCGGGATAATCTCCCAGGTGAATGCTTAGCATGCGAGTCTCCAGACGTTGTGTGATTGCAACGATTATATGCCAGTAATAAAGTGCCGCCAGTAGCGAGGTTGCTGCTGGCGGCACTGGCTTTGTGAATCGGTGCTGATGATATGGCCTGTGGGACTACTTTTCGAGATGCTCTTTCAGCAGCTCCAATGCGTGGGCGTAGCCTTGGAGGCCTTCGCCGGTGATGGTGGCGAAGCAGGCTAGGCGTGCGTAGCTCACCTGGCGGAAGTCCTCGCGCGTCTCGACGGCGCTGATGTGGACCTCGACGGCGGGGATGGCGACGGCCTTGAGGGCGTCCAGGATCGCCACGCTCGTGTGTGTGTAGGCCGCCGGGTTGATGACGATGCCGTCGACCTTGCCGTAGGCCTCCTGGATCTTGTCGACGATGCTGCCCTCGTGGTTGGACTGGAAGACCTCGACCTCGTCAAAGCCCTGTGCGGCGCCTGTTTCCTTGCAGATCTGCACCAAGCGGTCGTAGTTGTCGCTGCCGTAGATGCCCGGCTCGCGGATGCCGAGCATGTTGAGGTTGGGGCCGTTGATGACGAGTGCTTTCATGGTTGCTTCCTTTGTGGTTGCGCAGTGTGCTGCAGGCCTTGGGGTTTGACGTTTGCCCAGATAAAACCTGCCAAAATAAACCTGTCCCTTTTTGGTAGGTTTTAAAGGGTGTCGAGGAGGGCTTGGGCGGTGTTGGCGGCGCAGTCGCGCGAGTCGATGATGTAATCGGCCCAGGCACGGTAGCGCGGCATGCGCTGTTCGGCCAGCTTGTCGATGCCGTCGCGGGCGGTGATGGGACGACCCTTGTGGGCGAGCTCGTCGAGCTTGCGGTTGAGCATTACGATCAGGCTGTTCTGGTGCAGCAGCGGATAGTTCTCGTCGCGCGTGACGACGCCACCTCCCGTGGAGAGCACCAGGCCGCTGCGCTTGGAAATTTCGGCCAAGGCCGCCGTTTCCTGTTCGCGGAAGGCCGCCTCGCCGCGCTCGACGATAAAGTCGGCACAGGGCAAGCCCAGACGCTCCTCGAGCGCGCGATCCAAGTCGATGTGCTCGCGGCCCGTGAGCTGGGCGATCTGCTCACCCACGCGGGTCTTGCCCGAACCCGGCATGCCGATCAGCGCGATGTTTTGTTCGCGGCGGGACAGACGCTCCGTTACGTCTAAGATGCGCTTGCGCGGGGTGACTTGGCCGGTATAGTGCTCGACGGCCTGTGCCGCTTGGGCTACGAGCATCAGCAGGCCACCGATGCAGGGGATGCCGCGGCGCTCGGTCTCGAGCATGAGTCCCGTGCGGGCGGGGTTGTAGACAATGTCGATAACGCCTTCGAGCGCATCGAGCCCTTCGAGCGTGCAAGGCGCGTCGGGGCAATGGGGGAACATGCCGGCGGGCGTGCAGTTGACGAGCAGGGCGGCGTCGGACTGCTGCGCGATGTTGCCGTAGTTGACCTCGCTCGTGCGGCCCACGGGCACCACGGTGGCGCCTAGGTCGCCGAGCACCATGCTGGCAGTGGTACCCGCGCCACCGGTGGCGCCGAGCACAAGGACCTTCTTGTCGGCCACTTCAACGCCCAGCTCCTCGACCAGGCACTGAAAACCAAAGTAGTCGGTGTTGTCGCCGCGCAGGCGGCCGTCGGGCAGGCGCGTGATGGTGTTGACGTTGCCCATACGCTCGGCCAATGGACTCAGCTCGTCCAGGTATTCCATGACGGCGCGCTTGTAGGGGATGGTCACGTTGGTGCCCTCCCACTCGTCGCCCGTCATAAAAGCCTCAAGATCCTCGGGCTCACGCTCAAAACGCACATACTCCAGGCCTGCGAGCTCTTTGTAGATGGTCGGGGTGTAGCTGTGGCCCAGCACGCGGCCCAGCACGCCGTAGGGGCGGGTTGCGGCGGTATCGGTCATCTAGAGCACCTCCGTGTAGCTGCCAAAGTAGGTGAAGCTCTCGCACACGTCGTCGATGGAATCAAGCAGGTCGTCGAGGGCCTTGCTGCCAAAGGGGCAGTCCAGGTCAAAGTAGAACATAAACTCAAAGTCGTGCCCGGGGATGGGGCGGCTCTCGAGCTTGATCAGGTTGATGTTGAGTGCGTAGAAGCGCTCGAGCACGCGATAGAGGGCGCCCGGCTCGTTGGCCGTGGTGATCATGAGCGAGGCGCGGTTGGCGCCGGGGTAGACGCGCGGCTCGCGGCTGATGACGACAAAGCGCGTGTAGTTGTTGTCCGAGTCCTGGATATTAGGCTCCAGGACCTCCAGGCCGTAGAGCGCCGCACAGCTGCGCGAAGCGATAGCGGCGACATCGGTGCGCTCGGAGTTGGCGACCATCTCGGCCGACATGGCGGTGTTGGGGTACTTGGTGGCATGCAAGTCGTGGCGCTCGATAAAGCCGGCGCACTGGGCGATGGCCTGGCCATGGCTGTAGACCTCGCGCACGTCTGCGAGCTTGGTGCCGGGCTTGACGAGCAGGTTGTGATCGATCTTGAGCCGGAGCGAACGCACGATGTGGAAGTCGAACTGGGCGAGCAAGTCGTAGACGGCGTTGACCGAGCCGGCGGTTGAGTTTTCGATGGGCAACACGCCAAACTCGCAGAAGCCGTCGCGCACAGCGCGCATGACGCCCTCGAAGGTCTCGAAGAACGCAATATCGGGCACGTCGAAGAGCTTGCACGCAGCGATTTGGCTGTAGGCGCCTTCCACGCCCTGACAGGCAACGCTGGCCGTTTGGGGGAAGGGCGTGTCGGAGGCTACGGCCGTGGCGTGGGCCTTTTGCGAGACCGTGATGCCGTTGAGCTCGTTGATGTAGCGCTGCTGCTCGGCCTTGCTCATGCTCATGAGGAGACGGAACAGGGCGATGGTCTGTGCCTCGTAGCGCTCGGGCGCGCGGCTGGCGAGGTTGTTGAGTTTGGAGCGCTCGCGGGCGGGGTCAAAGACGGCCTTGCCCATCTCGATCTTTGATTTGGCGACCTCGGTGGCAATGTCCATACGCTCGACAAAGCTGTTGAGGAGCGTGGTGTCGATGCCATCGATGGTCTGGCGAATATCGGCAAGGTCCATGGAGGCCCCTTTCACGTAATGACAGAGTTGATGGGCAACTCAGGTGAGTCGGGTTAGAACTGGCCTGCGTCCTCGAGGAGGGCGTCCCAGATGGCGAGGGCGGCGGCTGCTTCGGCTACGGGGACGGCTCTGGGGACGATGCAGGGATCGTGACGGCCGTGGACCGAGAGCTCGGCATTTTCCATGGCGTCCATGTCCACGGTCTGCTGCTCGAGGCCAATAGAGGGCGTCGGCTTTACGGCCATGCGCCACATGACGGGCGCGCCGGTCGAAATGCCGCCCAGGATGCCGCCGGCGTTATTGGACTCGACCTCGATCTCGCCGGTCTCGGCATCGATGCGATACGGATCGTTGTTCTCGCTGCCGCGCATGGCGGCCACGGCAAAGCCCATGCCAAACTCCACACCCTTTACGGCGGGAATGCCAAACGCGATTTGCGCGATGCGGTTCTCGATGCCGTCGAACATGGGGTCGCCGATGCCTGCAGGCAGGCCGTAGATGCCACACTCCACGATGCCGCCGATGCTGTCGAGCTCGTCGCGCGCGGCAAGGATCTCCTCGCGCATGCGGCCGGCTGCGGCGGCGTCAATGCACGGCAGATCGTTCGTAAGGATCGCCTTGCGGTCGGCCTCGCGATAGACCATATCGTCCATCGGCAGGTCGGAGATGCCGCCGATCTGCGCGACGTGCGCCATGACCTGAATGCCGCGGGCCTCGAGTGCCTGCAACGCAATGCCGCCGGCGATGCATAAGGGTGCCGTTAGGCGGCCGGAGAAATGCCCGCCACCAGCGACATCGTGCATGTTGTGATACTTCACGCGCGCCGGAAAGTCTGCGTGCCCGGGGCGGGGCTTGCGGCGCAGCTCGGAGTAATCCTTGGAGCGCGTGTTGGTGTTCTCGATAATCGCTGCAATGGGTGCGCCGGTGGTATGTCCATCGACAATACCGGCGATGATGTGGGCGGCGTCGGCCTCGCGGCGTTTGGTCGCGGTCTCGTCGCGACCGGGGGCGCGACGGTCGAGGAAGGCCTGCAGCTTCTCCTGGTCCACGGCGATGCCCGCCGGGATGCCATCGAGCGAGCAGCCGATAGCGGGAGAGTGCGACTGGCCGAAGATGCTTAAGTGCAAGACGTTGCCAAAGGTCGAGGACATGCTATTCCTCCTCGAGTGTGACCTTGCCGCCCAGCAGGCGGTAGTGGTCGAAGAAATCGGGATAGGACTTGTTGACGGCCTCGGCGCCGTGGATCACGACCTCGCCGGTGGCACGGCTCGCGGCGATGGCGGCCATCATGGCGATGCGGTGGTCGTTGTGCGAATCGACCTCGCCGCCGGTAAGGGCATCGACGCCCTTGATGATGAGGTCGTCACCGGCGATGCGCACCTGTGCGCCCAGCGCGGTGAGCTCGCGGGTGGTTGTGGCCAGACGGTCAGATTCCTTGATGCGCAGGCGCGCACAGTCACGGATGAACGTGCGGCCCTGAGCCAGCGAGGCCACGGCCGAGATGACGGGCACCAGGTCGGGAATGTCGTGGGCGCTCATCTCAAAGCCGGCGAGCTTGTCGGACTGCACGGTGGCGGCGTTGGTGGAACGCACGATGCGGGCGCCAAAGCGCGAAAGCGCGGCAAGCACGTTGCGGTCGCCCTGTGCGGAGCTCAGGGACACACCCTCGACGGTGATGGGGTCGGTTCCGATAGCGCCGGCGCACAGCCAAAAGGCAGCGTTGGACCAGTCACCCTCGACGGCCACGCTGCCGGGCGTGCGATACGAGCCACTGCTCACGCGGAAGTTTGTGACCTCGGGCTGGCCGTCCCGGGCGGGAATACGCTCGACGTTGACCTCGACGCCAAAGGCCTTCATGGCCTGGATCGTCAGGTTGATGTAGGGACGGCTCTCAATGAGGCCGGTCACCTGCACGCAGGAGGGCTGGGCCAGCAGCGGGGCTGCCAGCAGCAGGCCCGAGATGTACTGCGAGCTCACGTTGCCCGGCAGCACAAAGGTGCCCGGGCGCATGCGTCCGTTCGTCTTGAGCGGAAAACCGCCCAGACCCTGTAGGTCGCAGCCGGCGGCAATGATCTCGTCCGAGAGCGGCGAGAGCGGGCGGGCGCCCAGGCGGCCCTGGCCCACGAAGGTGGCATCCGCACCCAGCGCGCAGGCGACGGGCAGCATAAAGCGCAGCGTGGAGCCGCTCTCGCCGCAGTCGAGCGTGCCGCCGGCAAGGGCCTTGAGCAGGCCAAACTCAACACTCTTCATGGTGGGGTGGACCTGGAAGCCGTCCTCGACGGTCTCGATGCGAGCGCCCAGGGCCGTAAGGCAACGCACCGTAGCCTCGATGTCGGCGCAGGTGGTGTTGCAGGTGACGTGTGTCTCGCCGTTGGCAAGCGCGGCGCAGATGATCAGGCGGTGCGCCATCGACTTGGACGCGATGGCAGGAACGGTGCCCTTGAGCGGGGACGGGGTGATGCGGGCTAGCATGCGGATGCGTCTCCCTTCTGGCCGAGGCCTTCGGCAATGAGTTCGTGGAAAGTGGAAAGCGGCGTGCGGTCGATGCTGCAGCGGCCAATGCCGTGCGGAATCACCAGATCGATGGTGTCGCCCGCGCGCTTCTTGTCGTGGAGCGCCTCGGCAAAGACGGCATCGACATCGAGGTCGCAGCGGGTCTTGAGGCCATGGCGGGCGCAGAGTTCCTCAATACGACCGGGCAGTGCAGCATCGCAGACGCCGTGCAGGGCCGCGGCGCGCGTGATGATGCCCATGCCGATCGACACGCAGTTGCCGTGTCCGAGCTCAAAGTGCTCGCAGGCCTCGACGGCGTGTCCGGCGCTGTGTCCAAAGTTGAGGAGCTTGCGCTGGTTGGTTTCGCGCTCGTCGGCGACGACCACGGCGCGCTTGATGTCGATATTACGGGCGATGATGAGCGCTACGCGGGCCACATCGCGGTTGAGCAGCTCCAGCGTGAGCGGGGTCTTCTCCAGCTCGGCGAAAAGCTCCGGGTCGGCGATCACGGCGTGTTTGACAACCTCGCCGCAGCCGTCGGCGAACTGCTCGGGCGTGAGGGTGGCCAGGCACCCCACGTCGGCGATAACCACGCTCGGCTGCCAAAAGGCGCCGGCCAAGTTCTTGCCTGCAGCCAAGTCGATGGCGGTCTTGCCGCCCACCGACGAATCCACCATGGCGAGCAGGCTCGTCGGGATCTGCACAAACTTGCAGCCGCGCATGTAGGTAGCGGCCACAAAGCCCGCCACGTCGCCCACGACGCCGCCGCCGAGTGCCACGATCACGTCGGAGCGCGAAAGCTCGTGCTCGGCCACAAACTCCAAAATTGCAACATAGGTTTCGGCGCGCTTATGGGCCTCGCCGGCCTCGAAGGTGCAGATGCTCACCTCGTAGCCTGACGCCTCCAGGCTCTGCTTAACGGGCATCTGGTAGAGCGGGCCCACGTTGGTGTCCGTCACGATGACGGCCTTGGTGCCGCCAGCAGTGGCGCGCACGAGCGGTCCCGCCTGCTCCAGCAAAAACGTGCCAACATGCACCTGGTAGGGGCGTGCAGTGTCGATATCGATGGTAATCGCCATAAGCTTCGGTCCTTTCGACCTGGCGTGATAGGTGGTTTAGTGGGAGGCCTCGTCGTCGAGCGCGCGCTTGATACGGTCGCCCTCGGCAAGGAGGTTCTCCAGATAGCGCTGGTCGTGGTCTTTGAGCGCTCGGCTGTAGGCTCCGAGTGCCTCGATCAGATGGTCAATCTCGAAGGCGAGCGCGTCGGCGTCGTCGATCATGAGTTCCGACCACATCTGGGGGTTGAGGTGCGCCACGCGGGTAAGGTCGCGGTAGCTACCGGCCGAAAACCCGTGGTGAACCTGGGCGGTCGGGCTTTTGACGTAGGCGTTTGAGACGACGTGTGCGAGCTGGCTCGTGAAGGCGATGACGCGGTCGTGCTCGGCGGCGCTGGTCACGCTGAACTTGCCAAAGCCCAAGGGGCGCACCATCTCGCGCACCTGGCCCAAAAGCTCCAGTTTGAGCGCATCGTCCACCGCGGGCGGCACGAGCACGAGTGGCGCGCCCTGGAACAGGTCGGCGCGGGAGTGCGCATAGCCCGAGTACTGCGTGCCCGCCATGGGGTGCGCGCCCACAAAGTAAAAGCCGTGCTCGCGGGCAAGCTCAAAGGCGCGCTCGCACACGATGCCCTTGACGCCCACCGTGTCGATCACCACGGGGCCCATGATGGCCTCGGTGTCGGTGGCGTCGGCGAGCGCCTGGGCGTGCGCCTCGAGCCACTCGATGCATGCCTCGGGATAGCAGGCAAGGACGATGATGTCGCATTCGCCGAGTGTCTTGTCGTTGAGCTCTCCGGCGACAGTGCCCATGCTGGCAGCCGTCATGACATCGTCATCGGGGTCCCAGGCCAGCACTCGGACGCCCGCCTGCGCATAGCCGCGGGCAAAACTGCCGCCGATGAGGCCAAGGCCGACGATGCCGGCACACTTGGGGCCGCCCTGGTTAACGCGCGCGTTTCTCGCCGTACCCATGGGCTACTCCATGGTCTCTTGGCAGACAACCTCGCGGATGGCTCGGATGCGGCGCATGGTGTCGTCGAACTGATCGGGGGTGAGGGCCTGGGCGCCGTCGGACCAGGCGCGGCTCGGCTCGTCGTGGACCTCGATCTCCAGGCCGTTGGCACCACAGGCGGTCGCGGCGAGCGCCATGGGCTCAACGTAGCGGGTGTAGCCGGTGGCGTGGCTGGGGTCGGCGACGACGGGCAGGTGCGACAGGTGGTGCAGCACCGGCACGGCGTTGAGGTCGAAGGTATTGCGGGTGCGGGTCTCGAAGGTGCGGATGCCGCGCTCGCACAGGATGACGTTGTCGTTGCCCTCGCTCATGATGTACTCGGCGGCCATGAGCAGCTCATCGATCGTGCCGGACATGCCGCGCTTAAGCAAGACCGGAGTCTTGGTCTTGCCGACCTCTTTGAGCAGAGGGAAGTTCTGGGCGTTGCGGGCGCCGATCTGCATGACGTCGATCTTCTTGTCCAGGAAGACCTGCACGTCGCGTGGGTCCATGATCTCGGTGACGATCGGCATGTCGAGCTCGGCAGACGCCTCGCACAGCAGGTCGAGGCCGGCAGGGCCCATGCCCTGGTAGGCGTAGGGGGAGGTGCGGGGCTTGTAGGCACCGCCGCGCAGCATCGTGGCGCCGGCGGCCTTTACGCGACGTGCGATGCGGATGAGGTTCTCGCCCTCGACGGAGCAGGGACCGGCGATGACCTGGAACTGGTCGCCGCCGATCTTGACGCCGTGGCCGCAGTCGATGACGGAGTCCTCGGGGTGGAACTTGCGGTTGGCGCGCTTGAACGGCTCGGAGACGCGCTGCACACGCTCGACGACATCCATGGACTCGAGCAGGAACGGGTCGATCTTGGTCGTATCGCCCACCAGGCCGATGATCGTCTCGTTCTCGCCGCGCGAGACATCGGTCTTCAGGCCCTTTTTCTCAATCCAGCTGACGATATGGCCGACGGCCTCGTCGCTGGCGCTCTGCTTTAAAATTGCAATCATGGTGTGCCTCTCACCTCGATGGATAATCCTTGCAAAAACGGTCCGCATCGCGAGCCGTGTATATATGGTGCATGAGAGTTTATACTATCTGACTCGCTTTTGCCTTCTAAAGCGGGCCGTTGCGCCGCGTCTCCCACGTAATTGCAAAGCTTTTTCTTTTATTTTGATAGCCCGTGGTGCACTTGGGTATAATGCCAAACGTTGGCCCTATTAGCTCAGGGGATTAGAGCGTCTGCCTCCGGAGCAGAAGGCCGTTGGTTCGAATCCAACATGGGGCACCATCGAACGTAAGACCGTCCGAACCTCGCATGGTCCGGGCGGTTTTCTTATACCGACGCGACGTGATGGGACGTGGTATGGCAGCAACGGATATCGAGCGCGGACTCTCAACCGCCGAGGTCGAGGAGCGCATCGCCGCCGGTAAGATCAACCGCAACATGGAGCTCAAGACCAAGTCGGTCAAAGAGCTCATCATCGAGAACCTCTGCACGCTGTTCAATTTGATCAACGTGATCTTGGCGTTCCTGGTCATTTTGACCGGTTCGTTTAAGAACCTGACGTTCCTGTTTGTGGTGTTCCTCAATACCGCTATTGGCGTCATTCATTCCATGCGGTCCAAGAAGATGGTCGATAAGCTCACGCTGCTGACCTCTAAGAAGGCCATCGCGGTGCGCGACGGTGCCGAGGTGGAGCTCGACTTGGACCAGATCGTGCTCGACGACATCATCCGCCTGGGGCGCGGCGACCAGATTCCCGCTGACGCCGTGGTGGTTTCGGGCGAGGCGCTCGTGAACGAGAGCCTGCTGACGGGCGAGAGCGACCTTATTAAGAAGCAGCCCGGTTCCGAGCTCATGAGCGGCAGTTTTATCGACTCGGGCCTGCTGCGCGCTCGCGTGATCCATGTCGGCGCCGACAACTACATGGTCAAGATCAACAATGAGGCCAAGTACGTCAAAAAGGTCAATTCCGAGATCATGAACGCGCTTAATGCCATCGTGCGCTTTGCGAGCATTATCATGATCCCGCTCGGTTTGGCGTTGTTTGCCTCGAGTGTGAGCGAGCTGTGGGATGCCGCGGGAACCCCGGGCGATAGCGCGCTTTCGTGGTGCTTCTCCGAGCTGTTGGCTGGTCATGTGCCTTCGTCGGCGCTGCTGTCCACGGTGGGCGCCCTGCTGGGCATGATCCCGCAAGGCCTGGTGCTGCTGACCTCGTCGGTGCTCGCCATCGCCACGGTGCGCCTGGCCCGCCGCAAGGTGCTGGCACATCAGCTCTACTGCATCGAGACGCTCGCTCGCGTCGACGTGCTGTGCCTGGACAAGACGGGCACCATCACGTCGGGCCGCATGGAGGTCGAGGGCACGTATCCGCTGCCGGTTGAGGGCGTGAGCCTAGGCACCGGCTCTGACGAGGCGGCTGTTCCCGTCGATTCCACGGTGCTCGATTTTGCGCTGGCTAACGTCGCGCGTGCGACTTCGGCCGATGCCAACGAGACCTGCCAAGCGCTGCTCAACTATTACGCCGATCGCCCGGTCGAGGTGTCTGAGCCGCTGTCGGTCATTCCGTTCTCGTCCTCCAAAAAATGGAGCGGCGCGTCGTTTGCGCAGGGCTCCTATGTGATGGGCGCCGCGCAGTTTGTGCTCTCTGATCGTGTGTTTTCTCAGGTCGAGAACCGTGTCGCCGAGCTTGCCGATACCTGCCGCGTGCTCGTGGTGGCGCGCGTGGACGGCTTTACGCCCGATGGCGATATGGTGGGCGAGGCCGAGCCCGTGGGCTTTGTGACCATCCGTGACGAGATTCGTACCTCAGCGGCCGAGACCATCGGCTACTTTAACGAGCAGGGCGTGACCCTCAACGTGATCAGTGGCGACGACCCGCGTACGGTGTCGTCGATCGCGCGCGTGGTGGGCGTGCCGGGGGCGGACGCTTATGTGGACGCCACGACGCTCGACACGCCGACCAAGCTCGATGCCGCAGTGGACCGCTACCATGTCTTTGGTCGTGTGACCCCGCAGCAGAAGCGCGAGCTCGTGCAGGCGCTCAAGCGCCGCGAGCACACCGTGGCCATGACGGGCGACGGCGTCAACGACGTGCTGGCGCTCAAGGAGGCCGACTGCTCCGTCGCCATGGCGGCCGGCTCCGATGCCGCGCGTAACGTGGCCGAGATCGTACTCGTTGACAACGACTTTGCCTCGATGCCCGCCGTGGTGGCCGAGGGCCGTCGCTCCATCAACAACCTGCAGCGTTCGGCCTCGCTGTTCCTGACCAAGACGCTGTTCTCGATGGGCCTGGCGGCGCTGTGCATCGCGCTGCCGCCGTACCCCTTCGAGCCCATCCAGATGACGCTCATTAACTTCTTCTGCATCGGCGCGCCGGGCTTTGTGTTGGGCTTGGAGCCCAACAATGCTCGCGTGAAGGGGTCGTTCCTGACGAACGTGCTCAAGCGGGCACTGCCGGCGTCGATTGCGGTCATTTTGGCTGCGGCGCTCGATATCTTTGTGGCGCGCGTGTTTGGCTTTACCCAGCTTACGCTGTCTACGATGTGCCTGCTTACGTCGTGCGCGGCGAGCGTCAGCCTGATCTGGCGCATCTCGCAGCCTCTCACGCCCTTACGTGTGGTGCTCTTTGTGTTTGTAGTCGCCGGCATCCTGGTGGGCGTTATCGGATTCCCAGAGCTGCTGTCTATTGCCAACCTGTCGATGGGCCAGATGGTTATCTTGGCTGTCATCGTGGTCTTTACCTGCTCGGTGTTCTTTAAGCTCGCCACGATGATGGATTCGCTCAAGCCGCGTCGTCGTCATGCTGCAACTGGTTTTGGCCGCGGTGTGCGCGTCCACCTAGGTCGCGGTGGCGGCAAGGTGAGCTCGACGGGTTCGACGGCCGAGCGTTTTGCCAAGCGCTTCGCCGCCGACATGGCGCAGCGCCGCGAAGATCGCACCGCTCGCGAGGCCGAGGCCCGCGCACTCGAGGGCGTGGCCCAGGCCCAGCCCAAGAAAAAGAAGAGTACCGGAGCCAAGCGCTCTCGCGTGACCAAGTCCGCCCAAGGCATCAAAGTCTCGATGCCAAGCAAAAAGAAGAAGTAGCTACGCGCCCTGGCGATGTTGAATTGGTGCCTTGTTCCTGTGGGGCCGTGGCGATGTTATGCTCTAACCTCGATTGTTTGAATTGCTTCGAAAAGAGGATGCCGTGATCTGCCCGCATTGCCTTAAGACTATCGAGGACGGCGCCTCGTTCTGCCCCTACTGCAACGCCTATGTGGGTCCGGGCGATGGCCCCGAGCACACCGAGTTCGTGTTCTGTGAGGGCTGCGGTGCCCGTCTTTCTCCGCATGATCGTACGTGCCCCAAATGCGGACGCCCCGCTCCGGGTATCCTCTCCGAGGACGCGGCCGCATCCGACCTGGCAGCGGGCCGCACGGCAGGCTTTCCGCGCCTAACGCAAGAGCAGATCGATACCGAGGTGCCTCATGCGCCGGCCTCTGCCGCTGCGGTGCTTTCGGACGCCGCCGATCCTAACGAGACCTGCGTGCTGCCGGCTTTCGATAAGGATTTCGGCATCCCCAAGGTCGATATTCCCACGCCGGTTTCCCTGCATGACGATGCTCAAAAACCCAAGCGCAAGGTGCATCCCGACGAGGACGCCTATCACAAGCACAAGCGTCATATCCCCAAGCCGCTCATTATCATCGCGGTCCTTGCCGTCGTTTGCGGCGGTGCCTATTGGTTCGTGACGACCGATCCCATGGGTGTTATGTCTGGCTTCTACGACCAGTTTGGCCAAGCTGCACAAACCACCTTCCCCACGCGCCAAAAGGGCGAGGCGACTGAGGACGATACCAAGCAGGACGATTCTGCCGAGGTGGTCCAGGAAGAAACCGTGCTCACCGATGATCAGCTCTATACCAGGCTCGACGGTCTGTATCAGACCATCGTGTCCTACGGTGACGAGGACCAGATCGGCGAGGTCATCGATTCTTTTAACAACGGCTATCTTCGAACGCCGCTGTCCACCCGTCAGGAACTGTCGCAGAGTGCCTACGCCTTGCGCGACCAGATCAAAAAGACGCAAGATGAGCTCAACAACCTTAAGGTGCAAGACGATACGGTCTATGCGGATGACATCGCCCACTTAAAGCAGCTTGCCGAGTGGATGTACGAGCGCGTCGACGTGATCTGTCAGAGCTGGGACATCTCGCTGGCCATTCCTGATGGTGAGTCGATGAGTTCCCACCAAAGCGAGATCCTGGCGCCCATCGCACAGGGCGGCAACAGCGCGCTGAATCAGTACGACGCCAACGTGGGCTCCTGGAAGCCGCAGCAGCGTTCCTAAAATTAGTTCGCCATAGTCGGCATAACCTACGTGCGCAATTGATGTAAGCGCATGCTTATTGCTACAATTCGTACAAATATGCTTTAAACGCACGAGGAAGGAACCACATGTTTGGTTTTAAGAAAGAGCTCTACACGCCCGAGTATCAGCTTGCCGGCGACGAGTGCGCCGTTATCGAGACGTCGAAGGGTACCATCAAGGTCAAGTTTGACGGCGAGGGCGCTCCCATTCATGTCGCGAACTTCTGCGAGCTTTCCACGATGGGTTTCTATGATGGCCTTAAGTTCCATCGCTATGTGCCCGGCTTTGTCATTCAGGGCGGCGACCCCAATACCCGCGATATGTCCGGTGCCGACGTCGCTGCCGGTCTTGAGGGCCCCGACGGCATGCCCGGTACCGGTGGCCCTGGCTACTGCATCAAGGGCGAGTTTGCCACCAATCCGCGCAACAGCCATGTCGATGGTGCCCTTGCCATGGCGCGCTCCATGGATCCCGATTCCGCGGGTTCGCAGTTCTACTTCTGCCTGGGCGCCCAGCATAACCTCGATTCCGGTTACACCGTCTTTGGTACCACGGTCGAGGGTCTCGATGTGATTTCGCAGCTGCGTGCCGGCGACGAGATCGTCCATGTCGAGACCGTTCACGAGTAAAGGGGACTTCCTTGAATAGCCAGCTGATCCAACAGGGCCGCGCCGCTTACCGCGCGGGTGATTTTTCCGCTGCAGCCCAGATGCTTGGGGCGGCAAAGACTCCCGATGAGATTATGGGCGAGGCCGATCACCTTCGTGGCAACGCCTTGATGCACCTGGGCATGTATGCCGAGGCCGCCGAGGCTTATGCTGCCGCCCTCAACGACGGCACCTACGGCAAGCGCGGCGCGCTGCTCACCAACCGCGGCAAGGCGCTCGCCGCCGTGGGCGACTACACGACGGCCGCCCAGGCGTTCTCTGCTGCTACGCAGGATGCTTCCTATGCCACGCCGTTCAAGGCCTATCTGGGCCTGGGTAACGCGCTGTTCCAGTCGGGCGACTATGCCAACGCGGGTACTGCCTTCCGTCAGGCTGCCATCGACGGCGCCAATCCGGCTCCTGCCGCCGCACTGGGCGAGCTTGGTCGTTGCTTCATTAAGCTCGGCCGTCCGGCGGATGCCGTGGAGACCTACCGCACGGCTATCGACTTTGCCGGCCCCCGCGACGACACGCGTGCGCTCAACGCCGGCATGGGTCAGGCGCTTTCTGCCGCCGGCCGTCCCTCCGACGCACTCGACGCCTTTAACGCCGCTACTGCCGATGGCATCTACCAGCTCACTTCCGAGCAGGCCGATGAGCTTGCCCGCGTGCATGATTCGCTTGCCGCGCTGTCTGCCCAGACGGCTATGGCCACGGCTCCGGCGCCCGCGATGGACGCTCCTGCCGTCGATCCGCTCGATCCTACGGGCGCGACCGGTCAGTTTATGCCCGATCCCTCGGACACCGGCTTCTTTACGCTGTCCGAGTCCGAGATGGTCCAGCAGGACCGTCAGGATCGTAAGCAGGCCAAGGTCCGTCGTCGCCATCGCCACACGGGTCTCAAAGTCTTCATCGTGCTGCTTCTGCTCATTTTGATCGCCGCGGGCGGTCTGGGCTTTGCCTACACGCGCGGCTTTGGCTTCCCGTCTCAGGAGTCTGTCGTTACCGATCTGTTCCAGGCTGCCGGCGACGGTGACACCGCAAAGGCCGAGTCTTGCCTGGCCTCGAGCCTGCCCGAGGACGCCAAGTCGATGATCATCTCCTCGATTCCGCAGGGCGCCACCGTGTCCGTCGAGGGCATGGATCAGTCCATGACCGAGACGACCGCCAAGGTGAAGGCATCGCTGTCCAAGGGCGGCGAGCAGGAGTACACTGTCAAATTCGTGCGCTCCGACAACCATATCGGCTGGGCCGTTTCCTCGCTCGATATGGATTTCTCGGCTGCTGACAACCAGTAGTGACCTTATGGGATTTAGCTTTGCCCGGTGCTTCACCGCAAGTGAGGTGCCGGGCTTGCGCTAGTATGATGAGCTAGTAGTTTTCCAGCAATCATCCAACACATCAGGAGTTGCGTTGTTTTCTTTGATGGATATGTTCTTCGGTAGCTATGCGGGCGATCTTGCCATCGACCTCGGCACCGCAAATACGCTTGTCTCCGTGCGCGGCAAGGGCATCGTCATCCGCGAGCCTTCCGTCGTCGCCATCGACAAGAACGACGAGCGCATCCTGGCGGTCGGTATCGAGGCAAAGCGCATGCTCGGCCGTACGCCCGGCAACATCGTGGCCGTTCGTCCCCTGAAGGACGGCGTCATCGCCGACTTCGATGTTACCGAGGCCATGCTTCGCTACTTTATCGACAAGGCTTCCGAGAAGCGCTATCCGTGGACCCCGCGTCCGCGCGTTGTCGTTTGCGTTCCCTCCGGCGTCACGTCGGTCGAGAAGCGTGCCGTCTTTGAGGCTACGATCCAGGCCGGCGCTCGCCAGGCCTACCTGATCGAGGAGCCCATGGCTGCTGCTATCGGCGCCGACCTGCCTGTCGAGGAGCCCACCGGCTCCATGGTCATCGACATCGGTGGCGGTACCACCGAGGTTGCCGTTATCGCTATGGGCGGCATCGTCGTCTCGCAGTCCATCCGTATTGCCGGCGACGAGTTCGATCAGGCCATCCTCACGCACGTTCGCGATGCCTACAACCTTGCCATCGGCGAGCGTACGGCAGAGGACATCAAGATCAAGGTCGGTTCCGCCGTGCCGCTCAAGGACGAGCTCGACGTCGAGGTCAACGGCCGCGACGTGATCACCGGTCTGCCCAAGACCGTGCGCATCGAGAGCGAGGAGATTCGTCGCGCGCTCAACAAGCCGCTCGACGAGATGGCCAAGGCCGTCAAGGACGCACTCGACGCTACGCCTCCCGATCTTGCCTCGGACCTTATGTACTACGGCATTTTGCTGACTGGTGGCGGCGCGCTGCTGCGCGGTCTCGACGTGCGCCTGCGCGATGAGACCGGCGTTTCGGTCAACGTCAGCCCCACGGCGCTCGATAACGTCGTTAACGGCTGTGCCCGCGTGCTCGAGGCCAATGCGTTTGATGGCGGCTTCGTCCAGACCAATGCTTAATTTCCAAAAGGTGGATTCCATTTGGCACGATCTTCGGGTTTCTCCACAAATCTGAATACCAAGCGACAATCAACGGGTATGCGCCCGTTGATTGTTTTCAGCCTGATTTCGGTGTTGCTGCTCACGTTTTACATCCGCGAGGGCGAGGCAGGGCCGATTCATGCCGTGCGTTCGGGCGTAACGACGATTACCTCTCCGGTGCGCTTTGTGGGCTCGGCTGTGGCGGCTCCTTTCAATGCGATCGGCAACGTGTTCTCTAACCTTACGGCGTCGCAGGACACGCTCGACGAGCTCAAGAAGCAAAACGAGGAACTGACCTCTAAAGTTGCTGAGCTCTCCGAGGCTCAAAAGACCGCCGAGCGTCTGGAGGGGCTGGTCGGCCTGCAGTCGACCTATAACCTCAAATCGACCGCAGCTCGTATCGTTGGTGCTTCCGGCGATGCCTGGACCTCGACCGTTACCATCGACAAGGGCTCTGCCGACGGCCTTACCATCAACATGCCCGTGACGAGCTCTGCCGGTGTTATCGGCCAGATTATCGAGGTATCGGCCAAGACCTCTACCGTGCGCCTGATTGGCGACGAGAACTCCGGCGTGTCCGCTATGGTGCAGGACACGCGCGCCCAAGGCATGCTGCAGGGTCAGGCTGACGGCACGCTGCGTCTTGAGTACGTGAGCGTTGACTCCGACGTTAAGGTTGGCGATATCATCGTGACCTCGGGCATCGGTGGCGTGTTCCCCAAGGGTCTACCGCTCGGCACCGTCTCGTCGGTTGAGAAATCGGCAAACGACGTGTACTACACCATTGTGGTGCGCGCTCAGACCACGGCCGAGAACAACGAGGAAGTGCTGGTCATCACCTCGCTGACCGACGAACAGTCGGCCTCGGATGAGGACGTGAGCACGGCCAACAGCACGCCGCAGGGAACGTCGCGCGATGCTGCGACCAAGACGAAGGACGAGAGCTCGGATGACAGTTCCGACACGTCCGAGACGACCGATTCTGGCTCGAGCGAATAGGGGGCATGTCCATGGATCTACACGAGCAGGGGATGAGCTCCCGCACGTTTGTAATCGCCGCCATTGTGTGTGTGCTGCTGCAGGCAGGCCTGGCACCGCAGATCTCCATTGCGGGAGGTCGCGTCAACTTCATGATTATCCTGGTGTGCCTAAGCGTGTTCTCGGGCGACCCGACCCGTGCCGTCGTGTGCGGTTTTTGCAGCGGCTTGTTTTATGACCTGTCCGCTGCCGTGCCGGTGGGCGTTATGTCGCTCCTGCTGACCGTGGGTTCTTTTGCCCTGGTGCACAGCGCCGTCGGTCAGACGGGCGGTACCCCGAGTGCGCGCGGCGTCACCGTGGGCGCCTTTGCGCTCGTCATTAATGTGATCTACAGCATCATCTTGCTGTTTATGGGTTTGGAGACGAGCTTTGTCGTGGCGATCTTCGGCCATGCGCTGCCGTCCTCGATCCTGACGGGTCTGGTTGCCATTCCGTTTTTGATGTCCGGCGTCGTGCCGCAGTCCGGCTATGGATTCTCCGCACGTGGCGGACGCCAGACGGGTATGCGCTTTAAGCCCAAGACCCGCAAGCTCAAATAGGGAAGGCCCGTAGATGTCTTCCCAGATGACGGTTATTATCGCCGGTATCGTGCTGGTTGTGGCCATCGTGGTCGCGCTGGTCATCATGCGTCGAGGCGATTCCCGTTTTACCTACGATACACAGCATGGAACGGCCCCGCGCGCCACCGAGGGCGAGGGCAATACCGCGGCGACCGCCTTTAAGGGCCGCTTTTCCATCCTCACCACGGGTGTGGGCGCGATGTTTGCGGCACTTGCCGTCAAGCTGTGGGGCATGCAGATGGTCTCGTCGGACTATTACGAGAAGCAGGCCAATAGTAATCAGACTCGCACCGTTACCACACCCGCTGTGCGCGGCCGCATCCTCGACCGCAATGGCGTGGCGCTTGTCCAGAACCGTCCCTCACTTGCTGTCGTGGCCTACCGCGACCTTGCCGAGGATGAGGTTCTGGTTCGCCATCTTGCCAACGTGCTTGGAATGCCTTATGTGGCGGTCCTTCGCAATATTCAGGACAATACAGAGGGCGCTCAGAGCCTGCATACCATCGCGACGGACGTCCGTCGCTCCACGGTTGCCTATATCAAGGAACACGCCGGCGAGTTCCCGGGCGTCAAGATTGCCGAGCGTACCGAGCGCCAGTATCCATACGGCGAGACGGCATGCCATATCTTGGGCTATACCGGCACCATTACCTCCGAGCAGCTCGAGGCCCAGAATAAGAAAACCTCTGGCGATGATGATGCTTCTGCTGGCAAGATTACGTACCAGTCGGGCGATATCGTGGGCCAGGCGGGCGTTGAGAGCTACTACGAAAACCTGCTGCAGGGTATTCGTGGCGAGCAGACCGTCAAGGTCGATGCCTCGGGCAATGTGACCGGTCAGGCCGGCGCCGTGCCCGCGAAGGCCGGCTCCGACATTAAGCTCACGCTCGACCTTAAGATCCAACAGGCCTGTGAGACGGCGCTGGCGAGCGCTATCGAGCTTGCCAAGACCACTGGCTACAGCAATGCCGGCAACGGCGCTGTGGTGTGTCTCGATCCCAACAATGGCGAGATCCTGGGCATGGCGAGCCAGCCCAAGTTCGATCCGTCCGTCTTTATCGGCGGCGTCTCAAATGACGTGTGGACCGAGCTCAATGATGACAAGGGTTCGCACCCGCTGCTCAACCGCGCCATTAGCGGACAGTACATGTCGGCCTCGACCATCAAGCCGCTCTCGGCACTGGCCGGTCTTGAGTTTGGAACCTACACTTCAACGCAGACAACCAACTGCACGGGTTATTGGACGGGTCTGGGCAAGGCTTGGGGCAAGCGCTGCTGGCTGACGTCTGGCCACGGCACCATGACGCTGCAGTCGGGTATCGCCAACTCGTGCGACCCCGTCTTCTACGACATGGGTAAGGCGTTCTTTTATGACGAGCAACATCCCGAGGGCCTGCAGGAGGTCTTTCGTCGCTGGGGCCTAGGCAAGACCTGCGGTATCGATCTGCCGAGTGAGGGCGCGGGTCGTATTCCCGATGCCGAGTGGAAAGAGTCATACTTCACTGACGCTTCTGCCGAGGACCGTAAGTGGAATGCCGGCGATATGACCAACATTGCTATCGGCCAGGGCGACATCCTGGTGACGCCCCTGCAGATGGCGTGCGCCTATATGGGTCTTGCCAACGGCGGCAAACAGTACGTGCCTCACGTATTTTTGTCTGCCGTGTCGCGCGATGGCGACGGCGATGCCTATAAGTACAATGGCAAGGGCAAGAAGAAGCGCCTGGAGGCCAAGATCAACAGCGATTCGGATTTGGCTCTTGTTCGCAACGGCATGCACGACGTGATTTACACGGCATCGACGTCCCTGGCGGCGCACTTTGGCACCCTGACGCCGCAGGTATACGGCAAGTCGGGCACGGGCGAGAAAAGTGGCGAGGACGAATACGCGTGGTTCTGCGCCTATGCACCGGCCGATGATCCCAAGTATGTCATCGCTACCGTCCTGGAGCAGGGCGGCGGTGGCTCAGATACCGCGATGCATGTCGTGCGCGACGTGCTCGGCGTGATTTATGACGAGCCCGATACCTCTTCGGCCTCGGGCGATTCTTCGGTTCGATAGGAGGTTGCGATGGATTTTTCTCCGGCGGATCTGTTCCGTTCAACCAAGACCGGCTCTCGCAGCAGCCTGGACCGTGTCAACAAGCAACTTTCGGCCTCGCGCGGCACGTTTCGCCAAAAGGTGCATATCGGTGTGCTCGTGGCTACTGTGGCGCTCGTCGCCTACGGTGCCATCATTATCTGGTCGGCTTCGCAGTTTAAGGCCGATGCTTCGTTCTCACGCCATCTGCTGGGAATTGGCATCGGCACGGTGCTGGCGGTGCTGGTCTGGCGTACCGACCTGCGCGGTATTTCCAATTTCTCGACGGCGTTGCTCGTCATCGACCTGATCGTGATCTTCTCGCCCAAGATTCCGGGTCTGTCCTATACGGGCGGTCTGGGCATGACGGGCTGGATCAAGATTCCCGGTATCGGCTTGACATTCCAGCCGGTTGAGCTTGCCAAGCTCATCACCATCTTCTTTATTGCTACGCTTGGCTCGCAGTATAACGGTCGCATCGATACCGTTCGCGACTACGTCAAGCTCTGCGGCATGCTGTCCATTCCGTTTTTGGCCGTCGTCGCCATGGGCGACCTGGGCTCGGGCCTGGTCGTGCTGGTTTCGGGCGCCATCGTCATTTGCATGAGCGGTGCACGCCGCGAATGGGTGCTGTCGACCCTGGCCCTGCTCGTGGGCCTGGTGGCCCTCGTCCTGGCGCTCGATTCGGTCTTTGATTCGCTGCTCGGCCACGATGTGCTCATCAAGCAGTATCAGATGAACCGTCTGACGGTCTTTATCGACCCCGATAATGCCGATTCGGACGATGCCTACAACCTGCAGCAGTCGCTTATCGCCGTTGGCTCGGGCGGCTTCTTTGGTAAGGGTTTGGGCCATGCGACGCAGTCAGCCGGCGGCTTTCTGCCTGAGTTCCACACCGACTTCGTCTTCGCCTTTCTGTCCGAGACCTTTGGCTTTTGTGGTTCCTTTTTGCTCCTGTGCCTCTACGTGCTGCTGATCTTTTCGACGATTCGCGTCGCCTTTAAGTGTGAGTCGCTGTTTTTACGTCTTTCGTGTGTGGGCATCGTTGGCATGTGGGCGTTCCAGACCTTCGAAAACATCGGCATGTGCATCGGCATGATGCCGATTACCGGTATTCCGCTACCGTTTATTAGCTTTGGCTCGTCTTCGATGATGATTCAGCTGCTGACGGTGGGTATCGTACAATCCATATGGCGGCATCGTTCGGGCGCCGCGTAACCGCTGGAGGGGTTTGCTATGAAAATTCCCGTAGATAAGCTGACCCGCGCTTTTAAGATGGGCGCGTCCGTTAAGAAGGATTCCGATACGCCGGTGCGCGTTTCGGTCTATCTGGATTCGTCCGCCTCGCGCTTTCTGGCCGAGACGGTGCGTGACGCCTTTGTGCCGCAGACGACCTCGGGCATTGTGCGCGTCGAGCGTCTGGGGGAGGAGCGAATTGCTCCAAAGACCGATACCGATGTGGTGCTGGTGCTCTCGTGTGGTTCCGATCGCTTGGAGATTGCCGTGCAGGAGCTCGTGATCGCCGGCGCACCCGTGTGCGTGCTTGCCGAGTCTGCTGTGGAGGTGCCGTTTATCGAGGAGTCTACGCCCATGCTCGGCGTGGTAGCGGCAACCGATAAGACGTATCTGCTCGAGACGCTTGCCCGCTGGATTCTCGACCGCACCGACAAGGAAACGGCTTTTGCGGCGAACTTTGCCTTCATGCGCATCGCGGCGGCCAATCGTATCATCACCTCGTGCGCGCTCACCAATATGGCGACCGGTGCACTGGTGTTTTTGCCGGGCGCCGATTATCCCGTTATGGCGCTGGCGCAGGTGGGCATGCTCTTTGAGCTCGCTGCCGTCTTTGGACGCGGCATTAAGCCTGAGCGCGGCTACGAGGTCGCGGGCGTGCTTGCCGGCGGTCTTGTGATCCGCGCGGTCACCCGCGCGCTCGTCAAACAGACGCCGCATATTGGGTTTGCCGTCAAGGCGCTCACTGCTGCCGCGGGCACCTACGGCATGGGCCGTGCGCTTGTTTCGCTCTACGAGCGCGATGTCGACTACAGCCGTGCCAACGAGGTGGTCACTGCCACGTTCTCCCGCGTTCGCGATCTGGTGACCACGGTCGCGGGCGCTACCCGTCCTATGGCGTCCTATCAGGACGCATCAGATCTCGCTGCTTAGGGGTTTTCCGTTGCGCGTTGCATACCAAGACTGTTTTCATTTAATTGAGCCGTTGCTCGCCAAGGTCGAGAAGCCGAGCCGCTATATCGATCACGAGTGGGGCACGCTTTCTAAGGCCGATGCCGACTACCGTTGCTGCCTGATCTACCCGGATGTGTACGAGGTTGGTCTGCCCAACCAGGGCATCGCCATCCTCTACAACATTCTTAACCAGGCCGAGGGCATCTCTTGCGAGCGTGGCTATGTGCCGTGGCCCGATATGGGCGACGCCATGCGCGAGGCGGGTATTCCGCTGCTGTCGCTCGAGGGTGCAGCGCCGGTCGCTTCGTTTGATATCGTCGGTCTGCATGTGCCGCACGAGATGGCGGTGACGAACTTCCTCGAGGCACTCGACCTCGCTGGCATTCCGCTGTTAGCGGCCGACCGAGGCGAAGACGACCCCATCATCATCGCCGGCGGCCCCTCGGTGTACAACCCCGAGCCGTACGCGGCCTTCTTCGATGTCCTCCTCATCGGTGAGGGCGAGGAATCGCTGCTCGAGACCTGTCAGCTGCATCGCCGCCTGCGTGACGAAGGAGTCCCGCGCGCGCAGATTGTTGAGCAGCTTGCATCCATTGGTGGCAACTACGTGCCGTCGCTCTATGAGGTTCGTCACGACGAGCCCTGCTCGCCGCATGGCTACACCGTGCCGCGTGAGGGCAAGGATGCGCCGACCGTGGTCTACAAGCGCGTCGTCGAGGATTTCGGCGCCACGAATCCGCTGTCGCAGTCGTGCGTGCCCTATGCGCAGCTGGTCCACGACCGCCTGTCTATCGAGATCCTGCGCGGCTGCGCCCGCGGCTGTCGTTTTTGCCAGGCTGGCATGACGTATCGCCCGGTGCGCGAGCGCTCGGCCGACCAGATTGTCTCGTCGGTGATTCAGGGTCTGGAAAAGACTGGCTATGACGAGGTGTCGCTGACCTCGCTCTCCACGACCGACCACTCCTGCATTCGCGACGTGCTCGGCAGGCTCAACCGTCGCCTGGAGGATACGGGTATTCGCGTGTCTATTCCGTCGCAGCGCCTGGATTCGTTTGGCGTGGATATGGCCGAGTCGGTCGCCGGCGAAAAGAAGGGCGGACTGACGTTCGCGCCCGAGGCCGGCAGCCAGCGCATGCGCGACATCATTAACAAGAACGTGACCGAGGAGGACCTGGACCGTGCGGCCAAGGCGGCCTTCGAGGCCGGCTGGAACCGCATGAAGCTCTACTTTATGATGGGCCTTCCCGGCGAGCGCGACGAGGACATCGTGGCCATCGCCAATCTGGCCGATCACGTGCTGGAGCTCGGTCGTTCCGTGGTGCCCAAGGCTCGTCGCGGCTCGATCTCGGTGTCCATCTCGGTTTCGGTCTTTATCCCCAAGGCCGCCACGCCGTTCCAGTGGTGCCCGCAGCTCGACTACGACGACGTCAAGCGTCGCCAGAAGCTGCTTATCACGAGCGTTCGCAACCGTGCCGTCCGCGTGCATTACCACGATGCCGAGACTTCGCTCATCGAGGCCGCGCTGTCCCGCGCCGGTCGCGACATGACGCCCGTCATCATCGATGCTTGGCGCTCGGGCTCTCGCTTTGACGCCTGGGTAGAGCATTTCTCGCTCGATAACTGGAAGGAGGCTGCTGCCAAAAACGGCATCGACCTCAATGAGCTCGTGCACCTGCCCTACGAGTTGGACTGGCGCCTGCCGTGGGAGCATGTGAGCCCCGGCTGCACGCGCGGTTTCCTCGAGCGCGAGTACCGTCGCTCGCTCGAGGGCGTCACGACTCCCGACTGCACCCGTACGTCGTGCACCGGCTGCGGGATCTGCCCCACGCTCCACGCCAAGAATGTATTGATGGGTGATCGCGCATGAGTGAGCGCCTGACCGACAACCCCACGCTCTTTAGACTTCGTGTTCGCTATGGCAAGCGCGATCGCCTTAAGTACCTGGGCCATCTCGAAGTGATCCATACCATTGAGCGCATCGTGCGCCGTGCGGGACTTCCCTATGCCGTCACGCAGGGCTTCTCTCCGCACATGCGCGTGGGCTTCTCTTCGGCGCTACCGGTTGGTACGTCGTCGACCTGCGAGTGGTATGACCTGTTTATGACCGAGTTCGTGGCGCTCGACGAGGCGTTTGAGCGCCTAGCTGCGGCGTCTCCGGCCGATCTGGCGCCCATCGAGGCGGCGTACATCGACGTGCGCACGCCGGCATTGACGGCGCAGCTCACGCGCCTGTCGTATCGCATCGACTTACACCTGGATCCCGAGGCGCCCGTAAGCGCCGACGAGGTGCGTCGTGCGATCGACACGCTGCGCGCGGATCATGGCATCGACTACGCGCGCGGCAAAAAGAGCAAGCGCTTGGATTTGGATCACACGCTCGTTGGCTATGAGCTCACGGCGGGGGAGCGCCCGGACCATTTGGTTCTCATGCTCGACACCCATGCCGACAACGAGGGCTCTATGCGTCCGGAAATTTTGCTTTCTGCTGCTGATGTTTTGTTGCAGGGCTTGACCCCGGGCGTGGATGCACCTATTGTTTCCACCGGTATGCAAGACCTCGTGACCATCTGCTCCTACGATGTCGAGCGTCAGAATCAAGCATGCGAGGACGACGAGGGCCGACTCGTCAGCCCCATACCTGTGCGAACTTGTGGATTTGCTCCACATACTCGTTGACGGGGGTATTTTCGCCTGCTACTATATTCGGCTGTTGCACTAACTGATGCATGAAGGGCAAGTAAACATGTACGCAATCGTTAACACGGGCGGCAAGCAGTACAAGGTCGCCACCGACGATGTCATCACCGTCGAGAAGATCGAGGGCAATGAGGGCGACAAGGTCACCCTGCCGGTTATCTTCCTCAACGATGGTAAGAAGATCGTCACCGATCCCGACAAGCTGGCCAAGGCCAAGGTTACCGCTCAGATCGTTGAGCAGTTCAAGGGCGAGAAGCAGCTGGTCTTCAAGTTCCACAAGCGTAAGCGCTATCGTCGTCTGAAGGGTCACCGTCAGCAGCTCACCAAGCTGAAGATCGTGAAGGTCCAGGCTACGTCCCGCGCCAAGAAGGCTGTCAAGGCAGAGGCCGAGGCTGTTGCCGAGGCTCCCGTCGCCGAGTAGATTACACTCGTAACGAAAGAGTAGGTATACACAATGGCACACAAAAAAGGACTCGGTTCCTCCCGTAATGGCCGTGACTCCCGCGGTCAGCGCCTTGGCACGAAGCGCTATGCCGGCCAGACGGTAACCACGGGCACGATTCTCGTCCGTCAGCACGGCACGCACATCCACCCGGGTGAGAACGTTGGCCGTGGTAAGGACGACACGCTGTTCGCGCTGGTCGACGGTACCGTTGAGTTCCACAAGGGTATCAAGCACAGGGTCAGCGTACGCCCGCTCGCGAACGCGTAATTCACCCTTCATAGAGCACATATGTGGGAGGCACTTGAGTTTTAGGATTCAAGGGTCTCCCTCTTTTTTGTAGGAGGCGATTCTGTTGTCACAGTTCACCGATATCAGCCGCATTAACGTGTGCGGCGGCGACGGCGGAGCCGGATGCATGTCGTTTAGGCGCGAGGCATTTGTCCCCAAGGGCGGCCCCGATGGCGGCGACGGCGGTCGTGGCGGCAATGTCGTCATCCAGGCCGATGCTCAGCTGTCTTCGCTGATCGATTACCGCTTTAAGCATCACTTCCGCGCCGAGCGCGGCACGCACGGGCAGGGTGCCCGTCGTAACGGTAAGAGCGGCGAGGACCTGATTCTCAAGGTCCCTATGGGTACCGTGGTGCGCGAGCTCGATCCCGAGACGCAGACCCCGATGTTCGAGATTGCCGACCTGGTGCACGACGGCGAGCGCGTCGTCGTGGCGCCCGGCGGTGCCGGCGGTCTGGGCAACACACACTTTGTGACGTCGGTGCGTCGCGCTCCGGCCTTTGCCCAGCTCGGCGAGCCTGCCGAGGAACACTGGATCGAGCTCGAGATGAAGCTTATGGCCGATGCCGCGCTTGTGGGCTTTCCCTCGGTGGGTAAGTCATCGCTCATTGCGCGCATGAGTGCCGCCCGCCCCAAGATTGCTGACTACCCGTTTACCACGCTCGTGCCGAACCTCGGCATGGTGCGTGCCGGCGAATATTCTTACGTCGTTGCCGACGTCCCCGGTCTCATCGAGGGCGCGAGCGAGGGCAAGGGCCTGGGTCACCAGTTCCTGCGCCACATTGAGCGTACGGCACTCATCATGCACGTCGTCGATATGACGGGTGGTTTTGAGGATCGCGATCCGGTCGAGGACTATCGCATCATCAACCGCGAGCTCGAGCAGTATGGCGCCGAGCTTTCGGAGCGTCCGCAGATCGTCGTTGCCAACAAGTGTGATGCGCCGGGCACGGCCGACAAGATTGCCGACCTTAAGCGTGCGGCGCTCGACGATGGCCATATGTTCTTTGCCGTGTCTGCTGTTACGGGCGCCGGCCTCAACACGCTGATGCTTGCCGTGGGCGAGCAGGTGGCTAAGCTTCGCGCCGAGCTGGCGGTCTCTGATGAGCCGGTCGATCTGCGCGACGAGGAGTGGGAGCGTCGCCGCCTGCAGCGCGAGAAGCGTTTCCGCATTGTCCAGGAAGAGCCCGGTGCCTTCCGCGTGGTCGGTCGTGCCATCGAGCGCATGGTCATCCAGACCGACTGGGAAAACGAGGAAGCCGTCATTTACCTGCAGCATAAGTTTGCGCGTATGGGTGTTGACGACGCGCTCGAGAAGGCCGGTTGCCGTGCGGGCGACGAGGTCCGCATTTGCCAGCGCGCCTTTGACTTTGAGGGCGCCGAGGACTTCTCGGAGTACGAGGAGCTCGAGGATGCTGGCGAGGACGTTGCCGTCGAGGCCATTGACGTGGCCGATGCTGCGGATGAGGGCGTCGAGGTTGTCGATGCGGCGGATGCCGAGGACGATGCCGAGACCTCGGAGGGCGAGTAAGCCATGTCGCTGCGCGGTGGAATCGGTCTGCCCGAGCTTCCTCTAGAGGACGGGCAGGAGTTTAGGCTCGGCATTATGGGCGGCACATTCGACCCGATTCATTACGGGCACTTGGTGACTGCCGAGCAGGCACGCGAGTCGCTCGACTTGGACGCTGTGCTCTTTATGCCGGCGGGCTCTCCTGCCTTTAAGCTTGACAAGCCGGTGACGCCTGCCGAGGACCGTTATGCCATGACGGTCCTCGCCACCGCCGCGAACCCGGCCTTTTTGGCGAGCCGGTTCGAGATCGACCGTCCGGGCGTAACCTATACGGCCGATACGCTTCATGCCCTTCGCGACTTTTACCCGCCGCAGGTAAAGCTCTACTTTATTACGGGCGCCGACGCGATTATCGATATTGTGACCTGGCATGATGCCGAACGAATTGCTGAGCTTGCTACCTTTATTGCGGCGACGCGACCGGGCTTTGATATCGATACGGCGCGTGCCCGAATCAAAGAGTCGGGGCTGCCGTTCGACGTGCGCTATATTCAGATTCCGGCGCTGGCGATCAGCTCGACGAACATTCGCAAGCGTGTTGCCCGCGGTATGAGCGTGCGCTATCTTACGAGCGAGTCCGTGCTCGGCTACATTCGCAAACGCAGGCTATATGCCGATTTGGGCCAAGAAGATTTTGAGTGATGGGGGTCTACGTTGTCGGTAGAGGATCAGTTTGAGGGCGATGAGCGCGCGCTGCTCAAGCGCATTCAAGAGCTGCTCGATGTTCGCATGAAGGATAAGCGCAAGCGCTATGTGCATTCGCTGGGTGTTGCCGAGACCGCACTTCATCTGGCCGAGGTCTACGGCGTCGACCGCTTTGATGCCGCTGCCGCCGGTCTGATCCATGACTGGGACAAAGTGCTCTCCGACGACGAGCTGGTCACGCGCGCTCTGCATTACGGCATTAAGATTGCCGGCTCTCCTTCCGCCGCGACGCCGCTTTTGCATGGCCCTGTTGCCGCCTATGAGCTTCCGCAGCTTTTTCCCGAGCTGTCGCCGGCCGTTTTCCAGGCTGTCGACCGTCACACCGTGGGTGCCTGCGACATGACGCCGCTCGATATGGTGGTCTTTGTGGCCGATGCCATCGAGCCCAACCGCCACGGCGACTATGCACATGCGCTGCGCAAGATGGTGGGGGAGTCGACGCTCGACGAGTTGTTCTTCTCCTGTTTTGCGCAGGGTCTGGTCTATGTGATCCAGTCCGGGCGCTATCTTTATCCCACGGCTATTTCGATTTACAACCATTACGCCCAGCTGCGCTAGCTCGGGCTGTCTAGAAAGAGGTATTCCATGGCCGACGAGACCATGACCGACGAGCAGATTCTTGAAGGTGTGGAGCACAAGAGCTTCGTCGCCACGTCCGACCGCACTGCCGCCTCGCTGTCTGCGAGCGGTGTCGCCGCCGAGGATGTCGCCCGCGCCGCCGCGCAGGCCGCCTACGACAAGAAGGGCGAGGACGTTCAGGTGCTCGACCTGACCGAGCTTTCCGACGTATGCGACTACTTTGTGCTTGCCACCGGTACCAACAACCGCCAGGTCGATTCAATTGTCGACGAGATCGAGGAGAAGGTCGCCGAGGCTTGCGGCGAGCATCCGTTCTCCATCGAGGGCCGCGAGCAGAAGACTTGGATGCTCATGGACTACGGTTCGGTTGTCGTCCACGTCTTCACTCCCGAAGCCCGCGACTTCTACCGCCTCGAGAAACTCTGGGGAGACGCCCCCCAGCTCCCCCTCAATCTCCTCTAGTAGCTCATTTGAGACGGGGTTTAGCTACCCTCACGCATATCGCCGGGCAGTTGCGGTTTTCCGCAGCTACCCGGCTTTCTTTTTGCGTCAGGGACTAATCGTTGAAGCGGGATTGGCGGCCGAAGGATAGGGCGGTGTCGCCGAATTTGTCTCGGACGGCGTCGATGGCGACGGAGAGGTCGCGGCGGTCGCTGGATTGGGCTCCACGGTCGTCGACTTCGCAGAACAGGTCGGTCTGGATGCCGCCCCGATGGTCAAAGTCGCTCATGCCGATGCCTGCTAAGCGAACGTGCATTCCTTCCTGCCAGATGTTGCCGAGCAGTTCGAGTGCAACCGCCACGAAGATGTTCTCATCGTCGGTCGGATGAGGCAGCCGGCGCTGTGCCGAGCGACCGTTTCCATACGAATACTTAAGCTTGAGCGTTACCGTGGCGCCTGTTAGTCCCTGACGGCGCAGACGGCGTCCCACTGACTCGCCCAGCAGCGCAATCGCCGCCTCAATATCCCCACGCTCAGTCAAATCTTTAGCAAAGGTGCGTTCATTGCTGACCGACTTGACCTCGCGCTCTTCATCGAGACTCGTGACTTCGGAGATTTCGAGTCCCAGTGCACGCTGGCGCATGCGTTCGCCGTTGACGCCAAAAATAGAGGCCAAGGTGGATTCCGGTGCACGTGATAGCTCGCCGAGGGTGTAGATGCGCATGCGGCGCAGTCGCTCCTCGGCCGAGCGCCCGATGCCGCTCATGGCAGACACTGGTAGCGCGGCCAAAAAGCGCTGTTCCGTCCCGGGGCGCACGATGGTCATCCCAAACGGCTTATCCCGCTCGCTTGCGATCTTTGCGACCGTCTTGTTGCAGCCCACGCCAATGGAGCAGGTCACTCCCAGCGCTGCCACGCGGTCGCTTATACGCCGCGCAACCAGCAGCGGGTCTTCGGGCGCAAAGCGACCCGGTGTGATATCGATAAAGGCTTCGTCGATGGATACGCGCTCGACGCGCGGGGTCTCGTCGGCGAGAATCGCCATGACCTGCGCGCTCACCTCGCGGTAGCGGTCGAAGTGCCCGTGTGTCCAAATGGCCTGAGGACACAGACGCCGTGCCTCGGCCGAGGGCATGGCGGAGTGCACGCCAAAGCGACGTGCCTCATATGAACACGTGGACACGACGCCACGCGAATCGGCGTCTCCGCCCACGATGAGCGGTTTTCCGCGCCATTCGGGATGGTCGAGCATCTCCACGCTCGCAAAAAACGCATCGAGGTCCATGAGGCCCACCGCCGGACCCGTCCAGGGAGGCGGCGTGACGCCCATGGCATCCTCATAACCGTATGTATGTTCGCGTCTTTCCATGTCATGAGTATACCGCACAGCTCATGTGGGGTGCGTGTATGTGCTTGCAAATCCCGAATTCTTGTCTAAGATATGGATTTGCCCTCGACTACACCGAAGAAGTTGGTCTCACGGACTTCACCTGCCCGCGTCGATGGCGTATTATGTTCAACTGTTTGTTTGTAGTTGCAGCCTAAAGCTGCTTGGTTGGAGGAGTTTCCTTTGGCAGTCAAGATTCGCCTTGCTCGTCACGGCGCTAAGAAGCGTCCGTACTACCGTGTCGTCGTCGCCGATTCCCGCGCCCCGCGTGACGGTCGTATCATCGAGGAGGTTGGCCGCTACAACCCGATGACCGCCCCCAAGACCATCAACCTCGACCTCGAGAAGATCGCCGACTGGCAGTCCAAGGGCGCTCAGCTCACCGACGCCGTCGCCGCTCTGGTCAAGGCCGCCAACGAGGGCGAGAAGACCGAGACCGTCGTCAAGAAGTCCAAGAAGCGGCTCGCCAAAGAGGCCGAGGCCGCTAAGGCTGCCGCTGAGGCCGCTGAGGGCGCCGAGGAGTAAATCGTGCCTGAGGTTGACGCTGCACAGCTCGAGGGTGAGGCAATGCTCTCAGATCGCATCGCCGATCTCGTCGAATATCTCGTTGTTCAGATCGTCGACGACCCGGATTCCGTGAGCCTTGAGGTCATCGATGGTGACGACGCCTCTACGATTGAGGTTTCGGTCGCCGAGGATGACGTCGCTAAGGTCATCGGCCGTCGTGGCCGTACCATCAAGGCCATTCGCACGCTCGCCCGTGCACTGGCCGCTCGCCTCGACACTGCTGTCGAGGTAGAGGTTCTGGGCTAGGACCTTGAGGTCCCAGTACAAAAACATCGCCCGTGTGGTCAAGCCGCACGGAAGGAAGGGGGAGGTCCTCGCGCAGCCGCTGCGGGGGCTTCCTTCTGTATTAGAGCCGGGTATGCGCGTCGCCCTGACGCCGCCGGCGCTCAAGCGCGACCGCTTTTGCACGGTCGTGTCCGTCACCGATACGGGCGATGGCGATCTGGTCTCGTTTGAGGGCATTGACGACTTGACGGCCGCCGAGGGCATCACGGGATGCTACGTGCTGGCAAATCGTGACGACTTTGAGCTCGATTCGCTCGATGCTGCCTATACCGACCTGATGGGTCGCGAGGTGGTCGACGAGCGCTTCGGTTCGCTCGGCACGATCGTCGAGATCATGTCGACGCCCGCTAACGATGTTTGGGTTGTCGAGGGCGATCGGTACGGCGAGGTACTGATTCCCGTGATCGAGCAGGTTGTGCTCGATCTTCCCGACACAGGAACAATTTCCGTCCATGTTATGGACGGCCTGATCGATATGGACAAGTAGGGAGGACAACATGCTGATTGAGACCCTTTCGGTCTTTCCCGAGATGTTTGAGCCCGTCATGTCCACATCGATTTTGGGCCGCGCCCGCAAGGCCGGCCTTTTTGATTTTAAGGCCTATAACCTGCGTGACTGGACGCACGACCGTCATCGTACCGTTGATGACGAGCCGTACGGCGGCGGGCAGGGCATGCTCATGAAGGTCGAGCCTATCGCAGAGGCCATCGAGGCCATTAGCGCAGAGGGTCCCAAGCCCACTGTGGTGTTCTTTACCCCCTGTGGCGAGCCTTTTACGCAGCATGTGGCCGAGCGCCTGCTCAAAAGTGAGCGCCTGCTGTTTGTGTGCAGTCGCTACGAGGGCGTCGACGAGCGCGCGTATGCGTATGCCGATGAGCGTCTGTCGATCGGCGACTACGTGCTCACGGGCGGCGAGCTTCCCGCTATGGTCGTTGCCGATGCTGTCGTACGCCTCATCCCCGGCGCCCTTGGTGACGAGATGAGCAACGTCGACGAGTCGTTCTCGACCGCCGAGGATGGAGGCCTGCTCGAGTACGCGCAGTACACCCGTCCTGCCGAGTTCAACGGCGAGGGCGTGCCTCCGGTGCTTGTGAGCGGCGATCACGCCAAGGTCGATGCCTGGCGTCGCAAGAACGCCATCGAGCGCACCTGCCGCTGGCGTCCCGATCTGATCGAGACGGCGCGGCTCACGCCCGAGGAGCGCGCTTACGCGCAGGAGATCCTTGACGCTTCGTATTCGCAGAGCGAGGAGTGAGTATGGTTCCTACGCAACATTCCGCGTTGAGGGGCGCTTTTGAGTGGATCGCGGTCATCGCGATCGCGCTCGTGGCCACCTTCCTGATCCGCACCTTTGTGGTCGAGCCCTTTGTGGTGCCCACCGGCTCTATGGAGGACACGATCGAGATTGGCGACCAGATCCTGGCACAAAAGGTGAGCCTCGAGCTCGGTCAGCCCGTCAAGCAGGGCGATATCGTGGTGTTTCACAACCCCGATGGCACCTCCGAGCATGATGTTCTTGTCAAGCGTGTTATTGCCACGGCCGGCCAGACGGTCGACCTGCAGGATGGCAAGGTGGTCGTTGACGGCCAAGCGCTCGACGAGGACTATACGACGGGCATGAGCTGGCCACTTTCGGTCCAAGCGCCCGGCGCTCAGGTAAGCTATCCCTACACCGTTCCCGACGGGTGCGTGTGGGTGATGGGCGACAACCGCGAAAACTCTGCCGACTCACGCTACTTTGGTCCCGTCGATCGCTCTGATTTGATCGCTGTGGCGCTTGTGCGCTACTGGCCGCTCAACCGCATCGGCGCTATCGACTAAAAACCGCTATAGTACAGTACCTAACCGTGTAATCGTTTCGACGAGGGGATATTAGAGGCATGAACGCTTCATCGCTTTCCTTCCAAGACATCATCTTGCGTCTCCAGCAGTACTGGGGCGAGCAGGGCTGCGTCATTATGCAGCCCTATGACTCCGAGGTCGGTGCCGGTACCTTCCATACCGCGACCACGCTGCGCTCGCTCGGTCCCGCCGAGTGGCGCACCTGCTATGCGCAGCCTTGCCGCCGTCCCGCCGACGGCCGCTACGGCGAGAACCCCAACCGCATGCAGCACTACTATCAGTTCCAGGTGCTCATTAAGCCGTCGCCGGTAAACGCCCAGGAGCTTTACCTGGGGTCTCTTGCCGCTATCGGCCTGGACCCCAACGACCATGACGTCCGCTTTGTCGAGGACGACTGGGAGAGCCCGACCCTTGGCGCCTGGGGCCTTGGCTGGGAGGTCTGGCTCAACGGCATGGAGGTCACGCAGTTTACGTACTTCCAGCAGGTGGGCGGCATCGAGGTCGACCCCGTGCCCGTCGAGATCACCTACGGCCTGGAGCGTATCGCCATGTATGCCCAGGGCGTCAACTCCGTTTACGACCTGGTGTGGAGCTATCTGCCCGACGGAACGCCCATGACCTATGGCGACGTGTTCCTCGAGAACGAGCGCGAGTTCAGTGCCTATAACTTTGAGGTCGCCAACGTCGAGATGATGCGTCAGAAGTTTGACGACTACGAGGCCGAGTGCCACTCCTGCCTGGAGCGCAAGCTGCCGCTGCCGGCGTACGACTGTGTCATGAAGTGCAGCCACGCTTTCAATCTGCTCGATGCCCGCGGCGCCCTGTCCGCAGTCGAGCGTGCCAACTACATCCTGCGCGTCCGCGCCGTCGCCAAGGCGTGCTGCGAGGCCTATATGGCCGAGGTCGCCGGAGTCAACGAGAATGCCGATCAGGAAGGCGAGGTGGCGTAAGCCATGGCAGACGCTAAGGATTTCCTGTTTGAGATCGGTACGGAGGAAATGCCCTCCGCGCCGCTGAACAATGCCGTCAAGCAGCTTGGCACCATGATCGCCAAGGGTCTCGATGAGGCCGGTCTGGCCCACGGCGAGGTCCGTGTGATCTCGAGCCCGCGTCGTCTGGCTGCACTCGTTGCCGACGTCGCCACCGCGACCGATGAGGTTCACGAGGTCAAGCGTGGCCCCGCGGCCAACATTGCCTTCGACGCTGACGGTAACGCCACCAAGGCCGCCCAGGGCTTTGCCCGCAAGTGCGGTGTGGCTGCCGAGGACCTGGTCCGTCGCGAGGACACTGACGGTCGCGAGTATGTGTTCGCCGAGAAGAACATTCCTTCCGCACCGGCTACGCCGATTCTGACCGCTCTGTGCGAGAAGACCATCGCCGGCCTGCAGTGGCCCAACTACCGCAGCCAGCGCTGGGGTCACGAGCATGCGACCTTTGTTCGTCCGGTCCGCTGGATCTGCTGCCTTTTGGGCGAGGATGTTGTGCCCGTGTCGTTTGCCGACGTGACGAGCGGCAACACCACGCGCGGTCATCGCGTACTTGGCCCTGGCGACTATGTGGTTGCCAGCCCCGCTGTTTACGAGCAGGTGCTCGAGGACGCCGGTGTGCTTTCTGCCGAGCGTCGTCGTGAGGTCATCCTTGCCGGTATCGCCGAGGTCGAGGCTGCCCGTCCCGGCTGCCATGTCGATACGCCCAAGAAGGTCTTTGAGGAGGTCATTAACCTCTGCGAGTGGCCGACGGTGCTCGTCGGTACCTTCGATGAGGAGTTTCTCAAGGTCCCGCACGAGATTATCTGCGAGTCCATGCTCACCAACCAGCGCTACTTCCCGATCTATGACGGCGAGGGCAAGCTCACGCGTGAGTTCGTGGTCGTTTCCAACAGCAAGCCCGAGAATGCCGAGCGCGTGATTGACGGCAACGAGCGCGTCGTGCGCGCCCGTCTGGACGACGCCAAGTTCTTCTACGAGGAGGACCTGAAGATCTCCCTCGACGAGTTCCGCGAGCGTCTGGCCAAGGTCGCCTTCCAGGAGAAGCTCGGTAGCGTGCTCGCCAAGTCCGAGCGCATTGAGCAACTCGCGCTTGCCATCGCTCGCGAGGCCCATCTGGGCGCCCACCTGGCCGCCGACGCTGCTCGCGCCGCGCACCTGTGCAAGGCCGACCTGGTGTCTAACGCCGTCGTCGAGTTTACGAGCCAGCAGGGCGTGATGGGCGGTTATTACGCGACCGCGATGGGGGAGAACGACGAGGTCGCCCACGCCATTCGCGATCACTATCGTCCCCGCTTTGCCGGTGACGAGCTGCCCGAGGGCACCGCTGGCTGCATCGTGGCCTGTGCCGACAAGCTCGATACCATTGCCGGTATCTTTGCCATCGGCGAGCCCCCGACCGGCTCCTCCGACCCCTATGCGCTGCGTCGTGCCGCTATCGGCATCATCAACATCCTGCGCGACCGTCTGCCGATCGACCCCACGTCGCTTATCGACTTCGCCCTCGAGCTCTATGGCGAGCAGGGCATTGAGTTCGACGCCGCCGAGGTCGCCCAGCAGGTTCGTGACTTCTTCCATGGCCGCCTGGTGAGCATGGCCCGCGACGAAAAGATCCCGGCCGATACCGTTGCCGCCGTCTCCGCGGTGCACATCATCGCTCCGTCCGTCTTCTTCGCCCGCTGCGCCGCCCTCGACGAGGCCCGCAAGAACGACACCGAGACGTTCGACAACCTTGCGACCGCCTATGCTCGCGCCGCGCATATCTCCAAGCCCGAGCTGGGCGTGGAGTACGACCGCAGCCTGATGGGCGAGGTCGAGCTTGCGCTCGCCGACGCCTCCGAGGCTGCTCAGACCGCTGTCGATGCCGCCCTTGCTACCGAGGATTATCCGGCCGCATTTGCTGCCCTCGCCGCCCTGCGCGCGCCCATCGACCGTTTCTTCGACGAGGTCATGGTCATGGACAAGGACGAGCAGCTCCGCGATAATCGCCTTAAGCTGCTCAACCGCTTCGAGGCCGTTTTCTCCGGCATCGCCAACATCGGTGAGCTTGCTCGTAAAAAGTAAGCCTGCCTGCGCGTAAGCGCAAAAGGAGCCCCGCATGGATTGCCCGGTCACCGCTCGTCCCACCGTTATCGTTATCTCCGACTCGCTCGGTGATACCGCTTGTGAGGTGGTGCTTGCGGCGTCCGGGCAATTTGATGAAGGGGCTTTTCGTTTGTTGCGCCTGCCCAAGGTGACCTCGGTGGAGCAGGTGGAGTCGTTTGTGGGCCCGCGCGTCGATGCCGACCATCGCGATATTGCCGTGTTTCACACCATTGTCGATCCGGCGCTTCGCGCCCGCGTGCTCGATTACCTGGGCATGCTGCATATCCGTTCGGTCGACCTGATCGGTCCGACGCTCGCCGTGCTGTCGTCGCTCATCGGTGTACCGCCCAAGGGCGTCGCGGGCGTGATTCACAGGACCGATGACCGCTATTTCCATCGTATCGAGGCCATGGAGTATTTCGTTGAGCACGATGACGGGCGCGGCTGCGACGATCTGTCGGGTGCCGATATCGTGCTGCTGGGCGTATCGCGCACGTCCAAGACGCCGCTGTCGATGTTTTTGGCCTTTCAAGGTTACAAGGTTGCCAATGTTCCGTTGGCCCATGGCATGGAGCCGCCCAAGTCAATTTACGAGGTCGACCCGATGCGTTTGTTTGGCCTGATTTCGACCGTCGACGTTATTTCCGAGATTCGCGATAGCCGCTTGGGCGATGACTACGCCCGTGCCGTTGCCGGCTCCTATGCCGAGCCCGAGAGCGTGCGCAGCGAGCTCGAGGAAGCTCGTGCCCTCATGAAGCGCCTAGGCTGCTTTGTGGTGCGTACCGACGGCAAGGCCATCGAGGAAAGCGCTGCCGAGATCATTAGCCACTTGGAGGAAATCCAAGAAGCCCGCGCCCGCCGCGCCGCCAGTCGAGTGCAGCAAAGTTAGCTCATTGGAGTAGTTAAAAAGCCCCGTCCTAAATAGACTACCTCAAAATAATGCACGATAATGATAAAGCGATTTAGCAAGAAACTTGCATCTGACCTGCATTTCTCTTGCAGTGGTATCTTCATAAGGTAACCACCTTTATCTACCGTTTACCGCCAGTTTTAGCACGTTTACCAAACCGCGCACCCTCTGCTCAAGCCTGCCCAAAACGCGCCGTATAGTTCCCTCACGGCCCGCATCCGGTGGGTCGATTCGTTACCACGGTCGTGCGCGTAAGTGCATGGAAGGGGAAGTATCGTGAGCGATTGCAAGAGGGTTTATCGTTTTGGAACCGACGCCCAGGGCACCTGTGTCACTGAGGGCGACAAGTCCATGAACTTCGTGCTTGGCGGCAAAGGCGCAAACCTTGCCGAGATGAGCCGTATCGGCCTGCCGGTTCCCGGTGGCTTTACTATTACCTGCCAGACCTGTGTCGAGTACTCCGGTGCCGGCAACGTCTGGCCCGAAGGCGCACTCGATGAGATCGTTGCCGCCGAGGCTGACCTCGAGGCCCGCTGCGGCAAAAAGCTCGGCGACGCCTCCGATCCGCTGCTCGTGTCGGTTCGTTCGGGCGCTCCGTTCTCCATGCCCGGCATGATGGACACGGTCCTCAACTTAGGCCTCAACGACGACTCCGTTCAGGGGCTCATCGCCCAGACGCAAAATCCGCGTTTTGCTTGGGATAGCTACCGCCGCTTTATTCAGATGTTCTCCAACGTCGTTATGGGCGTTGACGCCGACCTGTTCGAGAACGCGCTGACCCAGGCACGCCTGGTCGCCGGCGTCCGCGTCGACTCCGAGCTTTCGGCCGAGGATCTGCAGGAGCTCGTCGAGACCTTTAAGGGCATCTTCTCCGAGAACGTCGATGCCTCCCTGTATCCCGAGCTCGAGGTCGCCGATGGCAAGCCCGTTTTCCCGCACGACCCGGAGCTTCAGCTACGCCTTGCAATCCAGGCCGTCTTTGGCAGCTGGATGAACGAGCGTGCCTGCATCTACCGCAAGCAGCATGGTATTTCCGACGAGCTCGGCACCGCCGTCAACGTGCAGGCCATGGCCTTTGGCAACAAGGGCGAGACCTCTGCGACGGGCGTCGCCTTTACGCGTAATCCGGCCGACGGCACCAAAGAGTTCTACGGTGACTTTTTGGTTAATGCCCAGGGCGAGGACGTCGTCGCCGGCATCCGCAACACCGAGCCCATTGCCGACCTCAAGACCACCCCGGGCCTCGAGTCTGCAGGTGAGGAGCTCGAGCGCGTGTTCCTGACGCTCGAGGACCATTACCGCGATATGTGCGATATCGAGTTCACCATCGAGCAGGGCAAGCTCTGGATGCTCCAGACACGCGTGGGTAAACGCACTGCCACCGCCGCCCTGCGCATCGCCATCGAAATGGTCGAGGAAGGCCTGATCACCCGCGAAGAGGCCGTGAGCCGTATCGATCCCGCGCAACTCGACCAGCTCCTGCACCCGCAGTTTGACGCTTCCAAGAGGTACGAGGCGCTGGCCAGCGGTCTGAACGCCAGCCCCGGTGCCGCCGTGGGTGAGGTTGTGTTCTCGAGTGATGACGCCGTCGCGCGCGCCAACGAGGGCCACAAGGTCATTCTGGTTCGTTGGGAGACCAACCCCGACGACCTGAAGGGTATGGTTGCCGCCGAGGGCATTCTGACCAGCCACGGAGGAAAGACGAGCCATGCCGCCGTTATCGCTCGCGGCATGGGTACGCCCTGCGTCTGCGGCGTTGAGCGCTTCCACATCGACGCCGCCGAGAAGGTCGTGCGCATCGAGGGCAGCGACCGCGTGCTGCACGAAGGCGACGTTATCTCCATCGACGGTACCCAGGGTATCGTCGTCGACGGTCCCGTCGACCTGGTCTCCGCCGAGCTCACCGGCGACCTGGACACCATCCTGTCCTGGGCCGACGAGATTCGCCTGGACGAGACCTGTGGCCACGCCAACCATGTGCGCGTCAACGCCGACAACCCTGAGGATGCCGAGCTCGCGCTCGAGTTTGGCGCCGAGGCTATTGGCCTGTGCCGCACCGAGCACATGTTCCTGGGCGACCGTAAGAACATCATCCAGAGCTTTATACTGTCCGACGATGAGGCCGTGAAGCAGCGGGCCCTCGCCGATCTGCTCAAGGTTCAGACGGAGGACTTCCTGGCCATGTTCAAGACCATGTCCGGTCGCGATGTGGTCGTTCGTCTGCTCGATCCGCCGCTTCATGAGTTCCTGGATAATCCTCGCGAGTTCGAGGTTGCCATCACCAAGAAGGAGGCCGCTGGCGCCAGCGAGGAAGAGCTTGCCGCCCTGCGTGGCCGCCTGCGTCGCATCGACGGCATGGTCGAGTCGAACCCCATGCTCGGGCTGCGCGGCGTGCGCCTGTCCGTCGTCTTTGGCGATCTGCCGCTCATGCAGGTCCGCGCTGTGGCCACGGCTGCTGCCCGCCTTATCAAGGAAGGCGTCGACCCGCGCCCCGAAATCATGGTTCCGCTCGTTTCCATCACGGCCGAGCATGTCCAGACCCGCGAGGTTATCGAGCGCGTAATCGCCGAGGTTTCCAACGAAGAGGGCGTCGAGCTCAATATTCCCGTGGGCACGATGCTCGAGCTGCCGCGCGCCTGCATGGTCGCTGACGAGATCGCCCATCACGCAGACTTCTTCTGCTTTGGCACCAACGACCTCACCCAGACGACCTTCGGTTTCTCTCGTGACGACGCCGAGGCTAAGTTCATCCCGCTGTACATGCATAAGAAGATCTTGAAGGACAACCCCTTCGAGACCATCGACACAGCGGTGCTCGAGCTGGTGCGTATGGCCGTCGAGAAGGGTCGCGCCACCAACCCCGACATGCACTTTGGCGTGTGCGGCGAGCACGGCGGCGACCCCAAGTCCATCAAGGGCCTGTTTAACGTGGCCGACGTTGACTACGTGTCCTGCTCGCCCTACCGCGTGCCCCTCGCACGCCTGGCTGCCGCCCAGGCCAAGCTCGAGGCGAAACGCTCCGCGTAACGTTTTGGGTTTAGACGCCTAGCGTAGCCCCCTTCATGCCGCCCGTCTCATTCGTGAGACGGGCGGTTATCATGTGCGGGTTTTGTCTTTTTGTCTGCGTAAAAAATTGTTCTTGCAGCAGAAACCCGCGCGTGTATACTCGAATACGTTTGTTCAACTACGTGCCGGCCAAGGTGGTACGGCACCTCTAGAAGAGTAAGGAATTGCACATGGATTACATCCGCGCAATCGAGCGTCAGCAGATCCGCGAGGACATTCCTCAGGTTCGCGTCGCCGACAACGTCAAGGTTCACTACCGCATTAAGGAAGGCGACCGCGAGCGCATCCAGGTCTTCCAGGGCGACGTCATCCGCATGGCCGGCGCCGGTGCCCGCGAGACCTTCACCGTCCGCAAGATGTCCTTCGGTGTCGGTGTTGAGCGTACCTTCCCGCTTCACAGCCCCAAGATCGCCAAGCTCGAGGTCGTTCGTCATGGTCGCGTCCGTCGCGCCAAGCTGTACTACCTCCGCGACAAGGTGGGCAAGGCTGCTCGCATCCCCGAGAAGCGCTAAGAAGATCGCAGCGTCTGTCCACTCGTTTGGACACAAGGGTCACCTTCGGGTGGCCCTTCTTTTTATCTGATTTGCATGCAAGGAGGGCCTGGTATGGCCAACATGACGAGCTCGGTTTCGGCATCGCAGGTTGCCGGAGAGCTGGCGAGCGCAACGTTTGAGGAGATCCCCGCCCTCGTGGAGCATTATCGCGAGGACCCGCGCCAGCAGGTGATCAAGGCTTGCGAGCGTGCTCTTAAGCGCCATGCCAAGGAGCTTGCCGAGCGCGAGCGCGTCAACGGCATGTACGAGCTTATGCATGAGCTCGGCGGTGATGGCGTGGTCGTGGGCGTCGACGAGGTGGGCCGTGGCTCGGTAGCGGGGCCCTTGACCGTGTGTGCCGTGTGCCTTCCGATGGAGCCGCGCATCTGGGGCATCAACGATTCCAAAAAGCTCACGCCGGCGCGCCGCGAGCTGCTCTCGGTTAAGATTGCCGAGGTGGCGACTGCTATCGGCTTTTGCCATATCGCTCCTGCAGATATCGATGAGATGGGTATGGCCCGCGCCATCCGCGCTGCCGTTGCGGGTGCGGTGGCCGATACGGGACTTGAACCCGACTGCGTCCTCATGGATGGCAACCCCTTGGGCGCCGTTCCCAATGAGCGCGACGTGGTTAAGGGCGATGCCAAGATCGCCTGCATCGCCGCGGCGTCCATCATGGCCAAGGTCACGCGTGACGAGATGATGGTCGAGTACGACGCCGAGTATCCCGAGTACCATCTGGCCGAGTCGAAGGGCTATGCGAGCCCCGAGCACATCGAGGCCATTCGCAAACATGGACTTTGTCCGCTGCACCGCGTGAGCTTTTGCGGAAACTTTCTGCAGACTGAGCGCCTTTTCTAGGCCAATTGTGGAGACATGGACCTCTGGGGTTTTATAAACCTGCTGGTAGCGGGCCGTATGCAACACCATTGTTGCGTACGGCCCGTTTTTTGACGGCATTTGGTCAGCTTTTGGTTTGCTTCCGGTACTTACCCGCATGAAAGGTGCCCTCATCATCGGGGCAATGCAGTGTGCGGGAAAGGAGACTCCATGAGTGCCGCAAGCAAAAAGAGCAAGACGCAGCAGCTCAAGGAGCGTTGGGAAAACGGCGAGCTCGACTCCGGGGCGATGACGCCCGAGTTTATCAAGGGACTCAGTCCCCGCGAGCTAGGCATGCTGGGCGAGCTGATCACCATCGACTACTTTAACGAGCGCGGCTACACCTTGCTGGAGCAGGGCTATCGTTGCACCGAGGGCGAGGCCGATCTGGTGCTGCTCGATGAGCTCGACGATGTCGTGGTGATGGCCGAGGTCAAGACGAGACGCGTCGCCCTGGATTGCACCACGCGGGTCTTTCCCGAGGAGGCCGTGGACGCCCAAAAGCAACGCCGCTACCGCCGCATCGCAAGCTGCTATCTCATGGAGCATTATCCGCTCAAGGCGATTCGCTTCGATGCTGTGGGTGTCACCATCCGCGGCGGGCATATCGCCGAGATCGAGCACCAGTACAACGCGTTCGATTGGCAGGTGTCGTGATGGCGTTCGAGACGTTTGCCGTTCACGCGGCCTGCATCCGCGGCGTCGAGGCGATTCACGTCACGGTCGAGGTCTCGCTTGCCGGTGGCGTTCCGGGCATCCAGATGCTCGGCATTCCGAGTATGGAGGTGATGGAGTCACGCGGTCGTATTCGCTGCGCGATGCGCTCCGCCGGGTTCGAGATCCCGCGCTCGGGCATTACCGTTAACCTGGCACCCGGCGATATCCGCAAGACCGGTAGCGGCTTTGACCTGCCCATCGCCATCGCGGTTCTAGCGGCCGATGAGCAGATTCCCCGTGACAACCTCGATCGCTGCCTTATCGCAGGTGAGCTTGGTCTGGACGGTACGGTGCTTCCCGTCAAGGGCGAGGTGGCGTTTCAGCTATTGGCTCGCGACATGGGGCTGTCTTTTATCGCCGGCAGGTCCGACCAGCATGTGCCACTCGCGGGCGTAGATTGCGGCTTTATCGACCATCTGTCTCAGCTTGCTCACGGCATGGGCGATGCCGCACGGCACTACTTGGATTCCGAGGGTGTCGAGGCGACCTTTGAGCCCGAGCTCGACTATGCAGACGTGCTGGGGCAGGAAGTCGCTAAACGCGGCATGGCGCTTGCGGCGGCAGGAGAACTCGGCTTGCTCATGATCGGGTCTCCGGGATCGGGCAAGACGATGCTCGCACGCCGTATGACCGGCATCCTGCCCGAGCTTTCCGTTGAGGATCAGCAGGAGGCACTGTGCATCCATTCGGTTTTGGGTGAGAACATTGATGGCTTGTTGGCGGGGCACCGCCCCTTCCGCAGTCCCCACCACAGTATTTCGACCGCAGGCCTTATCGGCGGCGGGCGCCCGGTGCACCCGGGTGAGATCAGCCTTGCTCGTGGCGGCGTGCTCTTTTTGGACGAGCTTGCCGAGTTTCCCACTGGCGTGCTGCAGACGCTGCGTCAGCCCATCGAGCGCGGCTACGTGAGGATCGTGCGCGTCGACGGGGCTTTTACCTTCCCGTCGCGCTTTCAGCTGCTGGCTGCGAGCAATCCCTGCCCCTGCGGCTTTTTGGGCGATCGCGAGGTGCCGTGTCGCTGCTCGGCGGCGATGGTCGAGCGCTATCGGTCTAAACTGCGCGGTCCTTTGGCCGACCGTATCGACATGATGATCGATGTGACCCGTCCCGACCCTCAAGTGATTATCGAGGGTGCGGAGGGCATGTCGTCGGCCGAGTTACGTGACTACGTTGTGCGCGGTCGCGCCTTTCGCGCTTGGCGCGAATCCCGCATGGACGATGCGGATGCCGAGGCCGAGGATGACGAGACTCGGTCCATTGACGGCGTCGTTTCGACCTTTGAGCTCGATGATGCGGCGGAGAAGTGTGTGCTCGGCCTGTCGAAGCGCACGCATCTCACAGGGCGTGGCATCGTGCGCCTTGTTCGCATTGCGCGCACGATCGCAGATGTCGCCGAGAGCGAGCAGGTGACGCAGGACCACGTGCTCGAGGCGGCGATGTACCAGGGAAGGAGGGACCAATGATGGCTGAGGGGACCTTCGAGCTGCATCCAGGTGACGCGTTGTATCCCGAGACCGTTTTGGAGCTTTCTGATGTACCTCAGACGCTCTATGTGCGCGGCAACCCCGAGGCGCTTTCGACGCCCGCGCTCTCCATCATCGGTGCGCGAAAGGCCTCGCCGTATGGTCTTGCCGTGGCAGAGCTTGCGGCGAAGGTGGCGGTTGAGGCGGGAGTGACGGTAGTTTCGGGCGGTGCGGTCGGTTGTGACCAGGCCTCGGGTTGGGCTGCGGTCAACGCCGGCGGCAAACACGTCGTGGTGCTGGGGACGGGCGCCGACGTGGTCTACCCGCGTTCGAGCGCGGGGCTTATTACGCGCACGCTCGATACGGGCGGCGCGGTCGTGTCGATCTCTCCGTGGGGCATGGGTCCGCGCAAGTTTGCCTTTCCGCGTCGCAATCGCGTGATCGCGGCCCTGTCGCAAGCCCTCTTTGTATCCGAGGCGGGTATGCCTTCCGGGACGTTTTCTACAGCCGAGGCTGCTATGGATTTGGGGCGCGAACTTCTTGCCGTGCCGGGGTCGATCCTATCGCCCGAGTCGCGTGGCACGAATTACCTCATTGCGAACGGTGCCTGCTGCATTGTCGACGAGGAGTCCATCGAGATGGCTATCTCTCGCATATACGGCACCCTGCGCTACTCGCGCCCCGATGCTCCCGGCATTGCCGACCTGAATCCAACACAGCAGACCGTGATGCATGCGCTCATCGCCTCGCCGCTCAAGGTCGACGACATCGCGGCGCTCGTCTCACTCGATGCTGTCGGCGTACTCAAACTCTTGGGTTCGCTTGAACTCGAGGGCCTTATCGAGCGCATGATGGATGGAAGGTATGCGCCCTCCAAGTTTGCCCTTCACGCCCAGACGCCCTTCGGTCACAATGGAAAACGTGTCAATTAGAAAGGTGTTTGCAGATGCAGTTCGATCAGGTGACGGTTATCGGTGGCGGTCTGGCGGGTTCGGAATGCGCGATCCAGCTGGCAGACCGCGGGTTTGCCGTAAAGCTGTGCGAGATGCGCCCCCAGGTGAGCTCCCCGGCTCACCATACCGATCACCTGGCAGAGCTCGTCTGCTCCAATTCGTTTAAGTCGACCCGTCCGGATTCCGCGGCTGGTTTGCTGAAGGCCGAGCTTGAGCGCATGGGTTCAGTCCTGCTCGACTGCGCCCATCGCGCTGCTGTTCCCGCTGGTGGCGCCCTGGCGGTCGACCGTGTTACATTCTCCGAGCTCGTCGAGGCTGAGGTTGCCGCCCGCCCCAATATCGAGGTCGTTCACGGCGAGGTCACCCAGATCCCCGAGGGCCACGTGGTCATTGCCGCGGGCCCGCTGTGTTCACCGGCGCTGAGCGAAGAGGTCATGAAGCTCGTCGGTGGCGACGCCCTTGCGTTCTTCGATGCCGCGGCGCCGATCGTCGATGCCTCCACGCTCGATATGGACGTGCTGTTTTCGCAGTCGCGCTACGAGGAGCAGGGGAGCGGCGACTATCTCAACGCTCCGCTCAACAAGGAGGAGTACGAGGCCTTTATCGAGGCGCTCACCACGGCCGACCGCGTGGTGCTCAAGGACTTTGAGGGCGGCGATCTGTTCCAGGCCTGCCAGCCTGCCGAGGAGGTTGCGCGCACCGGCAAGGACGCCATTCGCTTTGGCGCCATGAAGCCCGTCGGCCTCACCGACCCGCGTACCGGACGTCGCCCTTGGGCGGCGATTCAGCTGCGTGCCGAGAACAAGGAGAAGACCGCCTATAACCTGGTGGGCTTCCAGACCAACCTGACCTTTGGCGAGCAGAAGCGCGTCTTCCATATGGTGCCGGGCCTGGAGAACGCTGAGTTCTTCCGCTACGGTGTCATGCACCGCAATACCTTTGTCGACGCCCCGCACGTGCTCGATGGCACCTTTGCCGTGCCCGGTACCGGCGTGCGCCTGGCCGGTCAGATCACCGGCACCGAGGGGTACATGGAAGCCGTGGCGACCGGTCTGCTCGCGGCGCTCAACACCTATGCAGAGGCTATCGGCGCCGATTCCGTCGAGTTGCCCCGCGTGGGCGCCCTGGGTGCGCTCGTGGGCTATGCGACCGATCCTGCCACCGTGGGCTATCAGCCCATGCATGTCAACTTTGGCCTGGTGCCGCCACTCGAGGATGGTAAGCGCCGCAGCAAGCGCGACCGCTACCAGGCCTATGCGGACCGTGCGCTCGAGGCTCTTGACGCCTATCTGGCCACTCGCCCCGATCTGTTTGGAGGCGACCGGTCATAGCCTTTGACCTGTACGACACCGTCGACTCGTTTATCGCCTATATCGCACGCGTCGAGGGACTTTCTCCCAACACGGTGACGGCCTATGGCTCGAGGCTGGAGCGCTTTGCTGCGTGGTGCGAACGCGAGGGCATCGACGCTCGCGCCGCCGACGTACGGACCGTTCGTTCCTATTTGGCCGAGCTGTCGCGTGGCCAGGTGGCGGCTCGGACCCTTGCGGCACACCTGTCTGCCATTCGCTCACTCTATCGGTGGATGGCTGTCGAGGGGATTGTCGAGGGCGATGCGGTCTCGGCGATCGCATCGCCCAAGCTGCCGCGCGACCTGCCGGGCGTCCTTACGACTCAACAGGTGGAGGCACTCCTCAAAGCCCCCGATACCTCAACACCCGCGGGACTGCGCGATGCGACGATGCTCGAGTTGCTCTATGCCTCGGGTGCCCGCATCTCAGAGCTTGCGGCGCTCAATGTGGAATCCATCTCATGGTCCGAGCGCACGCTGCGCCTGTGGGGCAAGGGGAGCAAAGAACGTATCGTCCCCCTGTATCGTCGTGCGCTCGAGGTGACTCGTTTCTATATTGAGGAGGGGAGGCCGGTGTTGCTCGCTCAGGCAAAGCGCCGTGACCCCGCCACCGGGCCGCATCCGCTGCTTATATCGGCGCGCGGCAATCGCATGAGCGCCGCCATGCTCCGGCGGCGGTTCCATACGCTGGCGACGCTCGCCGGCATTCCGGCCGACATCGCCCCGCATGCGATGCGCCATACCTTTGCGACCGACTTGCTCGAGGGCGGTGCGGACCTGCGCTCGGTCCAAGAGCTGCTGGGTCATGCGAGCCTGTCCACGACGCAGATCTACACGCATCTCACACCCGATCGGCTTAAGCGGGCTGTGGCTCAAGCCCATCCCCGCGGCGAATAGTTGCTGGGACGTCCCGCGCCGCACTCAGGTGTGTGGTTTTGATTGCGGGTTGGCAGGAAGAAGCATTCCTGCTATCATTCATCGGGTTGCTTCACGGCAACATGTTTTTATCACGCACGCGCGGCTACTTCATACCGTGGTGCCCGGGCTTTGGTAGCACATGTCCGGGTTGGTTTTGGAGGATGACCCCGCGCGGAGGCAAACCACAGGAGGTTTAACATGGCTACCAAGATTAATATCCGCACCCTGCTCGAGGCCGGCTGCCACTTCGGTCACCAGACCCGTCGCTGGAACCCCAAGATGAAGCCGTTCATCTTCGGTGAGCGCAACGGCATCTATATCCTTGACCTCAAGCAGACCATCCTCGACGCCGACCAGGCCTACACCTTCGTCAAGAACGTCGCCAAGGGTGGCAACGTGCTGTTCGTCGGCACCAAGAAGCAGGCTCAGGAGGCCGTCAAGAACGCTGCTGAGCGCGCCAACATGCCTTACATCAACCAGCGTTGGCTCGGCGGTATGCTGACCAACTTCGTCACCATCCGCTCCCGCATCAACCGCATGGAGGAGCTCGAGGCTATGGTCGAGGACGGCCGCATGGCTGTTCTGCCCAAGAAGGAGCAGGCTGTTCTCGGCAAGGAGCTCACTAAGCTCCAGACCAACCTCGGTGGCGCCCGCGACATGAAGGGTCTGCCCCAGGCTCTCTTCGTCATCGACACCAAGCGCGAGGAGAACGCCATCAAGGAGGCCCAGCGCCTGAACATCCCCGTCGTCGCCCTGATCGACACCAACTCCGATCCCGACGAGGTCGAGTACGGCATCCCCTGCAACGATGACGCTATCTCCGCTGTCACCCTTATGTGCGAGCTCATGGCTGACGCCTGCCTCGCTGGCTCCGGCAAGGAGCAGGTCTCCGAGGCCGAGATGGCCGCTGAGCCCAAGGCCGAGTAAATCAGTCTTAGTTAATTCTTTTTCATCTCTTTGAAAGGAACCACAATGGCCCAGATTACCGCCGCTATGGTTAAGCAGCTCCGCGAGATGACCGACTCCCCGATGATGGAGTGCAAGAAGGCTCTCGTCGAGGCTGACGGCGACATGGACGCCGCTGTCGACGTTCTGCGTAAGAACGGCCTTGCCAAGGCTGCCAAGAAGGCTGGCCGTGAGACCAACGAGGGCGCTGTCGCCGCGTTCGTCTCCGAGGATGGCAAGACCGGCGCTCTGCTCGAGCTCTCCTGCGAGACCGACTTCGTTGGCTCCAACGCCAAGTTCACCGGCTTTGCTTCCAAGGTCGCTGAGGTTGTCGCTACCACCGAGCCTGCTGACGTCGACGCTCTGCTCGAGAAGCCGATGGGCGAGGAGACCGTTTCCTCCGAGCTCACCGAGATGATTCACATCATGGGCGAGAACATGAAGATCTCCCGCTTCGCTGCTCGCAAGGCTGAGAACGGCGCGCTCGCTTCTTACATCCACATGGGTGGTAAGATCGGCGTCCTCGTCGAGTTCGCCTTCGAGAAGGCCGAGACCGCTCAGGCTGAGTCCTTCAAGACCTTCGCTCACGACGTTGCCCTTCAGGTTGCCGCCGTCGCCCCGATCTGTGCTACCCGCGATCAGGTTCCGGCCGAGACCGTCGAGCACGAGAAGCAGATCTACATGGCTCAGGCTGCCGAGTCCGGTAAGCCCGAGGCTATCCAGGAGAAGATGGCTGTCGGCCGTCTGGAGAAGTTCTACAAGCAGTCCGTGCTCACCGAGCAGGAGTTCATCAAGGACAGCTCCCTCACCATCAAGAAGTACGCTGAGCAGGTCTCCAAGGAGCTCGGCGACACCATTACCGTCGTTGCCTTTGACCGTCTGGTTCGTGGCGAGTAAATAAGCTCTTGTAGCTGGTAATGAGCAGGCTGTGGGTTTTACTCACAGCCTGCTTTTTCATGGCTCTTCTTAGAGCCTTTGATAGAATGTTGAGAGTTCAATCTAAAGGAGGATCGCTTTGTCCGACATCCGATATAAACGCGTGCTTCTTAAGCTTTCTGGCGAAGCACTGATGGGCGACGGCCAGTATGGCATCGACCCCAAGGTTACCGACCATCTTGCCAAACAGGTCAAGGAGCTGCTCGCCGTTGGCCATGAGGTCGGCGTCGTTGTCGGCGGCGGCAATATTTTCCGCGGCATGGCCGGCGCTGCCGGTGGCATGGAGCGTGCTCAGGCCGACTACATGGGCATGCTGGCAACCGTTATGAACGCGCTCGCCCTGCAGGATGCCTTCGAGCACAACGATGTTCCCTGCCGCGTTATGAGCGCTATCCAGATGAACGAGATCTGCGAGCCCTATATTCGCCGTCGCGCCATCAACCACCTTTCCAAGGGCAACGTCGTTATCTTTGCCGCCGGTTCGGGCAATCCGTACTTTACGACCGACACCGCCGCGGCTCTTCGTGCGTGCGAGATCGGCGCCGAGATTCTGATTAAAGCCACCAAGGTTGACGGCATCTACGACAAGGATCCCGTCAAGTGCGCCGACGCCGTCCGTTTTGACAAGATTACCTATCACGAGGTGCTCGTCCGCGGTCTGCAGGTTATGGATTCCACGGCTACGGCACTGTGCCAGGACAACCGTATGCCGATTTTGGTCCTCAACATCGATGGCGAGGACACCGTCAAGCGCGCGCTCGCGGGTGAGCCCGTCGGCACGCTCGTCTATCAGGAGGATTAAGCATGGCAGAGAACATCACCGCCCATATGGACAAGTCGCTCGAGTCCCTCAAGCATAACTTCTCCAAGGTCCGTACCGGCCGCGCCAATGCCAACATTCTGTCCGACATCACCGTCGATTATTACGGTGTTCCCACGCCGGTCACGCAGATTGCCGCCGTCAAGACCCCCGAGGCCCACATGCTGCTCATCGAGCCGTGGGACAAGGCACTTATCAACGCTATCGTCAAGGCCATCGGCGCTTCCGATCTGGGTATTACCCCCAACTCCGATGGCACCGTCGTTCGTCTGCCGTTCCCGGCTCCCACCGAGGAGCGCCGTCGCGAGCTCGTCAAGGAGTGCCGCGAGTACGCCGAGCAGGCCAAGGTGTCTATCCGTAACATCCGTCGCGACTTCAACAACAAGCTCGAGCGCGATGAGGAGCTCACCGAGGACGATGTCCGTCGCGAGCAGGCCAAGGTCCAGAAGCACACTGATGAGTATGTCGCCAAGGTCGAGGAGCTTCTGAAGGAAAAAGAAGCCGAGGTCATGGAGATCTAAGGTGCAATACGACGAGCATAAACTGGTCGAGTACTTTGCCGACGCCCCTGCGGGCGTCGGTTTTTCCGACCTTGACCTCAATAACATTCCGCACCATATCTCGTGCATCATGGACGGCAACGGTCGTTGGGCCACGTCGCGCGGTCTTGCGCGCACTGAGGGCCACAAGGCGGGTATCGTCTCCCTTCGCGAGATCATTACCGCCTGCGTGCGCCTGGGCGTCGACGTGCTTTCTGCCTATGCGTTTTCTACCGAAAACTGGAACCGTCCGCAGCATGAGGTAAACGTCTTGATGCATCTGTTTGCCAAGACGTTCATCGACGAGCTGCCGCTTCTGAAGCGCGAAAACGTGCGTGTTGTCTTTTTGGGTGACATTTCCGCGCTGCCCAAGAAGACCCGCGACGTTTTTGAACGCGGTCTTGCCGAGTGCGCCGATCACACCGGTATGACGCTGGCGCTTGCCGTCAACTACGGCGCGCGTGCCGAGATTACCCGCGCTGTCCGTCAGATTGCACTCGACGCTGCCGCCGGTAAGATCGATCCTGCCGCAATTGATGACGACATGGTGGCTTCCCATCTCTATACCGCCGGCCTTCCCGATCCTGAGCTTGTGATTCGCACCTCTGGTGAGCTGCGCCTTTCGAACTATCTGCTGTGGCAGGCGGCTTATTCCGAATTCTACGTCACCGATACCTATTGGCCTGACTTTGATCGTTGGGGCCTTGTCGACGCCATTTTGGTCTATCAGGGCCGTGACCGTAGGTTTGGTGGACTGAGCAAGACCGAGGAGGCTTAATCGTGTCCGATCGTCCCAAGGCATCTGCTCCCAAGACGCCTGCGCGCAAAGCTGCCGCTGCGGGAGCGCCTGCAGCGAAGAGCGGCACCGGTTCGTGGCTGGCGGGCTTTATTACCCGTGCCGCCGCCGGTATCGTCTACGCCGTTGTCTTTATCCTGTGCCTGGTTTTGGGTATCGTGCCCACGGCCATCTTTGTTTCTGTCATGAGCGGTCTGTGCTGCTATGAGTTTTTCCGTATGACAAGGCTCGATGGCAAGATGGCTAACGAGCGCATGGGTATCGCTGCCGCCGTACTCTTTCCGCTGTCGGCGTTGGGCGATTCGATGTTGCTGAATGCCCTGCTTTTTGCCCTGATGCTCGCTGTGGGTATTTGGTATGTCTGGTCGCCGCGTACCCGCATCTCTGATGTGGCCGTGACGCTCATGGGCCCCATCTACACTGGCTTTATGCTGTCGGCTATCGTGCTGCTGCGCGACGCCGTGCCCGGTTTTGCCGGCGCCCTGCTTTCGGTGGGCGTTTGCGCGTCCCTTTGGGTCTCCGATTCGTTTGCCTACATCGTGGGTAGCCGTATCGGCAAGCACAAGATGGTTCCCAAGATCTCTCCCAAAAAGAGCTGGGAGGGGTTTGTCGGCGGCATCCTGGGCTCGGTTTTGATTTGGCTCATCCTGTGGGCGACGCACTTCTACAAGCTCAGCCTGCCCTATGCGCTGCTGTGCGGCGTGGTCGTGTCCATTTTGGGCGTTATCGGCGACCTTATCGAGTCGCGCATCAAGCGCGGTGTGGGCGTCAAGGATTCCGGCAACCTTATCCCGGGCCACGGCGGCATGCTCGATCGTAGCGATTCGCTTATCTTCGGCTGCATCACCGCGCAGCTGTTGCTGATGATCGGAGGCGTGCTGTAATGTCTTTCCAGACGACGTATGGCTCCGATGGACGTCTCCGCGTTGCCATCCTGGGCTGTACGGGCTCTATCGGCACTCAGGCGCTCGATGTGTGCCGCCAGCATGCCGATCGCCTGCAGGTGACGGCGCTGTCCGTTAACTCCAGTACCTCTGAGCTCGTTGCCGCTGCCCGCGAGTTCTCGGTTCCGGCGGTTGCCGTGGCCGATGCCGCTCATGGCGATGACGCCGTGCTGCAGGAGTTGCCCGAGGGAACGAAGCTCGGCGTTGGCGCGCAGGCGGTTTGCGAGCTCGCGCGTCGCGACGATGTCGACTGCGTGCTCGTCGCTATTGTGGGCGCCGCCGGTCTCGAGGCGAGCCATGCGGCCTTGACCTCGAATAAGCGCCTTGCCCTTGCCAACAAGGAGTCCCTCGTCGTCGGTGGCGACTTGCTTATGCCGTTGGCACAACCGGGCCAGCTTATTCCGGTCGACTCTGAGCATTCCGCCATCTACCAGTGCTATCTGGGGGAGAACCCGCGCGAGGCCCACTGCATTTGGCTCACCTGCTCGGGCGGTCCGTTCTTTGGCCGCACGCGCGACGAGCTCGATCGCGTGACGCGTGCCGATGCCCTCGCGCATCCCACGTGGGCCATGGGTGCCAAGATCACCATTGACTCCGCCACCCTCATGAACAAGGGCCTGGAGCGCATTGAGGCCATGCATCTGTTTAACTGCGACCTCGATTTCATTAACGTGGTCGTGCAGCGTCAGTCCAAGATTCACTCTATGGTCGAGTTCGCCGACGGCTCCGTGATGGCGCATCTCGGTGCATCCGACATGCGTATTCCCATCCAGTTCGCGTTCTCGTATCCCGAGCGTTGGGATACCCCGGCGCCTCGTATCGATTTCCGCGAGCTGGGGCAGCTCACGTTTGATGCTGCCGACATGGATACCTTCCGCTGTCTGGCACTGGCCGAGCGCGCCGGCAAGATGGGTGGCACCATGCCGTGCGTGCTCAATGCCGCCAACGAGGTCGCCGTCGATGCCTTCCTGCACGATGGCTGCAGCTTTACCGATATCGATCGCATTGTGGAATCCTGCATGGACGCCCACGATATGCAGGCGGTCGATTCGTTTGAGCAGCTTCGCGACATCGATGCGTGGGCGCGTGAAAAGGCTGCGCAGGTGCTCGCCGCAACCCGTTCCTAACCCATAAGGATTGCTTTTTCGTTTTATGGATACTGTTCTGAGCGTTCTCTCATCGGTCTTTTGGGGCCTGCTGATGCTTTCCGTCCTCGTGTTTTTGCACGAGGGCGGCCACTTTTTGGCGGCGCGTGCCTGCGGCGTCCATGTGACCGAGTTCTTTTTGGGTCTGCCGTGCCGCTTTGACATCCATTACACGTCGCGTCGCATTGGAACCAAGTTTGGCGTGACCCCGCTGCTGCTGGGTGGCTACGCTGCCATCTGCGGTATGGATCCGACCGATGTCTCGTGCGCCGATCGCGTGCTCGCGGCTATCTATCGTCATGGTCGCGTGACCGTGGCCGACCTTGCTGTCGAGCTCGAGCTTTCCGAGGAGGATGTGCTCGAGGCTTGTGCCCTGTTGCTGGGCTGGGGCTCCATCGCGCCCTGGTATGAGGAAGGGGAGAAGCCCTCGCCGAGCTACTATCCCACCAAATATCAGACGTTGCCGCGAGACACGGCAGGCTATACCACCTTTGATGGTCGCCGTTTCGATCGCGAACATGCGACTGCCGAGGGCGATGTGTGGGAGCTGCCGTTCGGCGAGGCCGAGTTCCTTGCGCAAGAGCGCTCGCACACCTATTTGGGCCAGGGCTTTGTCAAGCGTGCCTTTATGCTGCTTGCGGGCATTATCGTCAATATCCTGACGGGTTTTTTGCTCCTTATGAGCATCTATTCCATCGCAGGTGTCACCGTGCCGGTGGATACCAATGTGATTGGCCAGGTTGACGAAGGCTCGATTGCCGCCTCGGCGGGAATCGAGGGCGGCGACGCGATTCTTTCGGTCGACGGAGTATCGTGCTCTACCTGGATGGACGTTTACGATGCCATCGGCAAGGCTGCCGGTAAGGACGATATCGCCATTGAGTACGAGCGTGACGGCAAGCAGCATTCGACCACGGTTGCGCTCAAAGAGGACGATCGCCTAGGTGTGTATGCCTCTACGCAGGTGGTCCGTTTAGACCCCATCACGTCGGCTCGCCTGTCGTTCTCCTATGTTGTGCAGACAGCGGAGGGCGTGATGCGCCTGCTCCAGCCGCAGCATACGATGGAGATTCTCGATCAGTCCTCTTCGATCGTGGGTATTAGCGTTATGTCCTCACAGGCTGCTGCTGCCGGCCCTGCCACGTTCCTTTCGTTTGCCGCCCTCATTTCGTTCTCGCTTGGCTTTATGAACCTGCTGCCCATCCCGCCACTCGATGGCGGCAAGCTAGTCATCGAGATCATTCAGAAGATTGCGGGCCGCGAGCTTCCGCTCAAGGTCCAGACGATTGTGAGCTATGTGGGCATCGCGCTCTTTGCGCTGCTGTTTGTCTATATGCTTCGTTCCGACATCCTTCGATTTATTCTGTAGGGGAGTGTTTGGATTGTCTTTATCCCATCCTTTGCCTCGCGAGCTGACGCGCCCCGTGCATGTGGGCGGCGTGCAGATCGGTGGCGGCGCACCGGTGGTGGTCCAATCTATGACCTGCACCGATACCGCTGATGCCCAGGCAACACTTGCGCAAGTGTGCGCGTTGGCGCAGGCTGGCTGCGATATCGTGCGTGTGAGCGTGCCCACTGAGGCCGCGCTTGAGGGTTTCCGCACCATCTGTGCCGAGTCTCCGGTGCCAATCGTTGCCGATATCCACTTTAACCACAAGCTGGCCATTGGCGCTGTGGAGGCCGGTGCCGCCAAGCTCCGCATCAATCCCGGCAACATTGGCGATTGGGCCAAGGTCAATGCCGTGATCGATGCCGCGGGCGCCGCTGGGTGCGCGATTCGCATTGGCGTGAACGCGGGCTCGCTTGAGCAGGATATCGCCGAGCGCGAAGACCTCACGCAGCCCGAAAAGCTCGTGATGTCGAGCGAGCGCTTCGTCAAGCACTTTGAGGACCGCGGCTTTACGAACATTGTGCTTTCGGCCAAGGCCCATAGCGTGCAAACGACACTCGATACCTATCGTGCTCTGTCGCGTGAGATTCCCCACGTTCCGCTTCATCTGGGTGTCACTGAGGCCGGCACTAAACTTCAGGGCACTATCAAGAGCTCCGTGGGTCTGGGCATCCTGCTTTCCGAGGGCATCGGCGATACCATGCGTGTATCGCTTACAGCCGATCCGGTCGAGGAGCCGCCGGTTGCCTGGGGAATTTTGCAGTCGCTGGGCCTGCGCCGTCGTGGTCCCGAGATTGTCTCGTGCCCCACGTGCGCCCGCTGCCAGGTCAACCTGATTCCCATCGCCGAGGAAGTCACCGAGCGGCTTAAGAACTATGCCGCGCCGCTTTCGATTGCCGTCATGGGATGTGCCGTTAATGGCCCCGGCGAGGCTTCTGATGCCGACCTGGGCGTTGCTTGCGGACGTGGTCAGGCCTTGCTCTTTTCGCATGGCCAGATCATTGGTAAAGTAGCTGAGGACCAAATTGTCGACGCGCTGATGGCCGAGGTCGACAAACTTATTGAGGAGAAATAAATGACCCGAGCAATGTACATGTCTAAGCTCTATGCGCCGACGCTTAAAGAGGATCCGGCGGACGCTGAGCTCGCCAGTCACCGCCTGCTGCTCCGTGCCGGCATGATCCGCAAGGAGGCCGCCGGCCTGTATTCCTACCTGCCGCTTGCTTGGCGCTCGATCCGTAAGATCGAGAATATCGTGCGCGACGAGATGGACGCTGCCGGCGCCCAGGAGCTTATGATGCCTATCATGGTCGACGCCGAGTTGTGGCGCGAGTCCGGGCGCATCGACGCCTATGGCAAGGAGCTTGTGCGCTTTGACGACCGTCATGGTCGCGAGTTCGTCCTGGGCCCCACGCACGAGGAGACCGTCACGGCCCTGGTGCGCAACGAGCTGCGCTCCTACAAGCAGCTGCCCGTCAACCTGTACCACATTCAGGACAAGTTCCGCGACGAGTTCCGCCCCCGCTTTGGCCTGATGCGCGGTCGCGAGTTCATCATGAAGGACGCCTACAGCTTCTCCGCCACGCAGGAGAGCCTGCAGGAGGAGTATGACAAGATGAAGCAGGCCTACGCTAACATCTGCGAGCGCTGCTATATCAAGGCCCTGCCCGTTGTTGCCGACTCCGGTGAGATCGGTGGCGATACCTCCGTCGAGTACATGGCTTTGGCCGACGCCGGCGAGGCTTCGCTCGTCTACTGCGACGATTGCGGCTTTGCTGCCGATGACGAGGCGGCAAGCACCAAGGTCGTCGTGACCGAGGGTCCTGGTGACGGTACGCTCACCAAGGTTGAGACTCCGGGCATGGGCACCATTGAGGCTGTTGCTAAGTTCTTTGGGTTCCCCGAGAACGGCACGCGCAAGTCGCTGGCACTCATCGACGCCGAGGGCAAGCCGGTCGTGGCCATTGTTCCGGGCGATCACGAGCTCAACGATTGCAAGGCCGAGCACGTCTTTGGCAAGGGCTATCGCATGATGACCGACGAGGAGCTTCAGGCGAACGGTCTGCACAAGGGCTTTATCGGACCGGTTAACCTGCCCGATGGTATTCGTCTGGTGTGCGACGAGAGCCTGCGCGATTCCAAGCAGTGGGCCTGCGGTGCCAACGAGGTCGATTATCACTTTACCGGTGCCTGCCCCGAGCGCGACTTTACCGTCGATGAGTGGGCCGATCTGGTCACCGTTGTCGCCGGCGACCCCTGCCCGCACTGCGGCAAGCCGCTCTCCGCTGCCCGCGGCATCGAGGTCTCTCAGGTCTTCCAGCTGGGCACCAAGTATTCCGAGGCCATGGGTGCCACCTTTATGGACGAGGACGGCAAGGAGAAGCCGCTCATCATGGGCTGCTACGGCGTTGGTGTGTCCCGCTCGCTCGCTGCCGTCGTGGAGCAGCACAACGACGAGCACGGTATCGTCTGGCCGGTCTCCGTTGCCCCGTACGAGGTCGCGGTGATTCCGCTCGATCCCAAGAAGGAGGAGTGCGCTACCGTCTGCGAGCAGATCGTTGATGGCCTGTGCGCCGAGGGTATCGAGGTTGTCGTCGACGACCGCGACGAGCGTCCCGGCTTTAAGTTTGCCGACAACGACCTTATGGGCTTCCCGTATCAGGTCGTTCTGGGTAAGCGTGGCCTTAAGAATGGCACCGTTGAGCTCAAGGACCGTGCCACGGGTGAGCGCGAGGATGTGGCGATCGACGAGGTCGTCGCCAAGGTCGCCGAGCTTGTGAAGGCAGCACGCCGTTAATCGACGATTTCGCTTGTAGTTCGATATGTGGGACGGCCCCGCATTTCTCCAGATCGGGGAGATGTGGGGCCGTCCTTTTATCTTTTAGCATCCTTGATATCTAAAAGGAAAACCCCACAGCCCATGCGAACTGCGGGGTTTTCCATTGTGCCTCCGATGCGAAATAAATCGCTCAGATATTACTGATAATCGACGACGTCGATCCAGTTCTTCAGGAACTCATCGTTCACGTTGCGCTTACGAGCGAGCTCGGAAGCGGCGACGATGCTCGTCCACTGACGCACGACCTGCATGGGCATGTCGGCACGGTCGCAGTAGAGCTCCAGGTAGGCCTCGGCCTGGTCCTTGCTGTTGAGGGCGAAGAGCAGGTAGGTGGTGGCAACGTCGGCAGCAGGGGAGCCCTGGGTGGCGTGTGCCCAGTCGCACACATAGAGCTGGCCGTCGTCGCCGACGATGACGTTGGAGGGGTTGAAGTCGCCGTGGCAGACCTTGAACTCCTTGGTCATGCCGTCCAGACGCTCCTGAAGGTTGTAGCGCGTGGTGGCATTGAGCTGATCAAGGCTGTCGATCATGCGGGCGAACTTGTCGCGCTGACGGTTGAGCAGCGGGGAGGTGTAGCCGTGGATCTCGATCTGGAGGTCGACGAACATCTCGAGGTACTCACCAAAGCGCTGGGGCTCGGCAGTCATCTTCTCGGCAAGGGTGGTGCCCGGAACCTTCTCGGTCACGAGCGCCCAGCCGTTGGCGTTCTCGAGCTGGGAAACCTCGAGAGCCTTGGGGCTGCGGATGCCGCACTCATTGATGCGGGCAAGATTCAAAGCCTCGTTGAACACGTCGGAGACAGGCTTGGTCTCGTTAAAGACCTTGACGATCTTGTCGCCCAGGTCGTAAACGACCTTGTTGCCACGGCGGACGAGCTCGGTCTTGGAATCGGGTAGCAGCATGGTTGCATCCTTTCAACGATGCGATAGAAGCGACGGCGGGGGTGTGTGAAACACCCGTGCACCCCCGCCGCAAAAAACCGTGCTAAAAACTAGCAGACGGCGTAGTCCTGGGGCTCGCGGCCGTAGTAGGCGTCCAGGTAGAGCTCCTTGATCTCGCTCATGAGCGGGTAGCGCGGGTTAGCGCCGGTGCACTGGTCGTTGAATGCCTGCTCGGTCATCTCGTCGAGGGTGTCGAGGAAGTACTGCTCGTCAACACCGTAGTCGGCGATGGTCTTCTTGACACCGATGAAGTCCTTGAGCTCCTCGAGCTTCGTGATGAAGTTCTCGAAGACCTCCTTGTCGTCCTTGCCCTCGATGCCGCAGTACTTGGCCATCTCGGCGTAGTTGTGCAGCGCGTTGGGGTAAGGATACTGGGAGAAGGTACCCATCTTGACGGGAGCCTCGGCGGCGTTGTAGCGCATGACGCGGGTCAGGATGACGGCGTTAGCGATGCCGTGGGGCAGGTGATGGAAAGCGCCGAGCTTGTGAGCCATGGAGTGGTTGAGGCCCAGGAAGGCGTTGGCGAAGGCCATACCGGCCATGCAGGAGGCGTTGTGCATCTCCTCGCGGGCGTGCGGGTCCTTGGCGCCGTTCGTGAAGCTGGAGGGCAGGTTCTCGAAGACGAGCTTGGCAGCGCGCTCGGAGAGGCCCTTGGTGTAGTCGGAAGCCATGATGGAGACGTAGGACTCGATGGCGTGGGTCATGACGTCGATGCCGGAGGCAGCGGTCAGGCCGCGCGGGGCGGTCATGCAGTTGTCGGCGTCGACGATAGCCATGTTGGGGAGCAGCGCGTAGTCGGCGAGCGGCCACTTGATGCCGGTCTCCTTGTCGGTGATGATGGCGAACGGCGTGCACTCGGAGCCGGTACCCGAAGAGGTCGGGACGGCGACGAAGTGGGCCTTCTTGCCCATCTCGGGGAAGGTGAAGATACGCTTGCGGATGTCCATGAAGTCCATGGCCATGTCCTCAAACTTGCACTCGGGGTGCTCGTACATCATCCACATGATCTTGCCGGCGTCCATAGCGGAGCCACCGCCGACGGCGATGATGACGTCCGGCTCAAAGAGGGCCATCTGCTTGGCGCCGCGACGTGCGCACTGCAGCGACGGATCGGGCTCGACGTCGTAGAAGCAGTCGTGGGCGATGCCCATCTCGTCGAGCTTGGCCTCGATGGCGCGGGTGTTGCCATTCTTGAAGAGGAACTGGTCGGTGACGATGAAGGCGCGCTTCTTGCCCATGACGTTGCCCAGCTCGTCGAGGGCGACGGGCGTGGAACCCTTCTTGAAGTAGACCTTCTCGGGAGCGCGGAACCACAGCATGTTCTCACGGCGCTCGGCCACAGTCTTAACGTTGATCAAGTGCTTCACCCCAACGTTCTCGGAGACGGAGTTGCCGCCCCAGGAGCCGCAGCCCAGGGTCAGAGACGGCTTCATGCCAAAGTTGTACAGGTCACCGATGCCGCCGTGCGAGGACGGGGTGTTGATGACGATACGGCAGGCCTTCATGACGTGCTCGAACAGGCTGATCTTCTCGGCCTGGGCGGGATGCACGTACAGAGAGGCGGTGTGGCCCGGGCCACCGGCGAGCACCAGGTGCTCGGCCTTGTCGACGGCCTCCTGGAAGTCCTTGGCGTGGTACATGGCCAGGACCGGGGAGAGCTTCTCGTGGGAGAACTCCTCCTTGGCGGGGTCGGTGGAGGTGACCTCGGCGATCAGGATCTTGGTCTTAGCGGGAACCTCGATACCGGCGAGCTCGGCGATCTTGGCGGCAGCCATGCCGGGGATGCGGTGATCGAGAGCGCCGTTCTTGAACATGGCGGCACGTAGGGCCTCCATCTCGGCACCCTGCTTGACGAAGTAGCAGCCGCGCTTCTGGAACTCGGCCTTAACCTGGTCATAGATGGTGTCGATGACGGTCACGGACTGCTCGGAAGCGCAGATCATGCCGTTGTCGAAGGTCTTGGAGTGGATGATGGAGTTGACGGCGAGCAGCACGTCGGCGGTGTCGTCGATGACGACCGGGGTGTTACCGGCGCCAACGCCCAGGGCGGGCTTGCCCGAGGAGTAGGCGGCCTTGACCATGCCCGGGCCACCGGTGGCGAGGATGATGTCGACGTCGCGCATGACCATGTTGGTCAGCTCGATGGAGGGGACATCGACCCAGCCGATGATGCCCTCGGGGGCGCCGGCCTTGACGGCGGCGTCAAGCACGAGCTTGGCGGCGGCGATGGTGCACTTGGCGGCAGCCGGGTGCGGGGAGATGATGATGGCGTTGCGGGTCTTCAGGCTGATCAGCGTCTTGAAGATCGCGGTGGAGGTGGGGTTGGTCGTCGGGATGACGGCGCCCACGATGCCGATGGGCTCGGCGATCTTGGTGATGCCGTAAGCCTCGTCGCGCTCCAGGACACCACAGGTCTTGGTGTTCTTGTAAGCGTTGTAGATGTACTCTGCGGCGTAGTGGTTCTTGATGACCTTGTCTTCAAGAACGCCGCGGCCGGTCTCCTCGATGGCCATCTTCGCCAACGGGATACGAGCCTTGTTGGCGGCCATGGCGGCCTCATAGAAGATCTTGTCGACCTGCTCCTGCGTGTACGTAGCAAAAAGCGCCTGGGCCTCTCGCATCTGAGCGAGCTTAGCCTCAAGCGCCTCTACGTTGTCCACAATTGCGGGAGTAGTGTTTTCCGGTGACTTTTTCACCATTTGTGTCTCCTTGCGATCGGAGATTTACCCTACGCCTTGCATGATAGCAAGAAATAATTCGGTGAACGGTCAGATTCCTTTAAAAGGCACACTAAAACGCTTCAATAAAATGAAGCGTTTTAACTAGAACTATCTGCCTGCTGCATCTCCCCGCTTATTGGGGACAGACTTACATGAGTGCTTTCACTCATTTGGGACAGACATCGTTTTGCCATTTTGCCGTTCTGGGCCTGTTATTGCCGCTTATTGGATATAAATAGGTTGCAGGCTCAGCATTTCGCGTTGCTTCTCTCCTTTTAGGTGTTGCCTGAACAGTTTTGAAAGGAGAGATTATGCCCCGATGCGCCCGCCCCGTTTCGATCACCGGCTATTACCACGTCTTTGACCGCGGCAACTCCAAACAGATTATTTTTGAAGATGACTCCGACCGTTATCGTTTCTTATCGGATATCTCGGACAGGTTTGCGCGCCATGAAGTGGCGGTGTTGGCTTGGTGCCTTATGGACAATCACTTCCATTTGATGGTTGATGACCCATTTGACAACCTTTCAAAGGCAATGCAGTGCGCGCTGACGGCATATGCTAAGTATTTCAATGGAAAAACGGGGAGAACGGGACATCTGTTTGACAATCGCTATTCGCGGGTCGCGGTTGAGTCGGACACGCAGGCGGTGCAGCTGCTCGACTATATTCATCTCAATCCCGTGAAGGGTGCGCTTGACTCGCTCGATGCGTACCGCTGGTCAAGCTATAAGGCGTATCAGCTGGGCTATGATCCCTTTGACATCTGTGATGCGGCTCCTATGCTCGATATTGTCGGTGGCTCCCGTTGCTATTGCGAGCATCTCGAGGAAGTTGCCGGGCGCATCTGGTCAATGGAGGTTCTTCCACGCCGGCGGATCCCCGATGAGGAGGCCCTTTCCGTTGCGCGCGAAGTTCTGCCGAGCATAGATCCTGCACTGCTCAAAGCCCTGCCACGCCCCGAACGCGATGCGTGTCTGCTGAGGCTTAGGCGGGCGCATCTCACGGTCAAGCAAATTGCCCGTATCACCGGCATCGGCGCTACAAGCGTGACCAAGGCAACTGCAGGCTGGAAGGATGCTGCGTGAGGCAGGGGCCGGAGCCAGTCAGTGCGTCGCATGCGTGCTTCATGTCTGTCCCCAATGCGTGAAAACACTCATGTAAGTCTGTCCCCAATGGGTGCAAAAAAGCGCCCTCCGTAGGGGAGGGCGCCTTTGGTAAGTTCTATATGAACGCGAGGTCTTTGACCCGGAGAGTCCGAGGTACTTGTTGGTAAGACCTTATTTAGGAGCGCGCAACCTTGCCGGACTTGAGGCAGGTGGAGCAAACGTTCATCTTGCGACGGTGACCATCGACGACGACGTAGACGCGCTGGATGTTGGGGCGGAACTTACGGTTGGTGACGCGGTGAGAGTGGCTGATGGAGCGACCGGCAACGGGGTGCTTACCGCAAACTTCGCAAACTTTGGACATAACTGACCCTCCTTGGGCGACAAACGAACATGTCGCGTTAACAAACAAGCCTGAACTATAGCACAGAAGCAACTCCCTGTGCGCAATCTACACAGAGATATTCCTCTTTTGGCGATAGTGCCCACGCTACGGCCCTGGACGTAGATCCGATTTACGTGCAGCAGGGGGGATTATGCCAGCTCGAACCAAGGTTTTCAAGCTCGTCCCACAAATATATATAGGTTTATGGAGTGTTGGGCTCCGTTTACGGATTGCTCTGTATTTATGCTCGCAATTAAGCTCGAGGTTGGCTACACTATCCAGTGACCATTAAAGGGGTACGAGATACCCACATGGAATTACATTGCTGCCAAAGAGCAGCCCTTCCTGTGGGTGTCTGGTCCGCTTTGAGCGGTCGGGCATCTATTTTTTTGACTGTGTCAGCAGTCAAGACATGTGAGGAAGGAGATCGATGGGCACGACTTCCCCCAAGGCGGTCATCATGGACGAGACCGCCGTCAATCGAGCGATGACCCGCATCGCGCACGAGATTCTCGAGCGCAACGAGGGCTGTGAAGATCTCGCTCTGGTCGGCATCGTCACGCGCGGCGACCTTCTGGCAAAGAAGCTCGCTGAGGAGATCAAGGAGATCGAGGGCGTCGATGTTCCGCTCGGCAGCCTGGACATCAGCTTCTACCGCGATGACTATGCGACCAATTTCGCTCCCGCGATCCACGCTACCAACATTCCCTTCAGTGTCGACGGCAAGCGCGTCGTGCTGGTGGACGACATCCTGTATACGGGCCGTACCATCCGCGCCGCTCTCGACGCCGTCATGGACTTGGGCCGTCCGAGCCGCATTGAGCTGGCTGTCCTCGTTGACCGCGGCCACCGTGAGCTCCCCATCTCGCCGGACTTTGTCGGCAAGAACGTTCCCTCGTCGCATGAGGAGAACGTACACCTATATATGAAGGAAGTTGACGGCCACACCGCCGTCGAGATTAACGACGTCGCGCCGGGTTCCCACGTGGGCTCCGCGCCGCTGGGAGGTGAGTAGTACCGTGGCGTTCAACCATAAGCACCTGATCGACATTACCGAGTACTCCGAAGAGGACATCAAGCTCATCCTCGAGACCGCCAAGGCGTTCTCCGAGGTCAACGAGCGTGCTATCAAGAAGGTCCCCACGCTCAAGGGCAAGACCATCGTCAACATGTTCAACGAGCCCTCGACGCGCACCCGCAGCTCCTTCGAGCTCGCCGAGAAGCGTCTTTCGGCCGACAGCCTTAACTTTGGCGGCTCCTCGACCTCCACGGTCAAGGGCGAGAGCCTTGTCGACACCGTCGAGACCCTCAACGCCTATAAGATCGACTGTATCGTCGTGCGTGATAAGCACGCCGGCGCTCCCTACATCGTCACGCAGAACTCGCCCGCGAGCGTCATCTGCGCCGGTGACGGCAAGCACAACCATCCCACGCAGGCCCTGCTCGACCTGTACACCATCTGGGAGCACAAGGGTGACTTCCACGGTCTGAAGGTCGCTGTCGTCGGCGATATCGCGCACTCCCGCGTCTGCGGCTCGCTGATCCCCGCCCTTAAGATCATGGGCTGCGAGACCTACGCCGTCGCCCCCGGCACGCTGCTGCCGCCGGCGCCCGAGGTTCTGGGCTGCGACCACGTGACGAGCGACCTCGATTCCGTCCTGCCCGAGCTGGACGTCGTCTACATGCTGCGCGTGCAGCAGGAGCGCCTCGAGGGTGCCCCGTTCCCGACCATTCGTGAGTACCACATGCTCTTCGGCCTGACCAAGGACCGCGAGAAGCTCATGAAGCCCGATGCGATCATCTGCCACCCGGGTCCCATCAACCGCGGCGTCGAGTTCGACTCCTATATGGCCGACCACCCGCAACGCTCCGTCATCCTGGAGCAGGTCTACGCCGGTATCTGCGTGCGTATGGCTATCCTGTATCTGCTGCTTGGAGGTGCCGATAATGGCCTTGCTTCTTAAGAATGCCCACGTCGTCGACCCGTCCGTCGAGCTTGACGGTGTCGTTGACGTCCTGATTGACGGCGACAAGATCGCCGAGGTCGGCGAGAATCTCGCCGTCGAGGGAGCCGAGGTCCGCGACCTTTCCGGCAAGTACCTCGTCCCCGGCCTGGTGGATATGCACGTTCACCTTCGCGAGCCCGGCTACGAGGTCAAAGAGGACATCGAGAGCGGTACCCGCGCAGCTGCCAAGGGCGGCTTTACCGGCGTGTGCGCCATGCCCAACACCGATCCCGTAACCGATAACGGCACTGTCGTGGAGTTCGTCAAGTCCCGCGCTGCCGAGGTCGGCCACTGCCGCGTCTATCTGTCGGGCGCCATGACCCGCGGTCTTAAGGGCGAGGCCATGTCCGAGATGGGCGATATGGTCGCCCACGGCGCCGTCGCCTTCACCGATGACGGTCGCGGCGTGCAGGGCGCGGGCATGCTCCGTCGCTGCATGGACTACGGCAAGATGTTCGGCAAGGTCTTCATGAGCCACTGCCAGGACGAGGACCTGGTCGGCCACGGCCAGATCAACGAGGGCAAGGTCTCGACCCGTCTGGCTCTCGAGGGCTGGCCGGCTGCCGGCGAGGAGCTCCAGATCGCCCGCGACATCGAGATCGCCAAGCTGACCGGTGCCAAGCTGCACATCCAGCACATCTCCACCGCCCATGGCCTGGAGATCGTGCGTGCCGGCAAGGCCGCTGGCGTTCAGGTTACCTGCGAGGCCACCCCGCACCACATGTTCCTGACCGAGAACGATCTAGACGAGACCTACAACACCTCGCTCAAGGTCAACCCGCCGCTGCGTACCGAGGAGGATGCCGAGGCCATCCGTCAGGGCGTCATCGACGGCACCGTCGACGTTATCGTCACCGATCACGCTCCCCACACCCCGTGGGAGAAGGCCCGCGAGTTCGAGCTTGCGCCCTTTGGCATGATCGGTCTCGAGACCTCGCTGTCGCTCGTGCTCACCGAGCTGGTCAACACGGGTAAGATGAGCATGGGCCGCATGGTCGAGCTCATGGCCATCAAGCCGCGTGAGATCCTGGGCCTCGACCAGGTTCAGGTCAAGGCGGGCTCCGTTGCCGACCTGACCGTGTTCGACGCGTCCGCCACCTGGACGGTCGGCGAGGACGGTTACGAGTCGCGCGCCGAGAACTCCGGTTTCGCCGGCCGCACGCTCACCGGTCGTGCCACCGATGTGTTTGTCGGCGGTAAGCAGACGCTCGCCGACGGCTGCATCTGCTAGCATAGCCTTATCGCTTTTGTGCGCGGTGCCCTTGCGGTGCCGCGCTTTCTGTTCGTTTTGACCATGCAACCGCATGGGGGATTGGAGCGTCTATGCCCACACCTTCCACTGCACGCATGCACGACTTTGAGGTCGTCTCGAACCGGGAGATTGCCGACGGCATCTTCTCGCTCGTCATCTCGGCCCCCAAGCTTGCAAGTGCGCTCAAGCCCGGTCAGTTTGTGAACATTGCCGTGCCCGGTGATGCGTCCTCGCTGCTTCGCGTGCCCCTGAGCTTCTATCGCGCCGACGCCCAGGCCGGCACCGTCGAGCTGTGGTACGCCGTCGTGGGCGACGACACCCGTCGTCTGTCGCAGATGGCCCCCGGTTCCACCTCTAATCTGCTGGGCCCCGGCGGACGCGGCTGGCTTGTGCCCGAGGGCACCAGGAAAGCGCTGCTCGTTGCGGGCGGCATCGGTGTTCCGCCCGTGCTGTGCCTTGCCGGTAAGCTTGCCGAGCAGGGCGTGGCCGTCGACGTGTGCCTGGGCTTTGGCACCGCGTCCAAGGCTGTGGGTATCGATGAGTTCCGCGCTCTGTGCGATACGGTCGACGTTTGCACCGACGACGGCTCGCTCGGCACGCACGGTTTTTGCACCGATCCTGCCGCCGAGCTGCTCGGCGAGGGCGGCTACGACTACGTCGCCAGCTGCGGTCCCGCCGTCATGATGAAGAAGGTCGCCGCCGCTGCTGCCGAGGCCGGTGCGTACTGCGAGGTGTCGCTCGAGCGCATGATGAGCTGTGGCTTTGGCGCCTGCAACACCTGTAATGTCGAGACGGTCGACGGTATGAAGGGCGCCTGCATGTGCGGCCCCGTGTTCGATGCTTCCAAGGTGGTGGTCTTCTAGTGGGTACTGTAAACATGGCCGTCGATTTCGGCGGCGTCAAGATGCAAAACCCCATCAACACCGCAGCCGGTACCTTTGGCTACGGTTGGCAGTTCCAGAACTTCTTCGATGTCTCCCAGCTGGGCGCCATCACCACCAAGGGTTGTGCTGCCGAGCCCTGGCCCGGCAACCCCGCGCCCCGCATGGCCGAGATCCCGGGCGGCATGATCAACTCCGTGGGCCTTCAGAACCCCGGCGTGGCTGCCTTTGCCCGTGAGTCCGGTCCGTGGCTCGAGCAGCTCTCCAAGGACGGTTGCCAGGTCATCTGCCAGGTCGCCGGTCACTCCGTCGAGGAGTTTGTCCGCGCGCTCGAGATGTATGTCGAGCTGTGCCCCTGGGCTGCCGGCTACGAGATCAACGTGAGCTGCCCCAATATCGCCGCCGGCGGTGCCGCCATGGGCTCCTCGCCCGAGGGCGCCTCTGCCGTTATGGCTGCCTGCCGTAAGGTGACCGATAAGCCGCTGTTCGTAAAGATGGCTCCGGTTAACGTCGCCGAGATTGCGAAGGCTCTCGAGGCCGCCGGCGCCGACGGCCTTTCGGTCATCAACTCCATCCAGGGCATGGCCATCGACGTCCATACCCGCAAGTCCCGCGTGGCCAAGCCCAAGGGCGGCCTTTCGGGCCCGCTGTGCCACCACATCGCCGTGCGCATGGTCTGGGAGGTTGCCCAGGCCGTCGATATCCCCATCAACGGTGTCGGCGGTGTCATGACCGGCGAAGATGCGGCCGAGTTTATCCTGGCCGGCGCCACCTGCGTGTCGGTCGGCATGGCCAACTTCGTCGATCCGTGCGCTTCGCTCAAGATCGCGCACGAGCTCGAGGCCTGGGCCGAGTCCCAGGGCGTGAAGGACATCAACGAACTGGTAGGTGCGTTCGAATGCTAGAGACCGATGCCCGCGACCGTGTTATCGTCGCCCTCGACTGCGACCGTGAGCGTGCGCTCGAGCTTGCCCACGAGCTTTCGGGCCATGCCGCCTGGCTCAAGGTTGGCATGACGCTCTATTACGCCGAGGGTCCTGAGATCGTCAAGACGTTCAAGGATTTGGGCTTTAAGGTCTTCCTTGACCTCAAGTTCCATGATATTCCGCATCAGGTTCGCGGTGCCGCCCGCTCGGCCTCGCTTGCCGGTGCCGATCTGCTTTCGGTCCACGGCTTGGGTTCGGGCACCATGCTCGCTGCCTGCCGCGAGGGCGCCGAGGAGGCGCGCGAGGACCGCGCCAAGCTCGTCGCCATCACCGTGCTCACGAGCATGAACCAGGATGCCTTGAGCGAGATCGGCGTCGAGTCGCCCGTGGCCGAGGAGGCCGCCCGCCTGGCAAAGCTCGCTCAGGCCAACGGCATCGACGGTATCGTGTGCTCGCCGATGGAGGCTCACGACATGCGTGAGCTGCTGGGTCCCGATGCTCTGATCGTGACTCCGGGTGTGCGTCCGGTGGGTGCCGCCCTTGGTGACCAGTCCCGCGTGGCGACGCCTTCCCAGGCTATCGAGCGTGGCGCAAGCCACATTGTGGTGGGCCGTCCCATCACCGGCGCCGACGATCCGGTTGCCGCCTTTGACGCTATTGTCGCTGAGCTGGTCGAAAACGTCGCCTAAAAGATTCCCCTAAGTCACCACTTTTGGGTCTCATTAGCACAAAATAGCCCCTGTGCCTGCGTAAACTTTCCCATCCTTTGTGTGGAATCGCAGGTCAGGGGCTTAACTTTGGGCGCAGTATATTGCACTTTTTGCGGGTATCGTCTAACCTATGGAGCCGCGATTGGGCATTTTGTACGTTCTACGTGCTAAAATGCCAATTATTGAATCAGATATAACCCAACTTTTTGGAGGTACGAATGGCACTCCCTCAGCTTACCGATGAGCAGCGCAAGCAGGCTCTTGAGAAGGCTGCTGCTGCACGTCACGCCCGCGCTGAGCTTCGCGAGCAGATCAAGAAGGGCGAGAAGTCCCTCGAGTCCGTGCTCAACTCCGATGACCCCATCGCTTCCCGCATGAAGGTTTCCACCCTCATCGAGTCTCTCCCTGGTTATGGCAAGGCCAAGGCCGCCAAGATCATGGAGGAGCTCGGTATCTCCGCTACCCGTCGCGTCCAGGGCCTCGGCGTCCGTCAGCGCGAGCAGCTCCTCGAGCAGCTGACCAAATAAGTGAGCGCTCAGGATTCCAAGCTCTTTGTGATTTCTGGACCGTCAGGCGCAGGCAAGGGTACGCTCGTCACTCGTGTGCGCGAGCGCCGCTCGAACCTGGGCCTGACGGTTTCGGCTACCACGCGAGCACCACGCAAAGGTGAGGTCGACGGCGTCAACTACTTTTTTCTGACGCGTGAGGAGTTCGACCGCCGCGTGGCAAACGGTGAGTTTGTTGAGTGGGCCGAGGTCCACGGAAACTGCTACGGCACGTTGGTGAGCGAGGTCCAGTCCAAGCTCGCCTCGGGCGCGTCTCTGATTCTGGAGATCGATGTCCAGGGTGCCCTGCAGGTGAAGGAGCGTTTCCCCGAGGCCGTGCTGATCTTTATCAAGCCGCCTTCGCTCGAGGTGCTTCGCGAGCGTCTAGTCGGTCGCGGTACCGAGACGCCCGAGACGATTGAGCTGCGTATGGCAAACGCCGCCGATGAGCTTGCCCTTGCTGACCGCTACGACGACGTCGTGGTGAATGACGATCTCGACCGCGCGACCGATGAGCTCGTTCGCGTTCTCGATATGCATGAAAGGATCTGAGGTCCGTGTCCGTTGTAAAGCCTTGCATTGACGATCTTCTGGAGAAGACCGATCACAACCGCTTCTTGCTCGCTTCGCTTGCCTCCAAGCGCGCCTGCGACATCAATAGCATGCTGCGTGGCCAGCACAACCGCGTGCTTGCCGTCCAGGATGTTGATGACATTACCATCGGGCTTTCCGGTGCCGATACCATCTCGATGGCTATGGACGAGATTGTCGATGGCGACATCTCTTACGACGAGGCCCGTTACGAGAAGGCGCTCGGCCACAAGGTTGCTGAAGCCTAAATGGCGGCTCGCGTCTGCCTGGTCCACTATCACGAGGTTGGACTGAAGGGTAAGAACCGCGCACATTTTGAGCATATCCTCATGGATAACATCAAGGCGGCCTTGGCCGCCTTTTCCGTGAATGCCGTGTCTCGAATTTCCGGTTATATCCTCGTGACCTTTAACGAGCATCAGGCCGATGAGGCGGCGCGTGTCATTCGCACCGTTCCCGGCGTTGCTCGTGTGTCTTTGGCGTATCACACTAACCGCGACCCGCAGGAGTACTGTGCCGCCGCCGTCAAGGCGCTGCGCGAGTTTGGTCCTTTCGATTCGTTTAAGGTGCACGCCAAGCGCTCCAATACCGACTATGAGCTCACCTCGATTGATATCAATCGTCAGGTGGGCGAGGTGTTGTGTGAGGCCTTCCCCGATAAAAAGGTTCAAATGCACGACCCCGATGCCATGGTGCACGTACTGGTGGTTCAGGGTAGCGTTTATGTGTACGCGCGCTCCGAGCGCGGCGTGGGCGGTCTGCCGGTGGGTTCTGCCGGCAAGGTCGTGACGCTGCTGTCGTCGGGTATCGATTCTCCGGTGGCGACTTGGATGCTCGCGCGTCGCGGTGCGGTGTGCGTGCCGGTACATTTCTCCGGTCGTCCGCAGACGCCCGATACGAGCGAGTATTTGGTACAGGACATCATCCGTGCGCTTGAGCCGGGTGTCCAGATCGGTCGCCTGTACGTGGTGCCGTTTGGCGACTGCCAGCGTGAGATTTCGGTCACCTGTCCCAGCAACCTGCGCGTGATCATGTATCGCCGCATTATGTATTCGGTTGCCGAGCGCATTGCACACATCGAGGGCGCCAAGGCCATCGTTACGGGTGAATCGCTTGGGCAGGTTGCCTCCCAAACGCTTGAGAACATCATGGCCGTCAACGAGGCCGTGAAGATCCCCGTGTTCCGTCCTCTCATCGGTTCGGACAAGCAGGAGATCATCGCGCGCGCCGAGGAGATCGGTACGTTCGATATCTCGACTGAGGCCGCTCCCGACTGCTGCACGCTGTTTATGCCGCGCCGTCCCGAGACGCACGCTAAACTCGATGCCGTGCATGAGGCTTGGGAGTTGTTCGATCACGAGGAGATGATCGAGCGCCTGCTCAAGCAGACCGAGTACATCGACTTCGAGAGCAACACGTATAAGGCCCCTAAGACCTTAAAACGCAACCATTCGGAGCTTGCTCCGCGTGAGATTTACCAAGATCACGAGTAAATTTGTGCATAGACCGACGATGCGCCTGCATCGTCGGTCTTTTGCTATCTGGGCATTTTGCGGCTAAGTGTTCATTTGCTGACGTGTGCCTGAATAAATGGACAGATTTTTGCAAGGTTTTGGTCGGCTTTTGGTTTGACCGCGAAAACCGGTTTTGGAGAATGGCTGTTGCAGGACTCTTTTCCTGACACGATGGTGTTGGGAGGTTTTGCTATGGCGCAGCGCGAACAACACGAACGGGTCAAACGGATGGACCGCTTGGCGGACAAGCTGCTCGGTCATAAGGCGGTGGTGATGGCGATACTGGTCGTCATTGCGATGGCGAGTGGACTGGCGATGGCGAACCTTGGCGGCGGTGCCGGCAGTGTGTCGTTTGAGCGCACTGATGGTTCGGATTCGTTAGTGGAGCCGGGATCCGGCGATGCTTCGAGCGGAAAGACATCCGAAGGCTCTTCGTCTAAGGCTTCTGCCGCGGCAGAGGTCTATGTCGATGTCGATGGCGCCGTTGTGTCGCCCGGTGTATATCGTCTCAAGGACGGCGCGCGGGTGGCTCAGGCGATTGATGCCGCCGGCGGGCTGGCGCCCGAGGCAGACGTTACGGGGCTCAATCGGGCATCTAAGGTCGTCGATGGACAGAAGATTCACGTTCCAACGGTAGGGGAGCAGCAGGCGTCCATTGCGGAAGCCGGTGTTGATGGTGGGGCTTCCGCATCATCGGGCGTGAGTGGCGCAACAGGCCTAGTAAATATCAATACGGCAAGCGCGGCAGAGCTGCAGACGCTTTCGGGCATCGGCCCCTCCATGGCCCAGTCGATTATCGATGAGCGGACAAAGAACGGTGCTTTTGCCTCGGTTGACGATCTGATGCGTGTGTCGGGGATCGGTGAGAAGAAGCTCGCCAAAAACAAAGATTGTATCTGCGTATGAGTGCGACCGAGCGCGAACATGTGATGCCTCCGCGACCTCTGATGCCGTGGACGATGGCCCTTTGTGCCGGCATGTGCATGAGCTGCGCCTTGGTGCTCAACGTGACCGCTGATGCGCTGCTGAGGGAGCAGGCGCCGGCAGTCGGGCCGCTATGGGCCATTCCCGTTGCGGCGGCGGTATTCGTTTTGCTGGCTCAATCTTGTGCGCGGCTTGCCCCTTGGAAGCGGTGGCTGTATGCCGCGTCCGTCGGTCTCGTGGCGGGAGCGGTCGTCTCGGCGTGGTGGGCTGTGGGCACGCTAGGCGCCTCGAAGGCGCTCGACGGTCGAGCGGCAAGCAGCCTCGAGTTTGTCGTGCAGGGTGATCCATCCATAAACGACGACGTATATTCCTATACCTGCGAGGCACGCGCGGACGGTAAGAACTTGGCAACGGTTCGCCTATCGTGTGACCGCGAGCTCAAGGTCGGGGCGCACGTGCGTGTTATCGGTCGTGTTTCACGTTTTGAGAACGATGCATATGGACGATCGCGCGTGCTCCGAGGCGAGGTGCGCAAGGTTCAAGCCGTTCGGATTGTGCCGGTCGATGAGGGCTCTCCGGGCCCGCTGCTTCGGCTGCGAAATGGGCTGCTAACGTCCATCGCGCCTGCGACCGACCCGGCGCGTGCGCTCATAGCCGGTGTCGTCTGCGGTCGTTCGGCCGAGCTGCGCGCCCAGCCGGCGGGCGACTGGTTTTCGTTGACGGGAACGGCGCATCTTATTGCCGTCTCGGGCAGCCATTTGGCTATCGTGGGGTTTGTAATCGAGGGTGTATTGCAAAAGACTCGGTGCTCACGTGGTCTTCAGCGGGCGATATTGGCGATAACGCTTGTTGGCTACGCTGCCTTTACGGGCGCGTCTCCCTCGGCCGTGCGCGCGTGCTGCATGGTGTTCGCGACGCTTGTCGTAAACGGCGCGGGGCGTCGCCGGCACGGCGCATCGGCACTCTTCGTAACCATGTCCATCTTTGTGCTACTGCGGCCGACGGTGCTGTTCGAGATGGGCTTTCAGCTTTCATGTGCCAGCGTCTTAGCCATTCTGTGCTTTTGCCCCTATGCGACCTACGCTTTGGGTGAACTGGGTGTGCCATCGGGCGTTGCCAGTATGCTTTCCGTCACGCTGTGCTCGCAACTGGCGACACTTCCCATTACCATTCCTGCATTCGGTACGTTCTCGCTCATTGCTCCGTTGGCAAATGCGGTCATCGGTCCGGTGGTGAGCGTACTGCTTGCTTTGTCCATCGTGCTGGTTCCCTTTTCGCTCGTGGGACCGTTGCGGACTTGGGCGCTCGTTGTGCCCATGATTGCCGCCCGTTGCGCGCTGTTTTTCGAGCAGCTGTTTGCCGCCGTGCCGGGTGCATCCGTGAGTGTGCCGCCCGATAGCAAGTGGATTTACCTAGTGCCGTGTTTGCTGGCGGTTCTGCTTGTCCGGTGGCCGCGTCCCCGTGCACGTCCTATGGCGGTGGGGCTTGCATGCCTGGTGCTCTTGGCTGCGATTCCGTACGCCTACTGGGATCGATTCGCTCCGCCTTCGGTGACGGTGCTCGATGTGGGCCAGGCCGATGCGATTCTTATTCGCCAGGGCGGCGCAGTGGCGCTCGTCGACTGCGGGCTCGACGAGCGCGTGGTGGCGGCGTTGGTTCGCAATAACGTGCACCATATCGATGCCGTCTTTGTGACGCATTGGGATGAGGACCACTGGGGTGGTCTGCCTGCCGTGCTCGAACAGTTTTCGGTCGGAACGATTGCCGTGGCGGCGGATGCGCTGGAGGATGCTCCTGCCGAGGTATTGAACCGACCTGGCGTGGAGTATCGGCAGGTGTGCCGTGGGGATACGGTCGACATCGGCTCTTTTTGCGCCCGCGTGGTGTGGCCATTCGAGTCCGTGGATGGCGAGGGAAATGAGGACTCGCTTGTCCTGCTGCTCTCTTATGATCAGGAAGGCAAGGGCCTGCGCATACTCCTCACCGGTGATGCCGAGCTTGACCAAGAACGGGAATTCGTGCAGGAGGTGGGGGATATCGATGTCCTTAAACTTGGGCATCACGGCTCTAAGGTTTCAGTTGATGGTGAGTTGCTGGACGTCCTGAAGCCCGAGCTTTCCCTCGCGAGCGCGGGCGAGGGGAATCGATACGGCCATCCGTCCGATGCCTGCATCGATGCCGTTAAGGAAGCGGGCGGCGTGTTCGCGTGCACCATCGAACACGGCGATATCACCATCACGCCGACTGCGAATGGCTTTGCGATGCGATGCCAGCGACCGTGACGACGTCGTTGGCGTGTGGTGGGCCCCTGGGCTAGAATGGCACGGAACGAATACGAAGGCCTGCGGGAGGGGAGCGCAATGTCCGAAACCGGTCTGCTGCCGGCATATCTGATTGTCGGTACCGACGGAGTCAAGCGCGATCACGCCGTCTCGCGTATGAAAGCGCGTCTGGAAAAGTCGGGTATGGTTGAGTTCAACCTCGACGAGCGCGACATGACCAAAGACCCCGATATCGAGTCCATTATCGGATCGCTTAACACCTTTCCGATGGGCAGCGAGTTTCGCCTGGTAATCCTTGACGGCTGCTCAAAGCTCGCCAAGGCGGTCTCGGAGCCGCTCGTCGAGTATCTGGCGAGTCCCAGCCCCACAACGGTCTGCCTCATCATCGCCGACTCGCTTGCCAAGAACACGCGCCTGTATAAGGCGATCGCCAAGATCGACAAGAAGGCTGTGATCGATTGCTCCGGCACCAAGCGCTGGGAGCTACCGCGCCGCGTGCAGCAGATGGCGACGCAGCACGGCAAGTCGATCTCGACGGCGGCCGCCGAGGAGCTCGTCTCGCGTTCGGGTGAGAACACCCGCATGCTCGATAACGACTTGGCTAAGCTTGCCCAGATGGTCGAGGCACCGCAAATTGAGCTTGCCGATGTGGAGCGCTGGATCGTGCGCACGGCCGAAGTTCAGCCCTGGGACTTCCTCAACGCGGTCTCGGCCCGCGATATGCGCCGGTCGCTCGAGCTCTTTGGGCTGCTGCCCGCCAAGAGCTACGTGTGGACGTACACATTGCTGTGCGGCCGCATTCGCGAGCTTATCGTTGCCAAGGCGCTCGATGCGCGCGGACAGGGTCGTGAGCTGGCCGCAACGCTCAAACTCCAGTCCTGGCAGGTCAAGAATCACCTGACCTGGGCACGTCGCTTTTCGATGGCAGAGCTCGTCGCAGCGCTCGAGGGTGCCGTTGATGTGGAGCTCGCGCTCAAGGGTTCGGCCGATTCTCAGACCGCGCTTTTGCTCTGGATTACGAACATCTTGAGAAAATCGTGTTGATACCTGCCTATTTGACAAATTCGTTCTATCCCTTTGAGGGGGAGCGTGCTATAGTAGGCGCTTGCATGACCTCACCGTGTCTCAGAGGTGTCATACATTTTTTGCAAGGAACTCGAAAGGAACTCCAGAAGTGGCAAACATCAAGTCTCAGAAGAAGCGTATCCGCACCAATGAGGCAGCTCGCATGCGTAACAAGGCTGTCAAGTCCGAGCTCAAGACGCTGACCAAGCACGTCCAGTCCGCCGTCGCCGAGGGCGACGCCGAGAAGGCCCAGGCTGCCCTCAAGACCGTCACCAAGCGTCTCGACATGGCTGCCGCCAAGCATGTTATCCACAAGAACCAGGCTTCCAACCGCAAGTCCGGTCTTGCCAAGCTCGTGAACAGCATCAACGCTTAAGTTGTAAATTTCACACCACACAGATTACGCGCATAAATGGAGCCTGTTTTATGGAACAGGCTCCATTTTTTGTACCGCTCGGGTAAGATAGTCCGCATGAATACTTCAATTGACATTTCCCACATCCGCAACTTCTCGATTGTTGCGCACATCGACCATGGCAAGTCCACGATCAGTGACCGCATTCTCGAGCTCACCCATACCGTCGACGAGCGCGACATGGAGTCGCAGCTGCTCGACACCATGGATATCGAGCGCGAGCGCGGCATCACGATCAAGTCCAATGCCGTTCGCGTGTCCTATGACGCCGACGATGGCGAGACGTATCAGTTCAATCTGATCGATACGCCGGGCCACGTGGACTTTACCTATGAGGTCTCGCGCTCGCTGGCAGCCTGTGAGGGCGCGGTGCTCGTTGTCGACGCCACACAGGGCGTCGAGGCACAGACCGTCTCCAACGCGACGCTTGCCATGAACGCCAATCTGGACATTGTGCCGGCCATCAACAAGATCGACCTGCCCTCGGCTCATCCCGACGAGGTTAAGACCGAGATCGAGGATGACCTGGCGATCCCTGCCGATGATGCCGTGTGTGTCTCGGGCAAGACCGGCGAGGGCATCCACGATCTGCTGGAGTCCATTGTCTTTTTGATCTCTCCGCCCAAGGGCGATGCGAATGCGCCGCTCAAGGCACTCATTCTGGATTCATACTTCGACGAGTATCGTGGCGTCGTCGCCACGGTGCGCGTCTTTGACGGCTCCATCAAAAAGGGCGATACCTTGCGCATGATGCAGGCAAAGGGCGACTTTTTGGTCGATGGCGTGGGCGTCAAGCGTCCCGCCGAGACGCCGGTCGACGCGCTGACGGTCGGCGAGGTCGGATACGTGGTCACGGGCCTGAAGGACCCCGAGGCCGTTCGCGTGGGCGACACCCTTACCTGGGCGTCGAACCCCTGCCCCGAGCCGCTTCCCGGTTACCGCGAGGCTAAGCCCATGGTCTATACGGGCCTGTTCCCGATCGATAACAAGGACTACGAGAGCCTGCGTGACGCGCTCGATAAGCTGCATGTCAACGACCCGTCGTTGGTGTGGGAGCCCGAGACCTCGGTGGCGCTCGGCTTTGGCTTCCGCGTGGGCTTCTTGGGCCTGCTGCATATGGAGGTCGTCAAGGAGCGCCTGGAGCGTGAGTTCAATCTTGACCTCATTGCCACGAGCCCCTCGGTGGACTATCACGTCTACAAGACCGACGGCGAAATGATCGATGTCCGCAGCCCGCAGGACCTTCCCGAGGCCACGCGCATTGAGCGTATCGAGGAACCCTACCTCAAGGCAAAGATCATCTGCCCGCCTGAGTACACGGGTGCCGTTATGCAGCTCGCCATCGAGCACCGCGGCGTAACGACCGACATGATTCACCTCACGAGCAAATCGGTCGAGATGCGCTTCGATATGCCGCTCGCCGAGCTCATCTTGGACTTCTTTGACCAGCTCAAGAGTCGTACCAAGGGCTATGCCTCGCTCGACTACGAGTTCAACGAGTACCGTCCCTCCGAGCTCGTGAAGCTCGATATCTTGCTTTCGGGCGACGAGGTGGACGCGCTGTCGTTTATCGTCCATAAGGACAAGGCCTATGGCCTGGCCCGTGGTCTGTGCGACAAACTTAAGGAGATCATCCCGCGTCAGCTGTTCGAGGTTCCCATCCAGGGTGCTATCGGCAACAAAATCATCGCCCGTTCTACCGTCAAAGCGCGTCGCAAGGACGTTCTTGCTAAGTGCTACGGCGGCGATATCTCGCGTAAGCGCAAGCTGCTCGAGAAGCAGAAAGAGGGCAAGAAGCGCATGAAGGCCATCGGCTCGGTCGAGGTCCCGCAGGAGGCCTTTATGGCGATCCTCAAGGTGGACGAGTAGGTCTATGGCGCTTTCCGAATACAGCAAGCGGCTGCTGGGCGCCTATGCCGAGCAGCCGTTCCTTATGGCTCCCATGGCGGGCGTAACCGATCCCGCTTATCGCATCATGTGCCGCCGCCGCGGTGCCAATCTCGCCTATAGCGAGATGGTGAGCGTGGCGGGCCTTGCCTATGCCAGCAACAAGACCTGGCGCCTGGTGCTACCGGCCGACGAGGAGCAGCAGATTTGCGTGCAGCTCTTTGGCTCCAAGCCCGAGCAGTTTGCGAGTGCCGTCGCCGCCGTCGAGGAGCGTGTGGGCGATCGCCTGTCATTGATTGATATCAACATGGCCTGTCCGGCTCGCAAGGTCGTTACTAAGGGCGAAGGCTCGGCGCTTATGCGCACGCCCGACCTGGCCGAGAAGATTGTCGAGGCAGCGGTGGGCGCGGCGCATGTTCCCGTGACCGTGAAGATCCGCAAGGGTTTTTATGCCGAGGACCGCAACGCCGCAACGTTTGCCCAGATGCTTGAAGGGGCGGGCGCCTCTGCAGTTGCCGTGCACGGTCGTTGTGCCACGCAGCTCTACACCGGCCAGGCCGATTGGTCGGTTGTCGATGAGGTTGCCGACGCCGTCGAAATTCCCGTTATCGGTTCGGGCGATGTGTTCTGCGCCGAGGATGCCGCGGAGCATCTGCGCAGTTCTGGTGCCAGCGCGGTGTTTATCGCGCGCGGCATCTACGGCAATCCGTGGGTGTTCGGTGATGCTCGCGCCCTTGCGCTCGATGGCATGCCGGTGCCGGCGCGCAGCTCCGTTGAGCGCCTAGACGCCCTGCGTGAGCACCTAACGCTGACGCATGAGCTCCTGCCGCTCATGTCGCGTGCCCGTACGTACGCAAGCTGGTACTTAAAAGGCATGCCCCATGCCGCCGCTTGGCGTGCTCATGTGGTGCGCTGCTCCACGTACGAGGAGTTCATGGCGCTGGTCGATGAGATCGAGCGCGATGTGGTGGCCTGCGAGGCTGCCCTTGCCGCCGGCGAATCGGTGCCCCCTCATCCGCTGGGGGCTTAAGGGTGGCCGTTACCGCGCTGTATGCGCACGTGCCGTTTTGCGCCCAAAAGTGCCGGTACTGCGACTTTGACTCACGCAGTTTTGCTCCGTGCGACCTGAGCGCTGCGCTCGATTTCTATTTTGAGCAGTTGTTCGCGCGTCTCGATGCTTTTGGCAAGGCTGGGGCCCTTGACCAGATCCGCACCGTCTATGTTGGCGGCGGTACGCCGTCGCTGGCGGGGGAGCGCCTGGTGGAGCTGGTGCGGCGTATTCGTGCGTGGTGCGCCCCCGTTGAGTTTACCTGCGAGGCCAATCCCGAGTCGCTGACCGCCGAGCTTGCCGCTGCGCTTGCCAAGGTTGGTGTCACACGCGTCTCTCTGGGCGTGCAAACGCTCGATAACACCGAACTTACTGCCATCGGCCGTATTCACGATGCCGATCGGGCGCTCGCCGCCATCGCGACGGTCAAGAACGCTGGGCTTGACGTGTCGTGCGACCTTATGTGCGGACTTCCCGGGCAGACCGCAGCGAGTTGGAAGCACACGCTCGATGGCGTGCTGGCGGCGGCTCCGCATCATGTGTCGGTCTACCCGCTTACGCTTGAGGAGGGGACGCCCCTTTATCGCATGGCGTGCCGCGACGAGTCGGTCGAGCCCGACGAGGATTTTCAAGCTTCGTGCATGGATGTGGCGCGTGAGCGTCTGGGTGCGGCCGGCTATCACCCGTATGAGGTGGCAAGCTATGCGCTCGACGGCCATGAGTGCGCCCATAACATTGCCTACTGGACCGGACGGGGCTACCTGGGCCTGGGTCGTTCTGCCGCGGGCATGCTCGACGCCGGGGATTTCGACCGTCTTGCAGGTTTGTTCCCCGGTGTTTCTTCTCGAGGCGTTGCATACCGCGTGCGTCTGGTGCAACGTGACGATGACGCGACGGCGTTCGAGACTGAATATCTGTCGCAGCGTGAGGCTGCGGCTGAAGACCTGATGCTCGCTTGTCGCATGACGCGCGGTATTGCGTCCGATCTGTTGGTTCGTGCAGCTTGCGTCATCCCAACGGGCGAGCTGGCAGCTGCCTGCGATCGCGCGCTCGAATTGGGTCTTGCCACTTGGGTGCCCGAGACGCTCGGAGTCCATGAGGGACCCTTCACTTCGGCAGACGTCCTCGCGGGCCATGTCCGAGCTCGTCTGGCGCCGACACACCTGGGCTGGCTCGATGGAAATGTTCTGTTCGAGCTGTTTTGGGATCTAGCTTAGGCCGCTCGGGTAGAATTACCGGAATATATACGCTGCTGTGAGCAGGAGGTTGCCGCGCATGGCGACGATGAACGAAAAAGATTACTACGAGATTTTGGGTGTCTCCAAGGACGCCACCTCGCGTGATATTCAAAAGGCCTTCCAGCAAAAGGCCCGCAAGCTCCATCCGGACGTCAACAAAGAGCCGGATGCCGAGGAAAAGTTTAAAGAGGTTTCCGAGGCCTACGCCGTGCTTTCGGACGAGCAGAAGCGTTCGCGCTACGACGCCATGCGTTCGGGCAACCCCTTCGCCGGCGCTCCTACGGCTTCGCCCTATGGCGGCGGCTACGCCGGCAGCGCGGGCTATGGCAATCCCTTTGAGGGCGGTTTTCCCTTTGGTGGCGCCTGGGGCCAGCCGCGTCGCGGGCAGGCTGCCTACAATCCCGAGAACGGCGCCAACGTGGTCGTTGATATCAAACTCGACGCCAAGGAGGCCAAGGGCGGTGCCCGCAAGACCGTCCGCTACACGCGCTTCGATACCTGCGGTCACTGCGGCGGCTCGGGTTCTGTCTCCTCCGAGCATGCCCATACCTGCCCAAGCTGTGGCGGCCGCGGTCACATCGACGTCGACCTGTCCTTCCTGTTTGGTGCGGGCACGTTCCAGTCGGTCTGCCCCGAGTGCGGCGGTTCCGGTAAGGTCGTGGCAGACCCCTGCCCTGATTGCGGTGGCAGCGGTCGTACTCGCGTAACCTCCGAGCAGACGATTGAGTTTCCTGCCGGCACGCACGATGGCGACGAGGTCCGCATTAGCGGCATGGGTCATGCTGGCACCAACGGTGCCGCGGGCGGCGACCTGGTGGGCCGCGCCCATGTTGAGGCCGAGCGCTTGGAAGGCAAAGCTCGTACCGGTTTTTACCTGATGGGCATCGTGGCGCCGTTTTTGATACTCTCGGCCATCTCGGGCGTGTTCTCTGCCTTTGCCGTGATGTGCTTTATTCCGTTTACCATGGGCCTGTTCATGGTGCTTTCGGACGGCGTGCTTCATCGCAGCTTGCTGTGGTGGAAGCGCGGTGCGATGCAGTTTGCCAACGGTTTTGCCAACGGCTTCATGTTCGCGCTCGTGTCGGTTTGGTTCGCGAGCTGTTCGCAACGGGCCATGCTTTCGCCGTACCAAATGCAATAACATCAAACCCTCTGTTTGCGGTCGGCCCAGCTTGGGTATAGGACGCACTGTGACAATAATGAAAGTCGGAAGGATTCGGTCGTGTCGGAAAATAGGGATTACTACGAGGTGCTTGGCGTCGACAGGGATGCCGACGCGCGGACGATCAAGCGTGCGTTTCTAAAGAAGGCCCGTACCGTACATCCGGATGTTTCGGACGACCCCGAGGCCGAGGCCAAGTTCAAGGAGCTCAACGAGGCCTATTCCGTTCTTTCCGATGAGCAGAAGCGTGCTAACTACGACCGTTACGGCACTGCCGACGGCCCTGGTGGTTCGGGCTACGTCGATATCAACGATATCTTTGGTGGCATGGGCATGGACGACTTGTTCTCGTCGTTCTTTGGTGGCGGTGCCGGCGGTGGCGCCCGCAGCCGTCGTGAGCGTCGTCGCGGACGAGACATGGCCATCTCGCTTTCGGTGACGCTCGAGGAGGCGGCGCTCGGCTGCAAAAAGACAATCAGCTATGACCGCCTTGCTCCTTGCGAGGACTGCAACGGCACCGGTAGGGCAGAGGGCGCACAGGAAAAGCAGTGCGGCCGCTGCCACGGTACGGGCTACGTCACGACGGTTCAGCGTTCGTTCCTGGGCCAGGTTCAGTCTTCCTCGCCTTGCCCCGACTGCCATGGCGAGGGCACGGTCATCGACCATCCCTGCGAGACCTGCGACGGTCAGGGCCGCACGCCTTCGCATGAAAAGATCGACATCGATATTCCCGCCGGCGTTTCGACCGGTCGCCAGCTGCGTGTGAGCGGCTTTGGCGAGGCCGGCCTTCGCGGCGAGCCTTCGGGTGACCTGATTGTCAACGTGCGCGTTGCCGACCATGAGCGCTTTAAGCGCAACGGTGACGACCTGTACCTGGTGAGCGATATCTCGATTGCGCAGGCTGCGCTCGGCTGCGAGATCGAGGTCGAGGGCATTATGCCCGACGAGGTCGTTAAGGTGACGGTTCCCGCCGGCGCCCAGTACGGCGACACCGTGAGCGTCAATAATTACGGCATGCCGCGCATTGGCGGTGGCGGTTCGCGTGGCCGCCTGATCGTGCAACTGCGCGTGGTCGTTCCCACCAATCTTTCCAATAAGCAACGCGAACTGCTCCGTGCTTTTGCCGATGAGATGGGCGATGACGTCGCTTCCGGTAAGAAGTCGGTGACCGACCGTATCAAGAGTGCCCTCGACGATATCCTCGATTAAGGAGCCCGCGTGCTCGCACCCCATATTTCCGTCGTCAACCTCGGCTGCCGTGTCAACCGGGTTGAGTCTGACCGTATCACTGCCGACCTTATGCGCCTGGGCTTTGCTATTGTGGAGCCCCAGGATGCCGATCTGATCGTCATTAACACCTGTGCCGTTACGGGCGAGGCCGAGGCCAAGACCCGTAAGGCCGTCCGTCATGCGCTGGCCTATCCAAACGAGCCCTATGTGGTCGTGACCGGATGCGTGGTCAATTTGCATCCCGAGGAGCTGCTGGAGCTTTCGGATCGCGTGATCGCCGAGCCGTCCAAGATCGATGTCGCCGAACGTGTCTGCGAGGTGCTGGGCGTTGAGTCCGATAACGTTCCCGCCTGCAGCGATGGCGAGGTGGTCGATGTGCTCGGTCGCTCTCGCTTGGGCGTGAAGATTCAGGACGGCTGCAACCATCGCTGCACCTATTGCATTGTGTGGAAGGCACGCGGCCCCGAGCGCTCCGTGCCCGTCGAGTCCGTGCTCGAGCAAGTTCGCGAGGCCCAGGAGGCCGGCGTGCCCGAGGTGGTGCTGACCGGTGTGAACCTGGGTGCCTACGATGGCAAGAGCGCGACCGACGAGCACGTCGAAATCGATGAGCTGCTCGAGGCCATCATGGAGCGCACGTCTATTCCGCATGTGCGCATTTCCTCGGTCGAGCCCATGGATATCTCTGAGCGCCTGCTTAAGGTGATGGCGCGCTATCCGCAGCGTATCGCCCCGTTTTTGCACCTGCCCGTGCAGTCCGGCTGCACGGCGACCCTGCATCGCATGGGCCGTCCCTATAGCGCCGAGGCCTTTGAGGACACGGTGCGTATGATTCGCGCCAACTTGCCCCAGGCGTCTCTTTCGTGCGATGTCATCGTCGGTTTTCCTGGTGAGACGGACGAGGAGTTCGAGGAGTCGCTGGCGCTGTGCCGTCGTGTGGGTTTCTCGCGTATGCACGTGTTCCGCTATAGCAAGCGTCCCGGTACCCTTGCTGCCGACATGCCCTACCAGGTTCCGCCCGAGGTTATGGCCGAGCGCAGCCGTCGTATGCGAGCCGCGGCGCAGGAACTCGCCATTGCCGACGCTCGTCGTCGCGTGGGCACCGTCGAGCGTGCCGTCCTCGAGTACGGCGACAACCTGACGCTCGGCTCGTTCCATCATGCCCGTCTTGACGATACCTGTGGACTCACAGCCCCGTGTCTGCTCGATGTTGCTATCATCGGAGTCGATGATTCCGGCTTGGTCCATGCGCGCAGGGAGGTTCATGGAAGCCTCGAAGATTAGACTTACCGTTCCCGAGGGTATCGACCCCTCGCGCGTTTTGGGCGCCGGCGACGGCGTCCTTCGTGCACTCGAGAACTTGGTTCGCGCCCATGTGGTCGCCCGTGGCGATAGCATCGCCGTGAGCGGTGACCCGGATGAGGTCGAACTCGTGGCGCGTTTTTTCGAACATGCCTTTCGTGAGGCTGCTGCCGGGCGCACGCTTTCTGCCGACGATATCTCGCGCTGTCTGGCCGTTCTGCGCGACGGTGAGCACGAGGCTACGTCGCTTCGCGATGACGTGCTGCTTTCGTATCGCGGTCGTGCCATTCGCCCCAAAACGCTCGGCCAAAAGCGCTATGTGGATGCCATTCGCTCGCATACCATCACGTTTGGCCTGGGTCCTGCCGGCACCGGTAAGACTTATCTGGCCATGGCGCTCGCCGTTGCCGCGCTCAAGCGCCACGAGGTGGGCCGTCTGATCTTGACGCGTCCGGTTGTCGAGGCGGGGGAGAACCTGGGCTTTTTGCCCGGTACCCTCGAGGAAAAGATCGATCCCTACATGCGTCCGCTCTACGACGCCCTTTTTGACATGATGGATCGCGAGCGCACCGATGAGCTTATGGAGCGCGGCGTGATCGAGATCGCCCCGCTTGCCTATATGCGCGGCCGCACGCTGAGCGATGCCTTCGTGGTGCTCGACGAGGCGCAAAATACCACGCCTGAGCAGATGAAGATGTTTCTGACGCGCTTGGGTTTTAACTCCAAGTTCGTGATTACCGGCGACCTGAGCCAGCGCGACCTGGTGGGTCGTCGTGGCGGTCTTGCTGACGTTGAGCAGATTTTGGGCCGTGTCGACGATGTCGCATTTTCGCACCTCGAGCGCGCCGACGTGGTGCGCCATGCCTTGGTGGGACGTATCGTCGAGGCATACGACACTTATGATGACGTGCGCGAGCAGCGCCCGCGCGACCGAAAGGAGTCCCGTTGAGTGTATTGATCAGCAACGATGCCGAGCTCGATACGCTGCTCGATGCGCAGGAGGTGGAGCACATCTGCGAGGTTGTGCTTGCCGCCGAGGGCGTTGAGCGTGAAGTCGAGATTTCCCTTTCGTATGTCGACGAGGACGAGATGCACGAGCTCAACCACGAGTGGCGCGGTATCGATCGCACCACCGATGTACTCTCGTTTGAGTGCGATTCGGCCTTTGACGATGACATTCCCGCCGATGAGACGCTCGAGCTCGGCGATATTATCTTGGCCCCGCAGGTTATTGCCCGTCAGGCCCCCGGTTTTGGCAATAGCCCCGCTGACGAGTGCCGTCTGATGCTCGTTCACGGCATGCTGCACCTGCTGGGCTATGACCACATCGAGGACGACGAGGCCGAGGTCATGGAGGCCCGCGAGGACGTCATCCTGCGCGATCTGGCGCTCGAGCGCGGCGAGGACCCTAAGCTAGTCCACGTCGGCCCCATCACCAACCACGCCCACGACTAGGAGCCGTCTATGATTCCCGGATCGAACAAGGACCATCCGTCCTTCTTAAAGTCGTTTTCCTACGCCATTGAGGGCTTCGTCACCGCCGTCAAGACCGAGCGCAACATTAAGGTCATGCTCGTGGCGGGCGTGTGCACTGTCATTGCCGGCTGTATCGTGGGGCTCGACATTGCCGAGTGGGCTACGGTCATCATCTGCTGCGGCCTGGTGATTCACGGCGAGCTGTGCAATACCGCCATGGAGGCGATTGTCGACCTGGCGACCCGGGAGCTGCATCCGCTGGCCAAGCGCGCGAAGGATATCGCCGCTGCCTCTGTATACGTTCTTTCCATTACCGCCGCGATCGTGGGCTTGCTTGTCTTTGCTCACGCGCTCGACTTTATTTAGAAAGGGATTCCCATGTCCGACAATATGCAGCCTACCGGTGAAGTTTTGGATGACGAGGTCCTGGACGAGACTGAAGGTGCCGATTCGTTTGACGAGGTCGAGGAGTTCGATCCGTTTGAGGGCATGAGCGACGAGGAACTCGATGCTCTGTGCGACGAGGATGAGGGCCTCGCGGGCTTTGGAGACGTGGAACCCGGTTTCCGCAGCGGCTTCGTGGCCCTGGTCGGTCGCCCCAACGCCGGCAAGTCCACGCTGCTCAACGCCTGTTACGGCAAGAAGGTCGCCATCACCTCTCCGGTGGCCCAGACGACCCGCCGCCGTATGCGCGCCGTCGTCAACCGCCCCGGTTATCAGCTGGTTTTTGTCGATACCCCGGGTATTCATAAGCCCAAGGATGGCTTAGGTTCCGAGCTCAACAAGAGCGCGTTGTACGAATTGAACGATGTCGATGTCGTCGCGTTTCTGATCGACGCCACCAAACCCATCGGCAGGGGAGACGCCTGGGTTGCCGAGCGCGTCAAGAACGCTCGTTCCAAAAAGGTCCTGGTGCTTACCAAGGCAGATGAGGCCGATCCCGCCCAGGTTATGGAGCAGCTCAAGGCCGCTCACGAGCTTATGGAATACGACGATGAGATCGTGACGTCGTCAGTCAAGAACTTCAACGTCGATGCGTTTATCGAGACCGTCGCTCGCTTCTTGCCCGAGGGCCCGCGTTGGTTCCCCGAGGACATGGGCACCGACGCGTCCGACGAGACCCTCGTGGCTGAGTTTGTGCGCGAGAAGGTCCTGCGTCGCACCCGCGACGAGATCCCTCACTCCGTGGGCGTCATCTGTGACGCGCTCGAGCAGACTAAGAAGGTCCTGCGCGTGCACGCCACGATTTACGTCGAGCGCGAGGGGCAGAAGGGCGTCATCATCGGCAAGGGCGGCGAGATGATCAAGCATATCGGCATCGATGCCCGTCGTGACCTTGAGCGTATCTTTGGCACTCAGGTCTTTTTGGAGCTCGACGTGAAGGTCAAGGCCGGCTGGCGCGATGACGAGGCGCAGATTCGCCGCTTTGGCTATAACGCCGAAGATTAAGCCTCGGCGTTCATGGCAGGCTCTCGCACATATCGCACGAAGGTGCTCGTCCTCGACAAGACGAAGCTCAAGGAAACCGACCTGATCTTGACGATGCTCGACGAACGGGGGCGGCAGGTGCGTGCCGTGGCTAAGGGCGCACGTAAGCCTGGCGGTCGCCTTGCGGCCCGCTGCGAGCTCTTCTGCACCGTTGATATGCTGCTCGCGCATGGTCGCTCGCTCGACGTGGTTTCTCAAGCGGAGCTTATGGAGGCGCCGCTCGGCGTTGCGCCCGATTACGAGACGACCTGTGCCGCCAGCGCGATTGCCGAGGTTGCGCGCGTGTGCTCGTTCGAGGATGCCGAGGATCCATTTACCTTTGCCATTACGAAGCGGGCGCTCACGCTTGTTGGCAGCGGGCTCGACTCGGCACATATGGACCTGCTCGTGGCAGCGTTTGTCTTTAAGCTGCTGTCGCACGTTGGCTACCGGCCCGATTTCTCGGCTTGCGTCTCGTGCGGCGATCCCATGCTCTCGCATTTCTCGGCCCAGGCCGGCGGGCTTTTGTGCGGGTCGTGCGCCTCGAGCGTGCCTGGCGCCGAGTTGGTATCAGTCGGCGAGGTCGCATGGCTGCGCGCTCTGATGTCCATGACGTTCGATGCCCTTATGGACGAGCGGATCGATCCGCATACGGCTGCGTTTTTGCTCGGGCTTTCGCATGTTTGGGCCGCCACGCACACCGATCAGCGGCTCCGTGCGATGGAATTCATGTTGGGTCGGTGATGATGCGCAGGCGCGCGCCGCTTGTGGTAACATACCGACCTGTTGGTACCTCGACCTTGGATGCTCGCTCCACCGGCGGCTTCCCAGTCCGAGGCGAATAGAGTCGCCCGCGGGCGACGCGAAACGAAAGGTGAAACAATGACTGTTTCCAAAGAGCGCAAGGCGGAGCTGACCGCCCAGTTCGGTAACTCCCCGGTCGACACCGGTAACCCCAAGGTTCAGGTCGCCATCCTGTCCGAGCGCATCAAGGAGCTGACCGAGCACATGAAGTCCCACCAGAAGGACTTCCACACCCGTCGTGGCCTGCTTATGCTCGTTGGCCGCCGCCGTCGTCTTCTCTCCTACATCAAGAAGAACGACATCGTCGAGTACCGTGAGCTCATCAAGGCTCTGGGCATCCGCGACAACATCCAGTAAGGATTTGTACATGCTAAGAGCGTCCTGCGCAGCGGGGCGCTCTTTTTGTGTAAGGGCGTGAACAATCACGCTCTACAGCGTGGCGGGGGCAGGGGGCCCGCGTCACATGAGAAGCCCGCAGGCAAGGGGCCTGTGGGGTAAAGGAGAACAATGACACTCGTATCCAAGACCTTTGAGCTGTACGGCAAGACCTACACCTTCGAGTCCGGCGAGCTTGCCAAGCAGGCCACCGGCGCTTGTCTGGTCAAGCAGGGCGACACCACGATGCTCGACACCGTGGTCGTCTCCAAGGAGCGCAAGAACTACGACTTCTTCCCGCTGACTGTCGACTTCAACGAGAAGATGTACGCTGCCGGCCGTATCCCGGGTGGCTACCTCAAGCGCGAGGGCCGTCCCAGCGAGAAGGCCACGCTCACGGCCCGTATGATCGACCGCCCGATTCGCCCGAGCTTCCCGGACGGCTTCCGCAACGAGGTGCACATCGTCGCCACCTCGCTCGTCGCCGACCAGGTCAACCCCTTCGACGTTATCAACGTCATGGGCGCCTCTCTGGCCATGACGCTCGGCGGCGTGCCCTTCGAGGGTCCGCTTGCCTGCGTGCGCATCGGCCGCAACGTGGAGACCGGCGAGTTTATCGTCAACCCCACCTATGAGGAGCGCGAGAACTCCGATCTGGACCTGGAGCTGGGCGGCTCTGCCGACTTTATCTCGATGGTCGAGGCCGGCGCCGAGGAGATCTCCGAGGACGACATGCTCGCCGCTATGAAGTTTGGCCAGGAGGCCCTTGCTGCCTTCTGCCAGGCCCAGGACGAGTTCGTCGCCGAGTGGGAGCAGGTCAACGGCGCCATCGTCAAGAAGGAGTACCCGCTCGACCAGCCCGTCGAGGAGGTCCAGGAGCGCATTTTCGCCCACTACGACGAGATGGCCGCTGCCCTGCGCGACGCCGACAAGCTTTCCCGCATCGGTAAGGTCGAGGCTCTGAAGGAGTCCATCCGCGCCGAGTTCACCGACGAGGAGCAGGCCGCCTGGGAGCGCGAGATCCCCGTGGCGCTCAAGAAGCTCGAGAAGAAGGCCATGCGCACCATGGTCGTCGAGACCGGCGAGCGCGTCGACGGTCGTGCCGCCGACGAGATTCGCCCCATCATGGTGAAGGATAACTACCTGCCGCTCGTTCACGGCTCTGGCCTGTTCCAGCGCGGTCAGACCCAGGTGCTCTCCGTCCTGTCGCTCGGCATGCTCAACGAGGGCCAGCGTCTGGATACCATCGAGCCCACCGAGGGCAAGCGCTATATGCACCACTACAACTTCCCGCCGTTCTGCACCGGCGAGACCGGCCGTATGGGCAGCCCCAAGCGCCGCGAGATCGGCCACGGCAACCTGGCCGAGCGCGCCCTGCTTCCGGTGCTCCCCGACGAGAACGAGTTCCCCTACGCCATCCGCGTTGTCTCCGAGGTCATGGAGTCCAATGGTTCCTCTTCGATGGCTTCGACCTGCGGCTCCACGCTCGCCCTTATGGACGGTGGCGTGCCCATTAAGCGCCCGGTCTCCGGTATCGCCATGGGCCTGATCCAGGAGGAGGGCAAGACCGTGGTCCTGTCCGACATCCAGGGTCTCGAGGACTTCCTGGGCGACATGGACTTTAAGGTCACTGGTACCACCGAGGGCATCACCGCCCTGCAGATGGACAACAAGGCCACCGGCCTCACCTTCGACATCCTGGCCCGCGCCCTGCAGCAGGCCAAGGAGGGTCGTGCCTTCATCCTGCAGAAGATGCTCGATGTGATCCCCGAGCCGCGTCATACCACGCGCAGCACCGCTCCGCGCATCGTCTCCATCCAGGTTCCGACCGATAAGATCCGCGACGTCATCGGTTCCGGCGGCAAGGTCATCCGCGGCATCCAGGACGAGACCGGCGCTTCGGTCGACATCCAGGAGGACGGCACCGTCTTTGTCGGCGGCACCGGCGAGTCCGTCGATCAGGCCGTCGAGCGCATCAAGCTCATCATCAAGGTTCCCGAGCCGGGCGAGGAGTACACCGGTCGCGTGGTCTCTATCCAGCCGTTCGGCGCCTTCGTGAACCTGCTGCCCGGTAAGGACGGCCTGCTGCACATCTCCCGCGTCGCCAAGGGTCGCGTGGAGAAGGTCGAGGACGTCCTCAACGTTGGCGACGAGGTCAAGGTCGTCGTCATCGAGGTCGACGATCGCGGCAAGATCTCGCTCGATCGTCTCGACAAGCCCGAGGCCCCGGCTCGCGCCGAGGGTGCCTCCGAGGGCGACGGCGAGCACTTCCAGCGTCGCGAGCGTCCGCGTCGCGAGCGCTCCGAGCGCAGCGACCGTCCGCGCCGTCCCGGCGACAACGGAGGCCGCAAGCCCCGCCGTCACCACGACGCCGAGTAATAGCTACACATAAGCAGCTCAACAAGGGCGACTCCGTACAGGGGTCGCCCTTTTGCTTGCGCCCGGGAGGGCCGCATATGAAGTTTCCTGCTCTACAGTCCTGCGCAAGACGGAAAGCACATTAAGTGCTTTCCTTTGCGTGCGGAACTCGCGATAAACTTCATATGCGTTCCTCCCGGGCGCAAGCAAAAGGGCTGGTTAGTGCCGCTCGCTATTTAGTTAGACAGTCTATTCAGTAGCCAGATTTCAGATCAGTAGATAGACACAACAGTATTTCCCCTGATAAAACCTACCAAAATAAACCTATCTCATATTGGCAGGTCAGGGCTCAGCGGCCCCGGCACGGGCTAAGTTTATCGCGAGTTCCGCACGAACAGGAGGCCACTTAATGTGGCCTCCGTCGTGAGCAGGACTGTAGAGCAGCAAACTTAACCCGCCCCGGCCCCCGATGGGCCCAGACCGGCAGGATAGACCGGTTCAGATGGGGCTTTGATGCATGGGTGGTCTGTTGTTGTGCAAATGGGTATCATACTGTGGTTATTGCATCGACTCTGTGATGCATGTTTGTACGTTCCCGGCGGTCGGTTTGCCAGAAGCGCCCCGTCGGTTGTTCCAGACCCGTTTCGAAGAAAGGAAACCACACGAACCTATGGCAGCTAAAAAATCATCTCCTTTGAAGATCATTCCGCTCGGCGGCCTTGACGGCATCGGCAAGAACATGACGGTCTTCGAATGCGGCGACGACATGGTGCTCGTCGACGCCGGTCTCATGTTCCCGGATGACTCCCAGCCCGGTATCGACCTGGTGCTTCCCGACTACACCTATGTTTTGGAGAATGAGGAAAAGCTCCGCGGCATCGTCGTTACCCACGGACACGAGGACCACACCGGTTCGCTTCCGTATCTGCTCCAGGATCTCAACAACAAGGTACCCATCTTCTCGAGCAAGTTGACGCTTGGCTTTATCGAGGGCAAGCTTTCCGAGTTCCGTATTCGTGCACCCAAGTTCCGTGAGGTCAAGGGCGGCAGCCACGTCAATTTGGGTGGCATCTCGCTCGATTTCTTCTCGATGACGCACTCCATCCCGGGCGCTCTGGGCGTGTTCATCCGCACCAACCAGGGCACCGTTATGCACACCGGCGACTTTAAGCTCGACCAGACGCCCATCGACGGCGTCACGCCCGACTATGCCGCTATCAGCCGCTTTGCCAAGCAGGGCATCGACCTGCTGCTGTCCGACTCCACCAACGCCACGGTCCCCGGCTTTACCAAGTCTGAGGCCGAGGTTGGCCCCAATCTGCTGCATGCCATCAAGAATGCTCCGGGCCGCGTGTTCGTCGCGTCGTTCTCGAGCCACATCCATCGTCTGCAGCAGATCTGCGACGCCGCTCGCAAGTGCGGCCGCAAGGTTGTCGTGACCGGTCGTTCCATGCTCACCAACACCCGCGTGGCGCGCGAGCTCGGTTACCTCAACATCGATGACGCCGATATCATCGATGCCTTCGATATTGACAACCTGCCCGACGACAAGATCGTCGTCATGTGCACCGGTTCGCAGGGCGAGCCTCTGTCGGCCCTTTCGCGCATGGCCAACGGCGAGCACAAGACGCTCTCCATCCACGAGGGCGATACCGTCATCCTCTCGGCAACGCCGGTCCCCGGTAACGAGAAGGCCGTTCAGCAGGTCGTCAACAGCCTCGCCAAGCTTGGCTGCGACGTGTGGGATAAGAACCGCGCCCTCGTTCACGTCTCGGGTCACGGTAGCCAGGAGGAGCTCAAGCTCCTGATGGCCATGGCCAAGCCCACCTACTTTATGCCGGTCCACGGCGAGGCCGTGCATCTGCGCGCCCATGCTCAACTTGCACGCAAGATGGGCCTCAAGGACGATCATATCTTTATCCTTGACAACGGCGATACGCTCGAGATGCGTGGCGGTATCGTCAAGCGCGGTACGCCCGTCGAGTCTGGCGTCGTCTACGTCGACGGCCTGCGCATCGGCGATACCGACCCCATCGTTCTACGCGATCGTCAGAAGCTTGCCAACGACGGTATGGTCACGGCTGTCGCTATCGTTTCGCTCAAGCACAAGAAGATCGAGGCCATCGAGTTCTCGGGCCGTGGCGTCTCCTTTGCCATCGACGACCAGTTCTCCGAGGACGCCTCGGCGTCCATCATGAAGACGATCGAGAAGGGCAAGTTCAGCTTTACGAGCAGCGGTTCCGATGCCATTCGCAAGGCCGTGCGCGACTCGCTCTCTAACTTTATCTGGAGCCGTACACGCACTCGTCCGATGATCATCCCGGTCGTCATGGAGGTTTAGTTTGGCGCGCGGATCTGCACAAAACGCCAAAGGCAACAAAGCCAACAACCAACCGGCATCTGCTAAGGGTGCCGGTTCCCATCTTCGTGCCAATAAGGGCCACGAGGCCGAGTTCGACGATTTCGAGCCCCTGGTCGAGCCTTCGGCCAACCGCGATATCGCCGGCGTGGTCATTGCCGTTTTGGCGATTGCGTCCTTCATTGCCGTGATTTCGCCGGCGACCGCACCCGTTACGGCTGCGGTTGCCGGTTTCTACCACTTGGGCTTTGGTCTGGGCGCCTACGTGCTGCCGATCGTCATTTTGCTGTTTGCCGCCACGCTCTTTTTAGGCGAGGACTCGCCGCTCAACGCGCGCTCTGTTGCGGGCGGCGCCGTGGTCTTTATCGCCGTCGTCTCCATTCTTTCGTTGATGGTGCCAGGTACGAGCGACTCGTGCGACCTTATGTTCACGCCGCAAAATCTGTCCGCCTCGGGTGGCTACATCGGTGCGTTTATTGCGAGTGCGCTGCAAAATGCCCTGGGTAAGCCTATCGCGATGGTAGTCCTGCTGGGCCTTGTCGTCGTGGGCTTGGTCATCATTGGCTTTTCGGTGGGCGGCGTTTTGCGCTCTGCCCGCGACCGTGCGGCAGATTTTGCCGAGCGCCGTCGTGCCGACGTCAACGCGAGTCCGTGGGGTGACGATGAGGCCCTGTCGGTGCCTGGTGTCGCCCGTCCGCATCTGAGCATTCTTCGTCAAAAGGGCTCCGATGCGGCCGTGACTACGGTTATGGGTAGCGAAGTCGATCCGATTCTGGACGATGAGGACGTGGACGAAGATCCGTTTGTCGACGTGTCTGAGGCCGTGGAGGCCGAGCGGGCCAAGACAACGCTGTTGCCGCGCCGCCATGCCAAGAAGGGCAAGGCTGCGCCCAAACTCAATACGAGTGAGCCCGACCCGTCTTGGTCCGAGAGCGAGATTGAGCTCACCGAGGGTGATGACGAGGACGACGAGGCTCCGATTGAGACCGCAAAGACAACTTTGCTGCCGCGTCGCCATGCAAAGCGCGACCAGGTAACCGGTCAGCTTTCGATGGAAGACGACCCCGATAAGATCGACGAGTCCGAGCCGCCGTTTGCCGTGAATCCTGTCTCGGCAGCACCTCAGATCCCCGACTTCTTGAAGCATCCCAAGGTTGCCGATGCGCCTGCCTTGAGTGCTGTCGAATCGGCTGCGGCCAGCGATGGGGGAACGGACGGCGGCGCCGCAGATAACGAGGGCGAAGAAGAGGACGGCCTCAAACTTCCGCCACTTGAGATTCTGCATGCCAACCCGCAGTCGGCTTCCGCTGCGTCTTCGGACAAGGAGCTGGAGCAAACTGCCGAGTCGCTGCAGTCGACCCTGCTTGAGTTTGGCCGCAGCGCCCGCGTGGTCGGCTGGATCGCCGGCCCCACGGTGACGACCTTTAAGCTGCAACCTGGCGAGGGCGAGCGCGTGAGCAAGATTTCGAGCCTCGAGGACGATATCGCGCTTTCGCTCGCAGCTCAGTCGGTTCGTATCTTTGCCCCGATCCCCGGCACGTCGCTCGTGGGTATCGAGATCCCCAATCGCAAGCGCCAGAACGTCAACCTGGGCGACGTGCTGCCCTATGTGAAGGGCGGTCCGCTCGAGCTGGCCATCGGTCGCGATGCCGAGGGTACGCCGGTCGTCGCCGACCTCGCCAAGATGCCCCACCTGCTGATCGCCGGTACCACGGGTTCCGGTAAGTCGGTCATGATCAACTCCATCATCACGACCTTGCTCATGCGCGCCCTTCCCGAGGACGTTCGCCTGATCATGGTCGACCCCAAGCGCGTCGAGCTTGCGGGCTATAACGGTCTGCCGCATCTTTACGTGCCTGTAGTGACCGAGCCCAAGCAGGCCGCGAGCGCTCTGCAATGGGCCGTGTCCGAGATGGAGCGTCGCCTGAAGGTCTTCGAGCGTCTCAACGTGCGTAAGATTTCGACCTACAACGAAAAGCAGGCCGCCGGCGAGTTTGAGCATTACGACAATCCGCCGCAAAAGATGCCCTACCTGGTCATTATCATCGACGAGCTCTCGGACCTGATGATGGTTGCCGGTAAGGATGTCGAGGCCTCGATCGTGCGTATCGCCCAGCTGGGCCGTGCCGCCGGCATTCACCTCATTGTGGCTACGCAGCGTCCGAGCTCCAACGTGGTGACGGGCCTTATCAAGGCTAACATCACCAACCGCATCGCCTTTAACGTCGCCACGGGTATCGACTCGCGCGTCATCATTGATCAGATGGGCGCCGAAAAGCTCACTGGTTTGGGCGACATGTTGTTCTCAAAGGTCGACTGGGGCAAGCCTCGCCGTATCCAGGGCTGCTTTGTCTCGGATGACGAAATCAACGAGATTGTCGAGTTCGTCAAGTCGCAGAGCGAGCCCGACTACCACGAGGAGATCCTGTCTGCCGTGGCGCCCGCTTCCATGTCCATGGCGGGTGGCGGCGGCATTGTCCGCACCGGAGTCGCCGAGCCGCAAGACGATGATCCTCTCATTTGGGAAGCCGCCCATATTGTGGTGGAATCGCAGCTTGGCTCCACATCTGGCCTGCAACGTCGTCTGAAGGTTGGCTATGCGCGCGCCGGGCGTATTATGGACATGCTGGAAGAAAAGGGTGTCGTCGGTCCGCCCGACGGTTCCAAGCCGCGCGAGGTCCTGCTGGACGAGGAGGGGCTTGCCGCGCTGGAATCTGTCGACGCCGAGATGGCACGTGAAGATCGTGAGTTTGGAGGATTCTGATGGCTGCACGCTTTGGTGACATGCTGCTCGAGCAGCGTCGCCGAATGGGCCTTTCCATTCAGCAAGTCGCCAACACCATCAAAATCAGGCCGCAGATCATCGAGTTTTTCGAGACCGGTAACTTTGCTTCGATGCCGCCGCGCGGCTATGCGCAGGGCATGATTTCGAGCTATGCTCGCTTTTTGGGCCTCAATCCGCGCGAGGTCGTCAATGCCTACTTTGACGATCTGATGGCATACGAACGCGAGACGTCGCAGCAGGGCGGTCGTTTTCAGGACGCCGCCGGCTACGTCAATTCGCGTTCCTCGGTCGATAACGGGCGCTTCCTGATGGTTCAGGGCGGTCGTTCGACCCGCTATGGACAGCGTCCTCAGCAGGCCGGTTATATTACCGAGACGGGTTCGGGCGAGGAGATTCGCTCACAGCGTGACCGGTTCCGCAGTACGCCGATGCCCGAGGACCGTGCACTTCCCGCTGCCCGTGGCGTGGCGCGTGACCCTCGTGCCGGCTACGGCGACGGCGGCTATTCCGATCGCGGTTACCGTGGTGCCTCTACGGGACGCTCTCGCGGTGGCTATGCGGATGCCGATACCACGCAGGTGACGCCGCGTCTTCGCTCTCAATCACAGCCGTATGGCCAGCGCTCTTCGGCTCCGCGTTCGGGCCAGCGTGGCTATCAAGGCCGCGGTGAACTTGCGCCCCGCTCGGGTCAGCGCAGCCTTCAGGGCCAGGGTGGCTATCGCGGCCGTTCCGATAGCAATCGTGGTCGTATGCCTCAGGGAGGCGGCCGCAGCAGTTCCAATCGTGGACGCGGCGGATCACGTACTCCTCAAAACAACGGGCTCGATCCGCGTATCGTCTACGCCGGCATCGGTGCCGTTGCGCTGCTGTTGATTGTGCTCATCGTGGTGCTTCTGCGCGGCTGCGCATCTTCGGCGCCCGAGACCACGCCCGAGACGCCCACTGCTACCAAGACGACGTCCAAGAAGTCTTCTAAGAAGACCGAAACGGTCGACGAGGACGAAGACGCCGATGAGGCGACGAATGAGTCGACTGACTCGGACGCTACCAAGACGACGGCCAAGAAGGAAGAGAACGAGGTCACGAAGGTCAAAGTCTCCGTTGCCAAGGGAAAGACCGCGTGGATTGAGGTCAAGGTCGACGGCAAGTCGGTCTATGGCGCCCAAGCGACTGGCCCCTTTGAGCAGGAGTACACGCCCGAGTCCTCGATCGAGATCACCACGTCCAAGCCTTCCGATGTCACCGTTACCAAGAACGGTGAAAAGGTCCGTTACGATACCAAGACCTCGGGCGTGGCGCGTGTGACGATCACCGTTCCCAAGAAGGAGACGACTGATTCCGAGAATGGTGAAAGTTCTGATGGTACCGACACCACCGATGGTGCCGATACCACCGACGTTACCGATGCCCAGTCCACGGATGGCGCCGATACCGCAACTGACGGTCAGACACCCACCGATTCTACCGACTATTCGTACGATAGCTACTAAGCCGCTCGTACGCGAAAGGAAACATCATGGCTAAAGATTCCAGCTTCGACGTCGTGTCCGAGGTCAACATGCAAGAGGTCGACAACGCCTTCCAGCAGACCACGCGCGAGATTTCCCAGCGCTATGACCTTAAGGATTCCGGCGCCACGATCGAGCTTTCGAAGGGCGACAAGCTCTTTACGATCAGCGCCCCGGCTGACTTTGTCTCTAAGCAGATTATCGACGTGCTGAGCTCCAAGCTCATCAAGCGCGGCATCGACCTCAAGGCTGTCTCGTGGGATGCTCCGCAGGCGGCGTCGGGCGGCACCGTGCGCGTGCTCGGCCATATCGTCGAGGGTATCGACCAGGCGACCGCCAAGAAGATCAACAAGGACATCAAGGATCAAAAGCTCAAGGTCAAGGTCACCATCGAGGCCGACAAGCTGCGTGTTTCCTCTGCTTCGAAGGACGCGTTGCAGACCGTGATTCAGTTCCTGCGCGATCAGGACTACGGCCAGCCGCTGCAGTTCACCAACTACCGCTAATATCATTCGAAAGGACCGCTCTCCAACATGGATACACCGTTGGGCTCCGTGCTCTACATCACCCTCGGGTGCGCTAAGAACGAGGTTGACACCGACCGCATGCGTTCTCTTTTGACCGCCGCAGGCTACGAAGAGGCTTTCGACCCGCAGGATGCCGATATCGCCATCGTCAATACATGCTCGTTTCTCGCCTCCGCAACGTCCGAGAGCATCGAGACCACGCTCGAGCTCGCCAACGAGGTTCAGGACGGCGTTCGTTCTTGCCCCATCGTTATGTGCGGCTGCGTGCCGTCGCGCTATGGCGACGACCTGCCTGACGAGCTGCCCGAGGTCGCTGCCTTTGTGAAGGCCGACGAGGAGGACGGCATCGTGGCGGTCATCGATGGCGTGCTGGGTGTCGAGCGTGAAATCGCGGCCTATATCCCTCAGGTCAAGCGTACCGTCGAGGGCGCCGTTGCTTACGTCAAGATTTCCGATGGCTGCAACCGCTTCTGCAGCTTCTGCATGATCCCCTATATTCGCGGTCGCTATCATTCGCGCAATGCCGAGAGCATTATCTCCGAGGTGCGCGACCTGGTTGCCGGCGGTGTGCGCGAGATCGTGCTGATCGGCCAGGACACGGGTATTTGGGGCACCGACTTTACTGACGAGGATGTCGCCGAGGGCTCGCCGCGCAATCTGGCGCAGCTGCTGCGTGCCGTCGCCGAGGCCGTGCGCCCGCACAACGTCTGGGTCCGCGTGCTCTATCTGCAGCCCGAGGGCATGACCGACGAGCTTATTGAGACCATTCGCGATATGCCCGAGGTGCTGCCCTATATCGATATCCCCGTGCAGCACTGCGACGCGCGCATCCTCAAGGCTATGCGGCGTTCCGGTTCGCGCCAGGAGCTCGAGGACCTGTTCCGCGATCTGCGTGAGCGCATCCCCGGCATCGTGATCCGTTCCACGGCCATGGTCGGCTTCCCGACCGAGACCGACGACGAGTTCCGCGACCTTATCAACTTTATGGACACCGTCGGCTTTGACTACACGAGTGTCTTTGCCTACTCGCGTGAGGAGGGCAGTCTGGCTGCCAAGATGGAGGGTCAGGTCGACGAAGAGGTCAAGCTCGAGCGTGCCCAGGAGGCCATGGACCTGGCCGAGTCGCTCGGTTTTGCTGCAACTGCCGCGCACGTGGGCGAGCGCGCCCAGGTGATCGTCGACGGCATCGAGGAGAACGAGGAAGGTGCCGAGCTCATTGGACATGCCTGGTTCCAGGCGCCCGATTCCGATGGCGCGGTGCATCTGGACGCCAGCGAGGCGTCCGTGGGCGATATTCTGACCGTCGAGTTTACCGATAGCTTCTGCTATGAGCTTATCGGACATGTTGTGGAGTAGGAGAGCGTCGTGGCAAACGAGAGCAATAAGGAACTGACGAGTGTTTGGACGCCCGCCAACATCGTGACGTGCGTTCGCATCGTCTTTATCCCGGTGTTCATGATCGTCTCGGCGCTGTCTCACACGAGTGTTGCCGGTACGGATTGGAGCACCTTCGACGGCCCGCTCGCCGCCGCTGCCTTCATTCTGTATGTGATCCTGTCGTGCACCGATAAGGTCGACGGTTATCTGGCGCGCTCGCGCAACGAGATCACCGACTTCGGTAAGTTCTTGGACCCCATCGCCGACAAGCTACTGGTGTTCTCGGCCCTGCTGCTGTTCTTGGATTTTGGCGCGGTGACCGTGTGGTCCGTGTTCATTATCCTATTCCGTGAGCTGCTGGTGAGCGCCCTTCGCATGGTCGCGAGTGCGGCCGGTGTGGTCGTTGCGGCCGATAAGCTCGGCAAGTACAAGACGGCAACCACGATGGTCTCCATCTGCGGTTACCTGTGCGTTTTTGCGATGGCCGGCTTGCACCTTGGCCCGGTAGCGCTGACGCTCGGCATCTACTCGGTGTCGCGCTTCTTGTACGCCGTTGCCGTTGTCCTGACCGTTATCTCGGGTGCCCAGTACTTCTGGAACTGCCGCAAGATCGTCTTTTCGGTCTAGGTCCTGGTGGGTATGACGGTCTCTTTTGAGCAGATTTCCGCACATAACGAGGAGCTGGCGCGCGATATTGTCGAGCGTGCGAGCGCTCGGGGCGTGACGGTTTCGACGGCTGAGTCGCTGACGGCGGGTATGATCGCCTCGACGATTGCGGATATCCCGGGCGCCTCGGCGGCGCTGCGTGGCGGTGCGGTGACCTACTGCGATGAGATCAAGCATCGTGTGTTGGGTGTTGAGCAGGAGACGCTCGACCGCTATACCGCGGTGTCGCATCAGACCGCGCGCGAGATGGCGGTGGGTTCGCTGGAGCTGTACCAGAGCGATATTGCAGTGAGCGCAACGGGTTATGCCGGCCCCGGCGGTGGTACTGAGGACGATCCTGCGGGCACTTTCTATATTGGCTGGGCGCATCGTTCCGCCGATGGGGGAGTGCCGGTCGTGGACTCTGTGCGCTGCCACTATGAGGGCGACCGTTCGTGTGTTCGTGCCCATGCGGTCACGGAGGCATTGGGTCGCATTGCCCTTGTGCTCAACTCTATGGAATAGACGTGTTTTAAGGGGCCTCCGGGCCCCTTAATTGTGGAGATAGGGACCTTAGGCTCATTTGGCGTTTGTGCTGGTTGTAGATGTAATTTTGCCTGCCTTGTTCATATTTGGTCCTTTGTGGTCAAGCATTTGGTCAGTGTTTGGTCGGCGTTTGGTTGGTTTTTGGAAAGACCGCCTGCATATGATTTATCTGAACGGTTGACCACGAACAGCCGTTCGTTTATTATCGATGCAGGTTGTTAAGAGGAGGGCTATTCATGGCCAAGAATTCAGGTCCCGTACGTACCGTTCATGCTCGCACGACGGGTAAAGAGCGCGATGAGATGATCGCCACCACCAAGGCCGAGATCGAGAAGAAATTCGGCCAGGGTTCCATCATGAGGTACGGCGACGGTGGCCCCGAGCTCGAGGTCGAGGCCATCCCTACGGGCGCTCTGGCACTCGATGCCGCTCTGGGTATCGGCGGTGTGCCGCGCGGCCGAATCGTCGAGATCTACGGTCCCGAGTCCTCCGGTAAGACGACGCTTTCGCTCGAGATCTTGGCCGAGGCCCAGGCAATGGGTGGCGTTGTGGCATTTATCGATGCCGAGCACGCGCTCGATCCCACGTATGCCGCGCGCATCGGTGTGGATATCGACGAGGTGCTCATTTCCCAGCCCGATACGGGTGAGCAGGCGCTCGAAATCGTTGACATGCTTGTGCGTTCTGGTGCCATCGATGCCATCGTCGTCGACTCCGTCGCCGCGCTGACCCCGCGTGCCGAGATCGAGGGAGAAATCGGCGACACTACGGTCGGTCTTCAGGCTCGCCTGATGAGCCAGGCGCTCCGCAAGCTCGCCGGCTCGCTGTCCAAGTCCAACACGACGTGCATCTTCATTAACCAGCTGCGTGAGAAGATCGGCGTCATGTTCGGCAACCCCGAGACTACGACGGGCGGCCGCGCCCTTAAGTTCTTCTCTTCGGTTCGTATCGACATTCGCCGCATCGACAGCATTAAGCTTAAGGACGAGGTTATCGGTAACCGCGTGCGCGCCAAGGTCGTTAAGAACAAGGTGGCGGCTCCGTTCCGTTCTGCTGAGTTCGACATCATGTACGGTACGGGCATCTCTAAGGAGGGCTCGATTCTGGACATGGCTGTCGAGTGCGGCATCTGCAAGAAGATGGGCTCCTGGTTTGCCTATGGTGAGGACAAGCTCGGCAACGGTCGCGAGGCCGCCAAGGCGTTCCTGCGCGAACACCCCGATTGTGCCGACGAGATTGAGCATAAGGTCCGCCTTGCCTGCGGACTTGAGTTTGATGACGATGCTCCGTCCGAGGTCGAGCTGACCGATCAGCCTGCGCCTGAGGAGTTTGATGAGCTTTACGCCATCGATGGTTCCGCCATGCTCGATGATGACGACGAGTAGCGGTTACGCTCATGTCGTATACGGTGACCGAGGCCACGGTCGTCTTTCCCGATAAGAAGGCGGCCTCCTCGTTCTCGAGCGGGTATGCGTCCAAAAAGCCTTGCGCACATATCGATTGTGAGCTTGAGGGCGGTTTTGAGCGGTCCATTTGGATTCCCGTGCGGGTCGCGCGCCTGTATGTCAAAAACCGCCCCGATCTTCCCTGTGATTGGGACAACTTTCGTGAGGCGGTGCAGCTCATCGAGCGTAAATGTGCACTTACCATGGTGACCGAGATGTTATCGCGCCGCGACCATGCGACGGGCGAGGTCCGTGACAAGCTGGCTCGCTACGGCTTTCACCAGCCCGCAATCGATTTCGCCGTCGAGCGCGCCACCGAGTATCACTTTTTAGACGAGAACCGCTTTTGCTCGTACTTTATCGAGGAGCGCAAGCGGCGCGGTTGGGGACAGCGCAAAATCGAGACCGAGCTCAAGCGCCGTCATGTCGTGCTCGATGACATTCCCGGTTATCCCCAGGATTATTTTGCCGTCGAAGACGATTTGGCGCGTGCGTCAGCCCTGCTCGCCAAGCGGCGTGTTCCAGAGACGCGCGGATTCGAAAAACTGGTTCGGTTTTTGATGGGCAAGGGCTTCTCGTATCACATCGCCGCCGATGCCGTTAAGGCACGTCTAGATGCCGAACGCGAGGAATGTGCGGTTTAGGCGTATGCGTTATGTGGCCCTGCCGTTCACCGCGTTTTAGCCGCCGTGCCGGGGCCATTTATTTGACAGTTGTTGTGGTTCAACGTACGATAAACACTGTCATTTGCTTTGTGATATGTGCTCATCTGTGATGAGTTTGTTTATATGTTTATCTGTATCCGACCCGCATAAGCTGCGCCCATATTACTCAAATGTCGCGAGCCGTTCGTAAGGACGGTTCGCTTTGTTGTGTAACGAATCCATAAAAAGGAGTGAGCATGCCTATCATCGCAGCGCTCGTTGGCATCGTTTTGGGTGCCATCGCCGCCATTGCCTACATGCGCACCGCCAAGCAGGGTAGTCTTCACGAGGCCGACGAAAAGATTCAGTCGGCACACGCACAGGCTGAGTCCCTGATCGGTGATGCAAAGCGTCAGGCCGAGACCCTCAAAAAAGAGGCTCTGCTCGAGGCTAAAGAGGAAATCATCAAGAACAAGCAGGCCGCCGAGGCCGAGGACAAGCAGCGTAAGAACGAGATTCGTACGCTCGAGAACCGCGTGATGCAGCGCGAGGAATCCCTCGATCGCCGCAACGACGCTCTCGACAAGCGCGAGCATCAGCTGTCCAGCCAGGCCGGTCAGGTCGAGAAGCGCTCCCGTGAGCTCGAGGAGCTCTGCGCAAAGCAGACCTCCGAGCTCGAGCGTATTGCCGACCTTACCCGCGAGGACGCCCACAAGGAACTCCTCGATAAGGTTCGCGGCGAGGTCACCCACGAGGCCGCCACGATCATTCGCGAGTCCGAGCAGCAGGTTCGCGCCGAGTGCCACAAGACCGCCCAGGAGATTCTGTCCCTGGCGATTCAGCGCTGCGCTGCCGATCACACTGCCGAGGTCACCGTTACCTCCGTGCACATTCCCTCTGATGATCTCAAGGGCCGTATCATCGGTCGCGAGGGTCGCAACATCCGGACCTTCGAGCAGGTTTCCGGCGTCAACCTCGTGATCGACGACACGCCCGAGACCGTCGTTCTTTCGAGCTTCGACCCGGTCCGTCGTGAGACCGCCCGTGTCGCCCTCGAGAACCTCATCGCCGACGGCCGCATTCACCCTGCCCGTATCGAGGAGATGTATCACAAGGCCGCCGACCTGGTTCAGCAGCGCGTGCGCGAGGCTGGCGAGCAAGCTGCCTTCGATACCGGCATCCACGACCTGCACCCCGAGATCGTTAAGACCCTTGGTGCCCTGCGCTACCGTACCTCGTTTGGTCAGAACGTGCTTCAGCACTCCCTCGAGGTCTCTGATCTGTGCGGCGTGATGGCTTCCGAGCTTGGTCTGGACGTTGTGACTGCCAAGCGCGCCGGCCTGCTGCACGACCTGGGCAAGGCAATCGACCATGACGTCGAGGGCCCGCATGCCGTCATCGGCGCCGAGCTGGCCCGCCGTTATGGCGAGAAGCCCGTTATCGTCCACGCTATCGAGGCTCACCATGCCGATGTCGACCCCAACACGGTGCTCGATGTCCTGGTACAGGCCGCCGATGCTGTCTCTGCCTCTCGCCCCGGTGCCCGTCGCGAATCTGCCGAGAACTACATCAAGCGTCTTGAGAAGCTCGAGGAGATCGCCAACTCCCATGACGGCGTCGAGCGTACCTATGCCATGCAGGCTGGTCGCGAGGTCCACGTCATGGTTCAGCCGGACAAGATCTCCGATGCCCAGTCCACGGTCCTGGCCCACGATATCGCCCATCAGATCGAGGAAGAGATGGAGTATCCCGGTCAGGTGCGCGTCGTCGTGATTCGCGAGAGCCGCGCTGTCGATATCGCTAAATAACATGAGCGACGCGAACGAGCTCATCTCATTTATCGCGTCGATGTCGGGGGAGGGCAACCTTCGCGTCGAGGAGAACCTTGGCGAGGGGTATGTCCGCCTCTGCGTTTCGGAGGCCGAGCGGCGCCAGGCAAAGCACGACATTCAGCATGTCGAGGATATTGTCATCGAAATGCTCCGTAATGCTCGCGATGCCGGCGCCGACAAGGTCTATCTCGCCACGTCAAAGGAAGACGGCGTCCGCACGCTTGTCTTTCTGGATAACGGTTCGGGCGTTCCGCAGGATATGCAAGAGCGAATCTTCGATGCCCGCGTTACCTCCAAGCTCGAGAGCATGAAGATGGACCGTTGGGGCGTTCACGGTCGTGGCATGGCATTGTTTTCGATCAAGCACAACACCGATGAGGCCCGTGTGGTCACGTCCGGTGTCGATCTTGGTTCAGCCTTTAAGGTGAGCGTCGCGGCCGACCGCCTCAGTGAACGTGCCGATCAGTCCAGCTGGCCCCAGGCCGTCAAGGATGAGGACGGACGTTATGTCTGTGCTCGCGGTCCGCATAATATTATTCGCGCTGCTTGTGAGTTTGCGCTCGAGGAGTTGCGTGGTTGCGATGTCTATCTTGGTTCTCCGTCTGAGATTGCTGCGACCCTTTATGCTCAGGCGTCAAGCCGGCTTGATGCGTCTCGTCTCCTGTTCATTGACGACGAGAGCGAGCTTCCGGTTGTCGATCGTTTAGGCCTTGCTTCTGATGCCGAGGACTTTATCCGTATCTGTTCGGGTTTGGGTCTTGAGATGTCCGAGCGCACGGCCCATCGCATTTTGGCAGGGCAGATTAAGCCCGTTCGCGGTGTGACCGCGCGTCTGCTGCGCGAGCGTGATTCGTCCTCGCATGCGCCGGCTCCTGTCGATCTCGCGAAGGATCGTCGCGGGCTACGTATTGCCAAGGATGACATGGCACAGTTTTCGCGCGCTGTGGAACGCGACTTTAATGACCTTGCTGCCCAGTACTATCTCAACCTTTGCGGCGACCCAAAGATTCGTGTTTCGCGTGATCGAATCACCGTGACCTTTGATCTTGCCAAAGAGGAATAGTGCCTTTACCGAGTCCACTCGGTACGATACAGTTATTGCAGTTAAAACGTACTTTTAAACGCAGGAGTTACTTCATGGATTGCCTGAAGGTTTCAAGCAAATCATCGCCCGCTTCCGTTGCCGGCGCCATTGCCGGCATGGTCAAGGACGGCGTTCCCGTCAACATCCAGTGTGTCGGTGCCGGTGCCGTCAACCAGGCCATTAAGGCCGTGGCCATCGCACGCGGTTTTTTGATTCCAACCGGTTTTGATATTTCCTGCGCGCCCGTGTTCTCCGACATCCTCATTAACGGGGAGTCGCGCACGGCCATCCGCCTTTCTATCTACGTTCACCAGATCAATCGAGCTGCTATGGATAACGTCGTCATGGATGATGTTAAGCCTGTGGCATAGCTTATGCTTGCCTCGATTTGCCTCCCTTCCATCGTTAGGACTTATGCACATGGACCAGCGTTCCGTACGCGATATTCTTGCCGGTAAAACCTACTTTATCCGCACCTTTGGCTGCCAGATGAATCAGCACGACTCTGAGCGCGTGAGCGGTCTGCTCGATTCGTATGGTTGCCTCATGGCGCTCGATCCCGAGCATGCCGATATTGTTGTCTTCATGACATGCTGCGTTCGCGAGGCCGCCGATACTCGCCTGTACGGTCAGTGCAATTCCTGCAAAAGCCTGCCGCCTTCGCCTTCGGGCAAGCGCGTGGTTGCCGTGGGTGGCTGTATCGCGCAGCGTGATGGTGAGGGCCTGCTCACCAACGTCGATAACGTCAATGTTATCTTTGGCACGCATTCCATCGCACATGTGGCCGAGCTCATTGCCGAGGCGTTCCTTGACGGCAAGCGTCATATCCGCACCAACGAGCATGAGGATACGGATGCCATGAGCATGCCGTGGCATCGCGAGACCCAGTATCACGCCTGGGTGCCCATCATGACAGGCTGCAATAATTTCTGCACCTATTGCATCGTGCCGTATGTGCGCGGTCGCGAAAAGAGCCGCCCTTTCGAGGAGATTGTCGACGAGGTCACCGGTCTAGTGCGCCAGGGCGTGCGTGAGGTCACGCTTCTGGGTCAAAACGTCAACTCCTATGGTCGCGATCTGTTTGGCAAGCCGCGCTTTGCCGACCTTTTGCGTGCCGTGGGCGATACGGGTGTAGAGCGTATTTTCTTTACTTCCTCGCACCCCAAAGACCTGTTGCCCGAGACTATCGACGCTATGGCAGAGACGCCTGCCGTTATGCCGCAGCTGCACCTGGCAGTTCAGTCGGGCTCGACACGGATCCTCAAAGAGATGAATCGCCGTTATACACGCGAGGACTATCTTGGCCTTGTCGATCGCATTCGCAACCGCATGCCCGACATCGCGCTCTCGACCGACATTATCGTTGGCTTCCCGGGCGAGACTGAAGAAGACTTTGAGCAGACGCTCTCACTTGCTGAGACGGTCCGCTATGCTCAGGCCTATACCTTCATCTATTCCAAGCGCGCCGGTACCCCGGCCGCCGAGATTGACGATCCTACGCCGCATGAGGTTATTCTCGAGCGTTTCAACCGCCTGGTTAAGGTTATCGAGACCACGGCACACGAGTATAACCAGGGCGAGCTTCATACTGTGGTGCCGGCGCTCATTGAGGGAACGAGTAAAAAGAACGACGCGGTCCTGCTGGGCAAGAGTCCCAAGAATCAGACCGTGCATGCGCCTATCCCCGAGGGTTACAGCATCGATCAGCTTGTTGGCAAGATCGTTGATGTTGACGTTGACGTTGCCAAGACCTGGTATTTGTCCGGCTCCGTTGTGGGCGAGCCGCGCTAATGGTTTCTCCCAGGGCAGGTCTTTCCGCCGTTGCGATCGTCGGTCCGACGGCGGTTGGTAAGAGTGATGTTGCCGACCGTTTGGCAGCTCGTCTTTCGTCCGAAGTGCTGTCGTGCGATGCGATGCAAATCTATCGCGGCATGGACATCGGTACCGCAAAGATGGCGCCCGATGAGTGTACGGCGCCGCTGCGTCTCGTCGACATTGTAGAGCCGGGTGTGGCATATTCTGCTGCGCTTTATCAGGCTGACGCTCGCGCGCATATTGAGCGTTTGCTTGGCGAGGGCCGCCTACCGGTGTTTTGCGGGGGCACAGGCTTGTATCTCAAGGCCGCCCTGGATGAGATGGATTTTCCCTCGGGCGAGCTTGAGGACGATCGTCGCGCGGGGTATCAGGAACTTGCCGAGCGTATTGGCGAGGAAGAACTGCATGCTCTGCTTGCCGAGCGCGATCCAGAATCGGCTGCTGTTATTCATCCCCATAACGTGCGCCGTGTGATTCGTGCGCTCGAGATGTATGATGATGGAGTGTCCTACGCGCAGCAAAAGTCGCAGTTTAGTGTTCCGCGCGAGCATTATCACGCTCTGTGGTTTGGTCTGACGCGTAATCGCGAGATGCTCTACGAGCGCATTAACCTGCGCGTCGACCTGATGTTTGAGCAGGGCCTTGTCGATGAGGTTCGCGGTCTTATGGACCAGGGGCTGGCAGATGCCCTGACTTCGATGCAGGCGATTGGCTATAAAGAGATTATCGATGCCTTTAACGGCGTGATTTCTATGGATGAGGCTCGCGAACTCATCAAGATGCGTTCGCGTCGCTATGCCAAGCGTCAGCTTTCGTGGTTTAAACGCGATGACCGTATCGTGTGGTTCGATATGGACGAGTTTACGATCGATGAGGTCGTTGAGGACATCCTGCATCGTATTGAGGCTGTCTAATGGCTCGTTTTCCTCTTGTTTCCACGGCACCCGAGCCCGAGCGTGCCATTTTGGTTGGTGTTGAATGGCGCGACAATGCATGGCCGCTCGATCGATCGCTTGACGAGCTGGAGCGCCTTGCCCATACGGCTGGTGCCCGGTGCGTGGCGCGCTTGTCTCAGCGTTTGGTAAAGCCGTATCCTAAATCGTTTATCGGTTCCGGTAAGGTTGAAGAGCTGTGCGGCCTGGTGCATCGCATGGATGCCGATGTTGTTATCTTTGACGACGACCTGACGCCCTCGCAGCAATCCTATTTGGAGAAAGCCGTGGGCGAGCCGGTAAAGATTATCGATCGTACGGCACTGATCTTGGATATCTTTGGCCTGCATGCTCAGACGCGTGAGGGACGCCTACAGGTACAGCTGGCACAGCTTCAATATCTGTTGCCTCGTCTGCGTGGCATGTGGAGCCATCTTGCCAAGGAGCAGACGCGCGGCGGCATCGGTTCGCGCTTTGGCCAGGGTGAAAGCCAGCTCGAGGTTGACCGTCGCTTGATTCGCAATAAGATTGCCGCGCTTCGTCGTGAGCTTAAGCAGGTTGAACAGCGTCGCGATGTCCAGTCCAAGAGTCGCATTGAGTCACCGGCGCTTCGCGTCGCGTTAGCCGGTTATACCAATGCCGGTAAATCGACGTTGCTCAATCGCCTGACCGGCTCTACGGTACTTTCGCAGGACAAGCTGTTTGCTACGCTCGACCCGACGACGCGTTCGTATCACCTGCCCGGCGGTCGCGGCATGACGATCACCGATACCGTCGGCTTTATTCAAAAGCTGCCGCATGGTTTGGTCGATGCCTTTAAATCGACGCTGTCCGAGGTGTTGGGTGCCGATCTAATTCTCAAAGTCGTAGATGCGTCTGACGAGGACTATGAGCGACAGCTGGAGGCTGTCGACCGCGTGCTTGATGAGATCGGCGCTGGAGAGCGTTTAACGCTGACCGTATTCAATAAAATCGATCTTCTCGATAGCGTTGATCGACTGAGCTTCCGTCGTCGCTATCCCGAGGCCGTTCTGTTCTCGGCCCAAACGGGCGAGGGGCTCGACGATCTCGTCGATCGCATTGCTCGCGAGGCGGCTGCCACCGATGTGTTGCTCTCTGCTGATATCCCGTATCGCGAGGGCGCCCTCATCACGCTGGCGCATGAGCAGGGAACCCTTTTGCACGAGGAATATCTCGAGGATGGCGTTCGTATTGTGGCGAAGCTGCCGGCTCGTATTGCGCCGCGGCTCGAGCGTTATCGCACCGAGTAGGCGAGCTCCAAAATGCCCAGTATGATGGGCTGATGCAGCAGATAAAAGGGGAGTGCGTGACGTCCAAGGCTGGCGAGCGCCGGTAGGGGGTTGGCGTAGGTCCAGCTAGGGACGGTCTTATCGATTCCCTGCGCTATATGTGCGGCGAAGTATCCTGCAAGATACATAAAGATAAACGGGATGATGGGGTAGTAATCACCTGAAACAAACCCAGGGCTCGGAAATCCCAGCCACGCCAGGTAGGGGACAGGGTAGATTGTTTTGGGGATGCTCCAGGTGAGGGCGAACAACACAAGGCATAGGGACATGCCCCATCTCGCCGATATCCTCTTAAGGACGGGATCGGTCAACGCCACGATGCCGGTACATGCGGCCATGCAGTAGATGATGCCAAAATTAACCGAATCGTCTACTGAGACAAGCGTTGTTACCAACCAGACGACGAGTGCTGCTAAGGCGTATTTGGCGGCACGTTTGATATTGTTGCGCGAAAGGGTGCACATCCAACCCGCGATAAACAGAAATACCCAGCTGATGCTGGCGCGCCAGATGTCTTGAAAGACAGTCTGGGTAAACCAGGGCATATCCCAACCGTACAGGTAGGCGAGATCGTAGCAAGCGTGAAAACCTGCCATTGAAATCATCGTAAACCCGCGGACGGTATCAAAGATGGTGATGCGTTTTTGCATTACGAGAACCGGCGCATCAAGCCGACGACTTTGCCCAAGATAACGGGATTCGTTGCATAGATAGGCTCCATGGTGTCATTCTCAGGCTGCAGGCGTACGCGTCCCTGCTCCTTGTAGAACGTTTTGACGGTCGCTGAACCATCAATCATGGCCACGACAATTTCGCCATTCATGGCACTCTTTTGTTCACGGACGATGATGTAATCGCCATTGAAGATGCCGACATTGATCATTGAGCTCCCATGCACCTCAAGGATAAAGGAACCCTGATCGGTGGCGATTTCGGTCGGGATAGTAAAAGTGTCTTCGATATTCTGCTCGGCCAGAATGGGGATCCCAGCCGCGACGCGACCAACGAGCGGTAGCGAGACCGTTCCGCGAGGTGCGGTGGGCTCGTCAGATTTAGAAATTGAGACAGAGGAGCCGTCCTCGTTAAAGAGTTCCAGGGCGCGCGGTTTGGTGGCATCGCGCTTGAGCAGCCCGCGCGCCTCCAAGGCAGATAAGTGGGCGTGCACGGTGCTGGGGGAGGAAAGGCCCACGGCAGAAGCCATCTCGCGCACGCTGGGCGGATAACCCTTCTCTTGCTGATATTCCTTGATGAAGTCGTAAATTTGCTGCTGACGCTTGGTAATTTTGCGAGCCATCAGGGCATCCTCTCTACCCATGTCAAACAAATGTTCGAATTTTGCTTGACAGGAACAACTGTTCGAAGATAATAATAACCGAACATTCGTTCTCGCGCTAGACATTTTTGTCCGCGCGGCTTGATAAAACTGTTCTCAGCAAAACACGCGAGAGGAGAACATGATGAACGCAACGAATATGGTCCAGGGAAACCTCGCCCTTAAGCTCGAGACGCCTGCAGAACCCACTTTTACGGTTGTTCAGGGCGGCCGCTCCGGCTTTCAGCCTTTGACCGTAAAGCCTGCTCGCAATCAGCAGGCTGTAGTCGCGCCGGCTCGCGTTGCCCTGAAGGTTCCGACGATTGTCGCCGTTGCCGTTGCGCTTACGCTCTTCTTTGTCCTCGCTACGTCGGTCTTTAGCGCTCGTCACGCCGCGTATGCCGAGTCCGTTTCCAATGTTACCTACGAGACCATTCGCGTTCAGCCTGGCGATTCTCTTTGGTCGCTTGCCGAGGAATATCCAATCGAAGGCCTTTCCACGCAAGAGACTTCCGACATGATTCGTAGTGTCAATCATCTGGAGCATGGTTCGCTCGCCGCCGGTGCGCATCTTAAGGTTCCTGCTCGTTCGTAATCATTATCGCGCTGCGCATGGTACCCTTGTTATCGTTTAAGAGGAGGTACCATGCGCTGTCCCAAATGCGGCAAGGCACATACCCGCGTCGTTGATTCCCGTATGCAGGAGTCTAATAACACCATTAAGCGTCGTCGCGAATGTTGCTCGTGTAACTACCGCTTTACAACGTTCGAGCGGTGCGAAGACCCAATCGAGGTCATTAAGTCAGACGGAACCAAGCAGCGGTTCGATCGTAATAAGCTGCTCGTTGGCTTGATGCGTGCCACCATCAAGCGTGATATCGACACTAAGAAGCTTAATGAGATTATCGACGACATCGAGGTCGAGCTGCGCTCTCGCACGCTGACGGCTGTCACGTCCCATGAGTTGGGTGACATGGTGCTCAAGCGCTTGGCCAAGATCGACAAGGTGGCGTACATCCGCTTTGCCTCGGTCTACCGCGATTTCAAAGACGTCGATGAGTTTCTGCAAGAGCTCGACAAGCTAAGGTGATTCCATGTCCAACATTACCGTCAACATAAAGCGTCTCGACCCCACCGTCGAGCTTCCCAAATACGCCCATCCCACCGATGCCGGCTTGGATCTGCGCTCCAACGAGGACTGCGTTCTGAAGCCCTTCGAACGCCGTCTGGTCTCTACTGGGCTGGCCATCGCCCTGCCCGATGGCTACGCCGGCTTCGTCCAGCCCCGCAGCGGCTTGGCCATCAAGCAGGGCCTGTCTATAGTCAATACGCCGGGCCTCATCGACGCCCACTACCGAGGAGAACTCAAGGTTATCCTCATCAACCTGGATCCCTCCAACAACATCCAAATCAACAAAGGCGACCGCATAGCCCAACTCGTCATCCAAGAAGTCCCCACGGTCAATCTCATAGAGGTAGACGAGCTAGACAAAACCGACCGAGGCAACGGAGGCTTCGGCTCCAGCGGCGTCGCCTAGGGCGCTCGTATCCCTCCCGCCCGGGGCTTACCTATATCATTCCATGCTCAAACATTCTCGCGTCGCTTCGCTCGCTGCGAAACTGCGCGTGGAACGATATAGGTAAGCGCCGGGCGGGCGGCTACTCGCTTGAAACAATATTTACTTTTCTAGTAAGCCGATGCGATAAAGGGACATCTCCTTTCTATATCTATGTTTTCTGGTTTCGCCTTTGCAGGTTCTATTGGAAGGGAATCTGGTGTAACTGCTAGCACGTAAACGTAGCTGCTCAGCGGGAGCCGCCCATATATCGTTCCACGCGCAGTTTCGCAGCGCAGCGAGAATGTTTGAGCATGGAATGATATATGGGCGGCTCCCGCTGAGCAGCGGACTTTCGTCTACCTGATATGAGCAGGTTTTCCGCCCCAGTAGAAGCGGCAGAAGGCTCGTTTGCGCTTTTGGGGTTTGCCTACTAGCTCCATGGTTGCGATGGCGATGTCTTCGGCTGCGTGGGGGCGGCGTAGCACTTCGCCGTTGATGAGTAAGGCTTTGAGTGATTCGGGATGGTCATGCAAGTGACGTAGGGTTACGATGAGTTCTCGTGCGGTGGTGACATGCATGCTGGCGCCCATACCGGTGAGCATCGTTGTGTTGGCCTTTTCCTGACCGTATGATTTGCCCAGTAGGATCATCGGCAGATGCGCGCACAGGCACTCGGTGACGGTGAGTCCGCCCGATTTGAGGATTGCCAGGTCGCAGCCGTGCATGAGGGCCGCCATGTCGTCCACGTAGTCCAGAACTGTGACGTTTTCGAGCTTCATGGCGTCAAAGAGCGTCTTGAGTCGGGCGGCGTATTCCTTATCCTTGCCCGGTAAAAAGACAAAGTGCATGTCTTCAAAGCTGCGTAAGAAGGGGAGCGTGTGGTCCATCGCGGCACGGAAACGCACGTATGGTTGGGGCAAACTGGCGCCGGCCATCACCAATACGACGGTTTTGTCTATGGGGAGATTGAACTTGCTCAACTCATCTTCGCGTTTGTAATCGGTATCGAAACCGGCTCGGATGGGGATGCCCGTAATGCGGATCTTTGACTCGGGAACCTTACGTGGGCGTAGTGTTTCGGCCATAAATTCGTTGGCCACGCAGAACAGGTCGGTGTCCTTGTGGGGCCAAAAGCCTTCGACTTCATAGTCTGTTGGTACGCAGATGACCGGATAATCGATACCCGTAATTACGCGGGCGCCCACGGCAACATTGGCTGCTGTGATGTGCGTTGCGACCACGGCTATAGGCCTGCGGCGACGAATATATTCGTTGAAGGCGGGGAACATAATTCGCGACCATGCCGTGCCGCCGCCCCAGAGAAGATGTCCCGTAAGCGTATATCGCCAGGTCAGGTCGTAAATGGGACGCGTGGCGCCGGTAAACGACGCTGCTGTTTTATTACCATCGAACCTAATGCGTCCAAAATCGAGGATATCCAGGACTTCGATCTCAATATCCTCAGGGATTCCCTTGGTGCCGCGGATAAGGTCAAATGCTTGTGCTATCGCGTTGGCGGCGGCTTTGTGGCCCGATCCAACCGATGCGTGCACAATGGTTACTAGGGGTTTTTGTGCAGGTGAAACGGTCATTTGCTCCGGTTGGGGAGTAGCTTGCATGGGCAGGGGAGCGCTATTGCTCGTCTGCGTTTGATCCATCGATAACTCCCCTTCAGCTCTGTTACGCGATTTAACATTGTAGTGCATGAGTGTCATGTTCACGTAAATTTGGGTATGAGCGCAAAGAACGCCAATCTTTCGACAGGAGGTCTCTTCATGACTACCCATCAGCCGATCGATGTTGCTATTATCGGCGGCGGCCCTGCGGGCTATGCTGCAGCCATTTACGCGGCGCGCGCCAACCTAACGACGACCGTGATTGAGCAGGGCATGTCGGGAGGACAGATCGCCACAACCAATGAGGTCGAGAACTATCCGGGCATTCCGCTACTGAGCGGCGCTGAACTCGGTGAGCGATTCCAACAACATGCAGAAGGCCTAGGGGCTCAGGTTGAATGGAGCATGGTGACGGGTGTCGATTACGATGCCGGCTCCAAATTGTTTACCGTTCATCACGATGTTGGTGATACGACGGCTAGGAGTGTTATCGCTTGCATGGGTGCCACGCCGCGTCCGGCAGGTTTCGCTGGCGAGGATACGTATCGCGGTCGTGGCGTTTCGTATTGCGCGACGTGTGACGGCATGTTCTTCCGTGGCAAACAGGTCTTTGTAATCGGTGGTGGCAATTCGGCATGCGAGGAAGCTCTGTTCTTGTCAGAAATCGCCAGCAGCGTGACCATCGTTTTGCGCCGCGATCAGTTCCGTGCCCCCGATGGTGTGGTTCAAAAAGTTCTTGCAAAAGATAATATTTCAGTTAGGTACCAAACTAGTATTGTGGAGCTCTCGGGCGAAGCCATGCCAACGACGATTACCTTTAAGGACAATGCATCCGGTGAGACTCATACCGATTCATTTGAGCCCGGCTCGTTTGGTATCTTTGTCTTTACCGGGACGCAACCCCATACCGAGCTTGTTGAGCATCTAGTCGATCTGGCGCCTGATGGCGGCATTCTGACTGATGAATCCATGGCGACCCGCACGCCAGGTCTATTTGCCGCTGGCGACATCCGTTCCAAGCTTTTACGTCAGGTTGTGACCGCCGTTTCTGATGGAGCCATAGCGGCAACCAGAGCATACGCATTTCTCCACGGATAAGTACGATAATATATCTTATGTAAGGTTGTTATCTTTTAACATAATGGGGTCGATGCGAACGTGCATCGACCCCATTCTTTATGCTGCGGCTTCGTAATACGTGGTATGCAAAACTAGATAATCTAGAATACAATATAGAAAATGAACGGAGGGTCCTCATGAACCATGTAAAACACGTCATTCCGATGTCCGATACGTCAGTCAGCATTAAGCCTGAGGATATTCAGCCAACGGTGCTGCCCGATGCATTTATCCAGTCCGATATCGTGCGTAAACTCAATACGTTGAGTCTGCCACGCTATGAACAGCTGCCCAATGTGACGCTCTATCGCGACCAAGTGATTGAGTATGTCTCGCTGTGGATGGAGCCGCTTTCAATTTGTGTTGAGCAACCCGTTATTACGCCATCGATGATCAATAACTATGTAAAGGTTGGCTTGGTTCCCGCCCCCGTTAAAAAGCAGTATGGTCGCGAGCAGATTGCGCGTCTGATTGCCATTTGCATCTTTAAGCAGGTGCTGCCCATTGCTGCGGTCCAGGCGCTCTTTATTATCCAGCGTTTGAGCTATGATGCCCCGACGGCCTTTGATTATGTGGTCGATCAGCTTGAGGCATCGATTCGTGCGGCGTTTTCCGTCGAGCAGACGACTGTACCCGATACAGCGCATCAGGTCACACGTGAGTCGCTGCTTGTGCGCAGTGCGGTATCGTCCTTCGTTTCGAAGGCGTACCTGATGAGCTATCTCAAGTTCAACGGGTTTAATAGCTAGCCGACGTATAAAACGGGCGGGACAAAGAGCCATCTGTCGCTTTGTCCGCCCGTTTTTTTGCTTGGTTGGACTTTATTTGCCCGAAGCTACGCCCATGCCGTAGCCGATGATGAGGCCGCGCATTTCGGCGTAATAGGAATCCAGGCCGTTGCAGGGCATGATGATGGTCTTGGAGCCGGGCCAATGCTCGACTATGCGGTCAGTAAGCGCCTGGGCTCCAGCTTCGTTCTCAACGTGATCAATGACGACCTCGCCGCCCGTAAAACCCTCGGCTTCCATGGTATCGATGATCTTGTTGAGCATCTTCTTTTCGCCACGCGTGTGCCCGACGAGTTCGATTTTACCGTCCTCGCTCGCCGTGCCCAAAATGCGGATATTGAGCTTGTTGGCAATGACGCCGGCTGCCTTAGGGATACGTCCGGCTTTGGCCAGGTTTTCGTAATTGCACAAGCTGAAGAGGATTTTGCTGTTCTGCTCAAGGCTATCGAAGTATGCGCAAGCGTCCTCGAATGAGACATCCGGATTGCTTGCAAGATAGCGGTCGAACAGCAAGAAAATGAGGTCCATTTTGCCGCCAGCTGCGCGCGAATTGACTAGGTGAATCTGCCGGTCGGGCTCCTCGGCAAGAACCATATCGCGAGCCGTGGCTGCTGCGTTGTAGCTGCCCGACACGCCCTCAGAGATCGGCATGCAGATGGTCTTGTCTGCCAATTTGAAGAGCTCGGCCCACTCCCCTACGCTGGGACAAGCGCTCGAAGAAGCGTTCGTCTCCGCCTGAACAGCGCAGTTGAGCTCATGAACATCGAGCGAAAGGTCATCGATGAATTCACGCTCCCCCACTCGAATTTTGAGGGGCGCAAATGCAAAGGTGGTATGGGGCGCGGTCGGTTGCCAATCGCGGAGGTTACAGCTTGAATCTGAGATAAGTGCCCAGCTCATAGAGGGTCCTTTCTAATTGTTCTTCAACAATTATAGCCATCTTGCAAACTGAATGTACGGCTATCTAGTTTTGAATACTAGATAGCCGTACAAGATTAGAGAAAAAAGAATGGACCTCGCGACTTAAAGCCACGGGGTCCACATTCACACGCTGTGTAAGATGACTTAGTAACGCACGAAGATATAGTTGTTGTTCATGCCGGCGGCAACGGAGCTGATGATAACACCCGTGTTGTAGTCGGAAGCATGAATCATCTGGCCACCACCGATGTAAATGCCGGTGTGGTACGAGTTGACCACAACGTCACCGGGCTGCGGATCGGACACACGCGTCCAGCCCATAAAGGTACCCGTGGTGCCCAGGCGGCAATAGCGACCAGTGAGGCAATAGCTAACGAAACCAGAGCAGTCGAAGCTGTTCGGGCCAATTCCGCCCCAGGAATAAGCGCAACCAAGCTTGCTGTATGCACGCGAGACAACAGAACCGCCATCGACGGACTGGCTCGGAGCAGAAGGCGTCGGAGCCGGAGCAGGCGTAGAGGGCTGCGGCGTCGGAGCAGGTGCCGGCGTAGGAGCCGGAGTGTTGCCGCCCTGGTTGTTGTTATTGCTGGTCTGACCACCGTTGTTGGTGTTCTCGGTCGTACCGGCAGTCTCGTTGCTCACCGTGGCCTTCTCGGCGGTGCTGGCGTTGATGCCGGCCTGCAGCGCGGCGTTGGCCTCGGCCTCTGCGGCAAGCTCGGCCTGCAGCTGCGAATCCAAGGAGTTTACGACGTTCTGTGCTTCAGCCTGCTGGGCGTTAAGCTCGTCGACCTTCTTTTGCGTGGTGGCGACGTTCTTCTCCTGCTCGGCCTGCTTATCGGTGAGCTGCTGCTTAAGCTCCTTGACCTCTTGAATGGTCTGAGCCTGCTTATCGGAAACTTTGCCGTAGTAGAACAAACGGTTGAGCATATCGCTCAGGTCATCGACACCCGTCAGAACCTGAAGTAGGCTCAGGCCGCCGGTTTTGTACTCGCCGGCGACATAGGTCGACAGCTTGGACTGACCATCGGCGATCTCCTGCTGCTTTTGCGTGATCTCGCCAGCAGTCTGATCGAGCGCCTGCGTCTGCGTGGCGAGCTCATCGTAAATCTGCTGGGTTTGGGTACCGATCTGCTCGAGCTTAGTACGAGCAGCGGCAAGGTCGGATGCGGTATCGGCGTAGGCAGGAGCCGCGAGGCCCAAGCCCAAAACACAAGCGAGGGTTGCCGTAGCAGCGCAGCGTGCCATGTTTTTATGCGTGTTTGCTGTGCGCATGTAGCTTCCTTTCCAGTAACTAAGGGTAACGGCTAGTCCACCGTCACCAGGCTAAAGAGCTCCACATCGTCATCAGACGGCGTGAGCTTCTCGCGCGGGTTAAGAAACGCAAGCTCAAGGATACAACCGTAACCGACAAGCTTTGCGCCCATATCTCGCACCAGTTTACCTGTTGCCTCGACGGTTCCGCCCGTCGCGACCAAGTCGTCCAGAATCAACACGGTATCTTTAGAGCTGATAGCGTCGGCATGGATCTCAATTGAATCGGTGCCGTACTCGAGCTCGTAGCTCTGGCTCACGGTCTCGCGCGGCAGCTTACCCGGTTTACGTGCGGGAACAAAGCCGGCGCCAAGGGCTACAGCCACCGGTACGCCTACCATAAAGCCTCGAGCCTCTGGGCCCACGACCTTGGTGATTCCCATGCCGGCAAAGTGCTCGGCGAGGGCATCGGTCATGGCTTTGAGCGCCTCGGGGTTGCCAAAGAGCGGCGTGATGTCTTTGAAGATGACTCCGGGCTCGGGATAGTCGGGGATGTCGACGATTTGAGATTCGAAGTCGTACATTGCATGACCTTTCAATGGGTTGCCGAAATATCAGCAGCGGTTATTTGCCCGCGGTGACGGTGCCGGATTGCGAATGGGCGACGACCTTGAGCGGCTTTACGAGAGAATCCTCGTTCGAAGCCGGCGCGGCAGTTTCTTCGTTTTTGGCCTTGGTGGATTCGGAGCGAGCGATTTCCTCATCGAGTGCATCGATGTCGGCGTCCTCGACCACGGCGTTGAGCGACTCAAAAACGCGGTTCTTGAGCAGCGCAGTGTGCACACCCTCGGTCAGGTCGTGAAGCTTCTTAAACGCACGCTCGAGCTTGGCGTCGCGCTCATCATCGGAGGTATCCATTCCGAGCATGCTCACGAGCACCTGCTCAAACATCGAGGACTCGCGGTTGGCGGAAGACACGTACTGACGCAGGTTGCGGGGCTCGATATGGAAGCGTGACAGCTCGGAGCAGTAGCGGATGATTGGAAAATCGCGACCATCGACGAGCTCACGATTCTGCGGACTCTTGATGATGCGAATGAGGTCGTTCTCGGCGAGCGAGCGGATAAACGAAATCTCGACGCCCAGCATATCGGGAATGGTCTCAATGGGATGCAGCTTTTGCTTAGTCTCCTTGGGCTCCGTCTTGAGCGGAACATCGGACAGCAAGCCCACCTCGTAAGCGAGCGTTGACAGGTCCGTGGCGTTTTCCAAGCGCTGCTTAATCACGTTGAGCGGCATGTAGCGGGTCTTCTGCAAGTGCAGGATGACCTCCAGGCGATCAACGTCCTCCTTGGAGTACTGACGGTATCCCTTAGGCGTACGATGAGGGGTAATGAGCCCCTCATCTTCTAGAAATCTAATTTTTGAGTTCGAAAGATCGGGGTATGCGCCTCGAAGTAGGTTGACGACTTGGCCGATACTCAGATAGTTGCGTTCGGCCATGCCCTACTCACCGGTTTCGATGCGCTCCGGCGTGCTCTCGTGGTAGATGAGCGTAAACGTACCGATCTGGACGGAAGAACCGTCGTGCAGCGGGGCTGCATTGACGATGGCACCGTCGACCCAGGTGCCATTGAGCGAGCCCAGGTCCTCGATGCGAGCGCCGAGGCCCTCGCGGATAATGCGCGCGTGGCTGCGCGAAACGGTCATGTCATTGAGGAAGATGCCGTTCGCAGGATCGCGGCCGATGGTGGTCACGTCGTCCTCGAGCTCAAAGGCGGCACCAGTCTGCGGACCCTTGACGATGGACAGAACGGGGGCGGTGATGCGCACGTTGGCCATGAGGTCGGGAACGGTGACGTCGCTTGAAGGCACGCGGAATACGCAGGTAGCGTCAGCAGTCTTATCATTCTGAGGCATATTGTTAACCATGTTGTCCATGACAACCCCTAACTTATCGCGGACGTGCCGCAAATAATGAACCGTACGTAATCATACCCCAACGAATCAGTCTTCGATTTCAGGGTTCAGAAAGTCGATGTCCTCGTCCTCGGGATGCGCGAGAGCCTGTTTAATGGCCACTCCGCCCTTAATGGAATAGATGACAGCCGTGAGCATGGAGAAGATCACGCCGCCGTACACAAAGAAGATGCCGAGGGGCACCGAGCTTCCGTTGAGGCCCGGGAAGGCCGTAAGGGTTGAAGGTAAAAGATGCAGGCCGTCAATAACGGGGAACCCGAGCAGCATGAGCGAGAAGCCGGTCATGAGCAGTGCAGTGGCAATCTTTCCGGGAAAGACGACATCGATGGGGCGACGGTGATAATGACGCACGATAAGCGTGCCGATGCCCAGATAGATGTCACGGCCGATAATGAGCACGCAGACCCAGATGGGCAGCTCTCCGCGGACCACCAGCCCAAGTACGCCGGTGAACAGCAGCGCACGGTCGCAAATGGGATCCATGACCTTGCCGAGCCACGAGACCGTCTTAGTCATGCGGGCGATCTGACCGTCCATCCAGTCGGTGGAGGCGGCAACGGCGTAGATAACGATGGCGATGACGCGGTTGTTATCCGTCACAAACAGGTACAGAAATACCAGGGTGAGGATCAGGCGCGTAAAGGTGATGAAATTGGAGATCGTAAAGATCTTATTCGACGGGTAATCGGAAGTGCCGATAAGCTCCTTTTTGATCTTCTTTTTGATGCCCACAGGACTCCCCCGCTGGTTAACGACAAAACTTTCGATACTATACCCGTTCCGGCGATGTCTATCCAGCGCAGCCATAGAGAGTCCAGACATATGGAGGATGCTACTGGGTTGTGCGGGATTCTGCATTTGTGTACATCAGCCTCCAAATATGACATTTTTCGCCATCTTTGATGGCTGATGTACACGTTTTGATTCGGTGATTACATCGATCGGGAAAGTTGTTGCCTTAAGCAAATTAATCATGATGTGCGGGTCGAGAAGGGCTGGCGCCAAAAGAGCCCAACGGCCGTTACGGCTTCGTTAGAAACGCGCCCCACCATGGATGGTGAACCCGAAAGGTAAGGCGCGCGGGCACGGCGACTCGGCCCGCGCGCCCGGAAGAGAAAGGATAAACCCATGGGTTACATGCTCGAGA
>UQHR01000001.1 GCA_900540905.1 uncultured Collinsella sp. | reverse complement strand
AAGCACCTACGTTCCTCAAAGAATTGTTAGATTAAAAGTAACAGACCGGATGAAGGTACATGCGACGGGGGCGAGGCGAATGGCTGAGCGGTATCGATATGCGGGTTTAACGGCATATCGACCACATAGATTATTAACTTGCATTTCTACCCGCCCTCTCCGTAGAGCCGCCGATACGCGCTTAGCGCACCCTCGGCGCGTCCGGCAGGCCTTGCGAAATGGGATCCGGGAGACTTCGGCGCAGCATCATCTTGCGGAATGCTTCTAATGAGCCTCCCATCCTTCAAAAACAGAATCTCATCGCACAGTCTATCGACCGAATCCAAGATGTGGGATGACATGATGATGCACGTACCAGAATCGGCCAGCTTCCTGAGAATCCCGGAATGCAAGTCCACCCTGCTGGGATCGAGCGCGTTCATGGGTTCATCCAACAGGAGGTACCGCGAACCCGTCGCATACGCAATCGCCAAGGTAAGCTGCTGCTTCATACCCTGGCTCAGAGCGCGGATCCCCATCTTCGCGAACTCGCCTATCTGCGTTTGCTCCACTACCTCCTCGATATCACGAGCATGCGGCCACATATCGCAAACCATCTTGAGGTGATCTTCCGCACGCAATCCGGGATACAGCAGCGTTCCCTCACCAGGTGCATAGAAGATCATAGAACGGACCTCTCTCGCACCCGTACCCTGCACCTCATCCAGAACGATGCTCCCGTCCACGCGAGGGCCCGGCAAACCTGCCATCGCACGCAGCAACGTCGTCTTTCCATGCCCGTTCGGAGCGACGAGACCGTAGACCGTACCCGGGGCAAACTCAGCGTTCACCGAATCTACGAGCACCTTCTTTCCATAAGAGATCGTCAGCGTTTGAAGGTCAATCATCGAGATCATCCCCTTTCGATCTTCGGAACACCCAAGCGCACCAACAACGGAGATACGGCGCCCAAGACCACCAGCAGAGCGCCCGATGCGCCGACGACCTCTCCAAAAGGCATCGCGTTCGTCCCTCGCCCAAGGAACCCAATCGTCCCCACCTGGGAAGCGGGATCAAACGAGGCGAATGGAGCCAGCAGCGCGGCGCCCATGCCCGCGCTTTCAACATGAACGCTCAACGAACCCAACACCAAGAGAACCGCGCAAACCACTCCGGTGACAACGGGGCTGCGGCTAATCGCTGCTGTCAACGCAGCGACGACGGAAATCACGCCGTATGCCATGACCAGCAACGGAACGCTACGCAACACCGCCTCCCCCACCATGGACGTTGTCGAAGCCCCCGCTCGAATGAGAGCGACGGGATACTCCGATCCACCCGCACCGTTCTTAATCGCGGACACAACTGCAGCGGGAACCATCGACACCAAAAGCAGCGTCAAGCCAAGCAGGAGAGACAACGCAACAGCCGTCAGAAAACGCACATGCGCTGTTGCGGGGACTTGGAAAACCAGAAGGGAACGGCACTGCAGGTGGGTGCACGCAAGCGATGTGACAACCACGGGCAACAGCCAAAACAAGGAAGGAAGCGCTGCCTGGAAATACGAAAGGAGGATTAATGGGGGCATCTTCGTACTTAACTCGTAAACCTTGGGGTCCGGCAAGCTCGCGATCGACTCGAGCAGAAGGGCGCGCGCCTCCGCACGAGAAGGAGTCTCCGGCTCGATTCCGATCGATTGCAGGAGGGTCGCATCTGCCGCGCCCAGTTCGCCTCGAGCGCGCTCGTACGTCGCAAGGCTTCGAAACCCCTCCGCAGGCGTAGGCGCGTACACAAAACCCGAAAGAGCATCTCGCATGTCTTCCAGGGCCGTTTTGTCCTCGACATCCATATTCGCAGCGTCCTGCTCTAGATACCGATCTATTGAACGGAGCTCCCCATCCCTATACCGAACAGCGGAAACGTCATCAGCGTCAGGAAACACCTCGACCAGAGCCGGGGCCAGCATCGTCGTCGACATTGCAATCGCGCATACGGCGAGGGCAGGAGAATGCAGGAGCAGTTTCCCCATCGTTCTTACGTATGCAACGGCGGAGGCACAAGCGCTCGAACGAGTTGCCGCTCTCGATGCGGTGAAGGAACCTCTCTCAAGACAAATCGGGGGCATCGGGCGCGCGCAGCCGCTCTTTCCAGCAACGCAAAGCAGGCTAATTGCCAGCACCTCGATCCCGATTGCGCATACGAGGGTAATCGCGCCACGCTCGAAGCAAAGTCCGGGCAGATTCACTATCTGCGTTGTCGGGTACGGGCTATAGGCGCCGACGGTCAACTCGGTGTTCGCATACGAAAGGGGATTCAACAGGGCGAACTCACGTAAAGCGATGGATCTTCCGTAATACCCGGGAACCATCGTCACCCCCATCAGGGCACATACGAACACGATTCCAAGCGTAGGGTTATTGGCAATCTTCACGGCAAGGTGAACGACAAGCGAGATGAACGCTGCCACCAAGAATTGCAAGATGGCCGCCTGCGCGAACACCAGCCAAGCCGGTTTGATAACCGGAGTCGCATATTGAATGTAGCCTATCGGATAGAACAGCGAGCCCGGGCCATTCTTCACAAGCGCGGCGATTATCCCTGGAAGATTGATGGCAAAGACGGCAAGCATCGCAAAAACACTCGCCCATACGCTCGATGCAACAAGCCTGTCCAGCTCACCCATCGGTGCCTGGATGATGAGCTTTTCGCGTTTGTTAAGACGCGCGGCAAGGAACGAGACGGCAACGGCCGTTGCGGCCCATAGCAAGTACTCCTTCGATCCGTCATAAAAGGAGTACGCTCCATCCGATACCTGCAGAAACGGAAGCAGAGGAGAGAGCGGCGCCAAGACAAGACGCCCCGCGGCAAGAGGGTACAGAAGCGCGGGCATGCTTGATGAAGAGGTATAGACACCGTCCTCCCCCGCATTCACAAGCGCATCCGCATAGGATGCTGACAATTCCTGCTCAACACGGGTTATTCCCGACTCGAGGTATTCGACCCGTCCGTCGATGCCAGCCGCGCTCCTGAAGACGGGCAGAGCACAAAGAACCATCAACGCAACAACGACAACACAGAGCGACCTGGAGGAGAGAAGCGACCTAAAGATCGCCTTCGAGATTTTGAGCATATTCATCGCCAACCTTAACCTCATCCAGTCGGAACAGAGGGGCCGAACAAAATGCTCGGCCCCTCCTCGCATCTAGTAGGTGCTATAGACAAATTGCCATTTATCAGTTGTGCCAAGAACACCACATGAGCACATTGCAGCGAGGCGGGATTCCCTATGATGCGCGGATCGGCGATAGCCATTTCGGTAGGAGATCGTCTTGTAAGAGATGTTGAACATCGAGATGCTGTGCCCGCTTACGCCGCGAGGACAGCTGTAGCTCCAGTAGGTATCGACGACGTCGTCCGTATACCCGAGGGGCTCAAAGAGGGCACACTGGCTGCTCTCCTGGGAAGGAGGCATCGGGGTATCCGCAAAAGCGGGGGCTCCCGGCAGCAACAGACAAAGAGCGAGGCCGAGGAAAACCAAGAGTTTACACGACTTAACAGTACTGAACATAATCCTCTCCAATCTAGAGGGGTTTCGGTTGCAGCATGCTGTGATTACTTGCCGGCAAAGTCAATTTAACATAAACTGTTAAAAAGTAACCTGAGTTTTTAAATTCCTCGGAGGTTATTATGAGTTCCGACAATCGCACTCCCCGGCTTCATTCCTTCCGCATCGCATGTGCGATAGCCTCTGCGACCCTTTGCGCCACCGCCATCGCACAAGTGGCGTTCTCCTTAAAGCCAGCAATCGAAGTGCTCGACAACCCTGTAATTGCAGACTCCCCCGCGTATCCAGCCCTTGCGATCTCGACATTGGTCCCTGCCGTCATCGGTATCGCTACGACCATCCTCAGCGCCGTTCTCGTGTGGACGATCAAGAGCGGAGACCCCTTCAAGAAAGGGTCTGCGACATGCTTGAAGGTGCTCGGCATTCTCTTCGTTGTTCAAGCTGCCACCAGCCTCTACGCCGGCTCACTCAAAACCTCCGTTTCGATGTTTGGCGGCGAGGGGGCCGTCGGCGCCCAAGAGATCGCTTCATCATTCGATTGGACCTCTCTGGTTCTCGGCATCGTCCTGTTCATGCTTTCCCAGCTCTTCTTGTACGCCCGAGAGCTGTACCTCGACTCCGACGAGATTGCGTAAGGAAACGCCATGCCCGTAATTGTTCGCCTCGACAAGATCATGGCCGAGCGAAAGATTTCCTCGAACGAACTTGCCGAAAGGATTGGAACCACGCCCGTGAACCTGTCCCGTATTAAAAAAGGGCATATTCGCGGCATTCGCTTCAACACACTCGAGCAGCTATGCCTCGCCCTTCGTTGCCAACCCGGAGACCTTCTCGAAGTCATGAGCGAAGAGGATGCCCGAAAGGAGTTCGGACTCGATTGGTCCGCCGAGGATTAGAGGGCGGTCGTACTCGCCCTGCACACGGGGATGCGAATCGGCGAGGTCTGCGGCCTTCGGTGGTGCGATGTGGATTTCGAGACGGGCCTGATCTCGATCAGACACTCGGTGGCGTACGCGAAGGGAATGGGTTCGTTCATCAAGGACACCAAGACCCATGACGCCAGGGGTATCCCCATCGACCCGGTCGGCCTACTCCCCTTCCTGAAGGAGACCCACGAGATCGACTGCGGAAAGCTGCGCTTGCGCGGCCTTACCGGGGCGGTCGAGATCGGGGACTGCTACATCCTGTCGGAGCCGGGCGCGACCTTCGCGACGACAAGCTATATCCGCAGGGCGTTCAAGACGTTCTCGGAGACCAACGGCCTCATGGGCACCAACGACGAGCTGATCACGTTCCACGGCCTTCGCCACACGTTCGCAACGCAGTGGATCCGCCAAGGCGGCGATATCAAGGCGCTCCAATCGATCCTCGGCCACAAGGACGCCATGGCGACGCTCAACGTCTACGCCGACATCGAGCCCATCTCCAAAATCCATAACATGCTGCGCGCCACGCCGTGCCTTTGGCGCGGGCACCTCGGGCCGAGGGTCGATCCGGGTCCCATGTTCCAACAGAGGATCCAGGAGTCCATCGAGACGCTCCAGGCGTTCGGCTACGGCATCACCGAGCCGGACGACCGAAATATCGCCATACGCGACGTGAAGACGAACAGTTGGCTCTAGCTCACCGAGTACGCGGCAGTGCTGGGCCCATCCCAACTGAGGTCACGGTGGTCCGATAGGGGCGCCGCCCGCGGCATGCGCCGCGGAGCGGTATCCCCTACCGAAGGGCGGGGATGCCCTCCGCTTCCAGTTCGGAATCAGCCGTCGGAGGCGTTCGGCTGACTGCGGGAACGGCCTGTCCGCTCAATGTGTTCGGCTGAGATCGGAAATCAACCCAACACGAGCCGGACACGCGCCAGACGGCTCTTCCCCGTACGGCCTTCCCCCTTACGCTCATGTTGCAGGCATGTAACGCCGCAGCGAGCGCGCCTTTTTTGCGCCAGACAGGTACAATGATGAACACTGTACCGTAGCGGAGCGCCCCGCGCGCGCCGCAATCACGCGAAAGGGTTTCCCATGGCCGAGATCTCGTCCTCCCGTATCGTCATCACCGTCCTTGGCAAGAACCGCCCCGGCATCGTCGCCGGCGTCACCCGTGTCCTAGGCGAGGCCAACGTCGACATCCGCGACATCACGCAGTCCATTATCGAGGACATCTTCACCATGACCATGCTGGCCGATACCGCCGAGTCCAAGCTCGACTTCGCCGAGCTGCAGAAGGCGCTGGCCGAGGCCGGCGAGCTTTCGGGCGTCAACGTGTCCATCCAGCGCGAGGACGTCTTTAACTTTATGTACCGCCTGTAGCGAACAAGCCGCTCGGGGCAGCTTGACGTCATATCGTCCAAGCGCGCGGCCCCAAAGCGGACCGGAGAGGAGCGCGCATGGCCTACGACGCCAAGAAAATCTACTACCGCTTCGACGATCACCTGAGCCGCCTGGTTCTGGATTACGAGGCGAGCCGTCAGATTTCGCCCGAAAGCGAAAACCTCTACCACGGCCTGCCGACCGCCCCATACGACGAGGACCTGTTCGTAGAGCACAACGTCAAGCGCGGCCTGCGCAATGCCGACGGCTCGGGCGTGGTCGCGGGCCTTACCCGCATCTCGGATGTGCATGGCTACAACAAGGTCGACGGCAAAGTCGTGCCCGATCAGGGCAAACTCACGCTTCGCGGCTACAGCATCGAGGATCTGGTCAACAATGCCCAGGCCGAGAATCGCTACGGCTACGAGGAAGTCGCCTATCTGCTTATCACGGGTTCGCTGCCCAACAAGGAAGAGCTCGACGGCTTTTGCGAGCGCCTGGGCGCCTTTAGACATCTGAGCGACGAGTACGTCAAAGAGTTCCCTATGACCACGGTGTCGTCGAGCATCATGAACGTGCTCCAGCGCGCCGTGCTGCTGCTCTACGCCTTCGACGCCGAACCAGACGTGATCACGCCCGAGCATGAGATCGACGTGGCTATTTCCATGCTCGCACGTCTCCCGCGCATCGCCGCCTTCGCACACATGGCCTCGATCGCCAAGCTTCGCGGCTCCGAGGTTCACGTGCCGCACCCCACGCCCGGCCTCTCCACCGCCGAGACCATCCTACAGGTGCTCCGCGGCGGTATGGCGTTCACCCGCGATGAGGCCATGCTGCTCGACGTGATGCTCATGCTGCATGCAGAGCACGGCGGCGGCAACAACTCCACGTTTGCCTGCCGCGTGCTGTCCTCCTCGGCCACCGACCCGTATTCCGCCTACGCCGCGGCCATCGGCTCGCTCAAGGGCCCGCGCCACGGCGGCGCCAACGCCAAGGTCGTGTCCATGCACGAGGACATCCGTGCGCATGTCTCCAACTGGGAGGACGAGGACGAGGTCGCAGCCTACCTGAGCAAGATTCTCGATAAGCAGGCCTTCGACGGCACGGGCCTCATCTACGGCATGGGCCACGCCGTCTACACGCTGAGCGACCCGCGCGCCGAGGTCTGCCGCCGTTACGCGCGCTCGCTTGCCGCCAAGAAGGACTTGGGCGAGGAGTTCGCGCTCATCGAGCGCATCGAGCGCCTGGCCCCGCAGGTGATGCGCGACCACGGCATGACCAAGCCCATCTGCGCCAACATCGACCTGTACACGGGCTTTATTTACAAAATGCTCGGCGTGCCCGAGACGCTCTTTACACCGCTGTTCGCCGTCGCCCGCATGGCCGGCTGGTCGGCGCACCGCATGGAAGAGCTCTTCTGCGCGCACCGCATCATCCGTCCCGCGTATCGCCCGGTTATCGAGCCGCTGGAATACAAGCCGCTCGCCGATCGCTAGGACGCGGACCGTTATAGAACCCGAGCGTGGCCAGGGACCCAAGCCCTCGGCCACGCTTTTTATGCCAGTAGAAAGGGCTGCATCAAATGATTGTGTTTTCCGATATGGATGGGACGCTGCTGACGAGCGATAAGCAAATGAGCGATGCCACCTGGGCGATGCTCGACGAGCTCGCACGTCGTGGCATCGAGTTTGTTCCCTGCACGGGACGTCCACTGTCGGGCATCTTTGAGCCCATTCTCGCCCATCCCGCCGTGCATTACGCGGTCTGTGCCAACGGCGCCAGCGTCTGGCAGCTCGACGAGGATACGCCCACCGACGCCTCGCGCGCCACGTGCATCTTGAGCCGTCCGCTCGACCGTGGCATTGCCCACCGCATCCATCGCATTGCCGCCGGCCACGATGTGACCTTCGATATCTTCGCGGATGGGCAGTGCTTCCTCCCCCGCTCGCTATACGGGCGTCTGGATGAGTTCTGTGGCGGCGACCCCCACATCGCGGCTTCGCTCAAGCGCACTCGAACGCCGATCGACATGAATATCGACAGCAAGATCGACGAGGTCGAGACGCTCGAACGCATCGCTATGTACTGGCACGACCCCGCCGATCGCGACGCCATCGCGGCGGCGCTCGACACGCTCGGAGGCATTGAGGTCACGCGTTCGTACGCCATGAATATCGAGGTTATGGGCGAAGGCGCCACCAAGGGAACGGCCCTCACGTGGCTGTGTGAGCATCTGGGCGAGCGTCTCGCCGACGCCTGGGCGTTCGGCGACAACATCAACGACATCCCCATGCTGCAGGCAGCGGGCCATGGCATGGCCATGATCAACGCCGAGCCCGAAGATCGCGAGGCCGCCGACGCCATCACCGAATACGACAACGACCACGACGGCGTCGCCCGCACCATCATGGCCGCCCTCGCCTAGTCATTGGTCAGTCATTGGGGACGTTCTTAAACGACTAGTCACTGGGGACACTCTTCGCAAAAAGCTGCAAGGACTGTCCCCCACTGTCGGCAGAAAAGGAACGTCCCCATCTGCCGGATTAGGAGAGACTCTCCAGCACGCGACGGAGCTCCTGCTGGACGGCGTGGTCGCGGTTACAACCCACCACGCGATCGGCCACCGCCTTAAGCGCGGGGCGCGCGTTTTCCATCGCGCAGCCCGTGCCGACAAAGCGAATGATCTCGTAGTCGTTCATCGAGTCGCCAAACGCCATGACCTCGTCGCGACCAATGCCGTAATGCTCCGCGAGCTGCGCGATACCCGAGGCCTTCGACACACCGGGCTGCATGGCATCGATCCACGCGTTGCCCGAAGGCGCAAAAGTAAAGAGCTGACCAAGTTCGCGCTGTAGCACGTACGCACTGTCCATAACCGCACTGTCGTCGCAAAAGATACTCGCTTTGATGATATTTACGCTGGGATCGGGCAGCTCCCAAATACGCTCGGCATTGGGAAGGTCCTTATCGACCTCACGCACGAACTTGCACTCGTCATCGAGCAGGAAGGACTTGGTTCGGTCAAAGAGCGCAAGATGCAGATTGGGAAACGTCCTGACGGCTTGGGCGAGCCTTCGAATCGCCAGGTGGGAATACACCTCACGGTCTACCATCTTACCGTCGGCGTAGACTTGGGCGCCGTTAGCGGCGACAAAGTCCATCTTGTCGCGAACGGGCGCAAAGAACTCGCACAGGCGATCGTAGCGACGACCTGACGATGCGGCGAAATGCACGCCATGCTCGTGTAGCGCCAGAATCAGTTCGTAGGTCTCGGGAGGCACCTGGCCGTTTTCGTCAAGCAGTGTGCCGTCCATATCGGATGCAATCAGTTTAAACATAGAAAAGCTCCCTTCGGGCTTGTTGGAATCGAACGTGTATCCGATTCCAACGTACCCAAAGGGAGCTCAAATAAGACTCCGCGGGCGTAAACGTTACATAGACCTGGCAAATAGCTCACGCGTGCCAGAGAGCCCACGACCGCGGCGGCAGGCGACACACGGAAGAGTGTCCCCGACGACTAGTCGTTTAAGAACGTCCCCGATGACTAGTCGGCGTAGGTGAAGGTGGTGACGTCGAACATGCCCTCGGGGCGGATGCGGAGCGTCGGGATCACCGGCAGGGGCAGGAAGATGATGCCCATGATGGGGTCGAGCGGCGGCTCGATGCCCATGGCGCGCGCCTTGACCATAAAGTCGTCGTGCTGCGCGGCGACATCCTCGGCCGTGCCCTCGCTCATCAGGCCACCGAGCGCCAGCGGGATGCGCGCTACGACCTCACCATCGCGTACCAGCACGTGGCCGCCCTGGCCAACAGCCTCGACGGCAGCCATCATGTCGGCCGCGTTGTCGCCCACCACGCACACGTTGTGCGAATCGTGGCCAATCGTCGAGGCGATGGCACCGCCCGTGATGGTAAAGCCGCGCACCCAGCCGCGACCAATGTGCTTGCCAACGAGACCCAGGCCCGCAGGACCATCACCGTCGGCGCCCTCGGCCTGCAGTAACACGCCGCGGCCGTGGCGCTCGATCAGCATAATGCGGCGCAGGCCCTCGGCGCTCTCGGGGCGAGCCATGCCCGTGATGGCCTTACCCGGCACCACGTCAATCACGGCCTCGCCCGGCTTAAAGGCATAGTCAAACACGTCGAGCGAAAGCTTCGGCAGCTTAACGGAGGCGCGCAGCTCATCGGCAAGGGCCGCAACCTCGGCCATCTCGGGTGCGATCTCGCCCACAAAGGTGCCGTCCTGCGCCACCAGAGCACCGGCGGCATATACTCGATGCGGAGCCGTAGCAAACGTCAGGTCATTGAGCACCAGCAGGTCGGCACGCTTGCCCGGGGCAATCGCACCACGCAGCTCGTGCGGGTCGCGGCAGCCGTGATCCAGGCCAAACGCCTCGGCCGTGGAGAGGGACGCCATAGAGATAGCGACCACGGGGTCGATACCGGCCTCAATCGCCACGCGGCAGGCATTGTCGATCATGCCGGTCGAAAGAGCATCGGAGGGAGCGCGGTCGTCGGTCGCAAAGCAGCAGCGGCGGGCGCGGGCAGGGTTCTCCAGCAGCATCGGAGACAAATTGGCCAGGTCGTGGCTGCACGTGCCCTCACGCAGCATCACATACATGCCGCGGGACAGCTTGTCGAGCGCCTCCTCGGGAATCGTCGACTCGTGGTCGGCGATAATGCCCGCTGCGGCATAGGCGTTGAGGTCCATACCGGCAACGAGCGGCGCGTGGCCGTCAACCTGCTTGGACGGCGTCTGGTTGGCAGCATCGATGCGGGCACAGGTCTCGGGGTCGGCCATAAAGACGCCCGGCAGGTTCATCATTTCGCCCAGACCAAAGACATCGCCCGGATGCTCGGCAAAAAACGCCTGCATGTCAGCGGCGGTAATCACAGCGCCCGCTTGCTCGTCGGGCAGTGCGGGCACGCACGAAGGCATCATGTACTTGATGGAGATGGGCGCACGACGACCATCCTCGATCATAAAGCGCAGGCCGTCGAGACCGGCAACATTGGCAATCTCGTGGCTGTCGGCAATGGCGGTGGTAGTACCGCGCGTCGCGGCCATGCGAGCATACTCGGCGGGACGGATGTTCGAGGACTCAATGTGCAGATGCCCGTCAATAAAACCGGGAGCGAGATAGCGACCCTGGCAGTCGACGACCTCAGTTGCCTCGTAGGTGCCAGCAGCATCGTCGCGACCATCGTAGAGCACGCCGACGATCACACCGTCCTTGACGGCAACGCTACCGGGCGCCACACGCTGGCCATACACGTCGACGATCTGCGCATTGGTAAACAGCGTGTCGACGGGCACGCGGCCCTCGGCGGCCTCGATCACAGACCTCATGACCTCAACGGACATACATTCTCCTTTAACCGTAGAAAACAGCTGCGGAGCGGACAGGCCTTCACCGCAGCAAGACAATAGCCATTGTATGCCCAAACGATGGGTCGGGAATACGCCCCCTCCGCTTAACGGCACACGCCGCTTGGCGCAATGGGGACAGGTTGCTTTGTACCAATGACAAGGAGTGTCCCAAAGTGCCGACACAAAAGGAACGTCCCCAAGTGACAAAAAGGCCGCAGTCGGAATCGTTCCGGCTGCGGCCCTATTGCACATGTTAGGTTAACCTACTTACTAGACCAACTTGAAGCCCTTGCGCTTGCCCACGGAGAGGGTGTCGCCCAGCTTGAGGGCGCTCGGATCGATGTTGTAGCTCTTGGAAGCCACAGCCTTGCCGTTGATCTTGACGCCGCCGCCGTCGATGTCGCGGCGGGCCTGACCGGCGCTGGCCGAAAGGCCCAGGTCCTTGAGCAGGCCAGCGAGGTAAATCTGGCCCTCGTCGTTGACGGTCAGCTCAACGTGCTTCTCGGGGAAGTCGGCAAGCTGGCCCTCCTTGAACACACGGTCGAACTCGGCCTGAGCCTCGTCGCCGGCGCCAGCACCGTGGTAGGTGTCGCACAGGTCGCGGCCTAGAGCGCGCTTGAGCTCGTAGGGGTCGGCGGAACCATCGGCCAGGGCGGCATCGATCTTGTCGACCTCGGCCGGGGCGAGCGAGCTGGCCAGACGATAGTACTTGCCGATCATCTCGTCGGGGATGGACATGGTCTTGCCGAACATATCCTTGGGAGCGTCGGTCAGGCCGATGTAGTTGCCATAGGACTTGGACATCTTGCGCACGCCGTCGGTGCCCTCGAGCAGCGGCATGGTAAGCGCGATCTGCGGCTCCATGCCCATCTTCTCCATGAGCTCGCGGCCGGCGAGCAGGTTGAAGAGCTGGTCGGTGCCGCCCATCTCGACGTCGGCCTTGATCTGAACGGAGTCGAAGGCCTGCATCACGGGGTACAGAAACTCGTGCAGGGCAATCGGCGTCTGGGACTGGTAGCGCTTGGTAAAGTCGTCACGCTCAAGGATGCGGGCGACGGTGAACTTGGAGCACACCTGCAGCAGGCCGGCCAGGTCCATCGAAAGGATCCAGTCGCCGTTGTGCACGATGGTGGTCTTCTCGGGGTCCAGGATCTTCATGGCCTGGCTCACGTAGGTCTCGGCGTTGGCCTCGATCTGCTCCTGCGAAAGCTGCGGGCGGGTGGAGTTCTTGCCCGAGGGGTCGCCGATCAGCGCAGTGCCGTTGCCGATGATAAGGGTGACGTTGTGGCCCAGGTCCTGGAACTGACGCATCTTGCGCAGGGGCACGGCATGGCCCAGGTGCAGGTCGGGGCTGGTGGGATCGACGCCGAGCTTGATGTTGAGGGGCTCGCCCTTCTCAAGCTTCTTGCGAAGGTCGGCCTCGGGGACGATCTGCGCTGCACCCGAGGTGATGATACGCATTTGCTCGTCAACAGACAGCATTGGGTATCCTCCTTTTGCTATAGCACCCTCACCGGATACGGCGGTGCTGGAAGTTCATAAACCCACTAATAATAACCAAAACAGCGCGACGCGGCACCTACGACAGGAAAATCCTCGTCCTGCCGCACGCGTCGATAACGACCGGCAAACGCGTGCCGTCACGTTCGACCAAAAAGCGCGCCTGCTGACGGCGCGAGCAGTCACGGCAACGGACCTGCCCCGTTGCATCCGTGGCGCAGGCGCCCTCGGCAGTCAGCAAGCAGTGCTCGCACACCATGAGCTCGGGACGGTCGGCATCGACAGGCCCCAAGACACCGGGGCAAGCGGCAAGTTCGGCAACACGCTCCGCATCATTGCCGAGCAACTCGGCCGACAAGCACACCCGCCCCGCACCGAGTCCGCGCAGCCAGGTAAGCGTGGCCCGATTGGCACAGAACACCGGCGCCGCCACGTCAAACGTTGTGCCCAGCTCGCGGGCCATCGCCACTTGTCCCAGATTGCGGCAGACGACGCGCCCGGCACGCTGCATAAGCGCCCGAGTCCGCTCGGCGTCGCCCGCGCGGCACACTTCGTCGAGCACCACCGTTGTATCGGACAGATCTCGCTCATCGCGCGGACCCACATCCATCAGCTCCCAGGCAAAGACCATACGAGCAAAATCCTCGCGCTTTGCCGGCCCCGCCGACCCCGCCAACTCCGTCGACGCACCGCCATCCACCGCAGCGCCCTCAAAGGGCAGCACCTCAACGGCACGCGCAACGGGCGCAATCGCATCCGCCTCGGCCCGCATGCGCTCCAACACCGCCGCCGTCTGATCCAACACGCCGGCGCTGCGAATCAGATAGACCTCGCAGCCCGCGTCCACCTTACGTTTGCAATGCACGACGATGCGCTCCCCCGCAGCGGCATCCACGGGGCAAGGCACCTGTGGCCAACGCTTGGGCACATCGGGACGCGCGTCGGCACCCGGGTAAAATCGGATTTCGAGCGTATCGCCCGCCGCCACGGCGGCATCAAGCTCAACCGTCACCTCTTCGTGACCCACCGCCACCAAGTGGCCCACGCGCACGCCCTGGTTGATCGCGCGCTCAAAGCTCATGAGCTCGGCACCCGAACGACCCCGCAGGTAAGCATCGGTAAACCCACGGTTAAACGACCTTCCCAGCTCGCGTTCAAGCTCTTCCACGGCACCGGAGTCCCACGCGCCGTCGCACAGCATATCGAGTGCCCGACGCCACACCCTCACCACGTTGAATACGTAATCGGGATTCTTCATGCGTCCCTCGATCTTGAGCGATGCCACGCCGGTGGCAACAAGCTCGGGCAGGTGCGCGATACCCAGATAGTCACGCGGACAAAGCAGGCGGTCTCCCTCGACGGCAACAACACTCTGCCCCACCTCGTCCACTAGGTCGTACGCCAGACGGCACGGCTGCGTGCAGTCGCCGCGCATCGCCGAGCGCCCACGCCGCAAGGCCGAGAACTCGCACGCCCCCGAATAGCCGATGCAAATCGCACCGTGGCAGAATACCTCGATGGGCACGCCCGTGGCACATAGCGCCGCAATCTCGTCGACCGTCAGCTCGCGTGCCGTCGTCACGCGCTCGACCCCCAGCTCATCGGCGGCAAGCCGCACGGCACCCTCGCTATGAGCGCCCGCCTGCGTGGACAGGTGAATCTCGACCCCGGGAATCGCCGCGCGCAGCGCGCAGGCCAACCCGGCATCGGCGACAATCAGAGCATCGGCGCCCAGCTCCAGTGCATGAGCTCCCAACGCCACCGCGTCGGACAACTCATCGTCAAACACGAACACGTTGAGCGTTACGTACACACGCACGCCATGGGCATGCGCCACGGCGCAGCCGCGCGCAAACTCGTTATCCGTAAAGCCATGGGCGCTCACACGGGCGTTAAAGCCGCCCAACCCCGCATAGATGGCATCGGCACCCGCGGCGATGGCCGCAAGCATCTGGTCGAGTCCGCCCGCCGGCGCCAGCAGCTCGGGCAGCGCCGCACCGGCAGCATCCAATCCAGTCTCGTATTGTCCGCTCGGCCCCATCGTCCGAATCGCCATCGACAAACTCCTTACCAAGGTATGCATTCACTCTGAAAAATGCCGTCTTCCAGCATACACGAGGCCTCGCGCGCCCCGTTTGGTTTATCGTGTAATAACTTATGTCCATCCTGCCCCGACGGCACATCCACCGTCCGGCACGACATACCTGGAGGTCAATATATGGGTCCTCGCCAACGACAGGGACGCAGCCGTTCAAAGACGCATGCTCTGCCCATAATCCTGCTCTCGTTTTTGGGCTTTCTGCTGATTGCGGGCGTGGCATTTGGCATCGGCATGGTCGGCAACGTCAACCGCTGGCTGTCCGATCTGCCCGACTACACCGACGCCAACGCGTATCTGGTGAGCGAGCCCACCGAGATCGTCGACTGCAACGGCAACAAGATCGCGAGCTTCTACACGCAAAACCGCAAGTCTATCACCAAGGACGAGGTCTCCCCCTACGTGCTGCAGGGCACCGTTGACGTCGAGGACGAGCGCTTCTACGAGCACGGCGGTATCGACCTGTGGGGTATCGCGCGTGCTGCGGTGGCAACCCTCGGTGGCGGGCACGAAGGCGCCTCGACTATCACCCAGCAGCTTGTGCGCAACACCATCCTGCAGGAGGAGCAGTTCGACTCGACCATTGAGCGTAAGGTGCGCGAGGCCTACATCGCCATCAAGATGGAGGACATGTACTCCAAAGACGAGATCCTCATGATGTACCTCAACACCATCTATTACGGCCACGGCGCCTACGGCATCGAGGCCGCAGCCGAGACCTATCTGTCCAAGAGCGCCGCCGACCTCACCCTCAGCGAGGCCGCGCTGCTCATCGGCCTTCCCAACTCGCCTTCGCAGTACGACCCCACGGTCAACCCCGATCTGGCACTGTCTCGCCGCAACAAGGTTCTCGACAACATGCTGCGCCTGGGCCACATCACCCAGGAGGAGCACGATGCCGCACAGGCCGAGCCCATCACCCTCAACGTGACCGAAATCTCGGGCAGCGGCGTCGACGTATACTCGCAGCCCTACTTTGTCTCCTACGTCAAGCAGCTACTGGAGCAGGAGTTCTCGACCGACGTGCTCTTTAAGGGCGGCCTGACCGTCAAGACCACCATCGACCCCACGATGCAGCAGGTGGCAGAGAATGCCGTCCGCGAGCAGCTCGACACGCTCTCGCTTGACGGCCTGGACATGGGCATGGTCGTCGTCGACCCCAAGACCGGCTACATCAAGTGCATGGTGGGCGGCTACGACTACAACGCCGACGAGAACCACGTAAACCATGCCACGGCCAAGCGTCCCGTCGGCTCCACCTTTAAGGCCTTTACGCTGGCAACTGCCATCCAAAACGGCATGAACCCCAACGTCACCCTCAACTGCAACTCGCCGCTCAAGGCCAAGGGCACCACAACCGAGGTACAAAACTACGCCAACCAGAGCTATGGCAACATCACGCTTAAGCAGGCGACGGCATACTCCTCCAACACCGGCTACATCCAGGTGGCGGAAGCCGTCGGCAACAGCAAGATCATCTCGCTCGTCAAAAAGCTCGGCATCGACCCCGCCAAGGACAACATCGAGGACGTTCCCGTCATGACCCTCGGCACCGGCTCGATCTCGCCGCTCGAGATGGCCGCCGCCTACGCGACGTTTGCCAACGGCGGCTACTATCGCCAGCCGATCGCCATCACCGAGATTGACTCTCGTACCGGTTCGGTGCTGTACCAGCACACCGACAATCCCTCACAGGTGCTTACCGAGGGCGAGGCCGCCGCGGTCACCGATGTTCTGTCCGGCGTCATGAAGGGCAGCGGTACGGGTGCTGCCGGCGCCCTGAGTGTCAACCAGCCCTATGCCGGCAAGACGGGCACCACCGACAACACCACCAACCTGTGGTTCTGCGGCTATACCCCGCAGCTGGCATGCGCCCTGTGGACCGGCTATTCCGCGGGCGAGATCCCCATCCAAAAGTACGGCACGGACCTGCTGGGCGACAGCACCAACCTGCCTGTCTTTAAGCGGTTTATGAACACCGTTCTGACCGGTACCGAGCGCGAGGAGTTTGCGACCGGAACGGCGCCCACCTACAAGAACAACAGCGTCTGGAAGTTCTACGGCACCAACAACACCAAGAAGTCGGAGAACGACGACAAGGACAAGGACGAAGAGGAAGAGGAAGAGGAAACCACCACAACGACTACCACGACGACCACGACCACCGAGACCACGGGCGGCGACACCACCGGCGGCACCGGTACGACCGGTGGCTCGACGGGCGGCTCCACTGGTGGTTCGACCGGCGGCGATGGCGGCACGCCTACGCCTACGCCCACTCCCGACCCCTCGCCCACGCCTGACGATACGGTCGGCTAAGAAGTACGCGACTAAAGCCAACAAGGCCCCGAGCAGCTTATTGAACTGCTCGGGGCCTTTTAGTTTGAAGCGACCTGGTGGGCGGTCTTTATACCGGCAAACAAAAAGAGGTACCGACCAACGTCGATACCCCTTACAAGCCACTATGTCAGCGCACACAATGCCGAGCGCACGACCCGCACACCTACTTGCGAGAATTGCTCAACTTATTGATCAGCGCCTCGAGACGCTCGCCGTCCTCGGCCGTCTGGGCAATAACCAAAATCGTATCGTTGCCGGCAAGCGAGCCAAGCACATCGGGCAACTCTGCCGCATCAACGGCGGCGGCGATGCCGGAAGCCGTGCCAGGCTGAGCCTTGATCATAACCAGATTATCGGTACGCAGAACGCCCGTTACGAGCTCGGAAACCATACGCTGCAGGTGCAAGTCCTCTGCCAGAACATAGATGCCCTCAGGGAGCTTACGCAGCCCCATGTCGGCAATATCGCGAGAGACAGTCGCCTGCGTGCAATCAAAGCCCATAGCACGGAGCTCATCAACCAGCACGCGCTGCGTGCGGACATCCTTATTGCGCACAATATCTCTAATGGCATCCTGGCGCCCATTGCGTTTTTTAGCCATACAAACCCTCTCTCCAAAAGATGGCGGAGACAATCAATCAGTGATTGAATAGTTTAACGCTATTTGAAGGCTTTTGTGTATAAGAACGCATTTCGAAACAATTCTATGCAAGTTTGTTTCGCAATGAGCCGTTTAGGCGGTTTTTGCGCCCGTCCGGTTAAGAAAAGCTGCCAGATGCGTACACATCACGCAGCGCGCGGGCTTAGCGCTGGCGATCGGCCCAAACAACAGGCCCAGTCCCCGATGGTTATCCTTGAGCGCGGCGACCATCTGACGGGTTCGAGGCGCCTCGAGCATATCACGCATGCGGGCGGAACGCTCGATTGACGACACTCCATGCGGGCTCAGACACAAATTCTCGATGCAGGCGACCAGTCCGGCAAAGTAGAACTTTTGGCTTGCCAGCTTGAGCCGACCACCGCTATCTGCTTCCGAGAGTGAGTCCGCAAGCTCGTCGAGCGCCCGGGTGTCATCGGATACCTTGGCATACATGGTGGGATCAAAGGCATCTGTAAGCTTAGGCGCCACCGCGTGGAAACAAGCGTCGCCGCATCCGGAGGCGCGCTGCGCCTGCGAGAGCGCGCATGCCATAAACCCAACTGTGCGAAACGCCTTGTCGCACAAAAGGCATGCCTCAAACAGCGGACGGCTATACATCACGCCAGAGACTTGAGCAACCAAGCCGCCTAAAATCAACTGAGGCAGCCCGGCCACCATCGAAGATTTGCTATCAATGGAAATATGAGTAGCATCCAAGACGCGCGAATGGCGCTCTCGATGTGCATCATAGCGGTCGAGCGACACCGTGGGGAACACCATGTCTGCCGCTGTATCGCACGCGATATCGACCATCTTGGAAAGGGACTGCGGAGCAAGCCACTCATCGGCGTTCATAGCGATGATTTGAGAGCCACGCGATGCAGCAAAACCGGCACGAAGACAAGCACCGCGCTTCGCGTCCTCGACGTCAATCAAATCAATATGGATGTCCCTGTCGGCAGCAACTTGAAGCGAATGGCGCACACCGGGCGCAGCATCGCGGCAGACAACGACAATCTGCAAATCGTAGAGGTCTTGGTTCTGGATACTCTCGAGCGCACGCATCGCATAGCTGGGCGAACCTTCTACCACAAGGATCACCGAAAGTCGCGGATGCGAGCCACGTCGAACCAAGTTATCCGTCCTCTCGACAGCAATGAATCAAATCGTGGTTCATGGTACACCCCGGCAATAAAAGCAATAAGACACCGGTTGTATTGCACGCCAAGAACAGATGTTGCACACGTGCAGCCCACAGATGACAGGCGTCGACGCACGACGCGTCGAGCCCTCCCCTAGTCGAGCACGACAAGCTCGGCGGGATCGTAATCCACGCCCATAAACGTAAGGCCGCAGGCAGGAGCCGTGGGGCCCGCAGCGGAACGGTCGCAAGCGTCGATGACCTCGCGCATCCACTCGGGTTCGCGGCGATGCATGCCAATCTCGACAAGCGTGCCCACGATCGTGCGGACCATCGAATGCAAAAATGCGTTGCCCTCAATGGTAAACGTCAGGATATCCTCGCCAAAGGCCACCTCATGGCCAAACTCGGCCCGCATCACGCAGCGGTGCGTAGGCTTGCCCACGGCAGAGGCGACCTTGCAAAAGCTCTTAAAGTCCTGCTCACCCAAAAGCGCGGGACAGGCCGCAGACATGGCCTCGACGTCCAAGGGATAGCGATGCCACCACACGGCACCACGGGACAGCACGGGGCGCGCATCGCGATCGGCAATACGGTACGTATACGTACGGGAACGCGCGTCAAAGCGTGCAGAAAAGCCCTTACGGGCCCTGTAGACCTCGTTTATGGCGATATCTTTAGGCAGCAGGGCATCCATAGCCCGCAGCCACCTACGGCGCGTAAGGGCGAGCTCAGCGTCCGTTACGGGCACGCTGATGTACTGAGCCACGGCATGCACGCCGGCATCGGTACGACCTGCGCACGTCAGATCGATCGGACGACGAAGCAGCGTCTCGATGGCTCGACGCAGCTCACCCGCAACCGTCGTCTGTCCCGGCTGCTCGGCAAATCCGCTATACGACGAGCCATCATAGGCCACGCGAAATACGAGCGTGGCGTCAAGCTCTGGAATCGAATTGAAATCAGACGGCGCAGTCATGGGCGCTCCCAACAAACAAGTAACGGTATCGCGACAAAAAAAGAGGGGTACGCGAACGTACCCCTCGAATATAGCCTATGCAGACGGAATGTCTACTCAGCGGTCTCCTCAGCAGGAGCCTCCTCGACAGCCTCGACCTTCTTGGGAGCAGCGGCCTTCTTGGGGGCCGGAGCAGCCTTCTTGGCCTTAGGCGTGCAAGGCTCGGTGACGAGCTCCATGATAACGATGGGAGCGTTGTCGCCCTTACGGTTACCGAGCTTCATGATGCGGGTGTAACCGCCGTTGCGGTCCTGCCACATGCCCTGGGCAGCCTTGTCGAAGATCTCGGCAACGAGCTGCTTATCGCCGAGCTTGGCGATAGCCAGACGACGAGAGTGCAGGTCGCCCTTCTTGGCCCAAGTGATGATCGGGTCGACGACCGAACGCAGCGCCTTAGCGCGGGTCTCGGTGGTCTTGATGCGGTCGTTCTCGAAGAGGGCCTTAGCAAGGCTCTTCTTCATGGCCTTGGTGTGGCTCGCATCGGTGCCGAGCTTCAGGCCCTTCTTAACGTTGTGACGCATGGTCTAGTTTCTCCTCAAATATGCGAAGCATTAAGCCTTCAGGCTCAGGCCCATGGACTCAAGCTTGTCCTTCACTTCCTCGATCGACTTAACACCGAAGTTACGGATGTTGAGCAGATCGTTCTCCGAGAACTCAACGAGCTGACGGACCGAGTGAATGCTGGCGCGCTTAAGGCAGTTGTAGGAACGGACGGAAAGGTCCAGATCCTCGATCTGCTTGTCCAGCTCAGCGTTGTCGTTGGTGACCTCGGGAGCGAAGATCGAAGCCTCCTCCTCGACCTCGGGGGTCTCGGCAAGGTTCATAAAGGCGGCCATATGCTGGTTGATGATATTGGCAGCCTGGACCACGGCGTCGCGCGGGGCGATGGAGCCGTTGGTCTCGATCTCGAGGACAAGGCGGTCGTAGTCGGTGTGCTGACCGACACGGCAAGCCTCAACGAGCTTGGCGCAACGGGAAACCGGCGAGTACAGCGAGTCGACGTGGATCACACCGATGGGATCGTTGTCGCGCTTGTTGGCCTCGCCAGAAACATAGCCGCGGCCATAGCCGATGCGCATGCTCATGGTGAGATGGCCACCCTCGGTGAGCGTAGCGATGTGCTGCTCGGGGTTAACCAGCTCAAACTCGGACGGAATAAAGAAGTCCGCACCGGTGACCTCGCAGGGGCCGTCAACCGAGATGGTGGCGGTCGCCTCGTCGGTCGTGCCGAGAGCCCTGAAGACAAGACCCTTGACATTCAGGACGATGTCGGTGACATCCTCGACCATGTTAGGGATGGTCATGAACTCGTGCTGCGCACCATCGATCTGAATAGCCTCGACGGCGGCACCCTCGAGCGAGGACAGAAGAACGCGACGAAGGGAGTTACCCAGCGTATCGCCGTAGCCACGCTCGAGCGGCTCGACGGAGACACGAGCAGACGTCTCGTTGATCTCTTCGACCTGAACCTGAGGCCTAATGAATTCTGACATGTATTACCTCCAGCCTCAGCAGCCCGGATGGACTACTTAGAGTAGAGCTCGACGATGAGCTGCTCGTTGATATCACCGCTGATCTGCTCACGCGTCGGCAGAGCGAGCACGTTACCAGACAGCTTCTCGATATCGACCTCGAGCCAGCCAGGGACCTCAAAACGCTCGGAGGAAATCAGGGCCTCCTTGATGGGGAGGAGGTCACGGAACTTCTCGCCGACAGCGACGACATCGCCGGCCTTGACGCGGTAGGACGGGATGTCCACGCGCTTGCCGTTCACGGTGAAGTGACCGTGACGGACGGACTGACGAGCCTCTTTGCGGGTGCGGGCGAAGCCAAGACGGAAGACGACGTTGTCGAGGCGAGACTCAAGGATGATCATGAGGTTCTCACCGGTGACGCCGTTCATCTTGCGGGCCTTGTTGAAGTAGCCGTGGAACTGCTTCTCCAGAACGCCATAGATGAACTTGACCTTCTGCTTCTCGCGCAGCTGCATGCCGTACTCAGATTCCTTGCGACGGCGCTTGGGCTGACGGATAGATTCCTTCTTGCTGCTGTAACCGAGCTCAGCGGGATCGATCCCGAGCTGACGGCAGCGCTTAAGAACAGGAGTCCTGTCGATTGCCATATTGATACGATCCTTTCAGTTACACGCGGCGACGCTTCTTGGGGCGGCAGCCGTTGTGCGGAATGGGGGTCTTGTCCTGGATGCTCGAGACCTCGAGGCCAGCAGCCTGGAGGGAGCGGATGGCGGTCTCACGACCGGAGCCGGGGCCCTTGACGAAGACGGAAACCTTCTTCATACCGTGCTCCATGGCCTGCTTGGCAGCAGCCTCGGCAGCCATCTGGGCAGCGAACGGCGTGGACTTACGGGAGCCCTTGAAGCCCACCTGGCCAGCCGACTTCCAGGAAATGACGTTGCCCTGGGGATCGGTGATCGAAACGATCGTGTTGTTGAACGTAGAACGAATGTGAGCCTGGCCCACGGAAATGTTCTTACGGTCCGCGCGCTTCAGACGGGCAGCGCGAACGTTCTTCTTAGCAGTAGCCATCTATCTAGCGCTCCTTATTTCTTCTTCTTAGCACCGATCTGACGCTTCGGGCCCTTGCGGGTACGAGCGTTAGTGTGGGTGCGCTGGCCGCGGACCGGGAGGCCCTTGCGGTGACGAAGGCCGCGGTTGCAGCCGATGTCCATAAGGCGCTTGACGTTCTGGTTGCGCTCACGGCGGAGGTCGCCCTCAACCATGATCTGGTTCTTATCGATATAATCGCGGATGGCGTTAACCTCATCCTCGGTGAGGTCCTTAACGCGCGTATCCACGTTAACGTTGCACTCGACGCAGATCTTCGTCGCAGTGGTGCGGCCGATGCCGTAAATGTAGGTCAGACCGATCTCAACGCGCTTCTCACGCGGGAGGTCGACACCATTAATACGGGCCAACGTAGTCTCCTCTCTTAACCCTGACGCTGCTTATGACGGGGGTTCTCGCAAATGACGAGGACCTTGCCATGGCGCCTAATGATTTTGCACTTATCGCACATCTTCTTGACCGAAGGACGTACCTTCATCGTTCTTCCTTTCGGTAGCGCTCAAACTACTTCCCTACTATCTACTCGCCCAGCCGCAGGCGTTTAAAACTATGGCTGGTCTTCACACACAATCCGACCGTAGGTTGAGCTAAGCCTGCAGCCGGAAATGGAGTGCGTGTATGCGTGCCGCTATTTATAGCGATAGGTGATTCGGCCGCGGGTCAGGTCGTACGGGGAAAGCTCCACGACAACCCTGTCACCGGGGAGAATGCGGATGTAATTCATTCGGATCTTGCCAGAAATGTTGCACAGAACCGAATGACCGTTCTCGAGCTCAACCTTAAACATGGCGTTGGGCAGCGGCTCTTTTACCGTACCCTCGAGCTCAATTGCGTCTTCCTTCTTCACAAGCAATCATCTTTCTCTAGAAAACGACAGCGATTGAGTATTCTACAACACGTATGCACGCATCGTAATAACTTCGTAATGGCTCCACAACTAAGTGGAACTTGTTACATTTCTCCGCCTTGGAGCGAACACCAAGCACCTTGGGCATCCGTGGTGAGAATCACCGGACCGTCATTGGTAATGGCGACGGTGTTCTCATAGTGCGCGGCGGGCAGGTGGTCGTTGGTCGTGACGATCCAACCGTCGGAGCCCGTGCTTACATGGTTGGAACCCATCGTAACCATCGGCTCGATGGCAATGACCATGCCGGCCTGGAGGCGAACGCCCCTCCCCTTCTTTCCATAGTTAGGAACGTTGGGGTCCTCGTGCATCACGCGGCCAATGCCATGGCCAACATAATCACGAAGCACGCCGTAACCGTGAGACTCGGCGAGGGACTGAACGGCATAACCGACGTCCCCGATATGGTTACCGGGAACAGCCTGCTCGATGGCAGCCTTAAGGCAATCGCGCGTGACCTCACACAAAGCCTTGGCTTCGGGCGTGGGGGTGCCGACGAAAAACGTCCATGCGTTATCGCCGACCCAACCGTCGACAACGGCTCCCGTATCGATGGAGATGATATCGCCATCGCGCAGGATCATGTCAGGGTTGGGAATACCGTGGACCACGGCATCGTTGATCGATGCGCAAATGGTCCCCGGGAACCCGCCGTAACCCTTAAAGGCAGGGGTGCCGCCATGCATGCGGATAATCTGCTCCGCGAGCTGATCGAGCTCAAAAGTCGAAACGCCGGGGCGCACCATGGCTCCAACGTGACGGAGCGCCATCTTAGATAGCGCTCCTGCCTTCTTCATCTGCTCGATTTGCGTTGCAGACTTAATCTTGATCATAGACCGAGAGCCTCTTTGACATCCCCGTACACGGTCTCGCGAGCCTGGTCACCGTTGACCGACTTGAGCAGACCCTGGCCACGATAGTAGTCGACGAGCGGGCTCGTGGACTTCTCGTAGACGTCGAGACGGTTCTTGATGGTCTCGGGCTTGTCGTCGTCGCGCTGATACATCTCGCCACCGCACTTGGGGCAGGTGGCATCGGCAGCAGTGCCGGTGTAACCGCAGGCGCGGCAGGTGCGACGCGAAGACAGACGATCGATAATGACCTCGGGGGCCACATCGACCAGAAGGGCGCAATCGATCTCGCGACCCATGGCGGAGAGCTCGGAATCGAGCGTCACGGCCTGGGTGGTGTTGCGCGGGAAGCCGTCGAGGATGAAGCCCTGCTGGGCGTCATCGGCGGCAAGGCGCTCCTTGACAAGGTCGATCACGAGCTGATCGGGAACGAGCTCGCCAGCGTCCATGTACTTCTTAGCCTGAATACCAAGCTCGGTGCCACCCTTGACGGCAGCACGCAGCAGGTCGCCCGTGGAAATGTGAGCGACGCCAAACTCGGCGACGAGCTCCTGTGCGACGGTGCCCTTACCGGCACCCGGAGCTCCAAGCAATACGAGGTTCATGAGCAATCCTCCTCTAGCCTATTTAAAGAATCCATCGTAATCATACATCTTGATCTGGCCTTCGAGCTTATCGACCGTGTCGAGCACGACGCCGACCATGATGAGGATGGACGTGCCGCCAAATGCCTGGATCAGCTGGTTACCCGTAAAGGAGAAGATGATCGAAGGCACGATGGCGATGAGCGCCAAAAAGACAGCGCTGGGAAGCGTAATCTTGTTGAGCGCGTTCTTGATGTAGGCCGCGGTAGCCCTACCCGGACGCACGCCCGGAATAAAGCCGCCCTGCTTCTTAAGGTTGTCGGACGTGTCATCGGGGTTGAACACCATGGAGGTGTAGAAGTACGCGAAAAACACGATGAGGACAACGTTAAGCACCCAGTTGAGCCAGCCGCGCGAAAGCGCAGAGGCAACTGCCTGAATCCAGCCGATGCCGGGGAAGAACACGGCAATCTGAGCCGGGAAGTACAGCAGCGCCGAAGCGAAGATGATTGGCACGACACCCGCGGTGTTGACCTTGATGGGCAGGTAGGTGGTCTGACCACCCATCATGCGACGGCCCACGACGCGCTTAGCGTAGGAGACCGGGATGCGGCGCTGGCCGCGCTCAAGGAAAACAATCAGCGGGATAACCAGCAGGATGATGGCGCAGATGATCACCATGGTGATGATGCCACCGGCATTGCCCTCGGTGCTGGAGAAGATAGCCTGCGGCAGACCGGCCATGATGTTCGCAAAGATGATCAGCGACATGCCATTGCCGATACCGCGCTGGGTGATGAGCTCACCAATCCACATGATCAGCATGGCGCCCGCAGTGAGCGTGCCGACGATCATGAGGTCGAAGATGATCTCGGGAGCGCCGGCGCCATTGAAGCTGATGCCGAAGCTCTTAAAGAGGAAGAGGTAACCCACGGAGTTGAGGATTGCCAGAGCAAGGGTGAGGTAACGCGAATACTGCGTAATCTTGGTCTGACCGACCTCGCCCTCGCGGGCAAGCTCATGCAGGGAAGGCACAACGGCCTGGAGCATCTGGAGGATGATCGAGCTGGTGATGTAAGGCATGATGCCCAGCGAAAACACCGACACATAGCTCAACGCGCCGCCAGAGAAAAGATTCAGGAGGGCCATAGCACCTGCGGCGACCGAATTGTTATCGGTCGAGAAAAGGCCCAGCATCCCCTGGAAGGGAATGCCGGGCACAGGAACGTGCGCACCAATGCGGTACACGACGAGCATAGCTATGGTAAAAAGAATCTTTTCGCGCAATTCTTTGATGCGGAAAGCATTCTTAAGACCATTTAGCACGGCAGCTCGACCTTTCCGCCGGCGGCCTCGATCTTGGCCTGCGCAGAAGCGCTGACCTTGTCGACCTTGACCGTGAACTTCTTGGTGAGCTCACCATTGCCGAGCACCTTGACGGGCTCGAACTCGCTCTTGGTGATGCGAGCGGCCTTAAGAGCGGCACCGTCGATCACAGCGCCGTCCTCGAACTTGCGCTCGAGACGCTCAACGTTAACAGCGGTGTACTCGATACGACGGGGGTTACGGAAGCCCGGAAGCTTGGGCAGGCGCATAGCCAGCGGAGTCTGGCCACCCTCGAAGCCGGCACCCTTGGTGCCGCCAGAGCGGGAACCCTGGCCCTTCTGACCGCGGCCAGAAGTGGTGCCGTGACCCGAAGAATTGCCACGGCCGACGCGCTTGCGGTTCTTGGTGGAACCGGGCGCGGGAGTAAGATCGTGAAGCTGCATTTGCTACTCCTCTACAATCTCGACAAGGTGCTTGACCTTGAAGATCATGCCGCGGACGGACTCGTTGTCAGCAATCTCGCGAACCTCGCGGATCCTGTGGAGACCGAGGGCACGGACAGTACGGACCTGGTCCTGCTTGCAACCGTTGGTGCTGCGGACCTGCTTGATCTTGATGGTGTCAGCCATGCTTAGTTCTCCTTACCGACGAACATCTCGGAGACCGTCAGGCCACGGCGAGCCGCGACGTCCTCAGGGCTGGAGAGCTCCTTGAGGCCCTCGACGGCAGCCTTGATGATGTTGAGGCCGTTGTCGGTACCGAGGGACTTGGACAGGACGTTCTTGATGCCAGCAAGCTCAAAGAGGGGACGCACAGCGCCGCCGGCGATAACGCCGGTACCCTCGACAGCGGGCTTGATGATGATGCGGCCGGCACCAAAGTGGCCGAGAACCTCGTGCGGGATGGTGCCCTGCTCGGTCACCGGCACGTGGAACATGTTCTTCTTGGCATCGAGAGATGCCTTGGAGATGGCCATGGGCACCTCAGCGGACTTGCCCATGCCAACGCCGACGTTGCCCTTGCCGTCGCCAACGACGACGAGAGCGACGAGGCTCATGCGACGACCACCCTTGACGGTCTTCGACACGCGGTTGATGTAAACGACGCGCTCCTCGAACTCGGAGGCCTCGCGCTGCTGCTTCTGATTACGAGCCATGTGCTACATACCTCCTAGAACTCGAGACCGGCGGCACGAGCACCGTCGGCGAGGGCCTTGACGCGGCCATGGTAGATACGGCCACCGCGATCGAAGGCGACCTTGGTGATGCCGGCCTCGATGGCGCGCTTGCCAACGAGCTGACCGACCTTCTCCGCAGCCTCCTTGTTCGAGGTGTGGGTGCCCTTGAACTCGGCCTCGAGGGTCGAGGCAGAGACGAGCGTCAGGCTGGAGCCCTTGCTGTCGTCGATGATCTGGGCATAGATGTTGGCGTTAGTACGGGTCACGCGAAGACGCGGACGCTCGGAGGTACCCGAGACCTTGCCGCGAACACGACGCTGACGACGCTTGAGGCCTTCCAGCTTCGCCTTATGCTTGTTCATACGTAAACTCCTAAAAAGGTTGATCTTGCCAGCACCTGACGGGGTGCTGGTCTTATGCGAGTGAGTCGGTTACGACTACTTGGCGGCCTTACCCAGCTTGCGGCGGATGTGCTCGCCAACGTAGTGGATACCCTTGCCCTTGTAAGGCTCGGGAGGACGATGGCCGCGGATCTCAGCGGCGATCTGACCGACCTGCTGCTTGTTGATACCCTTGACGTTCACGTGGGTGTTGTCGGGAACCTCGAAGGTGATGCCCTCGGGAGCCTCGACGATCACGGGGTGCGAGAAGCCCAGGGAGAACTCGAGGTTCTTGCCCTTCTGCTGCACGCGGTAACCGACGCCGGCGAGCTCGAGCTTCTTCTCGAAGCCCTCGGAAACGCCAACAACCATGTTGTGGATGAGGGCGCGAGTGAGGCCGTGGCGGGCACGGGTCTCACGCTCGTCGTCGGGACGGGAAACGGTGAGGACATTGTCCTCGACGTTGATAGCGAGCTTCTCAAAGACATCGAGCTCGAGCTGGCCCTTGGGGCCCTTGACGACAACGTTGTTGCCGTTGACTGCCACTTCGACTCCGGCGGGAATCTGGACAGGCTTATTACCGATACGAGACACGGTGATCTCCTTTCCTTCTACCTACCGAGCGAATTACCAGACGTAAGCGATGATCTCGCCGCCGACGTTGTGCTTGCGAGCATCGCGGTCGGTCATGACGCCATGGCTGGTGGAAATAATGGCGGTACCAAGGCCACCGCGGACGCGGGGCATGTCGGCAACGCCGGTGTACTTACGCAGGCCCGGCTTGGAAATGCGGCGGATGCCGTTGATGACCTTAGCCTTCTTTGGACCATACTTAAGCGTGATGTGCAGAGTCTTCTGGGGAACGGTGTCCTCGACATCGTAGCCCTCGATGTAGCCCTCCTCGTGCAGAACACGAGCGATCTCGACGAGCTTCTTGCTGCTCGGCATGGAGACCGTGGCCTTGTTCACAGAGTTAGCGTTACGGATGCGCGTAAGCATATCTGCGATCGGGTCTGTAAGGTTCATACAGATTCTCCTTCGTTCTTGATGAACACGTGCTCTTGGTTCTTCACCGCCCTTAACGGCAAAGCCTAACTAGCGCGTTTTCCCTGTTCCAAACGGATGCTTGAAACGCTGGTAGTGACTTACCAGCTGGCCTTCTTAACGCCGGGAAGCTCGCCCTTGAGTGCAAGCTCACGGAAGCAGACACGGCACAGGCCGAACTTGCGGTACACAGAGTGCGGACGGCCGCAGCGCTGGCAGCGCGTGTACTCACGAGTAGAGAACTTCTGCTTGCGATTGCACTTGACGATCATCGATGTCTTAGCCACTTATATCCTCCTCACATAGAGTATTGTTCGCCCCAAGCGCCGCCCCCTTGTGGGAACGGCGCTTATAGGGCAGGTGAACCTATTTCTTGAACGGGAAACCGAAGGCGTCCAGAAGGGCCTTGGCCTCCTCATCGGTGTTGGCGGTGGTCACGAAAGTGATGTCCATACCACGCTGGTGATCGACGGAGTCGAAGTCGATCTCGGGGAAGATGAGCTGCTCGGTGACGCCCATGGAGAAGTTACCACGGCCGTCGAAGCTCTTGGCGGAAATGCCGCGGAAGTCGCGGATACGGGGGATCGCGACGGAGGTCAGACGATCGAAGAACTCCCACATACGGTCGCCACGCAGGGTAACCTTGCAGCCGATCGGCATACCAGCGCGCAGGCGGAAGGTAGCGATGGACTTACGGGCACGGGTGATCATCGGCTGCTGTCCGGTGATGGCGCGCAGGTCGCGCACGGCACCGTCGATGGCCTTGGAATCGGTAGCGGCCTCGCCGACACCCATGTTCACGACGATCTTCTCAAACTTGGGGATCATCATGACGTTCTCGTACTGGAACTTGTCCTGAAGCTGCTGCTTGACCTCGTTGTTGTACTTGGTCTTCAGACGCGGCACATACTTCTCTTCTGCCATTGTTCACTCCTTCTTGGGGTTTTAAGCACGGGGCGTGGCCACGATGGGTTGTCCTCGTGCCTCCTGGCTGCATCCGCGCCGCTCATGGCATTTTGCGGTTTGGACTCGACGCAGCAGGAGCCGACAAAACAATCGGTACTATACGCGCATCGTGAGCGTATTTCCAGAAAAACCTCGTCTGCCTGCACAACTCCACAACTCCCCCGCACAAATGGGTCCCAAGAAGCAGTTGCGGTGAAATAGGGACTGTTTGGCGGCCTAACAGGCTTAAACAGTCCGTATTTCACCGCAACTTAATTGGTGGGGATGCGATTAGCGCTTGCGGGGAACGAGTTGGGTGCGGCGCAGGTGGATCATCTCGGCGGCGATGGAGATGGCGATCTCCTCGGGGTCCTCTGCCTCGATGGCAACGCCGATCGGAAGGCGCAGCTCGTCGATCTGGTCCTGCGTAAAGCCTTCCTGCTCCAGGCGGGCACGCACAAAGGCCGTCTTGCGGCGCGAGCCCAAGCAACCCAGATAGGCGGGTTTGGCACGCATAGCCTGAATCACCACGTCGAGATCAGATTTGTGACCCGCCGTGGCGACGACCACCAAGTCGCGCGGACCGATGGGGCACTGCTCGCTCAGGTTCTTGTAATCGACCAGGCGACGATCGTAGACACCGGGCACCCATTCGGGCGTCAACGTGCCGGGGCGGTCATCGCAGGCCACGACGGCAAAGCCCGCCGCCGTGAGCACGCGCGCCGTCGCGGCGCCCACGTGTCCGCAGCCAAAGATGTAGGTCAGGCCCTCGGGGCAGAGCGTCTCGACGTGCGCCGCGGGAATCTCGGAGGCCGCGTTGGTGTAGGTGACCCTACTCCCCTCCTCCACCAGCGAAAGCCCGGGGCAGCCCGCAATGGTGCGGCGCGATTCCTCGCCATGGTACTCGGCCACATCGCCCTCGAGCGCGCTCGCGATAAACGGCTCAAAGTCGATGACGAAGTCGCCGATGCGTCGATAGACCAAGATGTCGGCAATTTCCTGGAACAACGGTGCCTGGGTCGCATCCAGATGCAGATAGCACAGGCAGATGGCTCCGCCGCAGATCATGCCGGTATCGGAGTTCTCGCCGCCCATGGTGTAGCGGACTAGACGCGATTGCCCCGCGGCCAGCAGCTCTCGCGCCTCGTCCAGCGCAAAGAGCTCGATCTTGCCGCCGCCGATGGTGCCCGCCTGGCTACCGTCGGCAAAGACGACCATCCAGGCGCCCACGCCGCGCGGCGACGACCCCGCCGTGCCGGCCACGACCACGAGCTCGCACGTCTCGCCAGCACGCAGGGCGGCAAGCGCCGCATTCACAACATCGAGCTTTTCCATTGCCGCCTTCTATCCTCTAAAGATATCGGTGAGCATAGCGAGTGCCTCGAGCACGCCGCCGCCGACCGACGTCGCCTTGTCCGAAATGTAGTTGATATAGCTGGCATCGCCGCGCGGATCGACATCGGCGCATTTAAAGCCCTCGGTCACCTGCACGCCGTTCGCCAAAAGCCCGCGCAGACAGCCATCGATCTGCGTGCGCATGGGCGTATCGCCCGCGTAGCCAATCACGTCTCCGGCGCGCACGATGTCGCCGATTGCGCGGTCGGACCGAAACACGCCGGCGGCGGGGCTGTGGATAACACGCTCTTTGCCATAGTCAGCGATAATGCCCGGCACGCCCGTGTTGGGCTGGGGTGAACCTTGGGTAATGACACGGCCCAGGAAATGCCCGCGCATGGTCTCGACCACGGCGTCGCAATCAACCGGCGCGGTAAAGCCCGGCCCTACTGCAATGACGGCAGGAGCCATGTCGCGCGTGGTACCCAGATTGCGCTTGGCCAGAATCGCGTCGACCACAGCCGCGGGCTTCAGTTCGTCGAGCATCTGTGCCTGGGGGTCCACCACCACGGCGACATCCCCCGCCTCGGTAATCTCAAGCGCCTCGGCCGACGTCTGCGCCAAGCGGGCGCGAATGCCCTCGACCTGGACCTCGCCCAAGCGAATGGCCTCGCAAAAACTGACTGTGCGACGGATGCACGTGGGGACCGCGATATCGGCCATGACGACCGACACGCCGGCGCGCACCAAGCGAGCGGCGACGCCCGTGGCGATATCGCCGGCGCCGCGAACATAAACGAGCATTCCCGAGGCACCTCCCTGTGCTACGGTTTGAGCAGAGCAAAAGCGGTTCGACCGCTACTCTGATGATTATTTATTATCACAGTATTATACGGCGGTGAACAGATGGAAACGGTTAGCGGCAATCTTGCCTCGGCGCTCAGGATCGAGCCGGGCATTACCGCGATTATCGGCAGCGGCGGCAAGTCGACCTTGCTAAAGACGCTCGGCCTTGAGCTTATGCGCGCTGGCGACCGCGTGCTCCTCTGCACCACCACGCATATGTTCCCCGTCGCCGGCGTGCCATGGGACGGGTCGGGCCGTCGTCTGGACGCCGCGCCTTGGAAGCCGGGGGCCCTGCATGTTCCCGGCTGCACCTGCGAGGCATGCGCTGGCATGAGCCGCGGAAGTATCTGCCAGGCGGGTATTTTGGACCCGGAGACGGGCAAGCTCTCCTCCCCTGCCGAGCCGCTCGACCAGCTGGCGCAGCGCTTTGACTACGTCCTGGCCGAGGCGGACGGCAGTAAGCGGCTCCCGCTCAAGGCGCATGCCGCCTGGGAGCCGGTAATTCCCGCCGCCACGGCAAACGTTGTCTGGGTCGTCGGCGCCTCGGGACTGGGCAAACCCGTCGCCGAGGTTGTCCACCGCCCCGAGCTCTTTTGCGAGCGTTGCGGCTGCGAGCTCACCGACACTGCCACCCCAGAGCGCGTCGCCCAGGTGCTCAATGCCGAGCTGCGGATGCTGAACCTCAACAATGCCCGCATCATGCTCAACCAAGTCGACACGCTCAGCGACCCCACGATGGCCGACCGCTTCGAGGCAGCTCTCGACCGCCCCGTCGTCGCCAGCAGCCTCAAGTAGCCGGCCCCATCTCCTCAGTTGCGGTGAAATACGGACTGTTTGGCCGCCCGACGGCCGCAAACAGTCCGTATTTCACCGCAACTGAGGAGGGGACACGGCATCTTTGCTGCTAGCGGGGCACGTAGCGGCCGGGCTGGGCTCCGGTGGGCTCGCCATCGCGTGCCGCCAGCACGCCGTTCACAAACACGGCCTTGGCGCGGCCATGTGCCTCAAAACCCTCGAGCGGCGTGTAGTCCACAGCCTGATGCTGCGTCGCCGCGCTAATGGTCCAGCGCGCCTTGGGATCCCACACGCACACGTCGGCATCGGCGCCCTCGGCAAGACAGCCCTTACGCGGATACATGCCAAAGATGCGCGCCGGGTTCTCGCTCATCAAGCGGCACAGATCCTCGGGACCCAGCTGTCCCTCAAAGCTCGTAGCGATCGCGACAGGACGATGCTCCACGCCGGGTCCGCCGTTGGGAATCGCGCGGAAATCGTCGCGTCCGCGGTCCTTTTGCCCGTGCAGGTTAAAGCTGCAATGATCGGTCGCAATAGTATCGATCTCGCCGGCCACAAGCGCCTCGCGCAGCGCGGCACGGTCACCGGCATGGCGCAGCGGCGGGCTCATCACGTACTTGGCGCCCGCAAAGCCGTCCTCGCCCTGCTCCAGATAGCAAGTATCGTCGAGCATCAGATACTGAGGGCAGGTCTCGACATAGATATTCTTCTGCCCGCGCGCCTTGGCGGCACGGATGGCCTCAAGACCCAGCTTGGTCGAAAGGTGCACCACATTGACTGGAGCGTCCCCGGCTAAGTGCGCCAGATACAGCAGACGACTCACGGCCTCGGCCTCGCACACGTCCGGACGGCTGAGCGCATGCCCCTCGGGCCCATGAATCCCCTGCTCGTACACGCGCTTTTGCAGTTCATTCACCAGCGTACCGTTCTCGCAATGCACGCAGAGCATGCCGCCCACGCGCTTGAGTTCCTCCAGCACCTCGAGCGTCTCGGCGTCGTCCAGGCGCAGGTGGTCATAGGCAAAGTAGGTCTTAAACGACGACACGCCCGCCTCGCGCATGGCCGAAAGATCGGCGCGGTTGCGTTCATTCCACTCGGCGAGTGCCATATGAAACGCGTAGTTGGCCGTGCAGGTTCCGTCGGCGCGGCGATGCCACTCGGCCAAGGCATCGGGCATGGTCACGCCGCGATCGGCCGTCGCGTAGTCCACGATGGTCGTCGTACCGCCGCAGGCAGCCGCACGCGTACCGGTCTCAAAGCTATCGGCCGTCCAATCCATGCCAGTCCAGCACTGCATGTGCGTGTGGCCGTCGATAAAGCCGGGGAACACCCAACAGTCGGTGGCGTCCTGGACGGTATCGCCCTCGCCCGGCTCGATTGCCGCGGCAATCCGCACAATCTTATCGCCCTCCATGGCAAGATCGGCGCGGCGAAGCCCCTGGGGCGTCACGAGCGCGCCGTTTTTGATGATGATCATAATTGCTCCTTATTGATTGATGCAGTTGGCCACGCGATCAAAATACGAGCAGGCGGCGATATGCTCCGTTATGCGTTGCTGTCCCTTGGCGGTATCGACGTCCCACAGCTCGTAGGCACGCGCCTCGACCAGCACCACGTCGGTACGGTCCTTGAGGATCGAACCGCCGCCGTCCTTGCCCTCAAGACACATAAGTGCATCGAGCAGTTCCGCCGGAAAGAGCACCGGGCTCGAAGGCTCACCGTTGCACGCAAGACGCACCGGATGTTTGCGGCCACACTCGTCAAACGCACGAACCATAGCCTCAAATGAACCCGAACTCACGAGCGGCTGGTCGCCCGGCAAAAAGAGGCAACCTTTCCAGTTGCGTTCGACTCCCCATGAAAGGCCCACACGGACGCTTTCGCTGCGCAGCTCGCCGTCGTGCAGCACGCACGGGCAATGCTTGTCCTCGCAAATCTGAGCGACCTCGGGCCAACGCGTCGAAACCACGACGTCAAAGCCCCGGGGAACCGAATCGATGGTCCGGGCAATCAGCGGCTCGCCATAGATATCGGCAAGCATCTTGTTAGAGCCAAACCGCTTGCCCTCGCCCGAAGCCATAATGACGCATCCAAGTTTCATGGTGATACCTCCCCTGAAACCATCGTACCCATAACTCGCGCCGCGGGCATCCACATCGAAAGCGCTTATCCCGCACGCCCACGATGCAAAAAGGGGGCACCCCGCCGGTTGGCAGAGCGCCCCCTTTACATGGCTTACCTCAGCCCGGCTTTAGGCCTGGAGCCAACGGGCGGTGTTACGCTCGTCGAGGGCCTTGAGGGTAGCGGCGGGATCGGCAACCTTCTGCAGGAACATCATGGCAGCGATGGCGTACGGCTTGTAGCTGGCCTCCTTGTACATGCCCACGCGGTGCATGTCGAAGACGTCGGCGTTAACCTCGCCGTGCTCGCAGGAGACACCGGAGATGTCGGCGGGCAGCGGGTGCATAAAGATGGTGTCCTGGCCGTTGGCGGTCTTCTCCATGAGTTCGGTCGTGGAGCACCAGTCCTGATGGGTGGCGTTCTGGGCGAGCAGTTCCTTCTCGAGCGCTGCGATGCCGGCGTCGTCGCCCTCGGCGTACAGGTTGGTACGCTTCTCCATGGCGGCAAACGGAGCCCAGCTCTTGGGGATCACGATGTCGGCGCCCTCGAAGGCCTCGGCCATGGTGTTGACCTGCTTAAAGGTAGTGCCGGACTCGGCGGCATAGCCCTTGGCGCGCTCGACGACCTCGGGCATGAGGTCATAGCCCTCGGGGTGGGCCAGGGTGACGTCCATGCCAAAGCGGGGCAGCAGGCTGATCAGCGACTGCGGGCAGGACAGCGGCTTGCCGTAAGAGGGCGAATAGGCCCAGGTGACGGCAACCTTCTTGCCCTTGAGGTTCTCAAGGCCGCCAAACTCGTTGATGAGGTAGAGCATGTCGGCAGAGGACTGCGTGGGGTGGTCGGAATCGGACTGCAGGGAGATGAGCGTGGGGCGGTGATCCAGAACGCCGTCCTCGTAGGCCTGCTGGACAGACTCGGAGACCTCGGCCATGTAGGCGTCGCCCTTGCCGATGTACATGTCGTCGCGGATGCCGATGACGTCGGCCATGAAGGAGATCATGGTAGCGGTCTCGCGGACGGTCTCGCCGTGGGCGATCTGGGACTTCTTCTCGTCCAGGTCCTGCAGCTCAAGGCCGAGCAGGTTGGCTGCCTTAGAGAAGGAGAAGCGCGTACGGGTGGAGTTGTCACGGAACAGGGAGACGGCCAGACCCGAATCGAAGATCTTGGACGAAACGTTGTTCTCGCGCAGCTCGCGCAGGGCGTCGGCGACGATGTAGAGCGCCTTGAGCTCATCGGTGGTCTTATCCCAGGTGTGCAGGAAGTCGCTGCCGTACATGCCCTTAAAATCGAGGCCGTTCAGCTGCTCGACGAGCTCGGTAAACTTGGCGTCCATGTAAATATCCTTTCCAAAGATGAAACGATTGCAATGAGTAGATGTGCTCCGGCATGCGCGTGTGGCTAGAACATGCAGAGCACTATGACGAGGACCCGCTACCGTCGAGGAAGCATGGGAGATAACGACCGCGGGCCCCAAGTCAACAGGGAGTGCCGGGGACACGAGCTGTCCCCGGCTCAACAAGATCGAGGAATGGGACTAATCGATCTTGTTGTTGGTCAGACCGGCGCGGAACACGGTGGCGTCGCCATCGGCCTGGCTCGGATCGTAGAGGTTCAGGGCAGCCACATACATGGCGGCAGCGGTGACCAGGTCGTCCTTGTAGGTGACCTCGTTGGGAGCGTGAGCCTGAGACTCGGCACCCGGGCCGAAGCCGACGCAGGGGATGCCATAGCGGCCCTGGATGGAAACGCAGTTCGTGGAGAAGGTCCACTTGTCGCACAGCGGGCGACCGGTGCGCTTGTCCATGCTGGGCTCGCAGCCGATGCGCTCGTCACCGAACATGGCCTTGTGGGCGTCGACGAGGGCCTTGACGTGCGGAGCGGTCTCCTTGTTGATCCACGTGGGGAAGTAAGCCTCGGTCTCGTAGACCTCGCCGGTCCAGGACGGACGGTCGTACATGTACATGGAGACCTTCACGTCGTCGCCGTACTTCTTGGCGGCCGGCAGGTTACGGATCTCTTCCAGGCAGGACTCCCAGGTCTCACCGGCGGTCATGCGACGGTCGATGGAGATGGCGCAGGAGTCAGCGACAGCGCAGCGGCTGGGGCTGGTGTAGAAGATCTGGCTGACGGTGCAGGTGCCGCGGCCCAGGAAGCGGGCGTCCTCGAAGTGCTCGGGGTTGTACTTGGGGTCGAGCATCTTGACGAGGCCCTTGATGTCGGTCGACTCGTCACAGCCGTTGTTGTTGAGGGCGCGGACGTCGGCGATGATGTCGGCCATCTTGTAGATGGCGTTGTCGCCGCGGTCGGGAGCGGAGCCGTGGCAGGAGGTGCCGTGAACGTCGACGCGGATCTCCATGCGGCCGCGGTGACCGCGATAGATGCCGCCGTCGGTGGGCTCGGTGGAAATGACGAACTCGGGCTTAATGCCGTCCTTGTTGTAGATGTACTGCCAGCACATGCCGTCGCAGTCCTCTTCCTGGACGGTGCCGACGACCATGATCTTGTAGCCCTCGGGGATGAGGCCCATGTCCTTCATCATCTTGGCAGCATAGGTAGCAGAAGCCATGCCGCCCTCCTGGTCGGAGCCGCCGCGGCCGTAGATGATCTCGTCGGTTTCGTAGCCCTCATAGGGATCGGCATCCCAGTTCTCGATGTTGCCGATACCGACGGTGTCGATGTGGGAGTCGATGGCGATGATCTTGTCGCCCTCGCCCATAAAGCCCATAACGTTGCCCAGGCCGTCGACCTTGACCTCGTCATAGCCAAGGCTCTCCATCTCGGCCTTAATGCAAGCGACAACCTCACCCTCCTCGCAGGACTCAGAGGGGTGGCTAATCATTGCGCGAAGAAAACGCGTCATATCAGCACGATGGGACTCAGCAGCGTTTTTAATTGCCTCGAAATCGAGTTCCTTAGTCATAACAGTCAACCTTTCTACAAGGGTTTACCTACAGGTAGATATTTCAGATAGATCACTTGTGCCAAGCAGCGTGAGGTCGAGTACCCGGCAAGCAAGTAAACGTAGGAGGCGGACGGAGGACTTTGCTCCGTCGCGAGTTCCGCACGAGCCGGAGAGCACTTAATGTGCTCTCCGTGCGAGCAGGACTGTCCGAGCAGGGAGTAAAGTCCTCCGGCTGCCTCCGGACAGGTCAGTCTGCTAGCAGGTCGGATACTCGCCCTCCCAGACGATGCGACGGTACTGATCCGGGTCCGTGTCACCTTCCGTGGAGAAGCAGAGCACGGAGCTCGTCTTGTCCAGGCCGATGAGTTCCTTGAGCTCGGCGTACTCGGGATCGAGCATGAGGGTCTCGACCAGGCCGGTGGTCACAGCGCCGGACTCGCCGGAGATGACGCGCGGGTCGCCCTTCTCGGGGGCGCCCAGGGTACGCATGCCGCGAGCGGTGACCCAGTCGGGGCAAGACACGAAGGCGGTGGTGTGGTTGCGCAGGATATCCCAGCCCAGGATGTTGGGCTCGCCGCAGCACAGGCCGGCCATGATGGAAGGCATGTCACCGTCCACGATGCGCGGATCGCCGTCGCCGGCGGCAGCGCCCTTGTACAGGCAGGCGGCAGGTGCGCACTCAACCACGACGAAGGTGGGCGGGTTATCGGGATACAGGTTGGTGAAATAGCCCACCACGGCGCCGGCGAGCGAACCCACGCCAGCCTGGACAAACACGTGCGTCGGGCGGTTGATGGCCATCTCGCGCAGCTGCTCGGCAGCCTCAGAAGCCATGGTGCCGTAACCCTCCATGATCCAGGACGGAATCTTCTCGTAGCCCTCCCAGGCGGTGTCCTGAACGATGACGCCGCGCTCGCAGGCATCGGCCTCGGCGGCGGCCATGCGCACGCACTCGTCGTAGTTGACCTCTTCGATGGTCACCGTGGCGCCCTCGGCGGCGATGTTATCGAAGCGGGGCTTGGTGGAACCCTTGGGCATGTGCACGACGGCCTTCTGGCCCAGCTTGTTGGCAGCCCATGCCACGCCGCGGCCATGGTTGCCGTCGGTGGCGGTAAAGAAGGTAGCCTGACCAAAGTCCTTGGCAAGCTGATCGGAGGTCAGGTAATCGAAGGTGCACTCGGCAACGTCCTTGCCGGTCTCGTCGGCAATGTAATTGGCCATGGCAAACGAGCCGCCCAGGACCTTAAAGGCGTTGAGGCCAAAGCGATAGCTCTCGTCCTTAACGCACAGGTTGGACAGGCCCAGGCGCGCGGCCTGGCCATCCAGGCGGGCAAGCGGAGTGACGGTGTACTGGGGGAACGACTGGTGGAAGGCACGGGCCTTCTTCACGTGGTCGAGGCTCATGATTCCCAAGTGCTTATCATCGCTCTTGGGCATCGTGTTGCCCGCCCACTGGATCTTATCGGCCATACGGTGAACTCCTTAAGTCCTCTCTTGCCGGCCCCCGCATACGCGTTTCAGCCCATTCCCATTCATGCGACTGAACTTTTATGTGGATGCCAAACAAAAAGTTTGTTAGCACTGTTCTATCACACTTTTTGATTGGCAAACCTAACAAATTGTTTGTTGCCGTAATCGGTACTTTTTCGCCGCCGAACGGTCATGAATTGCCTTGTTGATGGATTTGTTTGCGAACAGATGTGGTTTATGGCAAAGTGTGCCCAAACTAATTTTTAGGAAGGCACCCATGACCCCCGCACAGATTGAGTTTTACAAGCGTCTCGCACACGGCCTGGCGCTCCAATTTGGCCCCAACTGCGAAGTCGTCGTCCACGATCTGGAGACCGAGGACGTGGACCACTCCATCGTAGTAATCGAAAACGGCCACGTCAGCGGGCGCAAACTGGGTGACGGCCCCAGCCATATCGTGTTTGAGTCCATGCACGAGGGCAGCACCGACGTACACGACCGCGAGCCGTACCTCACTAAAACCACCGATGGCAAGCTGCTCAAGTCCTCGACCATCTTTATCCGCAACGACGAAGGCAAGCCCGTCGGCATTTTGGGCATCAACTTTGACATTACGCTTATGAAGGCTTTTGAGCGCTCGCTCGACGCTTTCACCGGCACCGGCGGCACGGGCTATACCGAGCCCGAGCCCATTACCAAGAACATCGGCGACCTGCTCGAGGACCTGCTGCACGAGTGCGAGCAGTTTGTGGGCAAGCCCGCGGCACTCATGACCAAAGACGAGCGCATTCGTGCCATTGGCTACCTCGACCGTCGCGGTGCCTTCCTCATTTCCAAGTCGAGCGAGCGCGCCTGCGAGTTCTTTGGCATCTCCAAGTACAGCTTCTATAGCTACCTCAATGAGGCCAAGGCGGCGGCCGGCGACAAGTAGGCACTCGCCTGGATTGCCCCTCCCCTTTTGGGCGCGAGTTCTGGAAAGCACGAATCCAAGACCGGGCCGCTTGGGAAGTTCCATATAATCGATGTCATTAGTATTTCGAAAGGATGGGACAGAATGGCGTTGAGCAAGGCATCATGCACCGGTCGCGGATTGATTGCGGCAATTGGTGGACATGTGCACCGCATGTTCGATGAGGGCGAAGACGACCTGTTTTCGCTGAGCCTTGACGATGTGATGGATGATCGCCCGTGGACCGCCGACGAACTCATGGGCGGCGGCGGGGCTCGCCCGTCAAGCCCCAATCCCGCACTTGCGCCTAAGACCGCATCTGCGCCGACTCCTGCGCAGCCGGCTGTTTCGACGCCCGCGCCTACACCCGCACCCACTTCGGCGCCCACGCCCGCTCCCCGCCCCGCAAGCGACCCGTCCGAGACGGCGGCATTTCTCGCAGCAGCGACGCAGGGCAAATCGGCCGACAGCACTGTTATGTACAGCGCCCAGCAGTTGCCTGTTCCTGCGGCACGCAAGCCTCCGGTCACAAGGCTCGATGAGCCCGTTGCCCATCAGGTTGTCCACGATTCCTGGGCTGCAGCCGATCTGGATGAGACCTCTACCGGCATGCCGGCGCTCGATGTTCCAGTTAACCCGCTTTTTGCCGCCAACACGAGCGCCGCGGGCTATGAGGGCGGTGCGGCATATTCCGATTATTCCGATGGCTATGCTGGCACCGGTCGCATCGAGACCGAGGATTATGGCACCGCATCGAGCGATTATCTCAACGATCCGTACGCTGCCACGCCTGCACCGGAATATGACCCGGAGGCCGCGTCCGCACCGGCGTATACCAAAAGCACGGGCGAAGAGCGCTTCGCCGATTATTACGCCGAGGAAAAGGCGCTGCGTTTCTCGGAATTTCCGCAGGCAGTCAAGGTTGCCTTTATCGCCATTGTCATTGCCCTGCTCGGCGCCATTGCGTTTGAGGGATTCCAGCTGTTCCGCGGCCCCACCGCGTCCGAATCGGCAACGCAGCAAAAAGAGGACGACAACCAGTACCTGGACATCAACACCCTCAAGGGCGACCCCAACGACGGGGACGACGAGTAGCGAGGGCTGAAGGCGGCCGCAGGATCCCGCATCCAGCACCGGCTTCTAAGTGCTGTTTTGTCATCCAGCTACACTTTTCCGAAGTTTTAAGGTGCCTATTTCGACTCTTTTCCGGATTTTATACTCTGTCCCTCCAGATGCGCTTTACGGTGCAGGCGTTGGAAGAAGGGCCATGTGCCGCTGGCGGCCCATATGTTCTGCAGATCAAGCTGCTCGGAGACGGCTCGCGCGAGCCGTCCAGCTGGAAGCTCTTTGCCGACGGCGCGTGCGTTGCGGACGGATCCGGCGCCTTTGCCCGCGAGTGCTTCTGCGAGGGCGCCGAGGTGTTTCTAGACCTGTGCCGCGACGCCGTACGCGCGACCGAGCTGTACCAGTGGAGCCAGAGGGAGTACGAGCTGCTGAGTGCCGCGCGTGGGATTGCGAGGGTGTAGACGAACGCACCCGCCACGCGAAACCGAATGGCGTTCTCAAAAGGCCTACCTCCCCTCCGCCTTCAGCCTCAGCAGCAGGTCGCCCAGCTCAGGACACTTGCTGGAGAAGCGCGTCTGGACTCGCTCGCCTATCCCCCATCGTTGGCGGATCTCCTAGGTGCGCGGACTCACACGGTAGTCCCCGTCCATCACCTGCTTGAGCAACTTGGCAGTCACGCACGCATCGGCAAGGGCGCTGTGGGCGTGGCCCGTCGACTCGTCAAACTCGATGCCAAACCACGTCGCCGCGTCACTCAAAGAGACACGCCCGTGGCTGCCCACGTCCATGATCGAGGTGTAAAACGCCTGCAGATCGGCCCAGTCCGTAGGAAATGCGGCAAGGTCGATATGCTTTGCCTGGCACTCGGTCAAAAGCTGTCGACGATCCGTCCCGCTCCAGCAAACTATCTGAGCGGAGTAGCGACCGATCCAATCGCTGAGCCTTTTGATCACCATGTAGAGCGGGTCGGCCATCGCGGTGTCCACGGCCGATATCCCTGTGAGCTCGCGGACGGGAAACGCAACGCCTTCGGTAAATTCCGTCTGCACAAACTGCGAGAACTCGCCCATAACGTTGCCGTGGTAATCGAGCTTGACGGCGCCGACCTCGATAATCTCGTTGCGCAGCCCACGTCGCTGGCGCTGTTTTGGCACCGGCGCAAACTCAAAGTCCAGCACAATCTGGCGCGCAAAGTTCGTCGTATCGATAGCCGAGATACCCGGCGTCTTTTCAGCTGACACGGTTAGGGCCTTTCTCCTTTGCTTGTCGCTCGTTCCTCGAACGGTCACATCACAGTAAGCGTAGCTGCCCGTGCGGACACAAACACAGGGTGGCCCCTCACATCTCGGCAAACGAGATCAGCTTGACGTCTCCCCTACTCTCCGCAGCATCCCGACATCCCTGCGTAAAGCCGCTTTTTGAGAAAAGTGCATAGCTTTTTCGTTGCCGTCTAAAGAGCTCGCTTCGATGCACGAGCTTTTGCAGCACGTCTTCGCCCGCCGGTTCATTGCGCCATTTGCACTCCGCAAACAGCGCAGCGCCCTCGCCATCGTCAACAATCAAGTCGATTTCTTCCTGCATATGCGTGCGATTATCCGTCCCCCACCAACGCCCGACGCTCGCTGGAACCACATCGAGCTGGTCCGCGCGCGCGAGTTCGTACACGTATTGTCTGCATATAAGCTCAAAGACCGTACCCATGTAATCCGATACGTGCGGCTCAATGCGCTTATACGCCATCTCGGCCATATCGTTTTGAATCAGCCCAATGTTCTGCGGCACAAACTTGTACCAGAACCTAAACATCTGGTCGCTCAGCAGATACACGGCTCGCTTATTGCTCGTCTCGTTTAGGGGCAGCTCGCGCTCGACAATCCCAAGCGACGCCAGCTTATCCACATAGCTCTTTACGTTGCTCGCAGGGATTCCCGTAGAGCTCGCAATCTCCGAGATCTTCGAGCGCCCCTGAGCAATTGCTTGCACGATCGCATCATATTGCTCGGGATTGCGGCACTCTTGCAATAGCAGGTTACTCGGCTCCTCAAAGAGATAGCCCGTAGGAGTAAGAAAAAGACGTTTGATGTTGTCCTTGAGCGGCGCGGCAGGATCGACTTTCTCGATATATGCAGGAATGCCGCCCGTCATGCCATAGCAAACCGCAGCGTCTTCGCGACTCATGCCCTGCCACAGGCCGAGGGTCGTCGTAAAATCGAGCGGCATGATCTTAAACTGGGCCGTACGCCTACCGTATAGCGGACTCTCGTAGCCCAGCACCTGCTCTTCCATAAACGAAAGCGACGACCCGCACAGGATAAGCATGAGCTTGGTCTCTTTGTACAGGTGATCGATCTTGTCTTGCAGCAACGAGCTGATTTCGGGATTCGATTGGGCGAGATAGGGATACTCGTCGATCACGACAACCAAACGTTCCGTGCGAGCCATGGTGGCCAATGCATCGAACGCCTCGTCAAAACTACGAAACGACACGCCTGCAGCACCAACCGAGCCTGCAAGTATCGCCTGGCTAAAGCCGTGCAGGTTTGCCTCCGCATTGGTACGACGAGCTTGAAAGTAAATAGCTTTCTTGCCTTGGATGAACTCTGTGATAAGGCGCGTTTTACCCACACGACGGCGGCCGTAAATCACAGGCATTTCAAAGGAGCCCGTGCCATACAGTCGATTGAGCTCGGACATTTCCGCTGTTCTTCCGATAAACATAGGGCCATCCTTCCTTTACGTTATAGCTAGCTATATTATACCTTCCTATAATATAGCTAGCTATAACGTAATTCGACAAGCGGCGCACGAAAAGGGGCGACACACCGCCGCACGTGGACCGTTCCGGAAAATGTATCCCGTTCTGGAGCCAAAAACTGGGCCGTAGTTTCCGCCAAACATGCCATCCGGAAAGCGTGTCCCGTTCTGAGCGCCAAATCGGGGACGCAGTTTCCACTCCAAACAAAAGGCCCCGGCTCGCGATGGAGCTGGGGCCAAAGGTGCAGCATATGCAGTTGATGTTGAGCGCGAACAGCTAGTCAGCAATGGCCGCCCGCGCCCTACCCTACCCGCGGTTGCGAACGCGGCTGTAGGGCGTATCCACCATGGGCAGATCGGGACGCAGCTTGCCGTCAAACGCGCGGTAAGCGTTCTGTACGGCGGGCGCCGTGGGGATCGTCGCGATCTCGCCGATGCCCTTGCCGCCATATGCCACGGGCAGCAGCTCGTCCTTCTCCACGTAGATGGAGTGGATATCCGGAATCTCGGGCGCACGGAACAGCCCGAGCGTACCGTACCTTGCCTGGGGTACGCAGTCCTTGAGCGGCCAGTCCTCGGTCAGTGCATAACCCATACCCATGAGCACGCCGCCTTCGATCTGACCCTGGATGGAGATGGGATTGACCACCTTGCCGGAATCGTGCGCGGCATAGACCTCGCTCACGCGGCCGTCATCGTCCAAAATGACCACATGCGTGGCAAAGCCGTAGCAGATGTGGCTCTTGGGATTGGGAACGTCGGCGCCCAGTTTGTCGGTCGGCTCCAGGTACACATAGCCAAACTCGCATCCCTCGAGCGCCTTGATGGCGGCCGCGGGATCCTGAGGATGCATGCCCTGGCCGGCGACGAGCTCCTGCGTGCGCAGCTGATAGGCGCGACCGTCGTCGTACTCGATCTTGACGCCGTCGCCATGCGCGCTCACGGGGGTATCGGGTGCAGGCTTTCCGGCCTCGATGCCAAGCATGGCATCGCGCAGCAGGAAGGCGGCACCGCGCACGGCCTCGCCGGTCACGACCGTCTGACGCGAGCCAGACGTAGTGCCGGAGTCGGGAGCGTTCTCGGTGGAGCACTCGCCGTTGGCGATGCAGCGAAGCGGCAGGCCGCATGCCTCGGCAACGTCCTGCAAAAAGACGGTGTTGCAGCCCTGGCCGATGTCGGACGTAGCGGCATAGACCACGGCCACGCCGTTCTCGACGCGGATCTTGCAGCGGCCGGCATCGGGCAGGCCCACGCCCACGCCGGCGTTCTTCATGGCGCAGGCAATGCCGGCGTGTCCGGGATGCGCGTAGTAGGCATCCTTGACCTCGAGCAGCGTCTCCTTAAGTGCCGTGGAGCAGTCGGCAATCTGGCCGTTGGGCAAAACCTCGCCCGGCTCGATGGCATTACGGTAGCGGATCTCCCACGGATCCAGGCCGACCTTCTCTGCCAGCAGGTCGATCAGGCTCTCGAGCGCAAACTCGGACTGGCAAACGCCAAAGCCTCGGTACGCACCGGCGGGCGGGTTGTTGGTGTAGTAGCCAAAGCCGCGAATGTCGGTGTTCTGGTACTTGTAGGGGCCGACGGCATGCGTGCAGGCGCGCTCGAGCACCGGGCCGCACAGCGACGCGTAGGCGCCGGTATCAAAGTTGATCTCGCAGTCCAGGCCGGTAAAGTTGCCGTCGGCGTCGCAACCCAGCGTAAAGGTACCGTCCATGGCATGGCGCTTGGGATGGAACGCAAGCGACTCAGCGCGCGTGAGCTTGCACTTCACAGGACGCTGGAACTTATATGCGGCGAGCGCGGCCAGGTGTTGGATGGACACGTCCTCCTTGCCGCCAAAGCCGCCACCCACGAGCATGGTCTCGACGACCACACGCTCGGGCTCGTTATCCCAGCCAAACATATGGGCGCACTCTTTGCGCGTGTCGTAAGCGCCCTGATCGGTCGACTGCACCTTGACGCCGTTCTTGTACGGGAAGGCCACGGCGCACTCGGGCTCCAAGAAGGCATGCTCGGTAAAAGGCGTGGTAAAGCGCTGCGTCACGGTAAACGCGCTCTCGGCCAGCGCCTTGGCGGCGTCACCGCGCGTCACGTGACGGCTCTGGCACACGTTGTCCTTGAGCTCCACGGTATTACCAAAGGCAAAGAAGCTGTCGTGCAGACGCGGGGCGCCCTCGGCCCTAGCCTCGACAATGTTGCGCACGGGCTCCAGCGGCTCGTAATCAATCTTTACGAGCTTCTTGGCCTTTTCAAGCGTTGCCTCGTCCTCGGCAACCACCAGCACGATGGCATCGCCCACGCAGCGGGTGATATCGCCCTGGGCGATCATGACGTCCCAGTCCTGGATAAGGTGGCCGACCTGGTTGACCGGCACGTCCTCGGCGCGCAGGATGCCCACCACGCCGGGCAGGGCCTCGGCCTTGGAGGTGTCGATGGAGAGCACGCGGGCGCGCGGATACTTGGAACGCACGGCGCTAGCGTAGGTCAGGCCCGGCTGATCGAGCTCGTCGATGTCGTCGGGATACTTGCCCTCGCCGAGCACCTTCTTGCGCACGTCGATACGGAAGGCGCGCTTGCCCACGCCGTAGTCGTCGCCGCGCTCCAAGTCCTCGTCGATCTGCTTTTCGCCGCGGAGCACCGCAGCTGCCAGCGAAATGCCCTCGATGATCTTCTTGTAGCCGGTGCAGCGGCAGACATTGCCGCGGATGGCGTACTTGATCTGCTCCTCGGTGGGCTCGGGGTCCTCGGCGATGAGTGCCGCGCCCGCCATGACCATGCCGGGGATGCAAAAACCGCACTGCACGGCGCCTACGGCGCCAAAGGCGTACACAAAGGCCTCGCGCACGTTCTCGGGCAGGCCCTCGACGGTCACGATGTTGCGACCGGCGGCAAGAGCGGTGGTCAGTACGCACGCCTTGACGGCCGCACCGTCCACATGGATGGTGCAGGTGCCGCAAGCGCCTTCGGAGCAGCCATCCTTGGCGGAATGGATATGCAGGTCGTCGCGCAGGTAGCGCAGCAGCGGTTTATTCTCCGTCGTCGTGCGCTCGACGCCGTTAACGGTAAAAGTGAATTCCTGTGCCATGGTGATTCCCTTCTACACGCCGGCGGCGATGCCGGTGCGGTCGTGGATGGCGCCATGCGGGCAGACGACGGCGCACATGCCGCACGACAGGCAGTCCACGCCGTCGATATGGGCGCAGTTGTCCTCGATGCGGATAGCGCCGGCAGGGCACTTTTTAGCGCACATGCCGCAACCGATGCAGCTCGTGTCGCAGATCTTGCGAGCGATGGCGCCCTTATCGGTGTTGTTGCAGCGCACCAGAATGTTCTGGTAGCCGGGAACGAAGGCAATCACGCGCTGCGGGCACGCCATGCCGCACAGGCCACAGCCCGTGCACTTGGAGCGATCCACGCGGGCGATGCCATCGACCAGCGCAATGGCGCCGTAGGGGCAGGCCGTGACGCAGGCGCCACAGCCAATGCAGCCTTCGCTGCAGCGGGCGTCGCCGCCTGCGGAAGCGCAACCACTTCCGCAGGCAACGTAGGCCACGTTATGTTGAATGGATTTGGCCATAAGAGACTCGCCTATTTCTTAAGAAGGTACGAATAGTTGTCGCGCACGGCCCTGATGGTCAGGCGGACGGCCTCGGGAAGACCGGTGTTGACGGCATCGACCGAGACGGTGCGGACCGTGCCGGCGACGCGAACCTTAAAGTGGTCCTCGTCCACGGCCAGGAAGCCCTCGTTCTCGGAGTTCTCCATGTCCTGCTCGCTCCAGAACAGGGTGAGCTTGTCCTTGTAGGGACGACCCTCCTGGTAGGGGCAGAACACGGCGCAGTTACCGCATTCGTTGCACATGCCGTCGACATGGACGACCTGATGCTTGGCCAGGCCCGGCACCTTAATTGCCACGTTGGCGCGGTTGGGGCACACATCGCAGCAGACCTCGCACACCGAGCCGCAGCCCAGGCAGCGGGTCTTGGTGCAGTTGCGCTTGTCGCGGCACAGCGACCCCTTGCGCTCGTAGCAGGTGTCCTCGCGGCCGGCCTGCTCGTTGCAGTCGGCGTACTTGTTAAAGTCCACGCCGGCGATGGCGCGGGCGACCTCGGCGGCGTCGGCGATAGCCTCGACCACGGTGGCCGGACCGCGACGGCAGTCACCGGCAGCCCAAACGCCCTCGACGCCGGTGGAGGTGGCGGCAAGGCGGCCGCGACGGTCGTGCTCGACGCCCGCGGCGTCGTACAGGCTGGCATCGATGCCCTCGCCCACGGCGCAGATCACCGTGGTGGCGGGAAGCTCGACGGTCTCGCCCGTGGCGACGGGGCTGCGGCGGCCGCTTGCATCCGGCTCGCCAAGCCCCATAACGTCGCAGGTCAGCACGGCGCCGTTGAGTGCCTTGGGCGCCAGCAGCTCGCAGAACTCAACGCCGTCGGCAAGAGCAAGATCAAGCTCTTCCTCGTCGGCGGGCATCTGCTTCTTGGTGCGACGATACACCAGACGCACGTTCTTCACACCAGCCAGGCGCTTGGCCACGCGAGCCGCATCCATAGCGGTGTTACCGGCGCCAATGACTACGACATCCTCGCCCAGCTCGAGCTTCTCGCCCTTCTTGGCGGCCTCGAGGAACTCCAGCACGTCGAGCTCGGCACCCTCGCCCAAGCCCGCAGAGCCGGGCATCCAGGCACCGGTGGCCACGACCACGTTGGTAAAGCCCTGGGCCTTGAGCTCTTCAATGGAATCCACGCGAGCATTGAGCTGTACCTTGGCGCCAAAGGCCAAGCAGAGCTCGGCATCGTGAGAGATATCGTCACTGGCGATACGGAACTCGGGGATCACGTGACGGACCACGCCGCCGAGCGAATCGCGGGCCTCGAAGATGGTGACGGGCACGCCGGCACGCGTCAGGAAGAACGCCGTCGCCAGGCCGGCCGGGCCGCCGCCGATAACGGCAACGTTGCGCTCGCCGTCGTTGGCGATGGCCTGGGCGCGCAGCTTGGGCAGCACGGCCGTCATGGCCTCGCGGGCGGCCTTGAGCTTGCTGGCGCGGATCTGGGCGCCCTCGGGCTCGTAGAACGCACGCTCGCAGGCACGGCCGCAGGGATGCGGGCAGATGGTACCGGTGATGAACGGCAGGGCGTTGCGCTCGATGATGATGTTGAGTGCGTCCTCGTAGCGGCCCTCGTCAACAGCCGCCAGATAGGCGGGAATATCCTGCTGGATGGGGCAGCTCGTGCGGCACGGCGTGGTAAAGCAGTCGGAAAGCGGGCTCTTGCCGGCGACCTTGCGGTCGGGCAGCGGGCGCAGCGGCTTCTTGTAGAGCGGGTTGGTGAGCGAGTCGGTCTGGATCGCAGTCACGGCCTCGAGAGAGACGCCCGCGAACGGCTTGCCATCCAGGTCGGTAAACTCGCCAGCCATCTGGCTAAAGCGCTCGTAGCCACCAGGCTTGAGTACGTCGGTCGCCAGGGTGACGGGCCAAATGCCGGCATCGTACAGGGCGCGGATGTTGTAGACCGTAGCACCGCCAGAGTAGCTAATGCGCAGCTTGCCATCGAACTGCTCGGTAATGCGACGGGCGGCCTCGATGGTCAGCGAGAACAGCGAACGGCCGGACATGTACATCTCGGTGGAGGGCAGCTCGTTCCTCGTCACGTCGACGGGGAACGTGTTGGTCAGCTTGACGCCAAACTCCAGGCCGCGCTCGGCACACAGGGCAATCAGACGCTCAAACATGGGCACAGCGTCGACCCACTGCAGATCCTCGCGGAAGTGCGTGTCATCGAAGACGATGTAGTCGAAGCCCAGCTCGTTGAGGCGCTGGCGAGCAAACTCATAGCCCAGCAGCGTGGGGTTGCACTTGATGTAGGTGTTGAGACCCTTCTCGGTAATCAGATAGGTCGCGATGCGCTCGATCTCCGCCGGCGGGCAGCCATGCAGCGTGGACTCGGTAATGGAGTTGGAGACGCGCGCCGGGATGGACTCGACAAACGCGGCATCGACATTCTCAAACTTGTCCAGGTTAGCGAGCGCCCACGTGCGGCACTCGTTCCAAACCTCGGAGCCGCTGGCGTCCTTCATGCCCTCAATGTACGCATCGACCTTGGGGCTCTTGATGCCCTCGAGGTCATAACCCACGGACATGTTGAAGACAAAACCATCCGGGCTGCCCAGGCCGTACTCGCGAGCGATCAGGTGGCAGGCAAACCATGCCTTCACGTACTCGGCAAAGGCCTGCGGAACCTCGAGCTCGGTCGACCACTCGCAGTTGTAGCACTCGTCCTGCGCCACGATGCAGGGCTTGTTCACACACTTGGAGAGCTCCTCGCCGTCCATAACCTGAACGGTCTTGAGCTCAAAGAAGCGGGAACCGGCCACGTAGGATGCCACGATGTTCTGGGCCAGCTGCGTATTGGGACCGGCGGCCGGGCCAAACGGAGTCTCGATGCGCTCGTCAAAAATGGGAAGCGCGCCCTCCTGGTTGGTCGTGACCATCTTGCGCACGCCAAAGACGGCGCCCTGAGTCTTGTGCTCCTCGATGATCCAGTTCATCAGCTGCGAAAACGGGATCGGCCTCATGATGTCGCTCATAATGAGCTCCTCTCTGTAACGCCCGGCGAGACCGCGCGACGGGCGCAAATACGGTGTAGCGCTAGCACAGCGCCGGCGACCCCGCGGAGGCCGCCTATACGCGCGTCGAACGCGGCGAAACATCCGACGCGCGTGAATCTACTTGTAATTAGTAGGTGCGTTCGTTGAGCGTGCTCCAGAGCTTCTTGGACTCAGCCATGGTCCACGCGTTGATCTTGTCCTCATCAATGCCAACGAACTCGCGATCCTTGTACAGGACGCGGCCGTTGATGATGGTGGTGCGGCAGTTTTTGCCCATCATGCCAAAGAGCATGTGGCCGTCGATGTTCTCCTCGCTCAGCGGCGTAAAGGGCTTGTAGTCCATGACGATGACGTCGGCGGCAGCGCCGGCCTCGAGCACACCGAGCTTGCGATCGAAGTACTTGCTGGCCATCTTGGCGTTGTTCTCGAACAGCATCGTCATTGCCTCGCACCAGCCCACGTTGGGCATAGCGGCGTTGTGACGCTGAATGATCAGGAAGACCTTGAGGCTCTCGAGCATATCGTGGGTGTAGGCATCGGTGCCCATGCACACGGGGATGCCGCGGCGGAAGAACTCGAGCACGGGGGCGCAGCCTACGGCGTTGCCCATATTGGATTCTGGGTTGTTGACGAGCCAGGTGCCGGACTCCTTGACGATATCCATCTCGGCAGGCGTCACGTGGATGCAGTGGCCGAGCATGGTGTCGGGACCCAGCAGGTTGTGCTGCAGCAGGCGCTCGACGGGGCTGATACCACCGCGGTTGAGGCGGGAATCCCACACGTCGTTCATGCCCTCGCACACATGGATGTGGAAGCCGGTCAGGCCGTTGTTGGCCTCGGCCATCTTATCCATGGTCTCGTCCGAAAGTGTAAAGGTGGCATGTCCGCCAAACATGGCAGCGATCATGTGGTTGTCGTTGTCGCGACGCTCCTTGGCGGCCCACTGGGCAAATTCGGCGTTCTCGGCAATGGCCTGGTCGCATTTTTCCTGGCCGCGGCGATCGGAGACCTCGTAGCACAGGCACGAACGCATGCCCAGCTCCTGAGCTGCATCCTTAATGGTAAAGAGGCTTCCCGGGATCTCGCAGAAGCTCGCGTGGTGGTCGAAGATCGTGGTGACACCATCGCGAATGGAGTCCAGAATCGTGGCATAGGCGCTTGCCTTGGTGCCGTCGAGTGTCAGATTGTCGTCGATCTTCCACCACTGCTGCTCAAGATTCTCCAGGAAGTTGGTGGGGTTGCAGCCCTTAATGGCAAGGCCGCGGGCCAGACCCGAGTAGATGTGGGTGTGGCAGTTGATGAGTCCGGGCATGATGAGGTTGCCCTGGGCATCGACGTACTCGGCATCCGGGTACTTGGCCTTGAGCTCGCACTCGGGACCTACTTCGACGATCGTATCTCCGTCAATGGCGACCGCACCGTTTGGAATGAACGGGGCCTGAGCATTGCGGGTAAAGACGGAACCGTTAGCGACCAGAAGCATAAATGCTCCCTTCAACATCAGGGGCGGGGTTTGACACCTCTGACATGGCGGAGTGCGAAGCGCCGGCCTACACCGGAAACGGGCCCTCTCCCGTCAACGCTTCACCAAAGGGACAAACCCTTTGAAGTGCGGCTTGGCGCCGCATGACGTCGGCGGACGAGGCGATGCGCCCGCCGACGAATAGCACCGAATTGGTTACTTCTTGCTCTCGGGCAAGACCAGATCCACGGCAGCGTCCTTGGCAGCATCGATGTGCTGAGCCACGACCGGCGTCTGCGGAAGGATCAGGTTAAGGACAATGGCCATGATGGCGGTGGGGGTTACGGCATTGGAGCCGATGACGGTGGACACCCAGGCGGGCATACCCTCGCCGGCAAGGCAACCGCTGGCCATCCAGATACCCAGGCCAAAGACGACGGAGGTGCCGACGATGGTGGTAGTGCGCTGCGTGAGGCCCTCGCGGGTGAACATGCGCACGCCGTTCATGGTGATGGTGCCAAAGACGCCGACGGTCGCGCCGCCGATGACGGGCTGCGGGATAGCGGAAAGGACGGCAGAGAGCTGCGGGAACAGACCGGCGATGGCAAAGACGGCCGCAATGATCACAAAGACCCACTTGTTGACGACCTTGTTGGAGCAGATGATGCCCACGTTCTGGCCAAGGGCGCTGGTGGGAAGACCGCCCAGCAGACCGCCGACCATAGAGGTGAGGCCCTGGGACACGATAGCGCCGGAGAGCTCGCGCTCGGTGGGCATACGGTCGATGGAGCCCAGGCAGGCGGCGGAGACGTCACCGATAACCTGGATGGCAACCATGGGGAACACGACGGCGAGGGTAATGCAGACCTCGGGATCAAACTCGAGCGCGTAGGGCATGAGCTTGGGAAGAGCGAAGACCTGAGCGGTGGCGACGCTGGAGAAGTCGATCATGCCAAAGGGGATGGAGACGATCATGCCAACGATCATGCCAAAGAACACGGATCCCAGCTTGAGCGTGCCCTTGCCAAAGTTGGCGAGCGCAAAGACCACGGCGAAGGTGATAAGAGCGACGCACCAGGCCTGCGGGGTGCCCCACAGCGGCGTACCCATACCGCCGGCCATATACTTGACGGCCGTGGGATACAGCGAAACGCCGATGGAGAAGATGACCGTACCGGTCACGACGGGCGGGAACAGCCACTTGATCTTGCTGTAGGCCAGACCAAAGAGGACCGCGACGGCGCCGCCGACGATCTCGCCACCCAGCAGCGCACCAAAGCTAAAGCCCGAGGCACCCATGGCCTGCAGGGCCGGCAGGAACGCGAACGAAACGCCCATGACGATGGGCAGGCCGCCGCCGATGCGACGGAAGGGAGCGAAGGCCTGAAGGGCCGTGTCGATCGCCGAAAGAATGAGCGCGACCTGGATGATGTCGGTACTCTGCTGGCTATTAAAGCCGTAGACGCCGGCCATGATGACCGCCGGGGTAATGATGCCGGCAAACGATGCCAGTACGTGCTGAAGGGCACACGGGATCATTTCCTTAACGGGAGGCATGCCTTCGCGAGTGAACAGGGCTTCAGTGCCGTTCGTAACCGTCTCCTGGGTCATTTGACCACCAATCCTCGAAGTAGTTGTTTTCGCATCTGACGCTCTATTGTGACGCAGTGCGGGGTTGAGGTTGTGCCTTCATTGCATATCGTATTAAAGATGATTCTCATTCTCAATAATAATTTTTTGTTATCAGACTATTCTTCAGCTGAAATTACGCATTTCCGCAGGTCAGGAAAGTGTCTGGTCAAAATAACATCTAACATTTCTTTTGGTCAACCGTTTACCGCCAAATTCCTACCGTTCGTCTGTATTACGCAATGTACCTGCGAATATGCGAGATGAGGAATGGCGTGTTACCATGAGAAAAAATTGTTATGAACATTTCCGATTTCACCCCAAGGAGTTGCCCGTGAACGAGACCGTACGTCGCTTTTTGCCGATGGTCGATTTCCTGGAGCAGATACTCGGTAAGAACAGCGAAATCGTGCTGCACGATTTCTCGGATCCCGACCACGCCATCGTCGATATTCGCAACGGCATCGTGAGCGGCCGCAAGGTCGGCGGTCCCGCCACCGATCTGGCACTCAAGATCATGCACGACGCCAAGTATCGCGACCTGCCGTTTATTACGGGCTACGAGGGGCGCGGTGCCGGCGGCAAGACGTTGGAGTCAGCGACGTACTTTATCCGCGAGAATGATGAGATCGTCGGTATGCTCTGCGTCAACACCGACCTCTCGACCGTGCGCTCCATCAACGCCATGGCGCAGCAGCTCATGGCGTGCTTCGACGCGGCGCCGACGCGCACGGAGCCCGCCCCTATCGAGGTCGAAAGCCTTTCGGAGTCTACACAGGAGCTCATCGACCGCAGCATTGCCGAGTTGCTGAGCGCGCGCGGGCTGGATGTAGCGTCGCTTGGTCAGAGCGACCGCGTGGACGTCATTCGCCACCTCAACGGCAACGGGGTGTTCATGCTCAAGGGCGCCGTGGCCTGCGCCGCCACCGCGCTGGGCATCTCGGAGCCCAGCGTCTACCGCTACCTGCAAAAAGTTCGCAAGGAGGGCTAACGAGCAAAATGGAGCGCGGCTCCACAAGCGATCCGTCACTTAACAAAAGACCCTGCAGCTCGCACGCGCTGCAGGGTCTTTTTGCATGTCATGTTTAGTTGTTGCCAACGCCTTAGAGAGCGGCGACGACCTCGATCTCGACCAGACCGCCAGCCGGAAGGGCGGCAACCTGGAAAGCGCTGCGCGCGGGGAACGGGGCCTCGAACTTGGAGGCGTAGATCTCGTTCACGGCAGCGAAGTCGGCAATGTCGGCCAGGTAGACCGTGGTCTTGACGACATCGGCAAACGTAGCGCCGGCGGCAGTCAGCAGGGCCTCGACGTTAGCAAGGGACTGCTTGGCCTGGGCCTCGACGCCCTCGGGCATCTTGCCAGTTGTGGGGTCGATGCCCAGCTGGCCGGACAGGAACACCATGTTGCCGGTCTGGATACCGGGGGAATACGGTCCGATGGCTGCGGGTGCGTTATCGGAAGACACGACGGTCTCGCTCATGTTTTTCTCCTTACGATCAGATAGAGAGCGTGAGCGCGGCGTTCGCACCGGGAGGCACAATTCGGTCTGAACACCGCGCTTGATTTGGGATAGTACTCAAGGTTTCTGTTTGATGCAAGAATATTATCAGCTGGAGAGAATATTTTATCGCCCAACGGCGCCCGTTGGCAGCTGAACGGTTCTCCACGGGGTCAGCCAGCCTAAGCTGCTGAAGACTTTATCCCGCTTGGAGCACGGGCATCGCCTGCCGCAACGGCACCACTATACTTTTGAATATCTGAGCATTTTGAAAGGCAGGATATGACCGCAACCGCCAGTCGAACCACCAACCGCAGACCCGAGCTTTTGGCGCCCGCCGGAGGGCCCGAGCCCTTTGCCGCCGCGCTCGCTGCCGGGGCAGACGCCATCTACTGCGGCATGGGCAGCTTCAACGCCCGCCGCAAGGCAACCAACTTTACCGACGAGGCCTTTGAGCAAGCCTGCCGCGCCGCGCATCTAGCCGGGTCGCGCGTCTACGTCACGGTAAACATCGTCATCAAGCAGTCTGAGATGGGCGATGCGCTGCAACTCATCCATCGCTGCTCCACGCTGGGCGCCGACGCCTTCATTATCCAGGACTGGGGTCTGTTCTTTGAGGTCAAGCGCACCATGCCCGGCATCGAGACACACATCTCGACCCAGGCGAACATCCACGACGACCGCGGAACCCTTTGGTGCCGTGAGCAGGGCGCCGACCGCGTGACTCTCTCGCGCGAGCTCTCCATCGACGAGATCGCCGCCATTCACAACGCCGCGCCCGATGTGGACCTTGAGGTCTTTAGCCACGGTGCCATCTGCTTTTGCTACTCGGGTCTGTGCCTGCTGTCGAGCTTTGCCATGGCTGGCCGCTCGGCCAACCGCGGCATGTGCGCCCAGCCCTGCCGCCTACCCTACAAGCTAATTGACGAGAACGGCCGCTCGCTCTCCCCTGCCGGACGCGAGCGCGCGCTGTGCCCGCGCGACACCAACACTTCGCAGCTTGTTCGCCGTCTGTATGACGCCGGCGCCGCATCGCTCAAGCTCGAGGGCCGCATGAAGGCCCCCGATTACGTGTATTCCATCGTCGACGTGTATCGTCATCAGATTGATGACATGCTGGCCGATGTTTCGACCTCTAAGGATGAGGATGCGGCCCGCCAGCGACAGCTCAAGCGCTGCTTTAACCGCGACTTTACGCACGCCTACCAAGACGGTACCTCGGGTGACGAGATGATGAGCTACGAGCGCTCCAACAACCGCGGCCAGATCGTGGGCACGGTGCTGGGCAGCCGCCCGGCCAACCGCGATGTGCGCGGCCTCAAGCCCGACGACCGCCGTCGGCGCGCCGCCATCGCCCGCATTGAGTTGTTTGAGCCCGTGGGCAAGGGCGACCTGCTGGAGCTTCGCCACGATAACGAGTTTGACCAGTTCCTGACCACCATTGCCGCCGATGATGCCGCCGCCGGTGACATCATCGAGTGCCGCGTGCCTCGCAGCATGCCCGAGGGCTGCCGCGTGCGCGTGATTCGAAGCCAGCGCGCCATTGACGCTGCCGGCGCCGCGCTCAAGCGCGATGTGCTGCGCCGCCGCGCCGTTGATGTAACCGTTGTGGCGCGTTTGGGCGAACCGTTTGCCGTCACGCTTACTTGCTGCGACGCCCCTTCGCTTACGGCCACGGCCACGGGCTTTACCGTCGAGGCCGCCAAGACCCGCGCGGTCGAGGCGTCCGATCTGGTAGAGCATGTGGGCCGCATGGGGTCCTCGCCCTTTGAGTCCGCGAGCTTTGATGTGGCGCTCGATAAGGGCTGCGGCATGGGCTTCTCCGCTGTGCACAAGGTGCGCGCCGCCGCCTGCAAGGCGCTGGAGGAGGCCATTCTGGCACCGTATGACGAGCGTGCCCGCACGCTCGAGCTGCCGGTGCTCGACAAATGTACGCGGCCCATGCCCGAGCACTACCGCGACGAGCCGCAGATCTGCGCCACCGTCACCTCGCTCGAGGCCGCCGAGGCAGCGCGAGCGGAGGGTGCAACGCGCATCTACATGACCACCGACGCGCTCGATGCGGCCGAGCTCTCCCCCGCCGATGCGTTTGAGCAGGGCATCGTGCCCGTGCTCGACGAGGTCTGCCGTGCCGTTGACCACGAGCGCGTCGACCCGTGGGTTGTTGCCGGCGCCACGGTCGCTATTGGCAACATCTCTGAGCTTGCCCTGGCCGCCCAGGTTGGCGCCACGGCCGAGATTCGCTCTTGCCTGCCGGTGCACAACACGCCCTGCATGGAGGCGATTGCCGAGCGCGGGGCCGGTGCGTTTTGGCTCTCGCCCGAGATCACGCTCGACGAGATTGTCTCGTTCGGCGCCGCCGCGCCCGCGACTCTGGGCATCACCGTCTTTGGCCGCCCACGCGTCATGACAAGCGAGCATTGCATTCTGCAGGTTGCCAACGGCTGCATCCACGATTGCGCCAACTGCCGCCTGCGTGCCCGCAAGCTCTCGCTCAAGAATATCGACGGCAAGGTCATGCCCGTACGCACCGACATCCATGGCCGCTCTCGCTTGTACGATGCTTACCCCATCGACCTCACGCCGCAGGTACCGCAGTTGCTCGACGCCGGCGTCCGTCGTCTTATGGTCGACGGAACCTTGCTCGAGGCCGATGAGATTGGCCGTGCCGTCGCTCGCGTCCGTCGCGCCGTCGAGGCGGCTCAAGCCGGCCGCAAGCCCGCCGCCCGCCTGCGCGGCGCCACCTCGGGCTGCATGTTTGTGGGAATTAGCTAATCGAAAGGCTTACACGTGAACGAAGAACCTCAAGTCCTCTACTGCGACGCCTGGCTCATGGCTATCGATAAGCCTGCCGGCATGATCGTCCACGGTGACGGCACCGGCGAGCGCACACTTACCGACTACGCCAGCGACCTGCTGCTGGCGATGGGCGACGGCTTTGCCGCGACCGACATGCAACCGCTCAACCGCTTGGACCGCGACACCACCGGCGTGGTGTTGTTCTCGCTCGACAAGCGGACGCAGCCCGCTTTTGACCAGATGGTCATCGACCACGCATTCGAAAAGCACTATCTGGCGCTCGCCGAGGGCAAGATCGACTGGAACGAAAAGCTCATCGACAAGCCCATCGCCCGCGACCGCCACGACAGCCGCAAGATGCGCGTCGGCGCCAGCGGCAAGCCGTCTCAGACGCGCGTGAAGGTGCTCAAGCGCCTTAAGAGCCGCCGAGGCCTGCCCACGCGCTCGTATATCGATGTCGAGCTGCTCACCGGCCGCAAGCACCAAATCCGTGTGCACCTGGCAAACGAGCATCATCCCCTGGTTGGCGACGACCTATACGGAACGCCGCGCCCCTGCGGCCTGATGCTCCACGCCCACAGCGTGTCCTTCACGCATCCCGTAACCGGCGAGCACATCCACATCGAAGCCCCCTGCCCCTGGGAGCCCTAAACCACCACAATGGGGACAGGCACCTTTGTGGTGGTTTTGCCGCAATGGCCCAGCCACGGTCCCAAAACGTCTCGATCTGTAACAGTTAGAACCCATTTTCCGGCCTATCTGTTACAAATCGAGACATTCGAATCCCCCTCAAGGGAAAATCTCAATCTGTAACAATAACTCGGCAAAATCGGCCCAAGATGTTACAGATTGAGATATTCGGATCCCACCGGAGAAATCATCTCGATCTGTAACATCTGGAGCCCGCATTTTGACCTTCCTGTTACAGATTGAGACGTTATGGGACCAACAGGAAAAATATCTCAGCTTGTAACATCTGGAACCCATATCCCTCTCTTCCTGTTACAGATCGAGACAAATCCCCAAACAGCAAAAGGCGGCAACGTCCCTGGTGGACGTTGCCGCCTTTCCATTGGCAAGACCCTTCCGCTCCCGCTACTCGGTAGCCTTGTCGAGAGGCTTCTTAAGGAAGCTCAGAACCAAGCAGCCGACCACAGCGCCGATAGCAAGGGCCAACAGGTACTGCACCGGGTTCGTGATGACCGCGATAACCCAGGCGCCACCGTGCGGAGCGGGGCTCGCGCAACCAAAGAGCATCGACAGACCGCCGGCGGTCGCAGATCCCAGGATGCAGGCGGGCAACACGCGAAGCGGATCGGCCGCGGCAAAGGGAATGGCACCCTCGGTGATAAACGACAGACCCATGATGTAGTTCACCAGGCCTGCCTTGCGATCGGCCTCGGTCCAGCGGTTCTTAAAGAACGTCGTGGAGAGCGCGATGACCAGCGGCGGTACCATACCGCCCGCCATGACGGCAGCCATGATCATATTGCCCTGCAGCGTTTGCTCGGCAAGGGCCGCGGTGCCAAAGACATATGCGGCCTTGTTGATGGGACCACCCATGTCGGTCGCCTGCATGCCGGCGCAGATAATGCCCAAAAGAACGATACTCGTGCCCGAAAGACCGTTGAGCGCGCCGCTAATGGCGGTGTTGATAACGCCCATAATCGGGTTAACGGCCATCATAAAGAGACTCGTAAAGAGAATGCCCAGCACGGGGTAGATGAGCATGGGCTTGATACCGTCGAGCGACTCGGGTAGCACGCTTGCAGCCTTCTTGAGCGCATTGACGATAATGCCGGCGGCAAAACCGACCAGCAGCGCGCCCAAAAAGCCAGCAGAGACAAGCTGAGCCTGGGCATCGGCATCCATTGCCGTGGTGAGATAGCCCAACGTAAAGCCCTGCTTTGCAATCCAGCCACCCACAAAGCCCGCGGCCAAGCCCGGACGGTCAGCAATGGACATGGCAATATAGCCCGCAAGGATGGGGAGCATAAAGTTGAACGCCTGGTTGCCCGCAAGGTTAAAGAAGGCCGCGACCGGAGTGCTGTGGCCGTATGCGCTCGTGCCCAGTCCCGCCTGGTCCAGCAAGAACGAAAGCGCCATGAGGATGCCGCCGCCAACAACAAAGGGGAGCATGTGCGAAACGCCGTTCATCAGGTCCTTATAGACCCTGCGGCCCAAACCCTCGGATTCGCCCTCGGCAGCCGCCTGTACCGCGGCGCCGCCGGACACATGATGAATAGGCGCATTGCCCGCAAGCGCAATATTGATAAGTTCCTCGGCGTCATTAATGCCACGCGTCACCGCACAGGAGTAAACCGACTTGCCATCGAAGCGATCGAGCTCGACATTTTTATCCGCCGCAATGATGACACCCTTGGCACCAGCGATGTCTGCCGCGGTCAGTACATTTTTAGCGCCGCCCGAACCCTGAGTCTCGACCTTAATGCTCACGCCCATCTTGGCTGCCTGGTCTTCCAACCCTTTGGCCGCCATAAATGTGTGAGCAATGCCCGTTGGACATGCCGTGATGGCAACGACATCGTAAGTGCCGCCCCCAACCTTCTCGTTTGCAGCTGACATGTTTCCTCCTTTTGCACAAGCAGGCCCAGCCCTCCCCTTCTAAGGGTCACAACCTGCGTATTACCTTGTGTTTGAGTGATTGATAGCGCCGAAGTGACGGCGCTTTTAAGCGATATCTATACGATGGCCCCGGCGGGCATGATCACGTCGTATGGAAACAGGGGTACTGGGAAATCATGCCCGACGGGGCCATCGGAACCACCACAATGGGGACAGGCACCTTTGTGGTGGTTTTGGCCTTACTTCGCCCTGTCGCTAGACCGTGATGACGTTGTCTATCGACTGGTACTTGGCTGGCACCTCGCCCGCGGTAATAATCGTTGCGTCGCGGAAGTCCGCGAATTTTACGGGAGCCACCATGCCAAACTTACTGGCGTCCGAGATTACGAAGCGTTTGGCTGTATGGCGCATCGAGATACGCTTGACCTGCGCTTCCTCGATATCGGGCGTCGTAAAGCCCTGCTCGGCGGCAATGCCGTTAGAACCCCAAAAGCCGCAGTTAAAGTTGTAGCGGTCTAGGGTTGCCAGAGCATCGGGGCCAACGAGCGCCTCGGTCTCGGGTTTAAGCTCGCCGCCCAGCACCACGGTGCGCATGCCGCGCACAGCGAGATGCTGAGCATGGAGCACGGAATCAGTCACATAGGTGACCGATTCGAGATGCGGAAGATGCTCGATGAGTCTGAGCGTTGTCGAACCCGAATCGATGTACACAAAGCTCTCGGGCTCCACGAGCGCTGCGGCGCGGGCGCAGATACGCTCCTTGTCGTCGTTATGGAGATCACTGCGCTCACTGATCGTTAGGTCGCGCGTCACGTGCGCGCGCTCAAGACTTGTCGCGCCACCGTGCACCTTGGCGATGCGGTGCGCTCGGTCGAGCGTCTGTAGGTCGCGTCGAATGGTAGAGGCCGTCACGCCCAGGGCCTCGGCAAGTTCCGGCACGGTAACCGAGCCGGCCTGCTGCACCATCGACACGATCGCATTGAGCCTATCTTCCGCAAGCATCGCTTACTCCTCCTCGGGGTAGACGACTCCCCAATCGGCGCGGAGCTTGGTCATGAGCTCCATCACATCAGAAGCATAATCCAGAAGCTCACGCTTGGAATCGTCGCCGGCGACGGCCTGCTCGAGGTCAGCCATCTCGTAGCACAGGGCATAAGCCTCGGTGCCAGCGTGGACCTCCTCACGGCGACCGTCCGCAGTCCACACGATGGTCGCATGGTCGGCGCGCGGATACTCGTTGACCTCGATATAGCACTTGTCGAAGCTAATGACCGAACGCTTGGGCTGCTTGGAGTGGAGCGTGAGGCTCACCACGCCCAGCTGCTGTTCGGCATTACGGCAGACGATGCCGCCTGCAACGTCCACGCCGGTCTTGCAGGTGTTACCCAGAGACACGACCTCGACGGGCTGGCTCGCCATAAACAGGCGCATGACGGACAGGGCGTATACGCCAATATCGAGCATGGCACCGCCGGCGAGGTTGCGATTGTAGAAACGGTTGGTCAGGTCGCCGTACTCCTTGTAGCTACCAAAGTTGAGCTGAGCGAGGTTCATGCGGCCAAACTCGCCGGCATCCATGCGGCGGCGCAGCTCTTGATACAAGGGCATGTGGAGCACCGTGGTAGCGTCCATAAGAACCACGTTGTGTTCGGCGGCAATGGCGCGGGCCTCTTCGAGCTCGGCGGAGTTGAGCGTGATGGCCTTCTCGCAGAGAACGTGCTTGCCGGCCGCCAGGGCGGCGCGCAGATAGGTGATATGGGTGTTGTGCGGGGTGGTGATGTAGACGGCGTCGATGTCAGGATCGGCGTAGAGATCCTCAACCGTGTCATAGACCTTCTCGACGCCGTACTGGTCGGCAAAAGTCTGAGCCTTGGTGAGCGTGCGGTTGGCAACGCCCGTAAGCTTGCGGCCGGCCAGGGCAAGGGACTGAGCCATCTGGTTGGCAATTACGCCGCAACCGATCACAGCCCAACGGAGCTCGGGAGCCGTAAAGATGTCGTTAGGGAACGGTTTGTCCTGGACCGAAGCAAATGCTGCTTTGGCGGCTGCCGCGGCGTCGAGTGGAGCCTGCTTGGAATCTGCCATTATGTGTCTCCTGTGTCATAGAACGTCTTGCATTTCTGACAGCTCTATATTCGCACAAACACGCGCGTCTGTGCGCGTTTTTGCGTATCTCACCGCTAAACGGTCATTATTGCCCCGTAAACGGCGCATATATACGCATAGGTGCGTAATTAAACGCAATCTAACGCGCATAAACGCGCACACAAGCAATTTATACAGCACGACCCGCTCATTTATGCTTACCCAGTTAGGGTACTCATTTAAGTCTGTCCCCAATGAGTAGGGATAGAAAAAGGCCCGGGTGCCGTGGGGCATCCGGGCCTTTGCTAGCAACTTGGTGTTGCGGGCAGCTTAGAACTTGTGGCCGCACTTCTTGCAGACGCGCAGCTTGTTCTTGCCGTCCTTCTCGTGACCGACGCGGGTAACCTTACCACACTCGGGGCAGACGAGATTGACGTTGGAGGCGTCGATGGGAGCCTCCTGCGAAACGATGCCGCCCTGCTGGTTGGCAGCGTTGGGCTTGACGGCCTTCTTGACGACCGAAACGCCCTCGACAACGACCTTGTTCTCGGCGGGGAGAGCACGCAGGATAACGCCCTGCTTGCCGCGATCCTTACCAGAGAGAACCTGGACCTTATCGCCCTTCTTGATATACATATATCTCCCCTAACTACAGGGTCTCGGGAGCGAGCGAGACGATCTTCATGTACTTCTTGTCACGAAGCTCGCGAGCGACGGGCCCGAAGATACGGGTGCCGACGGGCGAACCATCGTTGTTGATGACAACGCAGGCGTTCTCATCAAAGCGAATGTAGGAGCCATCCTTGCGGCGGATCTCCTTAACGGTGCGAACGACGACGCAACGGACAACGTCCTTCTTCTTGACGTTGGCGCCAGGGGTAGCCTCCTGGACAGCACCGATGAACACATCGCCGATGCCTGCATAACGACGCTTGGAACCGCCAAGCACCTTGATGCAGCGAATCTTGCGAGCGCCGGAGTTGTCGGCGACGTTCAGCATGGTTTGCATCTGAATCATGGTAGATGTTCCTCCGAACTAAGAACCGAAGAGAGGTGCGCAGCCTTTATGCGGCCTGTGGTATGCAAGCCAGGCATACGCACATCTTCGGAAACGTACAAGTCGTAAGAGCGACTGCTTATTTAGCGCGCTCGACGACCTCGATGAGGCGCCAACGCTTCATCTTGGACATAGGACGGGTCTCCATAACGCGGACGGTGTCGCCCACGCCAGCCGTGCACTCCTCGTCGTGAGCGTGCAGCTTCTTGGAGCTGGTCATCATCTTGCCGTACTTGGGGTGACGCTTGCGCTCGGTGATGGTGACAACGATGGTCTTGGCACCGGAGACGGAGGTAACGACACCCGTACGGACCTTACGCGAGTTACGCGAATCAGTCATGTTCTCTCCTTAGGTCCTACTCGGCGACAGCGGACTTCTCCGCTGCGATCTCGCGGGCGCGCTGCTCCGTGAGGACGCGAGCGATGTCCTTCTTCACGGTGTTGACGCGAGCGGTGTTGTCCAGCTGGCTGGTGGCCATCTGGAAACGAAGGTTAAAGAGCTCGGCGCGCATTTCCTTCAGCTTCTCAACGAGCTGAGCGTCCGAGAGCTCACGAATCTCTGCGGGCTTCATTAGTTCTCCTCCTCGGCGGCGGCGGCGTCCTCAGCAGCCCACTTGGCCTCGAGAGCGGCCTCCTCAGCCATCTCCTTCTCGATGCGCTGCTCGGCGTTCTTGGCAGCAACAATCTTGGTCTTGATGGGAAGCTTGTGCTGTGCAAGACGCAGAGCCTCGCGAGCGACCTCCTCGGGCACGCCCTTGACCTCGAACATGATGCGGCCGGGCTTGACGACGGCCACCCACTCCTCGGGGTTACCCTTACCAGAACCCATGCGAGTCTCGGCAGGCTTCTTGGTGATGGGCTTGTCGGGGAAGATCGTGATGTACACACGACCGCCACGCTTCATGTAGCGCGTCATGGCAATACGAGCGGCCTCGATCTGACGGTTGGTGATCCAATGGGCCTCGAGAGCCTGGATACCAAACTCGCCGAAATGCAGCTCGGTATTACCCTTGGCCTGGCCCTTCATGGAGCCACGCTGCACCTTGCGGTGAAGAATACGCTTAGGGGCAAGCACTACTGACCCCTCCTCTCGGAGTTACGACGACGAGGACGGGAAGAGCCCTCGAGTGCAGGGTTGGGAACAGGCTGGCCCGGGAGCTTCTCGCCCAGGTAGATCCAGACCTTCACGCCGCAAGCGCCCATGGTGGTGCTGGCGACAGCCGTGCCGTAGTCGATCTTGGCACGGAGGGTGTGCAGAGGCACGCGACCCTCACGGTACCACTCACGACGACCCATCTCGGCACCGCCGAGACGACCGGAGCACTGGATACGGATGCCCTTAGCGCCGGCCTTGCGGGCGGACTGGACAGCCTTGCGCATAGCGCGACGGAAGGCAACGCGGCCCTCGAGCTGCTCGGCAATAGACTGAGCAACGAGGTTGGCGTCGAGCTCGGGGCGCTTGATCTCGACAACGTCGACGGAGAGCTGGCCCTTGGAGACGCCAGCGACCTTCTCGAGCTCGGTGCGGAGGGTATCGATCTCGGCACCCTTCTTACCGATGACAACGCCGGGGCGAGCGGTGAGGATGATGACCTTCACCTTGTCGCCAGCGCGCTCGATCTCGACGCGGGAGACAGCTGCGCGGGAAAGACGCTTCTCGAGGTACTTGCGGATCTCGAGATCGTTACCGAGGGTCTTAGCGTAATCCTTCTCTGCGAACCAGCGGGAGCGCCAGTTCTCGGTGATGCCAAGACGGAAGCCGGTGGGGTAGACTTTCTGACCCATACAGCTTTACGCCTCCTTTCGAGGAGCAACGACGACGGTGATGTGGGAAGTACGCTTCAGAATGCGAGAAGCGGAACCCTTGGCGCGGGGACGGATGCGCTTAAGCGTCGGACCCTCGTCAACATAGGCGGCGGCGACAACCAGGTTGTCGGCACGCAGACCGTTGTTGTTCTCGGCGTTCGCAACGGCGGAACGGAGAACCTTCTCGACATCCACGGCGACGGCGCGGTCGCAGAAGTGGAGGATGTCGAAGGCCTGAGCGACAGGCTTGCGGCGGATCAGATCGACCACCAGGCGGGCCTTGCTGGGGGAAACACGCACGTACTTAGCGACGGCGCGAACCTCGGTGGCCTCAGTTTCAATAGACTTAGTTGCCATTTACGGTTAACCCCCTATTTGGCCTTGTGGCCACGGAACGTACGAGTCGGCGCGAACTCGCCGAGCTTGTGACCAACCATGGACTCGGTAACATACACGGGCACATGCTTGCGGCCGTCGTGGACGGCGATGGTGTGACCAACCATCTCGGGGAAGATGGTGGACGCGCGGGACCAGGTCTTCACGACGTCCTTCTTGCCAGCCTCGTTCATCGCGGTGATACGCGAGAGAAGGCGAGTCTCCACGAACGGGCCCTTTTTGAGACTTCTGCTCATAAGTGCTTTCTCCTAAAACTCGGTATCCGAAATTACTTCTTACGGCGACGAATGATGTGCTGGTTCGAGACCTTCTTCTTCTTGCGCGTACGAAGGCCCTTCGTCGGCTTACCCCAGGGGGTAACGGAGGGACGACCAGAGGTGTGGTTCTTGCCCTCGCCACCGCCGTGCGGGTGGTCGACAGGGTTCATGACGGTACCGCGGACGGTCGGGCGCACGTTCATGTGACGCTTACGGCCGGCCTTGCCGATGACGATGTTGGAGTGATCGGCGTTGCCGACCTCACCGACGGTGGCGCGGCAGGTAACGAGGATGCGACGCATCTCGGAGGAAGGCATACGGACGATAGCGTACTTGCCCTCCTTACCCATCAGCTGGCAGGAGTTACCGGCGGAACGGGCGATAGCAGCGCCCTTGCCCGGCTGGAACTCGACGGCGTGGATGAGCGTACCGACGGGAATGTCGGCGAGGGGCAGAGCGTTGCCCGGCTTGATGTCGGCGTCAGAACCGGACATGATGGTCTGACCGACCTCGAGGCCCTTGGGGGCCAGGATGTAGCGCTTCTCACCGTCAGCGTAGTGCAGCAGAGCGATGCGAGCGGAACGGTTCGGATCGTACTCGATCGTGGCAACCTTGGCGGGCACGCCGTCCTTGTTGCGCTTGAAGTCGATCACGCGGTAACGACGCTTCACGCCGCCGCCCTGGTGGCGGGTGGTGATGCGGCCGTTGTTGTTACGACCGGCCTTCTTGGGCAGGGGCTCGAGAAGAGACTTCTCGGGCTTGGTGCAGGTGATCTCGGAGAAATCGGAGATCGTCTGCCAACGCCTACCAGCGGAGGTCGGCTTAAGGTGCTTTACAGCCATTACAATCCCTTTCAATAGGAATCCGTTAGCCATCGCAGACAGGGATTCGAGGTTCTGCCTCGGGTGCGATGACACCGGACGTATACACGGTTCCGGGCGTGTCCATTTTATACGCCCAAAACCTTGAGCTCTCGCCTCCCCTATTTGGGAGGCATGAGCTCACTCAACAGCAGCGAGTCTTAGGCCTGGTTGCCAAAGACCTCGATGGTGTCGCCCTCGGCCAGCGTGACGATGGCCTTCTTCCAAGAACGGGTCTTGCCGGCGACATAGCGCACGCGCTTGGTCTTGGGCTTGACCGTCAGGGTGTTCACGCGAACGACCTTGACGCCGAAGATCTCCTCGACAGCGTCCTTGATCTGATACTTGTTAGCATCCTTGGCGACCTCGAACGTGTACTTGTTCAGCTCCATGCCGGAGAAGGAACGCTCGGACACGATCGGACGGATGATGATCTCGTGGGCGGTCATTTATGCAAGCACCTCCCCGAAGTGAGCGGCGATGTCGGCGGGCATCAGCACAGCGTTGTTGTTGACGAGATCGTAGGTGTTGGCCTCGTCAGCGGTGATGATGAACGTCTTGGGAATGTTGCGGAACGACAGGTAGGCGTTGACGTCCTCATCGCGAACGATGATGGTCAGACGCTTGCCCTCAAGACCGAGAGCCTTGAGCATGGCGACGGCAGCCTTGGTGGAAGGCTTCTCGAAGCCGTAGTCGTCGACGAGCACGAGCTCGCCATCGGCCAGCTTGGCGGACAGCGCGGAGCGCATAGCCAGCTTGACCTCCTTGTTGTTCATACGCTTAGCGTAGGAACGGGGCTTGGGGGCGAAGACAACGCCACCGTGACGCCACTGGGCAGCACGGATGGAACCCTGGCGGGCACGGCCGGTGCCCTTCTGACGCCAAGGCTTCTTGCCGCCACCGGAAACCTCAGAGCGACCCTTAGCAGACTGGGTGCCCTGACGCCAAGAGGCCATCTGGCACTTGACGATGTGGTGCATAACGTGGATGTTCGGCTCGATGCCGTACACCTCAGCGGCGAGCTCGGCCTCGGCGACCTTCTTGCCCTCGCTGTTCTTTACTTCAAACTTTGCCATTTAAGTGTTCTCCTTGGTATGACGCTGGGCTAAATGGGCTGGGCCCTTAGGCCATACGGATGGCGACGAGACCATTCTTGGCACCCGGGACAGCGCCCTTGACCAAGATGAGGTTCTGCTCGGCATCGATGCGGACAACGGAAAGGTTCTTGACGGTAACGCGCTCGTTACCCATGTGACCGGCCATCTTGACGCCCTTGAGGACGCGCGCAGGATAGGCGCACTGACCGATAGAACCGGGGTGACGCTGGAAGTGAGAACCATGCGTCATAGGACCGCGGCGCTGACCCCAGCGCTTGATGCGACCCTGGAAGCCCTTACCCTTGGAGGTACCGATGACGTCGACCTTCTCGACATCAGCGAAATCAGCGACGGTGACGACCTCGCCGACCTTGTGCTCCTCGCCGTTCTCGACGCGGACCTCACGAAGGAAGCGGACAGGCTCGACGCCAGCCTTGGCGAAGTGACCAGCCATGGGCTTGTTCACGTTCTTGGCCTTGATGTCGCCGAAACCGATCTGGACGGCGTCATAGCCGTCGGTTGCCTGAGTTTTAACCTGCGAGACAGCGCAGGGGCCAGCCTGGATGACCGTGACGGGAACGACGTTGTCGTCCTCGTCCCAAACCTGGGTCATGCCAATCTTGCGGCCGAGAATCATGCTGATCAAGATATGATCCCAACTCTCGCGTGGTCTTGGGACAATGCGTACACCACCGAGCGTACGCCCCTAGAGGACCACTACTTACACGACGTGCTCCCCAGCCTTGTATTTCGCCCGGACTACCTGACAACCCTATTAAGCAGGCATTTTGTCCAGCCAGAATACTCCCCTGGTTACACACAGCTGTTTAGTATACACGGCTGCGGGCGTATCCATCGAGATTCATATTTCACTCACATTGTTTACGCAGGTAAAGTGCGTGGCACGTTCCCAGTGTGCGGCGGAGGGGGCGGGCCTGAGACATATTAAGGTTGCTGCTCTACAGTCCTGCTCACGACGGAGAGCACATTAAGTGCTCTCCTGTTCGTGCGGAACTCGCGACAACCTTAATATGTCTCAGGCCCGCCCCCTCCGCCGCACACTGGGAACGCCACGTTAATGTCTGCTAAACCTTGCTCGCTCAGCTAATTTCTTTGTTGGGGGTCCACTATTTGCTGGAGGGTGAACTTGCATTGCATTGGCTCGCCTTCTGCTTGTGGCTTTGCCTCATCGAAATTGAAGATCATGATGGCGCAGTTGGGGAGTTTTGTTGGGAGCTCGAAGCCCTCTGGGGCTGCAGCCTTGATAAATTGGCGGCTGGCGCTGCCGTGGCTTACTGCTAGGAGGGTTTCGATGCCCTCGGAGCCCATGAGATTGGTGAGGGCGCCTACCATGCGTTCTTGCAGTGCGCGGCTTCCTTCTCCTCCGAAGGGGACCAGATCCTCGCCCGGATCCCAGACGTCGGTGGGTAGCGCGTCGTGTGGGCCCTCTTCGAAGGTGCCGTAGCAGCGCTCGATGATGCCTTCGCAGGGCTCGACTGCTGCGTCCGGGCCGAGGAGCTCGCATGCAACGAGACTAGCGGTGTCCATGGCTCGGCCTAAGGGCGAAGAGACCACCTTGTCAGGAACGACATTGTGGGCTTTGAGCCATGCGGCTGCCATCCCGGCTTGCTGACGGCCCAAATCGGTGAGCGGTGAATCGCAGCGACCCTGGACGAGCTTTTTAACGTTGAATTCTGTCTGGCCGTGGCGGAGTAGATATAGACGCTTCATATTCTCCCCTTCTGTATAACTTGCTTTGCAGGCGCAACCCTACTCGTGGGTATGGCCTACGTAGTCTTCGTCGATCGTAATCTTGGCAATCGACTTGGGGTATTCCGATTCGACTCGTTGTGCCAGCGCGTGCTTTACGTCTTCGGCACTCATCTGCAGATCTGAGGGACGCACGCAGTCAAAGATCACGTTGGTGTGCGTGGGGCCCGGAACACAGCGTAGGTCGTGGATCGAGAGGCGACCATCGATCTCCTGGGCCATGGCATTGATGCGCAGACGCATGCTCACCACCTTTGGATCGTCGGTCACGATGGGGTCGTAATGGAGCGTGACAATCATGCCGTCTTCGTTCCTAAACGCCTGCTCGATGTTATCGAGCGTGTCGTGACTTTCCAGCGGGCTGGCCTCGGCTGCCATCTCGGCGTGAGCGCTTGCGAACTTCCTGCCCGGGCCGTAGTCGTGAACCATCAAATCGTGAACTCCCAAAACGCCGGGATAGCTCATGATCTTGTCTCGAATGTGCTTGACCAGCTTAGGATCGGGCGACTGACCCAAAAGCGGGCTCACCGTATCTTGAATAAGTTCAAAGCCGCTCCAGCCAATATAGGCGCCAACGGCAAGGCCAACCCATGCGTCAAGATTGATGTGCGTCACCTGCGAAACAATTGCACATGCCAGCACGGCGCCTGTGGCAAGAACATCGTTCTTGGAATCCTGGGCAGTCGCATGCAGTGTCTCGGACTCGATACGGTCGCCGAGCTTTTGGTTGAGCGCCGCCATCCACAGCTTAACAACCATCGAAAGCGCCAGGACTGCCACCAGGGCAAGCGAGAACTCGACAGGCTCCGGGTTGACAATACGCTCCACCGAGGACTTCACCAGTTCGATGCCAATAAGCAGCACGAGCGCCGCCACGACCAAACCCGAGAGATACTCGTAGCGACCGTGGCCGTAAGGATGCTCGGGGTCGGCCGGCTTGCTCGCCAGCTTAAAGCCCAGCACGCTCACGATATTCGAGCTGGCATCGGACAGGTTGTTCATGGCATCCGCCACAATCGAAACCGATCCCGACAGCACACCAATTGCACCCTTCGCAGCACAAAGCGCAACATTAGCGAGAATACACACCACGCCCGTCAACGTGCCCACGCGCGCACGGTCGCCCTGCGCACGCTTAACAATCCACTCGACCATCTACATCCGCCCCCACGGTACTACCTATATATCTATTGCTCAAACGGATTGTAGTGTAGCCACTTTGTCCCCCAGATACAAAAAAGGCCGCAACCCACACGGGCCACGGCCTTGGAATATGGCAAAGGAATCGTCCTTGTGTCGCACAGGTTTACGCGCTTACTTCGGCCACGCTCTTCGAGGTTTCGGGTGAATCGGCTCCGTCCCCCGTCGTCTGTCCCTTCGCCGGCACCACGCCAAAGCAGTAGCTCAGCGCCGCAGACACCGCAAATGCCACACCGCCGGCAGCGCAGCACCACAGCAGGTTCGAGATACCGCCCGTGGCAAAGCCAATGACCATAAGGACATTCGTCATGCCGATGGTATAGGCCGTAACGTGGCCCACGGCCGCAACAAGGCCTCCGACGGCGCCGCCAATGGCCATGCACGTCAGGCACCTGCCATATTTAAAGCCGCAACCGTACAGCGCCGGCTCGCTTACGCCGCCAAGAACACCCGAGATTGAATAGCCCAGCATGAGCGCCTTCTCGTCCTTATCCGCAACGCGAAGCGACGCGCCAAAGGGCATGCCCCAAACGGCGAACGTTGCCATCGTCGCGGCGATCAGGATGCACGAATCCGTTCCCACACTCATAAACTGCGCATAGGCGAGCGATAGGACAACGTTGCTGACGCCGGCGATCTTTAGGAACTCCCAGCCCGCAGCAAGCCCCATGAGCGTGAGCAGCGACACGATGCCACCGGAATTGCCAAGCATAAACATAAGCTGGCCCAACAGCATGCCCAGACAGCTGCCCGCCGGCGCCGTAATACACAGCGAAACCGGAACCATGACAAGCATGGTCGCAAACGGAACGAACGAAAACGCCACGGCCTTAGGGATAACGCGCTTAAAGAAACACTCCACTCGCCATAGCACGGGCACCGAGATGAGAACCGGAATAACAGTCGTCGTGTAATCGTTGACCGGCGCAGGAAGCAGACCATACACGGAAGTCATCGATGCCCCCGTCGTCGATGCGGCATCGACAAGCTTGAGTAAATCGGGTGCAATCAATACGCCGCCCAGCATCATGCCCAGCTGCTCCGAGCAACCGAGCTGGCGGGCGGCCGCCCAACCAAGATAAATGGGCAAAAAGTAGTAGCCGGCGTTATAGAGCCAACTGTAGAACAGGCGATAGATATCGGAATCGGCAGACCACAGGCCCAGCATGCCTTCGCCCATAATGACAGCGACGGTGCGGAACAACGCCGCGCAGACAATAAACGGCAGCGCCGACATCATGCTTTTGGACAGATAGTCCACCACGGCCATGGCGTTTGATGAAACCGACGTTGTAAACGAGGTGTTAGAAACTTGTAGCATGGAATGCCTTTCCCAATATGACATGCGGGCTGTCCCTTTGTCACATCGTGCGGTACTGACCGATTGCGCGGTACTTTTCGTAGCGGAGGTTTGTGAGGGTCGCGTCGTCGAGCTGCCCAAGCGTATCGAAGGCATCAAATGCCGAGGACATGACGGCACCGGCGATCTCCTCATGCGACAGGCCCCTATCGTCAACAATGCCGTCGATGATGCCGAGCGCCAACAGATCGGGGGCCGTGAGCTTAAGCGCCTCGGCGGCCTCATTCGCGCGCTCGGTATCCTTCCACAGGATCGACGCACAGGCCTCGGGGCTCACGACCGAATAGGCCGAGCTCGAGAGCATCAGGATGCGGTCGGCCACGGACAGCGCCAGCGCGCCACCAGAGCCGCCCTCGCCTGTCACCACCGAGACAATCGGCGTCTTGAGGCCGCTCATCTCCATGAGATTCTGGGCAATCGCCTCGCCCTGGCCGCGCTCCTCGGCACCGATGCCGCAAAACGCGCCCGAAGTATCGACCAGACACAGAACCGGTCGACCAAACTTTTCGGCCTGGCGCATAAGGCGACGCGCTTTGCGGTAGCCCTCGGGATGTGCCATACCAAAGTTGCGACGCATGCGCTCTTTGGTCGTGGTACCGCGCTCGACGGCGATAACCGTCACGGGTCGCCCGTCTTTCCAGCCAATGCCAGCCACCACGGCGGCGTCGTCGCCAAAGTAACGGTCGCCATGCAGCTCCACAAATCCATCCAGGCCCAGCGAGATCATCTCGCCCGCCGTGGCGCGATCTGCCGAGCGGGTCTGCTTGACAATCTCGAGCGCGGTTTTTGGTGCGGTCGAGCGCTTGAACAAGTGTCCCAGCTTTTTGCCGCGACGACCCGTATGCACGATCTCATGCGGTGCCCCCAGGCCGGGCGCGTGCCCTTCGTGCAGTGCCAGCAGCTCGCCTACCGTGAGCGCAATCTCGCCACGCGGAACAACGGCATCGCAAAAGCCGTGCTCCAGCAAAAACTCGGAGCGCTGGAATCCCTTGGGCAGGCGCTTGTGCATGTTCTGCTCGATCACGCGCGGGCCGGTAAATGCCGTCAGGGCATCGGGCTCGGCCAGGATAATATCGCCCTCCATGGCAAAGCTCGCGGTTACGCCTCCGGTCGTGGGGTCAGTGAGCACCGTGATATACAGGCCGCCCGCCTCGCTATGGCGCCTAACCGCCGCAGAAATCTTGGCCATCTGCATAAGCGATGTCACGCCCTCTTGCATGCGCGCACCGCCCGAAACGGTAAAGCCGACAACTGGCAATCCAAGCTCGGTCGCTCGCTCAAATGTGCGACAGATCTTCTCGCCCACCACGGAACCCATCGAGCCCATCATAAAGTTGGCGTCCATAAAGAAGAGCGCCGTATCGCAACCGCAGATTTTGCCCTTGCCGCACACAACGGCATCGCGCTCGCCCGAACGTTCGCTCACGCTCTTGAGCTTGTCGGCATAGCCGGGAAACGAAAGGAAGTCCTCCGGCGCCAGACTGGCATCCCATTCCTCAAACGTGCCCTCGTCAATCGTCATGCGCATGCGGTCGCGCCCGCTCACGCGAAAGTGTTTACCGCAACGAGGGCAGACCTCGAGGTTGTCGTGCAGGCGCGCCTCATCGATCACGCGGCGGCACTCCGGGCACTTGATAAACACGTGGCGCGCGGGAAACTCGGCGCACGACTCGGTCATCGGTCCCTCGAGGACGTTGACCGTCTTCGCTTTTCTATTCATCAGCATAGAGATGCCCCATCAGATCGGTGTGGTACATGCCCGACAAGAACTCGTCGTTTGCCAGCACGTCGAGCTGAAGCTCGCTGTTTTCGCTCACGCCCTCAATCACGAGCTCGCCCAGGGCCGAGCGCATCTTGCGAATGGCGCCGTCACGCGTGGGCGCACACACGATGAGCTTGCCAAGCATGGAGTCGTAGTACGGCGGAACTTTCGCACCGGTAAACATGGCGGAATCCCAGCGCACGCGCGGACCACCCGGCACACGCAACGCGGTGACCGTTCCGCATGACGGCAGAAAGTCCGGCGTTTCGGCATTGATGCGGCACTCCATGGCGTGGTTGCGGACCGGCATGTCCTCCTGCTCAAAGGGCAGAGGCTGGCCGGCTGCCACGCGCAGCTGCCACTTGACCAAGTCGGTATCGGTCACAAACTCCGTAACCGGATGCTCCACCTGCAAGCGCGTGTTCATTTCCATAAAGTAGAAATTGCCGTCGTCCGAATACAGGAACTCGATGGTACCGGCTCCTTCGTAGCCGACGGCACGAGCCAGGTCACGCGCTGCCTTGTGCATGCGAGCACGAATGTCGTCGTGTCCGTCGAGGCACGGCGCGGGGCTCTCCTCGATTAGCTTTTGGTTGCGCCGCTGCACCGAGCACTCGCGCTCGCCGAGCGAAAACACATGGCCCTGCTTATCGGCCATAATCTGCACCTCAACGTGATGCGCCGGCGCGACGAACTTCTCCATGTAGCACTCGCCGTCGCCAAAAACGGCCTCGCCCTCGGCGCGTGCTTCAATAAAGGCCTTTGCCGCATCTTCCACGCGCTCGACCTTACGAATACCGCGACCGCCGCCGCCCGCACGCGCCTTAATAAGCACGGGGCAGCCAATGCGCTCAGCCTCGGCCGTTGCCTCCTCGGGACTTTTGAGCAAATCGCAGCCCGGCACGATGGGCACGCCCGCCGCGGCAGCCGTTCGACGTGCGGCGTCCTTGTCGCCCATGCTGTCGATCACCTTGGCCGAAGGACCGACAAACGCCAAGCCATACTTGTCGCAGTCGCGCACGAAGCTCGCCTTCTCGGAGAAAAAGCCATAGCCGGGATGAATTGCCTTAGCTCCCGACTTTACGGCACAGGTGAGCATGGCATCGTCGTTGAGGTAGCTCTCGGCAAGACGCGGACCGCCGATGCAATACGCCTCGTCGGCAAGCTGCACGTGCAGCGCGTCCGCATCGGCCGTGGAATAAACGGCGACGGTCTTGATGCCCATATCGCGGCACGCGCGGATAACACGGACCGCGACTTCGCCGCGGTTGGCGATGAGCACTTTGTCGAACATGAAGCCTTCCTTAACTTTCGTGCATGAGTGCAAAAGACATGTCGGCGCGGCAACAGACCTCACCGTTGACGCTTGCAGTACCCGTCGCAAAGCGGAACGGCCCGCGCGCACGCGTGATGGAGCACACCAGATCAACCGTATCGCCCGGGCGCAACGGACGCTTAAAGCGCACCTTGTCCAGACTCGTGTAGAACGGCGTCGCGCCGCGCGCTTCCTCATCGCCCATCAGCAGCACGCAGCAGTTCTGGGCGAGCATCTCGCACTGGATCACGCCGGGGACCACCGGGTTTCCCGGAAAATGCCCCTGCAAAAAGTATTCGTCGCCCGTAATCGTGATCTTGCCGTGGGCCTCGTCGCCCACCAGCTCGGCTTCGTCGAGCAAAAGCATCGGCTCGCGATGCGGTAACAGCTTCTTGAGCTCTTCTTTGTTCATGGATATCACCTATCCGATCCTCATGAGGCAGCTGCCAAACTCCACGAGGTCGCCGTCGGCCACGCAGATCTCGAGCACCTCGCCGTCTGCCTCGGCCGTCACCTCGTTGAGAACCTTCATGGCCTCGATAATGCAGAGGGTCTCGCCGGCCTTGACCTTAGAGCCCACGTGCACAAACGGCTCGTCGCCCGGCGCCGGGGCAGCATAGAAAACGCCGACCATGGGAGCGGTCACCTCGGTGCCCTTGGGCTCCGGTGCGGCGGCAGGTGTCTGCGCGGCGGGCTCCGGTGCGGCAGGCGCGACTGTGGGAGCTGCAACTGGAGCGGCCATAGCGCTCGGCATGGGCATGGGCACGGCAACCGGCTGTGCGGCGCTCGCGCGCTCGAGTTCGACCGCGGTGCCATCGGGCTCCTCAACGCGCACGCGCGTGAGGCCGCGGTCCTCCATAACATCGGCTATCTCGGCAAGTCTTTTGGAATCCATGCTCTAGCTCCTCGTATATCTACGCAGCGCGATGGCGGCGTTGTGCCCGCCAAAGCCTAGGTTGGTCGAAAGCGCCCAGGTAAGGTCGGCGCGAACTGCGCGATTGGGCGTGTAGTCAAGATCGCAGGCGGGATCGGGCGTGCGGTAGTTAATGGTCGGCGGCACCACGCCCTGCTCGAGCGCCATGGCGCAGGCCATGACCTCGATGGCGCCCGTGGCACCGATCATGTGGCCGGTCATCGACTTAGTCGACGAGACGTGCGCGGCGCGCGCCGCGTCCTCGCCGAGCGCACGCTTAATGCCCGCCGTCTCGGACGAATCGTTGAGCTTGGTCGATGTGCCGTGAGCATTGATGTAGAGACCCTCGGAAGGCCTGACGTCGCCCTCGGTCACCGCCAGCGATATCGCGCGGGCAATGCCGGCAGCCTCGGGATCAGGACTCGTGATGTGATAGGCATCATCGGTGTTGCCGTAGCCCACGACCTCGGCATAAATGTGCGCACCGCGCGCCTGCGCATGTTCCATGCTCTCGAGCACGAGCACGCAGGCGCCCTCGCCCATCACAAAGCCATCGCGGTCTGCATCGAACGGGCGGCAAGCCGTCGCGGGATCAGGGTTGGTGGTCAATGCGCGGCAGGACGTAAAGCCCGCAACGGCATCGGGGATAATGGCCGCCTCGGCGCCGCCCGCGAGGATCGCGTCGGCATAGCCGTGCTTGATGGCGCGGAACGCCTCACCCACCGCATGGGCCGAGGTCGCGCAGGCAGTCACGACGGGCAGGGTCGGGCCCTTTGCCTTATGGCGAATCGCGATGTTGCCCGAAGCCATGTTGGGAATCATCATCGCGATCATGTAAGGCGATGCGCGACGAGGCCCCCGATCGGCGATCGTGTGGACGTTGTCGACGAGTGTCTGCATGCCGCCCACACCCGAGCCCACGTAGACGCCCAGGCGCTCTCGATCGATGGCGCCTTCGACATCAAAGCCCGCATCGCGCATGGCCTCGTCCGAAGCCGCCATCGCAAACTGAACGCAGGGGTCCAGATGCTTTGCATCACGCTTGCCAAAGTACTCGTTGCCGTCAAAGCCCTTGACCTCGGCCGCTACCTTGACGGCAAACGCATCGGTATCGAAGTGCGTAATCGGGCCGATGCCGCACGTGCCAGCGCACATTGCCGCCCAGGTGGCAAGCGCGGTGTTGCCGAGCGGCGATACGGCACCTATGCCGGTGATTGCAACTCTCTGTTCCATCATGGTCTCCTCATCCAAGCCGTTCTTCGGCCCTGGTTTCTACATCGCCATTCCGCCGTCGACGCGTATGACTTCGCCCGTAATGTAGGCAGCCGCATCGCTCACTAAAAATCGCACCACACCGGCCACCTCTTCGGGCTGCGCCATACGCTTAAGGGGAATCTGCTCCTCGGTTACCGTACACACCTTCTCCGAGAGCTTTGCCGTCATATCTGTCTCGACAAACCCGGGGGCGACCGCGTTCACTCGTACACCGCGGGGCGCAAGCTCGCGCGCCACCGCCTTGGTCAGGCCGATCACGCCCGCCTTGGAGGCAGCGTAGTTGGCCTGCCCGGCATTGCCCATCAGGCCCACAACCGAGCTCATGTTGACGACGCAGCCGCCGCGCTGGCGCATAAAGGTCTTGGTGAGCGCACGCGTCGTGTTAAACGTTCCTTTAAGATTGACATCGAGCACGCGATCGAAGGCGTCATCGCCCATGCGCATGAGCAGGCCATCGCAGGTGATGCCAGCGTTGTTGACGAGCGCCCAAATGGAGCCAAAGTCGTTGAGGACCGCTTCCACGCACGCGTTGACGGCAGCGGGGTCGGCCACGTCACATTGATATGAGCGCGCCGTGGCGCCAGCCGCCTCGCAGGCGTCGCACGTCTCGCGCGCCGCATCGACGCTGCCGGCATAGACGACGGCGATATCGTAGCCATCCTCCGCCAGACCGATAGCGCAGGCGCGGCCGATACCCCGCGAGCCGCCCGTGACCAGTGCCACGCGACGTGAGTCGTTGTGCTCGAGCGCGCCATTGTTCAAGTTGCCCATGTCATTCCTTTCGGGTTACAGCCCTGTGGACTATGCGAGCTCGTCGGCAATAGCTGCGACCTGCTCGGCCGTCTCGCACGAATACACACGAACGTCGCTCAACGTACGCTTGATCAGGCCGGACAGCGTTTTGCCAGGGCCAACCTCAATAAACGTGTCGATGCCCTGATCTTGCAGAGCATGCAGCGTGTCGACCCAGCGAACGGCATGACTCACCTGGTTGGCCAAGACATCCGATGCTGCTCGTGGGTCCGCCGGATAGGGTGCCGCCGTCATGTTTGCCATGACCGGAATCAGCAGCGGGGACGGCGCGTGGCCGGCTTGGATATACGTCGCCAGCCCCTCAGTCGCCTCGGCCATATAGGGGCTATGAAATGCACCCGACACCGCGACCTTCATGGCGCGGCCGCCAGCCTCTTTTACTAGGACGTCGAGGGTCTGCAGCGCATCGGGCGCTCCGGCCACAACCGTCTGCTGGGGACTGTTGTAGTTGACCGGCCAGCAGTCCTCGCCGGCCTGCGCAGCCAGGTTCTCGACTTGCGCAGCATCAAGTTTGATGACGGCGCGCATGCCGCCAGGGTGACGCTCGGCCGCCGTGGCCATCAATGCCGCGCGCTCACACACGAGCTCAAAACCCGCTCGCGTATCGAATGCCCCCGCAAAGCTGAGTGCAGCGACCTCGCCCAGCGAGAATCCCGCACAGGCGGCAGGCACCACGCCGCGCTCGCGCAGGGCGACGGCGACAGCCAAGTCGTGCACGAACACGCAAGGCTGCGTGTTCTCGGTCTGCGAGAGCTCCTCCTTGGAGGCGCTCCGGCACTGCTCGCTCGTCCCCGGGCGCACCTCGTCGGCAATGGTGAACACCTCGGCGGCCGCCGGCGATGTCTCGATCAGGTCGACGCCCATCGCGGGGTGTTGGGCACCCTGGCCGGCAAACAGAAACGCTACGCTACCCATGCGGACGCACCCTTCAGGACGCGCTCGGCGCCATCGACCAGATCGTCAACGATTTCGCGTGCGCTCTGGCGCTCGCTAACCATGCCGGCAATCTGTCCACACAAAAACGAACCCTCTTCGTAGTTGCCGTCCTTGGCGGCCTTACGCAGCGCACCGGTTCCCATAGCACCGAGCTCCTCGGCACTCGCGCCGGAACCCTCGCTCTTGGCATAGGCGTTGGTGAAGGGGCTCTTGAGGGCACGAACAGGATGTCCCGTCGAGCGACCGGTCGCACGCGTCGACGTATCGCCCGCCTTGAGCACCAGTTCTTTGTACTGCTCGGATACGGTGCATTCGTTTGCGACCAAAAAGCGCGTGCCAACCTGGACGCCGACGGCGCCCAACATAAAGGCAGCTGCCACGCCGCGACCATCGGCAATGCCGCCTGCCGCCACAACGGGAATATCGACCGCATCGACAACCTGCGGAACGAGCGCCATCGTCGAAGTCTCGCCAATATGACCGCCCGATTCGGTGCCCTCGGCAACCACAGCGGCGGCTCCACGACGCGCAACGAGACGCGCCAGCGCCACCGAAGCCACGACTGGGATGACCTTGATGCCCGCATCGTTCCAAGCCTTCATGTACTTGGTGGGATTGCCGGCACCAGTGACGACAACAGGCACCTGCTCATCGATCACGACCTGTGCCACCTCGTCGACAAACGGGCTCATGAGCATAACGTTGACGCCAAAAGGTTTATCCGTCTTGGCGCGCAGCTCGTGAATCTGGTCGCGCAGCCAGTTGGCGTCGGCATTCATGGCCGCGATGATGCCTAAGCCACCCGCCTCGGACACTGCGGACGCCAGCGAGGCATCGGCAATCCAGGCCATACCGCCCTGGAACAAGGGCTTTTCGATGCCGAGCAGATCGCAGAGAGGAGTCTTGAGCATCTCTACTTCTCCAATGCCGCCTCGACCGTATCGGCGAACTCGCCGACCGTCTTGGGGTTCTCCTCGGTATCGAGCTGGATGCCAAACTCGTCCTCGACGGCGACGAGGATCTCGACGGTGCCCAGGCTGTCGAGACCAATCTCCTCGAGCGTGGACTCGGGCTTCATCTCGACATCGTCAAGACCAGCGGTCTCGCGGATAACGTCGCAAACGCGCTCGAAGGTCTTCTGATCTGCCATGGTAGTTCTCCTTTGTTTGTGCCCAGGGGGCGTTTTTATGTCCTATGTGCAACTACTTCCAACGAAGCAGGTAGCCACCTATATCCAGACCGGCGCCAAATCCAACCAAGGCGATCGTGTCGCCCGGGCAAAGCGCGCCGGTGTTTGCCAGTCGGTCGAGGGCAAGCGGAATACAAGCGCTCGAGATGTTGCCGGTCTCGCGCAGCGTTCGAACCACGCGCTCGTCTGGCACGCCGAGGCGCTTGACCGCCTGACTCAGGATTCGTTCGTTAGCCTGATGGAATACAAAATGGTCGATGTCTTCGACCGAAATGCCCGCATCGATCGCAAGCTTATGGACCGTGTCGCAGATGGCGTTGACGCCGAACTTGAACACGCGGCGGCCATTCATGGACAGCACGCTCGCGCTATCTGCGGAAGCCTTAAACGGCGAGGTACCGACCAGACCGGGAACGCGCAACGTCTCGACGTCGGGCGCCGTCGAAAGCTCAACGGCAAGGGGGTTGTCTCCCCCAGCTTCAATCACTGCGGCGCCTGCCCCATCGCCAAAAAGCACGCAGGTGGCACGGTCGGTCCAGTCGAGCGCGCGCGTCATCTGCTCGGCAGCAACAACAAGCACGCGCTCGGCACGGCTGCGGGCGATATAGCCCTCGGCGACATCGAGCGCAAATACGAAGCCGGCACAAGCCGCCGAGACATCGAAGGCAGGGCACGTCGCGCCTAGTCGCTCAGCAACGGCACACGCCTCAGCGGGAACAAGGTGGTCACCCGTCGTCGTCGAGCAGACGATCAGATCCAGCTGGCTCGCGTCGATTCCGGACACCTGGAGTGCCCGCTCGCTCGCCGCCACGGCAAGGTCGTCAAGTGACTCGGTGGTGCAGACGTGGCGGCTCTTGATACCTGTGCGAGTAAAAATCCACTCATCCGAGGTATCGAGGAACTCAGACAGCTCGTCATTGGAAACACTGCGCTCAGGAAGTGCCGAACCTGTTCCAAGAATCGTGAAACCCATCACTAACCTCCTTTGAGTTGTTGACGTGTTTACATCGACCAAGAGAGGATAACGCATTTCAGTCTTTGTTGACGTGTTAACATTAAATTGTCCAAATGCGACAAAGGCTTCACATTGTGTCTATCTCTCGACACCATTGCGTCATTCACTTATTCAATAAGGAGGTAGCAGCCGCTATGGATGCCCAATTAACGATTGTCGACGTAACCGGATCGACCAACGATGACCTGCTCGAGGCAGGAAAACAGGGTGCGCCGCACGGCACAGGACTTGCCGCCCGCGCGCAAACGGCAGGACGCGGCCGGCGCGGCCACAAGTGGGATTCAACCGCCGGCAACCTATTGCTTTCGATTGTCCTGCGTCCATGCGTTAATCCCGCAAAGTACTCTGGTCTTGCCGCCGTCAGCGGCCTAGCGGTGCTCGAAGCACTCGAAAAGCAGGGTCTTGCAAACGAGATTCGCCTTAAATGGCCCAACGACCTGGTCGCGCGAGGACGCAAGCTCGGCGGCATTCTGGTCGAGGCCGCACGCGATAACGAAGGCAAACCTTTCGCCGTCTGCGGCATTGGTGTCAACGTAAACTACACGCCCCAAGAGGTGCCCGATGGCGGCCTGCCGGCAATCGGTCTCTCGGATCTCAACGAGAACGTTCCCGCCGTCGATGTGTTACTCAAAGAGGTCTATCACACCGTCGTAAACGCCGTGGACACGTGGGCAGATCTGCTCAACGCCATGGAAGAAAACGCCGGACCGCTCGCGCCCGTCCACGACGAATATGTCGCACACCTCAATTGGATTGGGGAACACGTTATCGCCCGCTCCCCCGCTGGAGACGAGCTGGCACGAGGTGTCTTTAAAACCGTCGATGCCTTTGGTCGCGCGTGTATCGAAACGGAAGACGGCTTTAGATCCTTCCATTTTGAGGAGGCATCGCTGCGCCCCTTAAGCGATTAGGGCGCCGCAGCCGTCGGCTCGGCAGCATTACCCGGCAGTCCAAACCATCATTCAAACAAAAGAGCCCCGCTACCGTAATGGCGGCGGGGCTCTTTAAGCTATGAGCGATATCGCTTAGAGCTTGATGTCGATGTCGACGCCAGCGGGGAGGTCGAGACGCATGAGCGAATCAACGGTGCCCGAGGTGGGGTCGAGGATGTCGATGAGGCGCTTGTGGGTGCGCATCTCGAACTGCTCACGGGAGTCCTTGTTCACGTGCGGCGAGCGGATAACCGTGTACAGGTTACGCTCGGTGGGCAGGGGGACAGGACCGGAAACGCGAGCGCCGGTCTTCTGAGCGGTCTCGACGATGAGCTTCGCGGACTGATCGACGACCTCGTGATCATAGCCCTTGAGGCGAATGCGGATCTTCTGGGTAGCCAACTTAAACCTCCAAAGAGTGCGAGAGATGTTCTCGCGGATTACGTAACAGGGAGCTCGAACTTAGGCGTTCTTGCTCATGACCTCGTCCACGATGGACTTGGGCGCGGGCTCATAAGAGTCGAACTGCATCGTGTAGGATGCACGGCCCTGGGTCTGGGAGCGAAGGTCGGTAGCGTAACCGAACATCTCGCCCAGCGGCACCTTGGCACGGATGAGCTTGCTGTTCTTGCGATCCTCCATGCCCTCGATCTTGCCGCGGCGACCGGAGAGGTTGCCCATAACGTCGCCCATGTACTGCTCGGGGGTCTCGACCTCGACAGCCATGATCGGCTCGAGCAGCTGCGGATCGGACTTCTTGAGGGCGTCCTTGATAGCCATGGAACCGGCGATCTTGAAGGCGGCCTCGGAGGAGTCGACCTCGTGGTAAGAACCGTCGAACAGGGTGACCTTAACGTCGAGGACCGGGAAGCCGGCGATAACACCGGTGTTCAGGGCCTCCTGGATGCCCTTGTCGATGGACGGGATGTACTCCTTAGGCACGACGCCGCCGACGATAGCGTTGACGAACTCGTAGCCGAAGCCCTCCTCCATCTTCTCGAGCTTGATGACGGCGTGACCGTACTGACCGCGACCGCCGGACTGACGGACGAACTTGCCCTCAGCCTTCTCGACGTCGTGACCAGCGGTCTCGCGGTAGGCAACCTGGGGCTTACCAACGTTAGCGTCAACCTTGAACTCGCGGAGCAGACGGTCGACGATGATCTCGAGGTGCAGCTCGCCCATGCCGGCGATGATGGTCTGGCCGGTCTCGTGGTTGGTGGACACCTGGAAGGTCGGGTCCTCCTCGGCGAGCTTGGTCAGAGCCAGGGACATCTTGTCCTGCTCGGCCTTGGTCTTGGGCTCGATGGCAACGTCAATAACGGGCTTAGCGAACTCGATCTTCTCGAGAACGATCTCCTTGCCCTCGGCGCACAGGGTGTCACCGGTGGTGGAGTTCTTGAAGCCGACGCAAGCGACGATGTCGCCGGCGGCAGCGTCGTCACGGTCGATACGCTCGGCGGCGTTCATCTCGAGGATGCGGCCGAGGCGCTCGCGCTGACCGTTGGAAGCGTTGACCACGTAAGAGCCGGACTCGGCGCGGCCGGAGTAAACGCGGACATAGGTGAGCTTACCGACGAACGGGTCGGTCATGATCTTGAAGACCAGGCCGGAGAAGGGCTCGTCGAAGGAAGGATGACGCTGAATCTCCTCGCCGGTGTCCGGATCGGTACCGGTGACGGCCTCAACGTCGAGCGGGCTGGGCAGGTAGTCGACGACAGCGTCGAGCAGCTCCTGAACGCCCTTGTTCTTGTAGGCGGAACCCACGAAGACGAGGTTGAGCTCGTTGGCCAGAACGCCCTTGCGCAGAGCAGCCTTGAGCTCCTCGACGGTGAAGTCCTCCTCCATGAGGATCTTCTCCATGAGCTCGTCGTCAAAGCTGGCAGCAGCGTCAAGGAGCTCCTCGCGCTTGGTGGCAGCGATGTCGGCAAACTCAGCCGGGATCTCGTCCATCGGCTCAGGGTAGGTCATACCCTTCTCGTCGGCCTTGAAGTCCCATGCGGTCATGGTGACCAGGTCGATGACGCCCCAGAAGTTGTCCTCGGCGCCCATCGGGACCTGAGCGGCCACGGCGTTAGCGTCGAGACGATCCTTCATGGTCTCGATAGCGTTGAAGAAGTCAGCGCCCACGCGGTCATACTTGTTGATGAAGGCGATGCGGGGGACGTTGAAGGTAGAAGCCTGACGCCAAACGGTCTCAGACTGGGGCTGAACGCCGGCAACAGCGTCGAAGACGGCAACAGCGCCATCGAGGACGCGCAGGCAGCGCTCGACCTCGGCGGTGAAGTCAACGTGGCCCGGGGTGTCGATGATCTGGATGCGGTAGTCCTTACCGTCCTTGTTCCAGAAGCAGGTGGTAGCAGCGGAGGTAATGGTTACGCCGCGCTCCTGCTCCTGAACCATCCAGTCCATGGTGGCAGCGCCCTCATGGACCTCACCGATCTTGTGGGTCTTACCGGTGTAGTAAAGAATACGCTCGGTCGTGGTGGTCTTACCGGCATCGATGTGAGCCATGATGCCGATGTTACGGGTATCGGAAAGCTTGTACTTAGGCTTAGCCATGTTAGTTCCTTACCTTAACTTACCAACGATAGTGAGAGAACGCGCGGTTGGCCTCGGCCATCTTGAAGACGTCCTCACGCTTCTTGACGGAAGCGCCCAGGCCGTTGGAAGCGTCGAGGATCTCGTTGGCGAGACGCTCGGCCATGGTCTTCTCCTTGCGAGCGCGGGAGAAGTTGACGATCCAGCGGATGCCCAGAGCGGTGGAACGACGGGAGTTGACCTCCATCGGGACCTGATAGGTAGCGCCACCGACACGCTTGGGCTTAACCTCGAGCGTGGGCTTGACGTTGTCCATAGCCTTCTTGAAGGTAGCGAGAGCGTCGCCACCCTCGGACTTCTCGGCAACGATCTCGAAAGCGGTGTAAACGATGCGCTCAGCGGTGGCCTTCTTGCCGTCAAGAAGGACCTTGTTGATGAGCTGAGTCACCAGGCGGTTGTTGTAAACGGCGTCAGGCTGAACCTCACGACGATTAGCTGCTGCACGACGCGGCATGTGAAATCTCCTTAAGTGTCTACCGTGCGGCGCTTAGGCGGCACACGGCGAAAGTATCAAAACGTTATCTGGCTTATTTGGCCTTGGGGCGCTTAGCACCGTACTTGGAACGGGCCTGCATACGGTTCTGGACCGGAGCAGCGTCGTAGGCGCCACGGATGACGTGATAACGGACACCAGGGAGGTCACGGACACGACCGCCGCGGACGAGCACGATGGAGTGCTCCTGCAGGTTGTGGCCCTCACCCGGGATGTAGGCGGTAACTTCGATGCCGTTGACGAGGCGAACACGGGCAACCTTACGAAGAGCCGAGTTCGGCTTCTTGGGGCTCGTGGTGAAGACGCGGGTGCACACGCCGCGCTTCTGTGCGTTGTGCTGCAGAGCAGCGTTCTTGGACTTCTTGGGCACGGAATGGCGGCCCTGGCGAACCAGCTGGTTAATAGTAGGCAAAGCGTACTCCTTCTCGAATGATTCCAGCTTTCTGTAAAGTGCAACGGCTTGAATCGAGGGGTCAGCATCCCCCTACGAAACACGCAGTTCGATAGGATACGTGGCGTTAGCTGTGCCGTCAACAGACCACGCCGCCGGGCGTATCCCAAAATAGCCATATTTCCGCAAAGCCTACACAAAAGGAATCCCCTCCTGTGCGCGGGGGCGGATTCCCGGCCCGGGCGGCCCGCTGTTTAAGTTTGCTGCTCTACAGTCCTGCGCAAGACGGAAAGCACATTAAGTGCTTTCCTTTGCGTGCGGAACTCGCGACAAACTTAAACAGCGGGCCGCCCGGACCGGGAATCCGACGTGCTTGTCGGGGCAACGTTCCCTTCCAAATAGGGACAGGTTTATTTTGGTCGGTTTTATCTGGGGAAACGTCGCGCTCCAGCGGTGATCTGCTCTCATCTGTCGCATGGAAATCGGCGGCGTTTCCATTTAACGCAAAAGAGGCCGCTTCCCCTAGTAGGAAGCGACCCCAAATCTTACGAATAGACGATGGTAAAGGGCTCTTTCGTTTCGGTCTCCCCTGTTGATGTATACCTCACAATTTCAAGGGTTACCGAGACAACTTGATCGACATCAATCAACTTCGTTGGCACCCAGATGTTCTCTCCGCTATTGCGCCCATAAGAAAAATATAAGTTGAACACCCCTGCGTCGTCATCTTCGATAATCTGCTCCGATCCATCCTTGTAGCTGACGGTCAGCTTATTATCAACTGCTTCATAGCCCAAATCATCGATGTGCGTCTGGATGGAAAACGGGCTAATCTCAAGAGGCGAGTCACCGGAGCGGAGTTCCTTTGTATCGACGTACGCTCCAATATTGAACTCGGGTGTCGACGCCTCAAACCGCCTCGCACTCTCACCTTCACCCTCGGTCCAGTGGATATTCCAGGTGACAGCATGTTGCAAATCTCGCTCGCGATCCATAGCGGCAAAGTACATCGTGCCATTAATGACAGTATCGCTTGATGTGTCCTTATCAATTGTGCTGCGCGTGTCAGGCCATTCCTCGCCGAACTTCATATCGGGCGTGCCGATGCCCTGCTCTTCTTCACCATAGAGAACAAGTTCGCCAATCTCTGCTGCTGGCTTGTAGTAGTTAACTCCATTTGGATTGGACAACGTAAACGTCACGGCTCCGCAGCCGTTTTGGTCGATTGCCATCTCATGGATATCAAGCGTATAGCCGTTGCCCTCGACGGACAGATTAACCTTCTGGACTGCACCCTCTAGGCTTTGGGGCGCGATGCCGTCACCAAACTCTCTGGTGTAGGTGTATTTAATCCCCGATGAGCCACCGTTGGTCCAGGTAATGGAATCCCCATTGCCGTGGTTTCCCCAGGCTGAGGCAAAATAGCCGGAATTGACAACGGCGTAGGCGACCCCTCCGGTCGCCAGTACTCCGGCAAGACATCCGATTACGGCAACATAGAGAGGCTTCGCGTGGCCCTTTCGATGAAGCGGCTCACCCGCAGCGGTATTTAGGACGCGATCTGCAAGATCGCTATCGGCTTGGATGGACTCGAAAGCCTGCTTGATTTGATTGGATTTCACGGTCGCCCTCCTCTAGGATGAACTTGAGCTTCGATCGACCGCGAGCTAAACGCGTTCGAACGGTCGCGGCTGGTACATGCAACAACTCGGCAATCTCTGAGGTCGAAAAGCCCAGATAGTAATAGAGCACGATGGGAACACGGAATCGCTCCGGAAGTCGCATAACGTCTGACAGGACCGCCTTGGTCTCATCCTGCGCCGCCGAAAGCGAATCGGCCAGGTTCTCAATATCCTCCACACGCCTCCACGGCTTTCGAAAGAGCGATTTGCATTCATTGATCGTGACCCGGATAAGCCAGCGGCGAAGATGTTCCCAACTTTCAAAGTGTCCATCGCTTTTAAGCAACTTAAGAAAGACGTCTTGAGCAACATCGTCGGCGTCGGCGCGATCACGCAGGTACGTCAACGCGATTCGAAACACGACATCCCGGTGATCTTCAACCGCCTGTCTAAATGCTTGTTCTTCCATAATCACCTCCCGGTGACGTTAATAATTCTTGGTGAGGCCCTCACCTTAGATACGCTCTTGTCGGGCGAAATGTTTCAAATTCAAGCAGGAAAAACCTACCAAAATAAACCTGTCCCTTATTGGCAAAAGGAATCCCCTTCTGTGCGCGGGGGCAGATTCCCGGAACGGGCCGCCCGCTGTTTAAGTTTGCTGCTCTACAGTCCTGCGCAAGACGGAAAGCACATTAAGTGCTTTCCTTTGCGTGCGGAACTCGCGACAAACTTAAACAGCGGGCGGCCCGTTCCGGGAATCCGACGTGCTCGTCGGGGTAACGTTCCTCACCAAAAAAGACCCGCTCCCCTGTTGAGAAGCGGGTCTTTGGAAGGACGGTTAACGTTCTAGGAAATTACTCCTCGTCGTTGTTCTTGGCCTCTTCGGCGTCGTCGGTGTCCACGAGCTGGTTGAGCAGCTCGTCGAGGGAAGCCATGTCCTCGTTGATCGCGCCGTTGGCAGGAGCCTTCTTGTCGTCGATCGGGGCGCCCAGGAGCTCCTCGTCGGCGTCGGCGTGATGCGTCGGCGCGGCGGAGGTGCCCAGCAGGATGTCGTCCGGACCGTCGGGGCTAAAGACCATCTGCAGCAGCTGCGAGAGGTCTTCCTCGTCGGCAACGTCGTCGTTGTTCTCGAGGATGTAGAGCAGGTCATGGGCCTCCAGGCCGTCACGGAGCTCCTCGATCGCCTTAGCACCGATACCATCGATGCGCAGCAGATCCTCCTCGGACTTGCCGACCAGGTCGCCGACCGTCTCGATGCCGACCTCGCTGAACTTGTTGGTCCAGCGCTGCGACACGCCCAGGTCGTCGAACAGGTACAGGCGAGCCTTCTCGGCGGAGATGGTGTGGCCGTTGCGGGTGAATGAACCATCAGCACCGCCGAACTCGTCGTAGCCGGCCCAGTCGAGCTGCTGCGGGAGCTGCTCGTCCAGGTCCTTGAGCTCCACAGGAGCCCACTCGGGCAGCGACTTGGCATTGGGCGAAGCCGGGCCATCGATGTCCACGTAGCCGTCGGCCGTGCGATACGTCAGCTTAGCGTTGGCGTACGGCTTGAGGCCGGTACCAGCCGGGATCTTCTTACCGACGATGACGTTGGACTTAAGGTCGAGCAGGTGGTCGACCTTGCCCTCGATGGCAGCCTCGGTAAGGACGCCGGCGGTACGGATGAACGAAGCGCTCGACAGCCAGGAGTCGATGTTGGACGCGACCTTGAGCGTACCCAGGATGACGGGCTCGGCCACGGGAGCCTGACCGCCCAGACGGGCAACGCGCTCGACCTCGTCGGCGAACTCATAGCGGTCGACGTACTGACCAAGCAGGTACTTGGAATCGCCGGGGTTGGTAATCTGAACGCGACGCAGCATCTGACGTGCGAGCACCTCGATGTGCTTGTCGTTCAGGTCGACGCCCTGGCTGGTGTAGACGTCCTTAACGCTCTCGACGAAGGTGTGCATCGTCGACTCGATGTCGGTCAGCTTGCGCAGGTTGCGGAAGTTGACGAAGCCCTTGGTGATCTGGTCGCCGGCGCGAACCTCGCAGCCATCCTCGATCTCGGGCATAAAGCGCACCGAAGCGGGGACGCGACGCTCGTCGAGGACGCGGGTGTGATCCTCGGAGTCGGTGAGCGTCAGTACGTACTCGGACTTCTCGGGCTTAATCGAGAGGTGACCGGAGTACGGAGCCAGCTCGGCCTCGCGACCCAGGATCTTCTCGTTGACGTTGCCGACGATATCGAACATACGGCTGACCGTAGGCAGACCCTGCGTAATATCGTCGACGCCAGCGACGCCGCCGGAGTGAATGGTACGCATCGTAAGCTGCGTACCGGGCTCGCCGATGGACTGGGCGGCAATAATGCCGACCGCGGTACCGATGGCGACCGGACGACGGGTGGAAAGATCCCAGCCGTAGCACTTCTGGCACACGCCGTACTTGGAGCGGCAGGTGAGCAGCGCGCGAAGCTTGACCTTCTTGAGGCCCGCATCGACCATCTTCTGGATGTCGGCGACCTTCTCGATGTAGCCGTCCTGCTCAAAGAGCACGGTGCCATCGGGAGCCACGACGTCCTCGATGAAGCAACGGCCGACGAGGTCGGTGTTGAGGTCGGTGGTGCCGGGGATGATGAGGTTGTAGGTAACGCCCTCGTGCGTGCCGCAGTCCTCCTCGCGGACGATGACGTCCTGGGCCACGTCGACCAGACGACGGGTCAGGTAACCAGAGTCCGAGGTGTGGGATGCGGTATCGACCAGGCCCTTACGGGCGCCGTAGGTCGAAATGAAGTACTCGAGCGGCAGCAGACCCTCGCGGAAGTTCGCCTTAATGGGAAGGTCGATCGTCTCGCCGGACATGTCTGCCATCAGGCCACGCATGCCACCGAGCTGACGCAACTGGGTCTTAGAACCACGGGCGCCGGAGTCGGCCATCATGTACAGCGGGTTCTCCTCGTCAAACATGTCGAGCATGAGCGCTGCAACCTTATCGGTACAAGCGGTCCACTCGTTAACGACTTCGATGTGGCGCTCCGTCCCGTTGATGAAGCCCTCCTCGAAGTACTCGTTGATCTGGTCGACGTTGGCCTGGGCGCGGTCGAGCAGCTCCTGCTTCTCGGCAGGGATGAGAGCGTCCCACACCGAGATGGTGAGGCCGGCGCGGGTAGCGTAGTGGAAGCCAGAGTACTTGATGGCGTCGAGGATCGGGCCGACCTTGGCCTCGGGGTAACGATCGCAGCAGTCCGCAACCAGCTTGGCCACGTCGCCCTTGACCATCTTGTAGTTCATGAACTCGTAGTCTTCGGGCAGGCACTGGCGGTTGAAGATGATGCGGCCGATAGACGTCTCGAAGCGAGCGGTCTTGTTGCCGGTGACGTCGTAGTCGACGAACTCGTTCTTGCCGTTCTTGACGCGGAAGATACGGGTGCCGTCCTCGTTGATGACGTTGGCATCGGCAGCGGACACGCGGACCTGGATCTTGGCCTGCATGTCGGCCTCGGAGCGGCAGTCATAGGCGTGCAGCGCGTCGTCAAAGCTCGAGAACACATGGTTCTCGCCCGGCAGACCCTCGCGAACCTGGGTGAGGTAGTACACACCGATGATCATGTCCTGCGAAGGGATGTTGACCGGCTTGCCGGATGCCGGCGAGCGCAGGTTGTTCGCAGAGAGCATGAGCACGCGGGCCTCGGCCTGAGCCTGACTGGACAGCGGAACGTGGACAGACATCTGGTCGCCGTCGAAGTCGGCGTTGAAGGGCGAGCAGACCAGCGGATGCAGGTGGATAGCCTTGCCCTCGACCAGCACCGGCTCAAAGGCCTGGATGGACAGACGGTGCAGGGTCGGTGCACGGTTGAGCAGCACGACGCGGCCGTCGATGACCTCTTCGAGGATGTCCCACACAAAGGTGGCACCGCGGTCGATAGCGCGCTTGGCGCCCTTGATGTTCTCGACCTTGCCAAGCTCGACCAGGCGCTTCATGACGAAGGGCTTGAAGAGCTCCAGCGCCATGGTCTTGGGCAGACCGCACTGGTGCAGCAGCAGCTTAGGGTCGGTAACGATGACCGAACGGCCGGAGTAGTCGACACGCTTACCCAGCAGGTTCTGACGGAAACGACCCTGCTTGCCCTTGAGGGCCTCGGCGAGCGACTTGAGCGGGCGACCGCCACGGCCAGAGACCGGGCGACCACGACGGCCGTTGTCGAACAGGGCGTCCACGGACTCCTGGAGCATGCGCTTCTCGTTGTTCACGATGATCGCGGGGGCGTCCAGGTCGAGCAGGCGCTTGAGTCGGTTGTTACGGTTGATCACGCGACGGTACAGGTCGTTGAGGTCGGACGCGGCGAAGCGGCCACCGTCGAGCTGGACCATCGGGCGCAGATCGGGCGGAATGACCGGAATGACGTCCAGAATCATATTCGCGGGGCTGTTACCGCCCTTCAGGAAGGCGTCAACGACCTCGAGGCGCTTAACGGCCTTCTCGCGCTTCTGCTTCTGGGAGTCCTCGTCGGCGATGATGGCCTTGAGCTTCTCGGCCTCGGAGGGGAGGTCGATGGCAGCGAGCAGGTCGCGGACGGCCTCGGCACCCATGCCACCCTTGAAGTACATGGAGTAGTAGCGGGTCATCTCGCGGAACAGCGGCTCATCGGAAATGAGGTCGCGCTCGCTGAGCTTCATGAAGGCGTTGAAGGCGTCCGTGCGGAGCTGCTTCTCGTCCTTGCACTCTTCCTCGATGTCGACGATGCCGGAGGCGATCTCCTCGGGGGTCAGCGGCTCCTCGTCGGAGAACTCGTCGAAGTTCTCGGGGTTGCCCTGCTCCTTGAGGGACTCGATCTGGCGGGCGCACTCGGCATCGATCTCTTCCAGATCGGCGGCGAGCTCCTCGCGCAGGTCGTCAGCGTCGGCCTCGCGAGCCTCGTAGTCGACCTCGGTGATGATGTAGCTGGCAAAGTACAGAACCTTCTCGAGGTCCTTGGACTTGATGTCGAGCATACGGCTCATCGGGAAGCTCGTGGGGCTCTTGAAGTACCAGATGTGGGACACGGGAGCGGCGAGCTCGATGTGGCCCATGCGGTCGCGACGCACCTTGGCCGAGGTGACCTCGACGCCGCAGCGCTCGCAGACGATGCCCTTAAAGCGGATGCCCTTGTACTTGCCGCAGGAGCACTCCCAGTCCTTGGCGGGACCGAAGATCTTCTCGCAGAACAGGCCGTCCTTCTCGGGCTTGAGGGTACGGTAATTGATGGTCTCCGGCTTCTTGACCTCACCGTGCGACCAGGAACGGATCTGGTCGGCGGAGGCAAGGGAGATCTTTACCGAGTCAAAATCAGTAGCTTCGAAATCTGCCACAGTCAACTACTCCTTATCAGTGGTCGTGGCGGCGACAGCCTCGGGTGCCTCGGCGGTCTCGGCATCCTCGGCCTCGACGTCGGCGTCAACGCCGGCGAGCGCAGCCAGGTCGTCGAGAGCGGAGGTCTCCTCGGCGGTCACAGGGGCGGAGGCGTCCTCGTCGGCATCGTGCATGGGCTCGATGTCCAGTGCGAGGGAGCGAATCTCCTTGACGAGAACCTTGAAGGACTCGGGGATACCCGGGACAGGAACGTTCTCGCCCTTGACGATGGACTCGTAGGTCTTGACGCGGCCCACGGTATCGTCGGACTTGACGGTCAGGATCTCCTGCAGGACGTTGGAAGCACCGTAAGCGTACAGTGCCCAAACTTCCATCTCGCCGAAGCGCTGGCCGCCGAACTGAGCCTTGCCGCCCAGAGGCTGCTGGGTAACCAGGCTGTAAGGGCCGGTCGAACGGGCGTGGATCTTGTCGTCGACCATGTGGCCGAGCTTGAGGATGTAGGACGTACCCACGGTAATGGGCTCGCGGAACTCCTCGCCGGTGCGGCCGTCGAACAGGCGGGTCTTGCCGCGCTCGTCAAGCTGGGTGACGAACTCGGGGCGCATGTGATCGCCAAAGGCAGCGGTGGCCTTGTTGAGCATGTTCTTGTTGGCACGACGGATGACCTCGGCGATCTCGTCCTCCTTGGCGCCGTCGAAGACGGGCGTCGCGGTGAAGAACGGACCGGGGACGTACTTGTCGGAGTCGGCCTGCTCGGTATCCCAACCGCAGGCAGCAGCCCAGCCAAGGTGGCACTCGAGCAGCTGGCCGACGTTCATACGCGAAGGAACGCCCAGCGGGTTGAGGATAACGTCGATCGGGGTACCGTCAGCCATGTAGGGCATGTCCTCGACCGGCAGAACGTTGCAGATAACACCCTTGTTGCCGTGGCGACCGGCGATCTTATCGCCCTGCTGGATCTTACGACGCTGGGCGACGTAGACGCGCACCTGCTCGTTGACGCCGGGAGCCAGATCGTCGCCGTTCTCGCGGCTAAAGCGGACGACGTCGATGACGCGGCCGTAAGCGCCGTGAGGCATCTTAAGGGAGGTGTCGCGGACGTCGTGGGCCTTGGCACCGAAGATGGCGCGCAGCAGGCGCTCCTCGGCAGTCAGAGCGCTCTCGCCCTTAGGCGTGACCTTGCCGACCAGGATGTCGCCAGGGCCGACCTCGGCGCCGATGCGGATGATGCCGTCCTCGTCGAGGTTGGCAAGCATGTCCTCGGAGAGGTTCGGAATCTCGCGGGTGATCTCCTCGGGGCCGAGCTTGGTGTCGCGGGCGTCGATCTCGTGACGGGTGATGTTGATGGTCGTCAGCAGGTCCTCGGCCACCAGGCGCTCGGACACGACGATACCGTCCTCGTAGTTAAAGCCTTCCCACGGCATGTAGGCCACGGTGAGGTTCTGGCCCAGTGCGAGCTCGCCGTGATCGGTCGAAGGACCGTCGGCCAGGGGCTCGCCCTGCTCAACGGTGTCACCGACACGCACGAGCGGACGGTGGTTGATGCAGGTGGACTGGTTGGAACGCTGGTACTTGGCCAGGTGATACTCGTCCATGCCGCCGGCATGCTTGACGATGATCTTGGCGGCGTCGGCAAAGATGACCTCGCCGGCGTTCTTGGCCAGGGTGACCTCGCCGGAGTCCAGGGCGGCGCGACGCTCCATGCCGGTACCGACATAGGGAGCGGCGGGGTGAACCAGCGGCACGGCCTGACGCTGCATGTTAGCGCCCATGAGCGTACGCTTAGCGTCGTCGTGCTCGAGGAACGGGATCAGCGTGGCTGCGACGGAGAGCATCTGACGCGGCGAGACGTCCATGTAGTCGACATCCTCGACGGGCACGTCGGCGGGGGCGCCGAAGGAGCCGTCGAAGTCACGGGTACGGGCGATCACGGTGTGCGGACGGACAAGCTTGCCCTCGGCATCGGTCGTGATGAACTCGTTGGTCTTGGGATCGAGCGGCGTGTTGGCCGGCGCGATGACGTGCTTCTCTTCCTCGTCAGCGGTCATCCAGTCGATCTGGTCGGTGGCAACGCCGTTCTCGACGCGACGGAACGGGGCCTCGATGAAGCCGTACTCGTTCACGCGGGCATAGAGGGCGAGCGAGCCGATCAGGCCGATGTTGGGGCCTTCGGGGGTCTCGATCGGGCACATGCGGCTGTAGTGCGAGTTGTGAACGTCGCGGACGGCCGTCGGCACGTTGGTGCGGCGGCTGGAGCCGGACTTGTGGCCGGCAAGACCGCCAGGGCCGAGTGCGGACAGACGGCGCTTGTGGGTCAGACCGGTCAGGGGGTTCGCCTGGTCCATGAACTGCGAGAGCTGCGAGGAACCGAAGAACTCCTTGATGGAGGCCACGATCGGGCGGATGTTGATGAGCGACTGCGGGGTGATCTCGTCGATGTCCTGGGAACTCATGCGCTCACGGACGACGCGCTCCATACGGCTCATGCCGATACGGAACTGGTTGGCGACGAGCTCGCCGACGGTGCGGATACGGCGGTTGCCAAAGTGATCGATGTCATCGACCTTGAAGCCCTGCTCGCCGGCGGCGAGGGACAGCAGGTAGCGCAGCGTCGCGACGATATCCTCGTCGGTGAGCACCGTGACCTCTTCCTCGGTGGTGAGGTTGAGCTTCTTGTTGACCTTGTAGCGACCGACGCGGGCCAGATCGTAGCGCTGCGGGTTGAAGAGCAGGCCCTCGAGCAGGCTGCGGGAAGCGTCCACGGTGGGAGGCTCGCCCGGGCGCAGGCGACGGTAGATCTCGATGAGGGCGTCCTCGCGGGTGAGGGCGGTGTCGCGCTCCAGGGTGCGCTTGATCACATCGGAGTTGCCGAGCAGCTCGATGATGTCGTCGTTGGTGACGGCGATGCCAAGGGCGCGCAGGAACATCGTGGCGCTCTGCTTGCGCTTACGGTCGATGGAGACCATGAGCTGGTCGCGCTTGTCGACCTCAAACTCAAGCCAGGCACCGCGGGACGGGATGATCTGGGCCTTGTAGATCTGCTTGCCCGAATCCATCTCGGAGCTGTAGTACACGCCCGGGGAGCGGACGAGCTGCGAGACGACGATACGCTCGGTACCGTTGATGATGAAGGTGCCCTGATCGGTCATCATGGGGAAGTCGCCCATGAAGACGAGCTGCTCCTTGATCTCGCCGGTCTCCTTGTTGGTGAGACGGACGTCGGTCAGAAGCGGAGCCTGATAGGTCATATCCTTCTCGCGGCACTCCTCGACGGTGTGCGCGGGGTCGCCGAACTGATGCTCGCCGAAGGTAACCTCGAGAACATGGTTCTGGCTCTGGATGGGGCTGGATTCCTTGAACGCCTCACGAAGGCCCTCGTCCTTAAAACGCTCAAAGGATTCCCTTTGAACAGAGATAAGGTTGGGGAGCTCCATGGCCTCCGGGATTTTCCCGAAGCTGACGCGCTTGCGCTCAGTGGCAGTGTATGCGTAGGTCACCAGGTTTTTCCTCCTTCACGGAAATGCTCGGTGGGTTGGCGAGGCATAGCTTCGCCAGTTATCGCAACCTAATAGTTTATCAGGTACCGACCGTTGAGCAAGAAAAGCCTTGACGCGATTGAGTTTTTGGAGTAGCAAAGTTTTTCGACAGAAAATGCGCAGGTAGATGTATGTGTATCGAACACCTGTTCATATAATTTCTGTGAACGAAGTTGAAGATGCGAGCCATTGACGGTCGAACGGAGGAGAGATAACAGCACTCATAGAAAACGGGTGCAGACCGAAGCCTGCACCCGTAAATGTCGATGCCCGAAGGCTTACTTGCGCATCAAGCCGCCGCGCTCGTCGATGGCGTCCCAGAAGGCATCGGCAAAGCGGGGGTCGCTTGCAGCCATGAGGGCGTTAGTGGCCATCCAGCCAGAGGGAGTGCCGGTGTCGTAGCCCGACAGCGGGTCGATGACGACGGCATACATGGCCTCGCGGTCGAGCGAACGGGCCATGGCGTCGGTGAGCTGGATCTCGCCGCCCTTGCCGGCCTGCTGATCTGCCAGCAGGTCCATGACCAGCGGGCTCAGCAGGTAGCGACCGACGATGTACAGGTTGGACGGAGCAGCCTCGGGAGCGGGCTTCTCGACCAGACCGCCGATGCGCCAGACAGCGCCCGGCTCGGCATCGGCAACGTCCTCGGCGCCCTCGAGCGAACCGACGCGCTCACCGGCGATAACGCCGTAGCGGCTGACTTCCTCGGGCGAGCAAGCAGCGACGGCGATAACCGAAGCTCCACCGTGCTCCTTGGAAACGGCGAGCATCTTGTCGCAGATGTCGCGATTAGGCACAACGTAGTCGCCCAGAAGAACCAGGAAGTTCTCCCCTGCCACGGCGTCGGCAGCAGAGCGGATAGCATGGCCGAGGCCCTTGGGCTCGTACTGATAACGGAAGTCGACCGGCATACCGCCAGCGTGGGCGACGGCGTCGGCATAGGCGTTCTTGCCGCGCTCGCGCAGCAGGTTCTCGAGCGAGCGATCGGGCTGGAAGTAGTTCAGTAGCTCGGGCTTACCGGGAGAAGTAACGATGATGGCGTCGTCGACCTCCTCGGGATCGAGCGCCTCCTCGACGACGTACTGAATGACGGGCTTGTCGAGCACCGGCAGCATCTCTTTGGGCGTGCACTTGGTGCCAGGCAGAAAACGCGTGCCAAGACCGGCGGCGGGGATGATTGCCTTCATGTTATTCAAAGATCCTTTCGCAGGCGCAGAATGCGCCCTGTGCGTGCGGCACGGCGGCCGCAGACCAAATTGCGATACCCAAGCATCTTACCGCTGGAACTATATGTCGCTACAAGGCAGAGACAATTCTTCAGCAGGTCAACGCAAATTATTGCTCGAATGGTGCAATTTTATTGCCCAACGGCAGGGCGCCCGATACGACGCAAATCACAGAACATGGCAGTTTGAGCAACCGATGTCGAGGGACCGAAAAACAAAAAAGACGGGGCTCGCAATGCGAACCCCGTCTGCAAAGAAATCTGGCGAGAAAGCCTGATTACTTGAGGGTGACAGCAGCGCCAGCAGCCTCGAGCTTCTCCTTGGCAGCCTCGGCATCCTCCTTCTTGGCACCCTCGAGAACAGCCTTGGGAGCGCCCTCGACGACCTCCTTGGCCTCCTTCAGGCCAAGGTTGGTGAGCTCACGGACGGCCTTGATGACCTGGATCTTGTTGTCGCCGAAGCCCTCGAGCACGACGTCAAACTCGGTCTTCTCCTCGGCCTCAGCAGCGCCAGCAGCGGGAGCGGCGACAACAGCGGCAGGAGCAGCGGCGGAAACGCCGAAGGTGTCCTCGATAGCCTTGACGAGCTCGGAAGCCTCGAGAAGGGTCATTTCCTTAAGAGCATCGATGATCTCATCGGTGGTAAGCTTAGCCATTTCTAAGTCCTTTCGGTTTCCGTGCGGATGCACGGAGATCAGTTAAAACACGGCGCGAATGCGCCAGGGGTGCGGCGTTGCCGCCGCGGGTGAAAACAGCGACTAGGCTGCCTTCTGCTCGGAGACCTGCTGGATCGAACGAGCGAGACCAGAGGAAACGCCGTTGACGCAGACAGCGATGTCGCGAGCGAAACCGGAGATGAGACCGGCGATCTGGCCGAGAAGCTGATCCTTGGTGGGCAGCTCGGCGATAGCCTTAACATCATCAGCGGAAACGGCCTTACCGTCGGAGATACCGCCCTTGATCTCAAGGACGCCCTTGGACTTAGCGGAGAAGTCCTTAAGGGCCTTAGCGGCCTCGACCGGCTCGGTCTCGTAGAACACATAAGCGACGGGGCCGGCGAGGATCTCGTCGAGCTCGGGCTGCTCCTGGTTCTTGAGAGCGATCTTGACCAGGTTGTTCTTGTAGACCTTCATCTCGGCGCCGCACTCGCGAAGCTGATGACGCAGCTCCTGAGCCTGCTTAACCGTCAGACCGTTGTAGTTGACGACGAACAGACCGGCGTTCTCGGCGATACGGGACTCGATCTCTGCAACCTTGTCGATTTTGTACTGCTGGGGCATGAATTACACCTCCTCGAATTCTTTCCGGGCACGGTCCGCCACAAGGACGTGACGGGGGCATGTCCAAAAAGAAAGCCCCCGCGCTGCATGAGCGACGGGGGCGAGAAGACATATCTACTCGACCACCTCGGCTGGCGGGATGTCCCATTAAGCTCGCGGGTAAGACCCGTTTGCGCCGGCTGTCTCTGGCAGCGGATTCGTGCGTGAACCGAGAGTATTATGGCGGGGACCCCGGCGTCGGTCAACGGCAACTCTGGCTGCACACAATTCCACCATCTCGGTCGCGCCGCCAAAGGCCAGGCGCAAGCTTTTCGCTCGGTCAGGTCCTGGGCTCGCACGAAGAGCACATTTAGTGCTCTTCGGCTCGTGCGGAATCTACGAAAAGCTTGCGCCTGGCCTTTGGCGGCGCGACCTGTGTTGACTTTGGGGCAGCCAGGGTTGCCGTTGGCCGGCGCGCCCCACGCATAACCCTTATGTCGGTGGGCTGATGTGTTGCGTCCCGTTGGGCTATAAGGTTGAAATGAAGGTGGACAGGCGGCGGAGGCCTTCGTCTAGGTCTTTGTCGGAGACGCAGTAGCTGAGGCGGACGTTGCCTTCGGTGCCGAAGCAGTCGCCCGGGACTAGGGCTACGTTGGCTTCTTTGATGGCTTTGATGCAGAAATCTTCGCTTGTTAGGCCGAATTGTTTGATGCTCGGGAAGGCGTAGAAGGCTCCTGCTGGCTCTACTACGTCGAGGCCCATGTCGTCTAAGGCTGCGAGTACGCGTTCGCGGCGGGCTCGGTAGACGTTGAGCATGGGGGTGGGGTCGACGGTGAGGGCTCGGACTGCGGCGTCCATCTCGAAGGAGACGGCGCTCGATACCAAGTATTGGTGGGCCTTTGCAATCTCGGCGATGACGGGGGCGGCTGCCGCGAGCCAGCCCAGGCGCCAGCCCGTCATGGCCCAGGGCTTGGAGAAACTCTCGATGATGACCGTCTGCTCGCGCAGTTCCGGGTGGCGTTGGGCAAAGCGCTCGTAGCCGTCCACGTAGACCAAGCGGTTGTAGACGTCGTCGCAGACTACGTAGATGCCCGCCTGCTCTGCCACGCGCGCCACGGCATCGAGCGATGCCGCGTTGAGAATGCAGCCCGTAGGATTGTTGGGCGAGCAGATGACGATGGCCTTGGTCGCCGGGGTCACACAGGCGCGAAGCGCTTCCTCGTCGATCTGGAATTGCGCGGGCTCCGTATTCAAAAAGACGGCCTTGGCGTGGTTGGCCACGACGATGCTCTCGTACAGGCCAAAAGCCGGCGTGGGGATGATGACCTCATCATCGGGGTTGAGCATGGCCATAAACGCAGCTGACAGGGCCTCGGTTGCGCCGTCCGTGAGGATGACCTCATCCGCCGAAAACGAAAGGCCTGCGTCGCCCATATATGTGGACAGCGCCTCGCGCAGGGCGGGGCGGCCGTTGTTGGGCGGATAGTGTGTGTCACCGCGGTTGAGCGATGCGGTCACCTCGGCGCTGATCACGTCGGGCGTGGGAAAATCGGGCTCGCCGAGCGCGAGCGCAATACATCCCGGATGCTGCGCGGCGAGCGCGTTAATTCGGCGGATGCCGGAGGGCTTGAGCATGGCAAGCGAGGTGTTCATGGGCAGACGCATGGCATTCCTTTCGTAAGGGTTGCACTAGGATAGCGCGCCGTCCGGCCAGCAGACGGTGTAACCTAAACGGAAATGAACCGGAAAGGAGGCGGCATGGAGGCGACCGCGCGCGGCAATGAGCCCAAAACGCTGCAGAACATTGCGTATATCAGTATTCTCGACAGCGCTGATCTTGAGTTTTTGCTTTGGGACCTTCAGGATGCCATCGCGGCGTATGCCCGGCTTTCCGGCACCGCGCTCCCCCGCCCGGTCGATCTGGGGACGGATGACGCCAGCAGCGTTGCGGACGGCATCGTATTCGCAGTTGAAGATGCGCTCGATGGCGAGGCGATGGCCGTCGTTGAACAGACGCTTGATTGCCTTGGGGGTGCGGAAACGCGCGTCTATGTCGCTGTTCAAGCTGCCTACGGAAGCGCTGAACAGGCGCACGTTGTAGTTGGCCGCCTGCGTGAAGCATGTGAGCATCGAGGGCTGTCGTGGTGTGGCGGCATCACCGTCTGCACCGGCGCCGGCATCGCAGCGCTTCGCCGATCCCCGCGCATGGGCCTCTTGCGCCGACCGTTTTCTGAAGCTATGGACAAGCTCGTAGGTGCTGTACGCATGGGGTGCTCGGTGAAGCATGCGCAGCGACTTGGCGGCGGCAACGCCGAGGACGTAGACACCGATGGCATGGTTTATGCCGAACCCGCGCTGCCCGCACCGATTTGGCGTATCGCTGTGAAATATCTCGGCAGTCGCTCATACATCTAAATTAAGAAGCTGCCCAGCCAGCGGCATCGCGCCAGCGCTCGACAAGCCAATCCAGGCGCCATGCCGCGTTGGCGGGACTTGTCGACGGCAAGACGATAGCCGGCAGCCCCGTGCGTTCTTGCAGGTAGCGCTTGTAGAGCCGCCCGGCCGTTCCGCCGTTGCAAACAACGACTTTGATAGGAGCCGCATCGGTAATGCGCTCGATACGCGCCGGCACGACATTGCGAATGCTGGCGTCGCTTGAGCCCTTGATGTCGCAACTCTCGATCACGTCCCACAGGGCCACGCCGCCGTTCAGCAGCATAGCTCGCTTGGCGACAATCGAGGCGTCAAGCGTCGCGGGCCCACCATCCGCCAACGGCTCCCCCTCGTTGGGCGGCACGGGCACACCGAGACACGCCGCCATCACACGCCAAAACCGGTTCTGTGGGTTGCCGTAATAGAAGGCGTTGAGGCGCGAGAGCACCGAGGGGAACGAGCCCAGCACCAAAATGCGCGAGCGCTCGTCGAACACGGGCTCAAACCCGTGCTCAATATGTTGATATCCCTCATCCGGCGCAGCCATGAGTTAGGCCCTCAGCAGATAGCGCACCTCGTAGGGCGCGAGCTCAAGGGAGCCCGACAGCTCGACCGTGGGCGCATCGTCGGCAAGCAGGTCAACAAAGGAGCCGTTAAGCTCGCCGGCGCCAAAGGTATAAGGCTCGTCCACGGCGTTCACCGCCACGAGCACCGTCGTATCGTCGCAGGCGCGCTCGAACAGCAGCTGCTTGTTCTGGATCACCACATTGCGATAGGCACCGTAGTTGAGGGCACGGGCTGCCGCGTCATCGGCCGAGCGTAGGTGCGCAAGTTGCGTGATGAAGGCCGTCAGCTCGTTGGGCGCAGGCTCATCGAGCGCAGGGCGCAGCGCCCAGTCGCCATCGGGGCCGCCCTTTTCGCCAGGAATCCCCCACTCGCTGCCATAGTAGACGCACGGGATGCCTGGCATGCCAAAGAGCATGCCGTAGGCGGGACGCAGACAGGACTTGTCGGTGAGGATGCTCGCCAGGCGCGGCACATCGTGGTTGTCGACAAACGACAGCAGATGTTTGCCGCGGTAGATGCACCAAGGGTCGCCGCCAAACTGACGGTGCAGCGAATGGGCGATCTCGAACATGTTGACCGAGTTAAAGCTGGAGTACAGGCCCTTGTAGCACTCGTAGTTGGTGCAGGAGTCGAGCATCTCGTCGTTGACGATTTGGTTGTAGTCGCCGTGGAGCGTCTCGCCGATCAGCACAAAGTCGGGCTTGAGCTCACGGGTAAAGACGTGCAGGCGGCGCATAAAGTCGCGGTCGAGCATATAGGCAACGTCCAGGCGCAGGCCGTCGACGCCAAAGACGTCGGCCCAACGGCGCACGGACTCTAGCAGGTAATCGACCACAGCGGGATTTTGCAGGTTGAGCTTCGCAAGCTCAAAATGGCCTTCCCAGCCCTCGTACCAAAAGCCATCGCCATAGCAGGAATCGCCGTCAAAGCTAATGTGGAACCAGTCCTTGTACGGCGAGTCCCACTTGCGCTCCTGCACATCGCGGAAGGCCCAAAAACCGCGGCCGACGTGGTTGAAGACGGCATCGAGCACCACGCGGATGCCATGGGCATGCAGTGTGTCGCACACGGCGGCAAAGTCGGCATCCCCACCCAGGCGACGGTCGATATGGCGCAGGCTGCGTGTATCGTAGCCGTGACTATCGGACTCGAGCGGCGGGTTGATGAGCACGGCGCCAACGCCGAGTTCCTGCAGGTAGCCGGCCCATTGGGCGACCTTCATGATAGGAGCATCGGGGTTGGGCGCGGCGTTGGCAGCCTGGGCGAGCTCATCCTCGGCAACGGGCGCGGCGTTTTCGCGCGGAGCCCCGCAAAAGCCCAGCGGATAGATCTGATAGAACGTCGTCTCGTATGCCCACATAACAGCCTCCCGGTAAGCTCAACACAACGACATCCATTGTATGCCCAGCTTGTATCCCCTCCCCCAAAATAAGTTGCGGTGGAATAGTTCCTGTTTAAGGCCTTTGAAGGCTCAAGCAGGAACTATTCCACCGCAACTGATGAGGGGACGTGGCTAGGCGACGGGCTTGGCGCGGCGGATGGCTGGGAACATCACCGTGATGGCGAGGATAACGCCCACGACGGCAATCGCCCCGCCCACAAAGCCGATCCAGGCGATACCGGGACCCGAAACCACGGCTCCGCCGATCGCGGTACCCGTGCCGATACCGAGGTTGAACAGGCCCGAGAAGATCGACATGGCGACGGCCGACGAATCTGCCGGCGTGTGCTTGATGAGCTCGGCCTGAAACGCCACGTTAAAGGCCGTGGCGCAGCAACCCCACAGTGCGCAGACGGCAAGCACTGTCACGAGCGACGATGCGGCCGGCCCCATGAGCAGCAGGGCCACCGGCACGCCGGAGAGCGTGATAGCCAAGAACGGGAAGCGATGCCCATCGAACAGGCGGCCAAACAGCCAGCTTCCGAGCAAACCAGAGCAGCCAAACGCCGTCAGCGTCATGGTAATGGCGCCCGCATCGACGTGCGCGACCTGCGCCAGGAAGGGCTCGATATAGCTGTAGCTTGCGTAATAGCCGGTCGCCATGAAGACCGTGACTGCGTAGAGCGCGATGAGGAGCGGGTTCTTGAGCAGCTCGGGCAGCTGTTTGACGGTAAAGCGCTCACCCGCCGGCATGGCCGGGAACACCGCTGCCTGGTAGACGACCGCGATGGCTGAGAGGCCCCCGACCACGGCAAACGTCATGCGCCAGCCCACGGCCAAGCCAATGGCGCGACCGAGCGGCAGGCCAAAGATCTGCGCGATGGACGAGCCCGTAGCGATCATGCTGATGGCGAGCGCGCCGTGGCGAGTGTCGACCAGGCGCGAGGCCATAATCGAGGCGACTGACCAGAACACGGCATGTGCGCAAGCGACCACCAGGCGCGCGCAGACCAGGATGGGATAGGTCGGCGCCACAGCGGACAGGAACTGACCGAGCGAGAACACGGCCAGCACGCCCAGCAGCATCCGCTTGAACTCAAAGCGCGAGGCGAACACCATGAGCGGCAGCGACAGCAGCATGACGCCCCAGGCATAGACCGAGATCATGATGCCCGCCTGGGCCTCGGTGAGCGAGAACGACGCGGCGATATCAGTCAAAAGGCCGATGGGCATAAACTCCGACGTGTTGAACACGAACGCACAGCAGGTGAGCCCGACGAGTGGGAGCCATTGCTTGAGCGTGATGCCGTCTTGCCTTGTCTGAGTCATATATAACGTCTCCAATCGTTTTGAGCGGAGGCGATTATATAGCAACGGCCCCGCATCCGTCAGTACAGAAGCGGGGCCGAAAACAATTCGATACACAGAGGTTGCGCCGTCAATTCATAACTAAGCCAACCCCAGCAATATGCCCGCCGAATGCACGACAAACGCCACGATCCAGGCAACGGCGACCTGAAACGCGAATACGGCCACGGCATAGCGCGCGCCCAACTCGCTCTTGACAGCGCCGATAGCGGCCACGCAAGGCGGGTACAGCAGCGTAAAGACCAAGAACACGTAGGCGGTAAACGGCGAAAACATGGTTGACAATGCCGCGGGCGAGGTTGCACCCAAAAGCACCGTGAGTGTCGAGATGACACTCTCCTTGGCGATAAGTCCGGTGACGAGTGCCGTCGAGGCGCGCCAGTCGCCAAAGCCGAGCGGGGCCAACACCGGCGCGATGATGCTACCCAGACCGGCAAGCAGGCTTTGCGACTGGTCGGCGACCACATTAAAGCGGATATCGAACGTCTGCAGGAACCAGATGACCACCGTAGCGGCAAAGATAATGGTAAAGGCCTTGGTGATGAAGTCCTTGGCCTTATCCCATGCCAGCATCACCGTCGTCTTGACGCTCGGCAGGCGGTAATTGGGAAGCTCCATGATAAACGGCACCGGGTCGCCCTTAAATGCCGTGCGGTTGAGCACCAAAGCCGCGATACAGCCGACCACGATACCGATCAGATAGAGCGAGACCATGGCGGGAACCGTCGCCTGCGGGAAAAACGCCCCGCACAGCAAGCCGTAAACCGGCAACTTGGCTGAGCAGCTCATAAACGGCGTGAGCATGACCGTCATCTTGCGGTCGTGCTCGGATGGGAGCGTACGGGTCGACATGATAGCCGGCACGGTGCAGCCAAAACCGACGAGCATGGGCACAAAGCTGCGGCCCGACAGGCCAAAGCGACGCAACACCTTATCCATGACAAAGGCCACGCGCGCCATGTATCCGGAGTCTTCCAGAATGGAGAGGAACAAAAAGAGCACGACGATAATCGGCAGGAAGGTCAGCACGCTGCCCACACCCGTAAGCACGCCGTCGACAGCCAGCGAGCGCACTACGTCGTTGGTGCCGAACGCCTTGAGGCCCGCATCGGCCGAGGCGATGATGGCAGCGATGCCGTCCTCCATGAGTCCCTGCAACGCCGCGCCGATCACGCCAAACGTCAGCCAAAAGACGAGGCCCATGATCACCAGAAACGCCGGAATGGCTGTGTAACGACCTGTCAGGATGCGGTCAATCTTGACGGAGCGCACGTGCTCGCGGCTTTCGTGCGGCTTGACGACGCAACGCCCGCACACGTCGCCGATAAAGCTAAAACGCATATCGGCCAACGCAGATAGGCGGTCGGTGCCGGCCTCGCCCTCCATCTGGGTAATGATGTGCTCGATAGCGTCGAGCTCATTGCGATCCAGGTGAAGCGCCTCGGTTACCAGCTCATCGCCCTCGACCAGCTTGGTCGCCGCAAAGCGCACCGGGATGTGCGCCGTCACGGCATGGTCCTCGATCAGGTTAGCAATACCGTGGATGCAGCGATGCAGCGCACCGCCGTCCGGACCGTCGGGCGCGCAAAAGTCCAGGCGACCGGGGCGCTCGCGGAACCGCGCGACGTGCAAGGCATGATCCACCAGCTCGCCGATACCCTCGTTGCGGGCAGCGCTAATGGGGACAACAGGCACGCCCATCAGGCTCTCGAGCAGGTTGACGTCCACGGCGCCGCCGTTGGCGGTCACCTCGTCCATCATGTTGAGCGCGATGACCATGGGGCGGTCGAGTTCCATGAGCTGCAGTGTCAGATACAGGTTACGCTCGATGTTGGTGGCGTCAATGATGTCGATGATGGCGTCCGGGCGCTCGTCGAGGATGAACTGACGGCTCACGACCTCTTCGCCTGTGTACGGCGACAGGGAGTAAATGCCAGGCAGGTCGGTAACGCTCGCCTCGGGATGGTTACGGATGGTGCCATCTTTGCGGTCGACCGTCACGCCGGGAAAGTTACCGACGTGCTGGTTGGAGCCCGTCAGCTGGTTGAATAACGTGGTCTTGCCGCAGTTTTGGTTGCCGGCGAGGGCAAAGTGCAGCGGCGCGCCCTCGGGCACGGCCGTCTTTGCCGCACGGGGCGAATACGTCCCCTCGCCCAGAGCCGGATGCTCCGTCGTGCCGATTGCGGCGTTAGCGCGCGGACCCGTATCGGTGTCGTGAATACCCACGAGCTCGATGCGAGCGGCATCGTCCTTGCGCAGTGTCAACTCGTAGCCACGCAGGCGGATCTCGAGCGGGTCGCCCATGGGGGCGTACTTCATCATGGTGACTTCGGTGCCCGGCGTTAGACCCATGTCCAAAATATGCTGTCGGAGTGCCTGATCGTCCGATGCCACCGATGCGACAACGGCGTCCTTTCCAATCTCGAGTGTATCGAGCCTCACGTCCGTGTTCCTCCCCCGGCGCCCACAGGGCGTTGTATTTATGTTCACCATGGCTAACCGTTTGCCATGGCTAACCAATTGTAACCATGCATGATAGCGCGAACACACAACGACGTTCAATCGACAGATCGGTGCGATGGGGACAGGCAGGAGAGTTCAGGGCCATAGTTTCCCGATGAGGCCTCTCGGGGAAACTACATCCCAGAATTCTGGCTCGAAACGGGATATGGTTTCCCTAACAGGCCTCTTACGGAAAATGCATCCCAGAATCCCCGCTCGAAACGGGACGCGCTTTCCCAGTCGAGGCCCTATGGGAAACTGCGTCCCACCTTGAAAGGCAAAACTGGGACGCAGTTTCCGGGCGGGGCATCAAAAACGAAGTTGCGGTGGAATAGTTCCTGGATGGGCTGGTTGATGCCCCAGATCGGAGCTATTTCACCGCAAGTTATTGAAGGGCTGGGATGCCCGTCCTCTTACAGATGGCGCTCCAGGAAGCGGAAGGCTAGGCGAATCCAGGGACGGACCGCCACCTGCTTGTCCTCGTTGTCGACCGCGGTGTTGGCGTTGCCGAGCGAAAGGCCGTGACCACCCTGGTCGAAGACGTGCATCTCGCATGCAACGCCCTCCTCGGCCATGCGCTGCGCAAACGGGTATACCTGCGCGATCGGCGCCGTCTTGTCGTCGGACACGCCCCACACAAAGGTCGGTGGCATCTGACGCGAAACATGCGTGGTGGGGCAGATGTCGGCCAGATGCTCGTCAGTTGCCTCGCCGCCCGTCACCATCGACAGGTAGTCGTTGAGCAAATCGCGTCCCGTCTTGCCGCCCGTCTTGGGCACGCGCAAGTCAATGCGCGGATCGCGCGTCTGCATGTCGCGCACATAGGCAAAGTCGAGCAATGGATAGCCCAGCACCACGGCATCGGGACGAATGTCGTCCGGACGCGCCCCGGCAAGTGCCGCGAAGGGGCCGGTCTTCCACTGTGTTGCCAGCGAGGCGCAAATCATGCCGCCAGCAGAAAAGCCCACGACGCACACGCGCTTGGGGTCGACATGCCACTCGTCGGCGTTGGCGCGCACCGTGGCGACCATCTTGGCAAGATCTGCCTGGGGGTGCGGAAAGCTCACGTCACCCGTAGAACTCGTGACATAGTTGAGCACAAAGGCCTGGTAACCGTGATCCAAAAACGCAAACGCCACAGGATCCTGCTCATGCGGAGCGATATGCGTAAACGCACCTCCGCCACAGATAATCACCGCGGGGCGGCGGCCATTCGGTTTATCGGGCAACGGCTCGGCACCCAAATACGTAAACGTCGCCGGATAATCCTCGGTCGGCTCCTCGCCCCACAGCGCATGGTTCTCGACAATCATATGTGCTCCCTTCGCGCAAATTATGCGCCCTTGTTTTTCGCCTTCAAGCGTACCCCACTTGAACCCGTGGCGCAGAAACACTCCGGCAATAAGTTTCCCTTCAACTGATATATCACATAATCCCAGTTCAGAGGTATCGTTGAGCAGCGTAGAATAGGGGCGTTGACCAAGCCGCGAAACACATGTGAAACGTTTCCGGCAAACCAAACGCGCGATATGCGCCTATTTAAGTTGGAGGCAACTATGGGTCTGCTCGATTCGCTTAAGTCCACCTTCACCTCGACCGGCGAGGCGTCCGTTCCGCCCGCAGCAAGCTTCGCTACCCGCGAAGGCGTCATCTATGCCCCCGTCAACGGCGTGCTCGTCAACCTGAACGAGGTTCCCGACGAGACGATCGCCTCGGGCATGCTTGGCCAGGGCTATGGCATCGAGCCCATTACCGGCACCATCTATGCGCCCGCCAACGGCCGCATCGGTGCCACCACTGTCACCAACCACTCCATCGGCATGATCACCGAGGACGGCCTGCGCGTGTTCATCCATGTTGGCCTGGGCACCGTGGAAATGAACGGCAAGGGTTTTGCCCGCTTTGTCGAGATGGGCGATGTGGTCAAGGCAGGCCAGCCGCTCATCAGCTTCGACCGCGAGGCCATTAAGGCCGCTGGTCACGAGGACATCGTGACCGTCATCGTCTCCGAGCTCAATCGTCTTAAGAGCATCGACCATGTCGGCGAGTCTGGAACGCTTATCGGCGGCAACCCGCTCGTCAAGCTTGGCGACCCGCTGCTGGTTGCCAAGACCAAGTAGCCAGGCCCCACGCCACACAGCCAAAAGGCACCTCGTCAAGCGCCCGCGACCATTTGGCCGCGGGCGCTTTTCGTTTGAAAAACCATCCCGCCAATGCTTTATCTGTATAGCTCAAATGAGCCGAGCTGCTAGAATATCGAACTGTATGGATAACTATCATTCAACCGTTATGGGAGGATACGTGAACCGCACCAAAATCGCGCAGCTCTATGCCGATGCCGAGTCGCTCGGCGGCCAGACCGTCACCGTCGCCGGCTGGGTCAAGTCCGTCCGCGACATGAAGAACTTTGGCTTTGTTACGCTCAACGACGGCAGCTGCTTCCGCGACCTGCAGGTCGTCATGAACCGCGAGGCACTCGACAACTACGACGAGATCGCCCATCAAAACGTCTCGGCCGCACTCATTTGCACCGGCACCGTCAAGCTGACCCCCGATGCGCCCCAGCCTTTCGAGCTTTCTGCCACCTCCATCGAGGTCGAGGGCACGAGCGCCCCGGATTACCCGCTGCAGAAGAAGCGCGCAACCGTCGAGTTCCTGCGTACCCAGCAGCACCTGCGCCCACGCACCAACCTGTTCCGCGCCGTGTTCCGCATCCGCTCTGTCGCGGCTGCCGCCATCCACCGCTTCTTCCAGGAGCAGGGCTTTGTCTACGTCAACACCCCCATCATCACCACGAGTGACTGCGAGGGCGCCGGCGAGATGTTCCGCGTGACCACGCTCGACCCCAAAAATCCGCCCCTCACCGAGTCCGGCGAGGTCGACTGGAGCCAGGACTTCTTTGGCAAGCATGCAAGCCTCACCGTGTCCGGCCAGCTCAATGCCGAGAACTTTGCCATGGCCTTTGGCGACGTGTACACCTTTGGCCCCACCTTCCGTGCCGAGAACTCCAACACCACGCGCCACGCCGCCGAGTTTTGGATGATCGAGCCCGAGATGGCCTTTGCCGACCTGAACGACTACATGGATAACGCCGAGGCCATGCTCAAGTACGTCCTCAAGGACGTTATGGCAACCTGCCCCGACGAGCTCAATATGCTCAACAAGTTTGTGGACAAGGGTCTGCTCGAGCGCCTGGACCATGTCGCCAACTCCGACTTTGCCCGCGTTACCTACACCGAGGCCGTCGAGATCCTGGAGCAGGCAGTCGCTGCTGGCCACCAGTTTGATTACCCCGTCAGCTGGGGCATCGACCTGCAGACCGAGCACGAGCGCTTCCTGACCGAGGAGCACTTTAAGCGCCCGACCTTCGTGACCGACTACCCGGCCGAGATCAAGGCGTTCTACATGCGCATGAACGAGGACGGCAAGACCGTCGCCGCCGCCGACTGCCTGGTTCCCGGTATCGGCGAGATTATCGGCGGCTCCCAGCGCGAGGAGCGCCTTGATCTGCTCGAGGCCCGCATCAAGGACCTGGGCATGAATCCCGAGCAGTACAAGTACTACCTTGACCTGCGCCGCTACGGTTCCTGCAAGCACGCCGGCTACGGTCTGGGCTTCGAGCGCTTGGTCATGTATCTGACCGGCGTGGGCAACATCCGCGACGTCCTGCCGCACCCGCGTACCGTGGGCAACGCCGACTTCTAATCGTCGGACGCTAGCTCGCGTCGCCACACGCCAACGCTCATCGCACAAGCGCCTCTCGACATCGGTCGAGAGGCGCTTTTTTCAACAGCATCCGTCAAGCTTTTGGCAAGTTTTTGGTCAGTTGAGCAGGGCTGTTGAAAACTCAACCCGCCGTTTGCCGACGACTACCGACCGCCCAGAGCGCCCTGCGCCCTTGGGAAAGCCCCGCGTCCTAGGCTCCATACCGTCGCCACCCAAAACGGAAAGGACGTGGGCACGATGACCGAAGCCGCTGTTGAAACCTACGACACCACGACGAGAGGCGCCGCCTCGATGGCAGCCTATCGCGCCGTTCGCATCCTGCAGCTCTTGAGCGAAAACACCGGCGAAGACAAGGCCATGCTTTCCGATGAGCTGATCCGGCGCCTCGCCCATCCTGACGACCCCGCCCGCATGCCCATCTCGGCGGCGCGGCGCAGCATCTACACCGCCATCTCCGCGCTTCGCCATGCCGGATACGAAATTGAGTACAAACGCGGCGTGGGCTACAAACTTCTTACCCGTCCGCTCACCGACGAAGAGATCATCCGGCTCCACGGTATGGTCATGCGCAACCGCTCCACGCCTATCGCTATCCGCAAGAGCATGGCGCAGCACTTAGTTGCCATGGCGAGTGCCGACGTTCGCGGCTACCTCGATACACCCGAACCCGTTCCAGGCGCAGGCAGCAAGGCTACCAAGGCAACACGCACGCCCATCAAGCGCATCGACACGTGCGAGCTCGTCGAGCAGGCCATCGACCACGGAACCACGGTGAGTTTTGATATTTCGAGCGTCACGACGCGTGGCGAAACCGAAGCAGCACGGATGACACTCCGTCCCTTTGCCATCAGGCAGCGCGATGGCATCTCTTATTTGCTGGGAACGGTCTACGACGCCCGAGGCACCGACGATACGCTGCGCACCGTCGAGATCGCCCGCATGAGAAACGTCAGCACGCGCCTGCTCGACGGCAAGAAGCTCTTCGCCGCCCTAGACGAGGACGACGCCTCCTCCGCCGCTTAAGACCCTCCGCCGCCCATTCGACTACCCGTACCGCCCATCCGATTCTGTATTAAAAAACCCGCCAGGCTGTTGTAAAAATGGACATCAGCGCTACTATAGTTCCACTTGCACTTTGTCCCAGTGCAGTGTTTCCAGCCATTTTTATACTGGGGGTAATGATATGAAGGACATCACCATCAGCCGCAGGAGCCTTCTTGTCTCCGCTGGCCTGCTCGCGCTCGCTCCGCTCGCCGGATGCGGCGGCAACTCTGGTTCCGGCTCCGCTGCCGCCGGTTCCGACTACACCATCGGCGTTCTGCAGCTCACCGAGCACTCCGCGCTCGATGCCGCCAACGACGGCTTCGTCAAGGCCATCAAGAAGAGCGGTCTCAAGGTCAAGATCGACCAGAAGAACGCCCAGAACGACCAGTCCACGTGTAAGTCCATTGCCGACAAGTTCGTAGGCGACGGCGTCAACCTGATCTATGCCATCGCTACGCCCGCCGCGCAGGCTGCCGCCGGCGCCACGGCCGATATCCCCATCGTGGGCTGTGCCATCACCGACTACGCCGCCTCCGGCCTGGTCCAGGACAACGACAAGCCGGGCACCAACGTCACGGGCGCTTCCGACCTCACCCCGGTCGCCGAGCAGCTCGAGATGATGCAGAAGGTCCTGCCCGACGTTAAAAAGGTCGGCCTGCTCTACTGCACCGCCGAGTCCAACTCCGACGTCCAGATCAAGGCCGCCAAGAAGGAACTCGACAAGCTGGGCCTGGAGTACACCGATTTCACCGTCTCGAGCTCCAACGAGATTCAGTCCGTCGTCGAGTCTGCCGTGGGCAAGGTCGACGCGCTGTACTCCCCCACCGACAACACCATCGCCGCGGGTGCCTCGCAGGTCGGCCAGATCTGCAAGGAAAACAAGCTTCCCTTCGTGACTGGCGAGGAGGGTATGTGCATGGCCGGCGGCCTGTTCACCCTCTCCATCAATTACGAGGACCTGGGCTACGCCGCGGGCGAGATGGCCGTTAAGATCCTAAAGGGCGAGGCCAAGCCCGAAGACATGCCGATCAAGCACCTCTCGAGCAAGGACCTGGTCGTCGTCAAGAACGACGAAATGGCCGAGGCCCTGGGCATCGACCTTTCCGCTCTGGACGCGTAATGCCATACGCGGCATGCGTCTAGAGCCCGTGCTCGCGCTTTAGCCGCGTTATTCAATATCTGAGCCACAGGGGCGGGCGCTGTAGACCGGCGTCCGCCCTGCTTGTTTCAGGTAAAACAAAACGTCTGTCCGCAGCTCTTCTATGCATTGTTACCGCTATTATGGTAAATCACGTGTCCACCCTATCCTAGGAGGTATGAAGCATGCTCATTGCATTGCAGGGCGCCGTTTCGCAGGGCGTCCTCTGGGGCATTATGGTGCTTGGCGTGTTTATCACGTTCCGCCTGCTCGACATTCCCGATATGACCTGCGACGGCAGCTTTGCCCTCGGCGGCTGCGTCTGCGCTGTGCTCATCGTCAATAACAACGTCGACCCGCTGCTCGCCGTGCTGGCCGGTATGTGCGCCGGCGCCATCGCGGGCGCCGTCACGGGCATTTTGACCACCGTCTTTGAGATTCCTGCGATCCTCGCCGGAATCCTCACCCAGATCAGCCTGTGGTCCATCAACCTGCGCATCATGGGCAAGTCCAATACGCCCATTCTTGCCAAGGGCACCGTGTTCTCCGCCGTCAGCAATATGACCGGTCTGCCGCAGTCCACCGTTGCCATCATCTTGGGCATCCTGCTCGCCGTGGCTATCGTTGCCATCCTGTATTGGTTCTTTGGCACCGAGATCGGCTCGGCGCTGCGAGCCACCGGCAACAACGAGTACATGATCCGCGCTCTGGGCGTCAACACCAACTCCACCAAGATGATCGCCCTCGTGCTCTCCAACGCCCTCATCGGCCTTTCGGGCGCGCTCATCTGCCAGAGCCAAAAGTATGCCGACATTGGTATGGGCACCGGTGCCATCGTTATCGGTCTTGCCGCCATTGTTATCGGCGAGGTGCTCGGCCGTCTGCTGCCCGGCGGCCTCACGCAGTTTAGCGTCCGTCTTGCCTCCGCCGTCTTTGGCTCCGTGGTGTACTTCCTTATCCGCGCCATCGTGCTGCAGTTGGGCATGGACGCCAACGACATGAAGCTGCTCTCCGCCGTAATTGTCGCTGTGGCCCTGTGCGTGCCCGTGGTTTGGGAGCGCTATAAGCTCCGCAGCTCCTACACGAAGGGAGATGAGGCAGATGCTTAAGCTCTCGCATGTCAAGAAGACCTTTAACAAGGGCACCGTCACCGAGAAGCGCGCGCTCACCGGCGTCGACCTCACCCTGAATGACGGCGACTTTGTAACCGTGATCGGCGGCAACGGCGCCGGCAAGTCCACGCTGCTCAACATGATCGCCGGCGTGTACCCGCTCGATTCGGGCGTTATCGAGCTCGACGGCACCGACATCTCGCGCCTGAGCGAGTCGCAGCGCGCCAAGTACCTGGGCCGCGTGTTTCAGGACCCCATGCGCGGTACCGCTGCCGACATGCAGATTGCCGAGAACTTGGCCCTCGCCAAGCGTCGCGGCCAGCGTCGCGGCCTTTCGTGGGGCGTCACCAAGGCCGAGAAAGATGAGTACGTTGAGCTGCTCAAGCGCCTGGACCTTGGTCTGGACACGCGTCTCAACGCCAAGGTCGGCCTGCTCTCGGGCGGCCAGCGCCAGGCACTCACCCTGCTGATGGCCACACTCACCAGGCCGCGCCTGCTGCTGCTCGACGAGCACACCGCGGCCCTCGACCCCAAGACGGCCTCTAAGGTGCTCAACCTGACAGAGGAGATCGTCGACGAGAACCACCTGACCACGCTCATGGTCACGCATAACATGAATGACGCCATCCGTCTGGGCAATCGCTTGATCATGATGCACGAGGGCCACGTAATCTACGACGTGGCGGGCGATGAGAAGAAGTCGCTCACCGTCGCCGACCTGCTGCAGAAGTTCGAGGAGGTCTCGGGCGGCGAGCTCGCCAACGACCGCATGCTGCTGAGCTAAACCTACCAAAAAGGGACAGGTTTATTTTGGCAGGTTTTACCTGCGCAAACGTCAAAACCGCCGCAAAGGGACAGACGCCCTTGCGGCGGTTTTCGCATATTATGTCGATAATCCGATATTCGACCAGACATTCTGGCTAAGGACTAAGGAAACTGCCATGAAAAGACTCCCCCGCCTTGCGTTAGCCGCCGCGTTGTTTGCCGGCTCGCTCGCAGGCATCCCAAGCCTCGCTTTCGCGGGGAACCTGCCCGCCGCTATTGACGGCTCCGTGGCCGTCATGCACACCAACGACATCCACGGCAGCTACAAGTACAGCTACAACGAAAGCAAGGGCACCAGCACCGTCGGCTTCGACGGACTGGCAGTTCTCTATAGCGCCCAGGGCAACGCCCCCGATCTTTTGCTCGATGCGGGCGACACCTTCCACGGACAGTCCTTCGCCACCATGAGCGAGGGCAAGAGCATCGCCGAGCTCATGGACACCTTCTACGCCGACGGCTACGACGCGACCACGCCAGGCAACCACGACTGGAGCTACGGCGCGGACAAACTCCGCACCATGACCGGCTACAGCACCACCGGCACGCCCTTCGCCATGCTCTGCGCGAACGCGAAGTCTACGAGCGGCGTATGGAGCTCGAGCATCACGAAGACGCTCAATCGCACCTGGGAGGATAGCGAGGATCACTCCACATTCGACTACAAAATCAAGGTCGGCGTCGTCGGAGCCATGGATGAGTCGCTAGGTTCCTCGCTGCGCGCAGACCTGGTCGCGGGCACCAGCTTCTCGAGTGCCGCAAACGCCATCAATGCCGAGGCAGAGCAGCTGCGCAAGGAGGGCTGCGATGTTGTTGTGTGTATCGCGCACACGCTCGACGCTAAGACCTTTGCCACACAACTCGCTGGCGTCGATGCCCTTATCGCAGGCCACGAGCACATCAACCTTAACGAGAAGGTGACGGGAGCCGACGGCAAGACGATCCACGTTGTCGAGGCAGGCAGCGCCTTTGCCGAGGTGGGGCTGCTTTCCGTCCCCTACGAGTACGACACCAAGGGCACCGAAAGCACCGACGATGACACGGTCACGGTCCCTGCAGACGGCAGCGACGAGAAGCTCTACACCGCCAAGAACGTCAACGACCTTTTGGCAGACCCCGACAAGGGCTCCGACTACCAAAGCCGCCTTAAAGCCGTCCGCAACAAGATCAAGCCGCTCGACGACGCCTTTGAAATCGAATCGAACAAGGTGCTCGGCACATCCACCACCAACTATTTCTACGGCGAGGACGCGGCAGGCACGCATGGTTGGGAAATGGTGCGCACCACCGATTTCCGCCCCAGCAACCCGGGCGACACCACCAAGGCCCAGACCATCGGCCATGTGATTTGCGGCTCCTATCTTGCCCTGACGAGCGCAGACCTCGCTATCGAGAACGCTGGCGGCATCCGCGGCGGCATCGCGGCGGGCAACGTGACCACCGGCAACGTCATCGCTATCTCGCCCTACGGCAACACCGTGGAGACCTGGACCATGACCGGCGCGGACTTCCTCGCAGCGCTCGAGCACTCGCTACAAATTAGCGACGATTGCAACGACAGCTACGAGCTTCAGCAGGCTTATGTGGCGGCCGGTCACACCGAGCAGGAGGCGCAAGACAAGTACAAGTGGCGCGATGACTCTGGCAGCGTTCTCTCCTTTGGCGGCATCAACGTGACGATTGATTGGACGCAGCCCGAAGGCAAGCGCATTGTGAGTGCCACACTCACCAAAGACGGCAGCACGCTCGACCCCGCCAAGACCTATACCGTCGCCACCAACAACTACATCATTACCAACACGACCGACTTTCCCACCTTTGCACACGCCACCAAGTACACCGAGTGGGGCACGTGCGAGGCGGCGCTGAGGGCGCTGATTGGGCAGAACGGCTGGGAGAGCAAGATGGCCGGGCTCGCCGGCACCATCAGCTTTGGCTCCGCAGCCGTGGACCCCACGCCCACACCGGCCCCGACGCCTAAACCCTCGCCTAAGACGGACACGACGACCACGAAGGTCATCACCAAGAAGACGACCGGTAAGCTCGCTGCAACGGGAGACCGCACGCTGGCAGTAGTTGGCGCGTGCCTTATCGGCGGCATCATCGTCATCATGCTCGGCATTATCTGGAAGCGTCGACGCTAAGCTACACCGCCGGGCCTTGCAGCCCCGCCGCGTAAACCTTATATCGAGCACAGAAGCCCGTCCGAATTTGATCGGACGGGCTTCTTGGTGGGTATCATGGTTGGACGATCATTAGGAGGTTTCCCTACATGGAATTGTTTGAGCCAATTCTTCATTTCTTTGAGCAACGGTGGGTCCACAACATCATCTGGGCCGTCATCTTGGCGATAGGCACCGCCGTCGCCGCCAAGGTCGTATCCAAGACCCTGAACCATCTGCTTAACCGAGACGATAACCCGCTTCCGGCATCGAGTATCTTCATCAACATCGCGCGCGCCGTCATCTGGATGATTGGCGGCAGCTTTATCCTCGACAACTGTTTTGGCATTAATGCAAACGCCCTCGTCGCCGCTCTTGGCGTCGGCGGCATCGCCATCTCGCTCGGCTTTCAGGACACGCTATCAAACCTTATCGGCGGCATGCAGGTGACCTTTATGGGCATCATCAAACCCGGCGACAATATCGAGGTCGGCGGCGTATCCGGCGTTGTCCAAGACATCACTTGGCGCCATACGACGATTGAGGATGCCTGTGGACAGACCATCATTGTGCCCAATTCCAACATCTCCAAGAACACGCTCGTGCATTTGATGCCCTTTGGGCGCGTGGCCGTGCCCGTTGCCGTAAAGGACACGTCTAAGTGGGCCTCCCTTGACGTGCTGGCAGACGAGCTCACGAGCGCAACCAAAACGGCCGTCTCGCCCATCTCGGGCTTTGACAAGGAGCCCTACGTACTCTTTAGCGAAATCGGCGACTTTGGCATCAAAGGAAAGATCATCTTTATCGTCAGCGACGACAGCACTACTTTCACGGCAGCCGACGCCTGCATCCGCGCCATCGCCCCCATCATCGCCTAAACCACCGCAAAGGGGACAGGCATCTTTGTAGTGGTTTTCATTCGTGGTACCATGGTTCATATCGTTGTTTAAACGACTAAGGGAGTAGACACCATGGAAGAGGCCTATCGTCAAGCACGCAAGCGCGGCGAGCAGGGACGCCGTCGCGCCATTAGCCAAAGCGAGCATCCATACCTTACGGACCTCGATAGCTTGGTTGCTCAGCTCCCCTTAGGTCAGCGAGTGAGCGTCGGCCTGCGGGATATTCCGCTCGAAATGGTCGTCGGCACGGTCACCAAGGGCCGTCAGTCCGCCTTTTCATGTAACTTTATGCCCCTGCTGCCGTTTAACACCGAGTTCGCCCGCAAGTGGTCCAACCTCTACGACATCCAGGTAACCGAGGGCTATCGCGATCCCATCATCGTCACCGAGTTCATGCATCGGTTCTATGTCCAGGAAGGCAACAAACGCGTCAGTGTCCTCAAATTCCTGGACGCTCCAACGGTTTCGGCCAGGGTCACCCGTCTCTACCCCGGCACATGGGATTCCGTCGAAAGCCGCCTGTACGGTGAATTCTGCGCGTTTTGGCGCGTCTGCCCCCTATACGAGATCGAGTTCTCGCGTGAGGGAAGCTACGAGACGCTCGCCAAGATGCTCGGTCAGAACCTTATCGAAAAATGGCCGCAGAAAAAGGTCGACTACCTGCGCCACACCTTCCTGCTCTTTAAGCGCGCCTACCTTCGCGCAGGCGGCGACCACCTGGACATTACGCCCGCCGACGCCATGCTCGTCTACCTCAATGTGTACAACCAGGACCGCCTGCTGGATACGCCGACGGATATCGTCGTAAACCGCCTGTGCAAGATCTGGCGCGAGCTGGTCATTGCCGGCAAAAATGACGAGGACAAGGTCGATCTTGTCGAAGCACCGAGCGTCGACGAGGAGGAGACGCCCGCCAAGTCCACCTCTGGCGTGCTCAACTTCTTTATGGGCAAGACCGTCTACTCGACGGCCAACCCCCTGTGCATCGCCTTTATCCATGAGTTCCCCTGTGCGACGTCGAGCTGGGACAGCCTGCACGACCAAGGGCGTCAGTATCTCGATGAGCACTTTGGCGGTATCGTGCGCACCGAGGCGTTCGAGGACTGTCACGATCCGGATGTGTTCTACGCCGCCGTGGAAACGGCTGTCAAACATGGAGCAAACGTCATCTTCTCGACCTCGCACCGCCTGATGGAATACACGCTCAGAGCTGCCGTTGAGTATCCCCAGGTTCGGTTCCTTAACTGCTCTATCGGCCTTCCCCACCAAAGCGTCCGTTCGTACTTTGGCAAGATGTACGAGGCCAAGTTCCTCCTGGGCGCCCTTGCCGCCAGCATGGTGGACAACCATCGCATCGGCTACCACGCGTCGGTCTTCGCATCCGGCGCGCTCAGCGAGATCAATGCCTTTGCCATCGGCGCCTCGCTGCTCGACCCCCGCGCGCAAATTATCCTCACCTGGGGCGATGTGCCCGCCGGCGGTCTTGCCGAGGCCATGTGCCGCGAAGGCGTGAGCGTCATGACCGGCGCTGACATGTCAAAGTCGCTCGAAGACCCTACGGCCTACGGACTCCACCGCCTGGTCGATGGCAAAGTCACCGGCATCGCCATGCCCGTATGGAACTGGGGCCGTTACTACGAGCTTATCGTTCGCAGCCTTCTGCACGGCACCTGGGATGAGACCAGTGACGACAACCAAGTTCGCGCCGTCAACTACTGGTACGGCATGAGCTCCGGCGTTATCGACATTCGCTACGCTCCGGGCCTACCCTACCAGACGCGCAAACTCGTGCAGTTACTCCGCAACGGCATTGTCGAGGGCTCCATCAACCCCTTTGGCGGCGAGCTCCACAGCCAGAACGGCGTGGTACAGATCGAAGGCTTCCCTCCGTTGCCGAGCACGCAGATTGTCGAGATGAATTGGCTGGCGGACAACGTGGTGGGCACCATTCCGCAGCTCGACGATGAGCCGGGAGTTACCGCCCTATGAAGATCCTTGCCATAGCCGATACCGAAGAACGATGCCTTTGGGAGTGCTTTCGCAAGGAACGCTTTGAGGGAGTTGACCTGATTTTATCCGCCGGCGATCTGGACCCGGACTATCTTGAGTTTTTGGTTACGGTCATCAACAAACCGCTCATCTACGTGCGTGGCAATCACGATGACCGCTACGCACGTCATGCACCGGGCGGATGTATCTGCGTAGAAGACAGCGTGTACACGTACCGAGGGATTCGCATTGCGGGCCTTGGCGGGTCCATGCGTTATCGCGACGGCGCCAACATGTACACCGAACGCGAGATGTCCAAGCGCATGCGTAAACTGTCGCGTAAGGTTAGGATGGTCGGCGGGTGCGACATTCTGCTTACCCATGCGCCCGCCGCCGGTATGGGTGATTTGGACGATCTGCCGCATCGAGGGTTTGAGTGCTTTAACACGGCGCTTGAGTCCTGGGGGGCCGACTACATGGTGCATGGGCATGTACACCAAAGCTACGGTTACGATTTTCAGCGCGAGCGACATCATGTATGTGGAACGACGATCATCAACGCCTGCGGCTATACGCAGTTTGAGCTCGACCAGACGCGCTACCCCATCCGTGGCTGGCAGGCGGCCTGGCTCAATTCGCAAACCATGCGCCGCGAGCTCAAGCGCCACGATGCCATCGAGTCCTCAACCGCCAGAACACCCTGGTAACCACCACAAAGGTGCCTGTCCCCTTCGTGTTGGTTTTGCCCCGAGATAGCAAGAAACCCGGTCCTGCACGAGGCAGAACCGGGTTTCTTTAGCAATGCTTGCTTTGATCAGACAGTAACTAGCAGTTACTCAGCCAGGAAGTCACGCTGGACAGCGGGATCGACCTTGACGCCAGGGCCCATGGTGGAAGACACGGAGATGGACTTGACGTACTTGCCCTTAGCAGAAGAGGGCTTGACGCGCAGGATCTCGGTGTACAGGGCAGCGTAGTTCTCGACGAGCTGCTGCTCAGAGAAGGACTTCTTGCCCAGGGGCACGTGGCAGATGCCGTAGCGGTCAGCGCGGTACTCAACGCGGCCAGCCTTGAGCTCGGAGACCATCTTGGCGACGTCCATGGTCACGGTGCCGAGCTTGGGGTTCGGCATGAGGCCACGGGGACCAAGGATCTTACCGATGCGGCCAACCTTGGCCATCATGTTCGGCGTAGCGATAGCGGCGTCGAAGTTGATCTCGCCCTTCTGAATCTGGGCGACAAGCTCGTCGGAACCGATGATGTCGGCGCCGGCAGCCTCAGCCTCGCGGGCCTTCTCGCCCTCGGCGAAGACGGCAACACGAACGGTCTTGCCGGTGCCGTGGGGCAGGGAGATGGAACCACGGATGTTCTGGTCAGCCTTACGAGTATCGATGCCCAGACGGAAGTGGGCCTCGACGGTCTCGTCGAACTTGGCGGTGTCGAGCTCCTTAATGAGCTTGGCAGCCTGAAGGGGGGTGTAGAGCGTGGCGCGATCGATCTTCTCGGCAGCGGCGTTATAGCTCTTACCATGCTTAGCCATGTGCATTACCTCCTGTGGTTAAACGGGCGTGAGCCCTCCCACATCGTATCGTGTGCCCTATTGCACACATTTAACGGGCGCCCAGGTCGGAGCACCCGTCGTTACCATAAGAAATCGCTACTCAGCGATGGTGACGCCCATGGAACGGGCGGTACCGGCGATGATCTTCTTGGCGGCGTCAATGTCGTTGGCATTGAGGTCCGGCATCTTGATCTCGGCGATCTTGGTGAGCTGCTCCTGGGAGAGCTGACCAACCTTGTCGGCCTGGGGCTTAGCGGAACCAGACTTGAGGTTCAGCTCCTTCTTGATGAGGTGAGCCGCCGGCGGGGTCTTGGTGATGAAGGAGAAGGACTTATCCTCGTAGACAGAGATCTCAACGGGGATGATGTCGCCCTTCTTGTCCTGCGTCTCGGCGTTAAAGGCCTGGCAGAACTGCATGATGTTCACGCCAGCAGCGCCCAGAGCGGGGCCGACGGGAGGAGCGGGGTTAGCTGCACCAGCAGGAATCTGGAGCTTAATGACGTTGGCAACCTTCTTCTCAGCCATGGTCATTCCTTTCGAATCACGAGTGTGAAGTACTTGCTATATCGTAAGCACGCACGTGTTAGAAGCACTCCTGAGATGAGCAGTCACAGAAGAAGCACGCTCGCGCGAACGGACAAAAACTTAAGCGATGACAGCGACCTGGTTAAAGTCGAGCTCGACCGGCGTCTCGCGGCCAAAGATCATCAGCGTGACCTTGAGCTTGCCAGCCTCGGTGTTAACCTCGGAGACCTTGCCATCAAAGTCGGTAAGCGGGCCATCGGTGACGCGGACGGACGTGCCGACCTGAATATCAACCGAGGTGCGCTTGGGCGAATCGCCCTTACCGGGACGACGAGTCATCTTGTTGTACTCGTCGCGGGAAAGCGGAGCGGGCTTGCCGTTGCCGCCTAGGAAACCGGTGACGCCGGGCGTGTTGCGAACACACGTCCACGCATCGTCATCCATCTCCATGCGAACCAGGACATAACCCGGAAAGATCTTAGAATCCTTGGTCTCGCGCTTGCCACCCTCTTTGATCTCGGTGACGCGCTCCATAGGAATCTCGATATCAAAGATACGGTCCTGCATGCCCATGGTCTCGATACGATGCTCGAGATCGGACTTTACGCGGTTCTCGTATCCGGAGTAAGTGTGAACGACGTACCAACGCTTAGACATGGTTTAGCCCCTCAATCCAGAGAACAGAGCAAGAGCCTCGCCAAAGCCAGCATCGAGCAGAGCGATGACGACGCCGACGACGACCAGAGAAGCGCAAACGACGACCGAGTAGTTCACGAGCTCCTTCTTATCAGGCCACGTGACACGCTTCATCTCGGACTTGACTGAAGCGAAATACTTCTTCGTGCGGGCGAAGAAACCAGGCTTCTCGTTCTTCTTGGACTTCGCAGCCTTCTCGTTCTTCTTGGCAACGGCCTTCTTGGCCTCAACCTTGGAGTTGGCAGCAGCGTTGTTGGCAGGTGCCGGCTGCTGAGCCTTCTTCTTGTTCTTCTTGTTGGCCATTTGGGTTACCTCCGCGCAATGCGCTTATACATGAGTAAACCGTAAGCCCCCAAGTGGGAGCTTACGGAATAATGACTGGCACGCCAGGAAGGACTCGAACCCTCAACACTCGGTTTTGGAGACCGATGCTCTACCAATTGAACTACTGGCGTATGTGACTAGAGACTAGCGAGTCTCTTTGTGCAGCGTGTGGTGACGGCACCAGGGGCAATACTTCTTGATCTCCATACGATCAGGCATGGTCGACTTGTTCTTGGTGGTCGTATAGTTGCGGCGCTTGCACTCAGTGCACGCAAGAGTAACTAGAGTACGCATGTATCCTGAACCTTTCATTTCCGCCCCGTACGGGCACGAGTTGTTACTTTATCAGCTCCACGTAAGTGCTGTCAATGAAAACCTCGAGTCAATTGGTTCTCGGTGGATCCATTCATATTTGGAACACATCAATGAAGCCATCGAGAGCTAATCGATCCCTCACGCTCGGCTTATGGGCGAGCGAAGCGCAATCGGCAGGGAACAAGCCCCGCGTAGAAAAGAACCCGGCACCCTATAAGTGCCGGGTTCTCTCTAAGTCAGCTAAATCACAGAGCTAATTTACTCAATGATCGTGGAGACGATGCCCGAACCGACGGTGTGGCCACCCTCGCGGATAGCGAAGCGCAGGCCCTCCTCCATGGCGATCGGGTGAATGAGGTCGCCCTCGATGGTGATGTGGTCACCAGGCATAGCCATCTCGGTGCCCTCGGGGAGCTTGACCGTACCGGTAACGTCGGTGGTACGGAAGTAGAACTGAGGACGATAACCATCGAAGAACGGGGTGTGACGGCCGCCCTCCTCCTTGGTCAGAACGTAGATCTCGCCGGTGAACTTGGTGTGCGGGGTAACCGAACCGGGCTTGCAGAGAACCTGGCCGCGCTCGATGTCCTCGCGCTTGATGCCGCGGAGCAGCAGACCAACGTTGTCGCCAGCCTCGCAGAAGTCCATGGACTTACGGAACATCTCGATACCGGTAACGACGGTGTTCTGGGTATCCTTGATGCCGACGATCTCGACGGGCTCGTTGAGCTTGAGCTCACCGCGCTCGACACGGCCGGTAGCAACAGTACCACGGCCGGAGATGGTCATAACGTCCTCAACGGCCATCAGGAACGGGAGGTCGTTGTTACGAGCAGGCGTCGGGATGTACTCGTCGACGGCCTTCATGAGCTCGCGAATGGCGTCCATCCACTTGGCGTCGCCCTCGAGAGCGCCCAGAGCGGAACCACGGATGACGGGGATGTCGTCGCCGGGGAAATCGTACTCGGAGAGGAGCTCACGGGTCTCCATCTCGACGAGGTCGATGAGCTCGTCATCGTCGACCATGTCGCACTTGTTCAGGAAGACGACGATGTAGGGAACGCCGACCTGACGGGCGAGCAGGATGTGCTCGCGAGTCTGAGCCATGGGGCCGTCGGTAGCAGCGATGACCAGGATAGCGCCGTCCATCTGAGCAGCACCGGAGATCATGTTCTTGACGTAGTCAGCGTGGCCCGGGCAGTCAACGTGAGCGTAGTGACGGGCAGCAGTCTCGTACTCGACGTGGGAGACGGAGATCGTGATGCCGCGCTCGCGCTCCTCGGGAGCCTTGTCGATGTTCTCGAACGCAGTGAAGTCAGCCTTGCAGCCCTCGGTCTCAGAGAGAACCTTGGTGATGGCGGCGGTCAGCGTGGTCTTGCCGTGGTCGACGTGACCAATGGTGCCGATGTTAACATGCGGCTTAGTGCGCTCAAACTTCTCTTTGGCCATAAAGCCCTCCTCTTAACAGGTCGTCCCCGGACGGGACTTTGCCTTTATACCATAGTGGCCTCTCAACATACTATTGAGAAGCCACCGTGTTACCTATGGTAGCGGTGACTGGATTCGAACCAGTGACGCCACGGGTATGAACCGTGTGCTCTAACCAACTGAGCTACACCGCCGGATGGAGCCTGCAACCAGACTTGAACTGGTGACCTCTTCGTTACCAACGAAGTGCTCTACCGACTGAGCTATACAGGCACTTGACGGGTGGGAGCTATAGGATTCGAACCTATGTAGGCAGAGCCAACGGGTTTACAGCCCGTCCCCATTAACCACTCGGGCAAACTCCCAATCGTTCAAGTATCCGCAGGTCCTTTGGTCTTTTGGACCGCCGCCCCCGCGAACGAAGAAGATAATACGATGCCACCTTGGGGGCTGTCAACGAAAACCTCTAGATACACGGCTCCGGGCGTATCCATATACCTTTGACCTGCCGTTTTGCTGAGTTTGGATGTGAAGGACGGTGGATTTTGCTGCACTGGTGACATTTCCCAAGGGAACACTTTGGCATAGTGGAGTAAGCCTGCGGATTATTACTTCGATAACGACTCATTTGCACCTATATATAGGTCGAGATCGGGCCTCCGCGGCAAATTCGAGCGTGGATTTTCTCCCGTTTGAAATCGAGCGTGGATAATCTCCCACTTTTGGCATGGCCCCAAGGCCAAAGTGGCAGATTATCCACGCTCATTCTCCAGGCGGGAGATTTTCCACTCTCGTGTGTCCGAATATCCACGCTCGATGACGATGACCAACCTCGCCCCAGCTTCAGTCTCGATCTGTAACAGTAAGAGGGTTATTCCTCCCCTATCTGTTACAGATTGAGATATTACGCAGAGACCCCAGCTCACGTCTCATTCTGTAACAGTAAGAACGGTTTTTCGCCCCTTCGTGTTACAGATCGAGATGTTATCGACCATCCCTTGGCATTGTCTCGATCTGTAACTATAAGGAGGGTTTTCAGCCCGCCCGTGTTGCAGATCGAGACAAACCTGAAGCCTGGTGGAAGTCAAACTCGCTGACATGTCAACATAAATAGAAACGGGCCCTGTCCCATATAGAGACAGAGCCCGAAACTTTCATGGAGCCAGTGACAGGAATCGAACCCGCAACCCACTGATTACAAATCAGTTGCGCTACCGTTGCGCCACACTGGCACACTTGGCGCTTTCACGCGAAGCCAGTTAAGAATAAAGGAATTGCGGACGGGGCGCAACAGGCCGCACGGCGTTATACAAATATGCAAAATCCAGCAACAACGCATACCAGGCCCGTTCATTTCTGTCAGTGCGCCCTCAATCTTAAAACCATTCGCCAGAACGAATAGTTTTAATTACAATTGCTATATATAAAACTATTCGTTCTGGCGAAGGGTTTCGCGATGCTTACTACCAAAGAAGCCGCCGAGCTGCTCAGCATCACTCCGCGCAGGGTGCAGGAGCTCATAAAAAACGGAGCACTTGAGGCCCGCAAGGCTTCTGGTGTATGGCTCATCGACAAAGACAGCGTCGACACGCGACTCCGCTCTGTGACCAAAACGGGGGGACGTCCCCGCCGCGGCCACGGTAAGAGCGAGATCGCGTTCACCCTCATGAACCGCACGTACGAAGTCGCTCAGCTGGTCTACAGCACATCGCGAAAAGACTTTACCCACATCGGTGCCGACATCGATTACGCCCACACCCCTATTGGAGTATTTGGCCCTAATAGCCCCATATCGCTAGACTCCTTCCGCATCTGGTGGCGCGGCCGCGGTATCCCGCTCGCACGCATTGGGCTAGCCTCCCTGCTTGCAGAAGCCGCAGTCGATGTTCCCGATGAACTCGTCCAGCGAAATCTCGGCCTCTCCTTATCCGACCAGTATTGGATTAGGCCCCAAGGTTCCGGTCTCACCTGGGAGGATATCAACTTCTTCAATAACGCCTTTGATGACGTCTCACTGTCCATTGCACCCTTTGCCCCAGAGGGAAAAGCGGCTGCCGCAAAGCCCGATAACACCTCGGACGGCAATCTTCAAAAGTACTGGACGTGCGAGGGCGAACGTCGAATTCTGCATAAGGCAGGAGCGCACCTGGACCAGGAACCTTATAACGAGCTGGTGGCGACCGCGCTCCACCGTCGCATTCTAAACGCCTGCGATTATGTGCCTTACTCGCTCGAGGGCACGGGCACTTCCGCCCTGAGCACATGCGATGTCTTCTTAACTGATGAAGAAGAGTATGTCCCTGCATTCTATGTAAACCAGCACGCAAACGCAGATGAACGGCTAACCGACTACGAGCGATATGTAGCAAACTGCGAGGAGCTCGGGGTGACAGGCGTCAAGGATGCCCTTGACCGCATGATCGTATGTGACGACATCATTGCCAACTACGATCGTCATTGGCGCAACTTCGGCCTCGTGCGAAACGTAAACACGCAAGCCTGCAGACCTGCCCCCATCTTCGATTCGGGCTCATCGCTCTGGTGCAACATATCACTAGAGGAGCTTAGGGCGGGAGAGCACAGTTTTACCAGCGCACAATTTCATTCAAGCCCCGCCAAACAAATGTTGCTCGTCGAGGACATGGGCTGGTTTGACGGCGACAAACTCGAAGGCTTCGTTGACGAGGCAATCGAGATTCTTTCCAGAAACGACGCGCTCACGGCAAGGCTGCCATATCTAAAAGAGGCGCTAACGTGGCGCCTCGAAAGAATGATCGACATCGCTGAATGGAGTTAGCGAGGCAGCATTGCCCCGCCAACTTCCCTACCTCCCGCGCAGGGCCTTGAGCTTGGCCAGGGCATCGGGGCTCAGGCGACTGCCCAGAGTCATCTTGATCTGCGGAGCTTCCTCTGCCTCGTGAACGTCGTTATCGATCTGTTTAATCTCGTCTACCAGCATACGGCTCGAGATGCGCGTAACGCCCTTGCCCATGACGACGGCCTGGATCGTGCCGTCGCTCGATACCACGGAGCACGCGCGACCTTCCTCACGTGCCTCGATGCAGAGCTTCTGCACCACGGTATCGGCCGAAACACCCGTCGGCGAAAACTCAATGCGCACGCCGCGGGCCGGTAGGTTGGGGCGCTCGCTGGAGATATTGCCCGCGCCGTCAAACACGATTACGGCCTCGTAACGGCCCTGGGCAAAGGCGGCGACGTCGTTGATGAGGGCGGTGCGCGCCATATCGTGAACGTCGCTGGAATACGGATCGTCGGAATGGTCGTACACGAGCTTTTCGTAGCGCGGCGTGCAGTGGATCACGTTGTAGCCGTCGACCACCAGCAGCTCGGTCTTGTTGGAGTGCACCGTCGAGACCGGGTCGGCGATGGCCTGCGCAAACGCATTGCCGCCCACGCCGTAGGTCGCGGCCGAAACAATCGGCTTGGCCGAGCCCTCGCCAAAGCGCTTGGCCTTGGACTTGGCACGGTTCTTTTTGGACATGCGCTACTCCTCCCCCATGAGCTCGCCGGCGTTGCGGCGCAGCCACTCAAAGCAGAGGGCCGTAGTCGCCTGGGCAACATTGAGGCTCTCGGTCATGCCGCGCTGGGGAAGCTTGGTCAAAAAGTCGCATTTCTCGAGCACCAAGCGCGAGATGCCGTCGCCCTCGGAGCCCATGACGAGCGCCACGCGACCTTCGAAGGGAGCATCCCAGCAACTGCCTTTGGCGTGCTCGGAGGCACCGCCCACCCAAAAACCAGCGGCCTTGAGGTCGTCGAGTGCACGGGCGATATTGGGAACCTGCGCGATAGGCAGATGCATGACGGCGCCGGCTGAGGTCTTGTAGCTGCCCACGGTCACGCCGGCGGCACGCTTGTTGGCGATGATGACGCCGGCCGCGCCCACAACCTCGGCGGAGCGCACAATGGCGCCAAAGTTGCCGTCGTCGGTCACATGGTCGAGCACAACGACAAGCGCCGGGCCCTCGCCTGCGCGGTCGAGGATATCGGCGACATCGGCATAGGGGAAGTTGCCAACCTCGAGCGCAATGCCCTGGTGAGCGCCATGGCTCGACAGTGCATCGAGCTGCGCGCGCGGCACATACTTAATGCGGATGCCCGCAGCGTTGAGGTCGTCGACCAGGCGCGACAAGGCGGCATCGCGCTCCCCGCCCTCGGCAATGAGCGCGCACTTGATGGGAAAACCAGTGCGTAGCGCCTCGGCGGCAGCACGACGACCTTCGATAAACTCGCCCTTGGGAGCCTGGACAGCGTCGCGGTTGCGATCGCGCTGCGGACGTGCGGCCTGGGCGCGATCGCGCTGGCCCCTGGGAGCGGCAGCGCGGTCATTGCGGCGAATCGGACGCGAGCCAGAAGCAGCCTGCTTGCCTCCACGCGGTGCACGCTTGCGATTGTCGGCCATAAAGCGACCTCCTAAATACAACTATCAAACGAAACAAAATAAACGACCGCCCATGAATATTAATTCGGGCGGTCGGTACGGGTTTTCCAAGTGCCCAAGATTGCCGTGAAAGAGGAGCGACGCGTACTTGAGTACGCGAGCGACGGTTTGAACGGCAAGGTCGGGCGCTTGGGAAACCCGAAGGGATTAGAGAGTCTTAATACGGGTGCCCGCGGCCGTATCCTCAATGGTGAGGCCCAGATCCTTGAGCTGGTCGCGGATGGCGTCGGCCAGATCCCAGTTCTTGGCGGCGCGGGCCTCGGCGCGGGCCTCGAGAATCTTGGCAGCGGCCTCGTCCACGTCGTCACCCGTGTAGGCGACCAGGCCGGCGGCAACGCCTAGCAGACCCAGCGGCAGCTCGACCTTGGGCTCGGGAAGCTCAACACCAAACGTATCGAGCAGCTCGGCCAGCGTATCGGCGGCAGCCAGGACTGCGGCCTTGTCGGCAGCGTCGCCCGCCTGCTCCAGGTACTGGTTGCACTCGGTCACAAAGCCAAAGACAGCACCCATGGCACCAGCGGTGTTAAAGTCGTCGTCCATGCACTCCTTAAAGGCGGCACGGGTCTCGGCGGCCTTGGCGGCAAACGCCTCGGATGCTGCCTCATCGGCATCGGCCGTCGCATGGTTCGCGGCCCAGCGCAGGTTCTCGACCGTACCGGCAATACGCGTGAGCGAATTCTCGGCACCCTCCAGGCGCTCCCAGGAGAAGTCGAGCGGCGAGCGATAGCTCGTCTGCAGCATCAGCAGGCGCAGGGCCGCGGCAGAGTGCTGCTCGAGCACCTCGGCCAGCGTAAAGAAGTTTCCGAGCGACTTGGACATCTTCTCGCCGTCGACCAGTAGCATGCCCGTGTGCATCCAGGTGTTGGAGAAGCCCTGGTGCCAAGCGCAGGTGGCCTGGGCGCACTCGTTCTCGTGATGCGGGAAGGCAAGGTCGGAGCCGCCGCCGTGGATGTCGATCGGGGTGCCCAGGTAGCGGTGCACCATGGCGGCGCACTCGGTGTGCCAACCGGGACGCCCCTCGCCCCAGGGGCTCGGCCAGCTGGGCTCGCCGGGCTTGGCGGCCTTCCACAGGGCAAAGTCGAGCGGGTCGTTCTTGTCCTCGTTCTCCTCGATGCGCGCGCCAACCATAAGGTCGTCGATGTTGCGGCCCGAGACCTGACCATAGTTGGGATCGCTGCGCACGGCAAAGTACACATCGCCGTTATCGGCGGCGTAGGCGTGGCCCTGCTCGATGAGCGTCTTGATCATGGCGATCATGGGGCCGATCTCCTTGGTGGCGCGAGGACGCACATCGGGATCGAGCACGTTGGCGGCGCGCATGACGCCGATGAACTTGTCGGAGAACTCCGTCGCGACCTCGGCGGCAGTGCGGCCCTGCTCGTTGGCGCGCTTGATGATCTTGTCATCGACATCGGTGAGGTTCTGGGCGAACGTGACCTCGTAGCCGCTCGCGATGAGCCAGCGACGAATCACGTCAAAGCTGATGAACGTGCGGGCATTGCCGATGTGGATGTTGTCGTAGACCGTGGGGCCGCACACGTACATGCGGACCTTGCCGGACTCGATGGGCTGGAACTCTTCCTTTTTATGGGTAGCGCTGTTGTAGATACGCATTCGTTACTCCTTAACGGTTTTCTGTAGCAGGCAGACGGCCCAGGCGCCGATTCCCTCGCCCTGGCCTTCCCAACCGAGCTTTTCGGTCGTAGTGGCGGCGACGCCCACGTTTCCGACGTCAACGCCCAGGGCATGGGCAAGGTTGGCGCGCATGGCATCGCGGTGCGGGGTGATCTTGGGTTGCTGACAGGCAATGGTGCAATCGGCATCGACAAACTCGAAGCCCAGCTCGCGCGCATAGCCCATCACGCGAGCGAGCAGCACCATCGAATCAGCACCCTCATAGGCGGGGTCGGTATCGGGGAATAGCTTGCCGATGTCTCCCCCGCGGCAGGCGCCCAGAATGGCGTCGGCCAAGGCGTGCGCGAGCACATCGGCATCCGAGTGGCCCAGCAGGCCACGCTCGTAGGGAATATCGACACCGCCGATGATACATCGACGCCCCTCCACCAGACGGTGAACGTCGTAGCCATGGCCAATGCGCAGGTTACTGAACATGGGGAAGGTCCTCTCCCTCGGCCATGCGGCCAAGCAGAATCGCGGTTACGGGACGCAAGTCCTCGGGCACCGTCACCTTAAGGTTGTCGCGCGGGCTCTGGACGCAGCGGACGCGTCCGCCCATGCGCTCGACCAACGACGAATCATCGGTACCGATAAAGCCCTCGGCAATAGCAGCGGCGTGAGCGCGCTTCATAGCATCGACGCTAAAGATCTGCGGCGTCTGCGCGGCCCAATAGAGCTCGCGCGGCGGCGTCTCGACGATGTTGTCGCCATCGACGATCTTGAGCGTGTCGATCGCGGGCTGACCGCACACGACACCGTCGAGCGAGCGGTCGCTCACAAGCACGTCGATAGCGTGGTCGATGGCCTCGGTCGTAATGAGCGGACGAGCGCCATCGTGAATGGCGACGTATTCAAAGCCCGCCGGAACCGCATGCACGCCGGCACGGGTGGAATCCTGACGGGTATCGCCGGCATCGGCAAAGCTGATGGGCGTGTCGTAGTCAAACGGGTCGATGGCCAGGCGGCGCATCTCGGCACGGCGCTCGGCAGGACACACCACCACAATGTGGCCGACCTTGTCGCTACGATCGAACGCGCGGATGGACCAGCTCATGAGCGGACGGCCCGCCACGTTAACGAGCTGCTTGCCGCCGGGATTTCCAAAGCGCTGGCCGCTGCCGCCGGCAACGACCACGGCGCATACGGGCACCATTATGCGTTCCCCTGTTTGGTGCCCTTCATGCGGTACAGGGAGTCCGCAAGAATGGCAGGGTTGTTAACGCCAAAGTCGCCCAGGCGCTCCGGATCCTCGCTGATGTCATCCATGAGCTCCTGCAGCGAGCCGTACTCGTCGACGATCTTCTCGGCCACGCCGTCGCGCACGACGGACACGCGCGAAAGCGTGCGCAGGCCCAGCGGCGTCATGACGGAGTCCTCGTCCAGGTCGTCATAGCCCAGAACCGCCGCCACATGCTGCGGGTCGGACAGGTCCTTAGGCGTCATGCGGCTCAGCTCGGCGCGAATCTTCTCGGCGTTTGCCTCGGAGGAATCGCTTGCGTAGTCGCGGATCATCAAGTCGTATTCGGTATCCATGCTGGAGCCCGCGAGCTGCTCGAGCTGCATCTGCACGAGCTTGCCCTGGTTACCCAGCTTGACGATGCAATCCTTAAGCTCGGTCTTTGCCTGTTGCATGATCTCGAAACTCGAGAAGATGCCGGTGATGTCGGCGAGCGTGACGTAGTCGTCGAGCTCAAGGGCCGTCAGGCGCAGCAGGGAGCGATCGAGCGACTGACGGGTAGTCTGGAGCGTGGCGACGAGCTGGTTGACCGAGCTCATGATGGTGGTGACGGGCTGGATCTCGTAGCTCTTGCCGTGGACGTACACGTTGACGACGGCACGACGAGCCGAAACCGAGATCACGATGGCGTCGGTGAGCACCGACATGCGAGCGGCAGTACGGTGACGCATGCCCGTCTCACTCGTGGCGAGCGAGGGATCGGGATTGAGGTGGAAGTTGGCGCGCAGGATCTGGGTGAGGTCGCCGTCGATAACGATAGCACCGTCCATCTTAGAGAGCTCGAACAGACGGTTCGAGGTGAACGAAATGTTGAGCGGGAATCCGTCGTTGCCGGCAGCGAGTACGTTTTCGGTGTCGCCGACGCAGATAAGGGCGCCCAGGTGACCGGCGATGATCATGTCGAGGGCGGTGCGGATCGGCTGACCAGGTGCCGTCAGGCGGATGGCCTGTTCCATACGCTTTTGCAGCTCGTTCTTATCCAAGGCATCGCTCCCATCGTATACGCTCCATAAACGCTAAATAGTTTCTCACGGTTTGTCCCTGCGGCGCTTGCGAAATCCGATGCTTACAGAATGAGCGAACACAGCTGAGAGCCCAACCCAAATGGGCTGCTTATGTGGTAGCATCGGGATTCACATGAATGAGGGAGTAGTCGCGTGGCCGGGTTCGCCTCCGGTGGCGCGGCAAGTCAACATACTGGCCGATGCGGCCTGGCTTGCCTTAATGAACGAGACTCGTGGTTGTGCGCGCAACGCGTACGCCACGGGTCTTTTTTGTTACTCCCCCAAGAGGTACACGCGGGTTCGCCCGCAGAGAGGGAGCCAGACTATGGGACTCGCAGAGCTCGCGTTGCTCGCCGTTGGCCTTTCGATGGACGCCTTTGCCGTTTCCATCTGCAAGGGCCTTGGCATGAAGAAGATCAACCTTAAAGTTGCCGTGGTGCTCGGCTTGTTCTTTGGCGGCTTTCAGGCCGGCATGCCCGTAATCGGATGGGCGCTCGGCAGTCAATTCATGGGCATCATCGGACCCATCGACCATTGGATCGCCTTTATCCTGCTCGCCTTTATCGGCGGCAAAATGTTGTGGGAGGCCTTTACCGAAGACGAGGATGAAGGCGACGGCAAGGATGCCGAAAAGATTGACCTGGGCGAGTACCTGATCCTCGCCATCGCCACCTCGATTGACGCCCTGGCCGTGGGTATCTCGTTCGCCGCGCTTTCCGTCGACATCGTTCCCGCCGTGTCGCTCATAGGCATCACGACCTTCATCTTCTCCGTTGCCGGCGTGGCGATTGGCCGCATCTTTGGCGCGCGCTACGAAAAGCCCGCCACCATCGTGGGCGGCGTTGTGCTCATCCTCATCGGCCTCAAGATTTTGCTGGAGCACCTAGGGATTTTAGTGCTGTAAAACACCCTTCAAAACTAAACGTCCGTATAAGGCCTCATGCAGAGTTTTGCATGAGGCCTTTTCATGCAGACTTTTGCATGTCATACTAGGATGCAAAAGCCTGCACGTTAGGAGATAGCCGTGGATATCCTTCCCATCACCACACCACGCCAAGCTGGCATCTACGTGCGCCAGGCACGCGAGACTCAGGGTCTCACCCGTGCCACCCTCGCCAAAAAGGCCGGTGTTTCGGAGCGCCTGCTTGCATCGCTCGAGCTAGGAGACGCCACCGGCATTCGACTCGACAAGCTGCTGGCGATTTTCGACGCTCTTGAACTGGCGCTCGCAGCACAAGGGGATATAAGCGAAACGAAAAATGAGCACCCAGTCGACGCCCCGCATGCTGATCAACCTTGCAGCACCTCCAGACACCATCACGCTCAACGTCTTCATCATCGCAACCGTCGCAGCACAACCATTCCGGCTCTTGCAGATACCCCCCTTACGTCCGAGCTCTACGACAGGGCCTTCGCCGATTTCGCCATGTCCAATCTCGGAGTCTCGATTGCCGCAAACGCATCTAGCCAAACCATGCCCGAAGGGAAATAGCCAATGGCCAGAACATCACTTCGGACCATTATTTGCGGCGTGCCTGCTGGAAAGCTCGCGCAAGATGAGAACGGTCTTATCAGCTTTACCTACGATCATGACTATGACGGGCCAGCCCTATCGACCAACATACCCGTATCGAATCGCACATACGGACAACAGGTCATGAATCCGTACCTGTTTGGCCTTCTACCCGACAGCGAGGACCAACGAAAAGCGATTGCCGCCGAATTCGACGTTAGGCCCAACAATCCCGTTGCGTTGCTCAGCCATATCGGACTCGACTGTCCGGGCGGAGTGCAGTTTTGTGCCGAAGAAGATGCCGACGCCGTCCTGCATCGCGCTGGCGAATACCGCCCTATAGACGACCACGAAATTGCTCTTCGTCTCAAGTCGATCAGAGATGACCGCGATGCATCGTGGATGGGTCTAGATGAAAGTTGGTCACTTGGAGGCAACCAGGGCAAGTTCGCGCTCGCGTTCATAAACGACCGCTGGTGCGAATGCATGGGCTCCTCGCCCACGACGCATATTTTCAAAAACGGCGTTATCGGATTTAAACTCGAGGCTCTCAATGAGTTTGTCTGCATGAAAAGCGCCCAGCGCGCCGGCATCGCAACGGCAAACGTCGAATATCGTATGTTTGAGGACGAACCTGCCCTCATTGTTGAGCGCTATGACCGCGTGAAAGTCAAAGACGGAACGATCAGGCGCCTACATCAAGAAGACCTCTGTCAGGCACTTGGGGTGATGCCCGCCCAAAAGTACACGGCAGACGGCGGCCCGACCACACGCGACATTCAAGAGCTCCTCGTAAATACGAGCCACCATCAACTTAACCTGTATCTGTTTACGCAGATACTTTTCTTTAACGCCATCATCGGCGCACCGGATGCGCACGCGAAAAACTATTCCCTGCTCCTTGGAAACGACGGCGCAGCCATGATGGCTCGAATGTACGATGTCGCGTCGGGTTTGGCGTATGAGCGCATGCGCCGCCGGGCGCGCCTTGCCATGAGCGTTGGCGGCGAAAATCGTGTGGGGTGCATCGGTCCAGGCGCTATCCGCCGATACCACGGTATGGGCGACCCCACGCTGGAGGCGACGCTCACCGATACCGGGCTATCCGAGAAGTTTTGCTTTGCGACCATGATGGACCTCGCCTACGAGGTACCCATTTGCATGGAAGAGGTCATGGACGAATACGCCGACCTGCCCGGCATGGCGGACCTGCGCGAGCATATGCTCGGCCCCGTCCGCGAAAACTGCCAGCGCGCCCTCGACCTCATCAGGGCAGAAATGGACTAGGTGGCCGTAATTTCGCAATTATCAAACAAAAGAGAGGGGGCACCCGTCGCAAAAGACCGGGTGCCCCCTCTCATAATGTCATTTGCAATCCGCTAGCACGTGACTCGGACTGCTGCTAGCGCAACCTTTACGCAGCGAGGCGCTTGAGGACGTCGATGAGCAGCTCGTAGAAGCGCTCGGCAGAAGCAAGCTCCATGCTCTCGTCCGGAGTGTGGACATCGGAGAGCGTCGGGCCCACGGCGATGGCGTCCAGGCCGTGCAGGGCCTCGGCAAACAGGCCGCACTCAAGGCCGGCGTGAATGGACTCGATGCGCAGCTCGGAGCCAAAGAGCTCGCGATAGCTCTCGACAAAGACGTCGCGGACCGGCGAATGCTCGGCATAGCTCCAGCCGGGATACTCGAACTCAAACTTGGCGTCGAAGCCCAGGACATCGGCAAGCGTCTGCAGGCGGTCCTTGAACTCGTTCTGCAGCGAGGTGATCGAGGAGCGCGGGGACAGCATGATCTTGACCTCGTCGTCAGAAGTGGCAACCACACCGATGTTGGAGGAAACCTCGACAGAACCGTCGGTGGCGACGTTGCGGCGAATCACGCCGTTAGGGGCAAGACGCAGGGCGCGGATGAGGGCAAGCGCGGACTTCTGGTCCATGGCCTCGACCTCGGCGTCATCGGCAATCTCGACGGTGCAAGTAAAGCCGGGGTCGAAGACCTCGAGCTCGGCAGTGACGTCGGCGATGATGCCCTTTGCAATCTGGGCCGCGGCCTCGGCGGCAGCGTGGTCGGCGTAGACCAGAACAGCCTTGCACTCACGGTTGATGGCGTTGTCCTTAGTGCCGCCGTTAAAGCTGACGATGGCGGGCTCGCCAGCGACCATCAGGCGGTCGATGATGCGGGCCATGATGAGGTTGCCGTTGCCGCGCTCCAGGTTGATATCGCTGCCGGAGTGGCCGCCCAGCAGGCCGGAGATGTCGAGCGTGAGGGTGCTACCGGTCTTGTGCTCGCGCGCGATCGGGCAGGTGTAGGTAACGACGACGCCGCCGGCACAGCTGACGGTGGCAACGCCCTCTTCCTCGGAGTCAAGGTTAATCATGGTGCGGGCGCTAATCTGGGACTTGTCGAGCGTCTCGGCGCCAACCAGGCCAGTCTCCTCGTCGGTGGTGAATACGCACTCGAGGGCGGGGTGAACGATCGAATCGTCATCGAGAACAGTGAGCATCAGAGCGACGGCAATACCGTTGTCGGCGCCCAGAGTGGTACCGTTAGCGGTGAGGACGCCGTCCTTGACGACCAGGTCGATACCATCAGTCGTAAAGTCGTGCTCAACGGAGCCCAGCTTGTCGCACACCATGTCGATGTGGCCCTGCAGCATCACGGTCGGGGCATTCTCGGCGCCGGCAGATGCGGGCTTGCGAATGATGACGTTGTAGACCTCGTCCTGATACACATCGAGACCGCGCTCCTTGGCAAACGCGACCAGGAAATCGCTGATGCCCTTCTCGTTGCCAGACCCACGGGGGATCGCGCTGACCTCCTCAAAGAAATGGAACAGCTGGGCGGGCTCGTAGCCGGTAATCTTGTAGTCCATGGTGCCTCCTTGGCGCAACTGGTTAGACAGTAAGACATGCGACTTGTATATTCCCAGACTTTGCGTGCATAAACCAGTCGAAAACGCCGAGCGCCCTCGCATCATCGGCTAACGGTGGACCGTATAGCGCAACGGTCACAACTTCCGCAGCTCTACAAATCGAGGCGCCCTTTCCGGAGCGCCTCGATTGCGCGTATCAAATTGTCGCCACGCCCTACAGCGCGCCGGAACCGGCTTGCATCATGCCGCCGGGGCCCGCGGTCACGCCGCCGCTCACGGGCGAGGCGTTGCCGGCGTGCGGTGCCACCGGGACGGTATCGCCACCGAGTGTGCCCGCCGGACGCGGTGCCGGGATCTCGCCCGTGCCGCGGCTAAAGACAAACTTGCCATCGGCCACGTCGCACAGGACGGTATCGCCCTCGCCCCACTCGCCGGCCAGAAGCTCCTCGGACAGCGGGTCCTCGATGAGCTTTTGAATGGCGCGGCGCAGCGGACGCGCACCGTTGGTGAGGTCGGTGCCCTCGGCCACGATCTTGTCATAGGCCGCATCGGTGAGCTTGATGTTCATGCCGTTGGCAATCAGGCGCTGACGCAGGTCGTCCACCAGCAGGTGCGCAATCTTGGTCAGGTTCTCGCCCGAAAGCTTCTGGAACACCACAATGTCGTCGATACGGTTGAGCAGCTCGGGGCGGAACAGGCGCTTGAGCTCGCCCATCGCACGGCCCTTGATCTCACTCGAGGTGAGGCCCTGCTCGCCGGTGGTGCAAAAGCCAACGCTCGCATCCTGCGCGATCTCGCGGGCGCCCACGTTGGACGTCATGATGATCACGGTATTGCGGAAGTCGACCGTCTTGCCCTGACTATCAGTCAGGCGACCCTCCTCCAGCACCTGCAACAAAATGTTGAAGATGTCGGGGTGCGCCTTCTCGATCTCGTCGAACAGCACGACCGAGTACGGGTGACGACGAACGGCCTTGGTAAGCTGACCGCCCTCGTCGTGGCCCACGTAACCCGGAGGGCTACCGATAAGCTTGGAGACCTCGAACTCGCTGCCGAACTCCGACATGTCGAAGCTGATGAGCGCGTCCTTACTGCCAAAGAGGTACTCGGCGAGCGTCTTGGCGAGCTCGGTCTTGCCTGTGCCGGTGGGACCAAGGAAGATAAAGCTACCACCGGGACGACGCGGGTCCTTGAGCGGCGAGCGGCTGCGGCGCACGGCCTTGGCGACGGCCTCGACGGCCTCGTCCTGGCCGATAATGCGGGTCTTGAGCACGCTTTCGGTCTGCAGCAGGCGACGGCTCTCGCTCTCGGTGAGCGAGGAAACCGGCACGCCAGAGGTCACGGACACGATGTCGGCAATCTGACTCACGTCGATGGTGAGCGGGCTGGCGTCGAGCTCGGCGGTCCAGGCGGCCTTGGCCTCGGCGAGCTCAATCTCGGCGGCCTTCTGCTGCTCGGTGATCTCGGCGGCCTTGTTCATGTCGTCGCTCTCGGTGGCCTCCTGCGCGGCGGCCTTGAGCTCCTCTATGCGATGCTCGGCCTCGCGCACCGGCTCGGGCGCACGATTCGCGACGATGCGAGCGCGGGCACCGGCCTCGTCGATGAGGTCGATGGCCTTATCGGGCAGGAAGCGATCCTGGATGTAGCGGTTGGAAAGGTTCGCGGCAGCCTCGATAGCGCCCTGCGTGTAGCGCACATGGTGGTGCTCCTCGTAGCGCGGCTTAAGCGCGGTCAGGATCTTGACGGTGTCCTCGACGCTCGGCTCCTCGACATCGATAGTCTGGAAGCGACGCTCGAAGGCTGGGTCTTTGGTGAGGTACTTGCGGAATTCCTCGGCCGTGGTGGCGCCAATAATCTGGAAGGCACCGCGTGCAAGCACGGGCTTGAGCATGGAGCTCGCGTCGATGGAGCCCTCGGCAGAACCGGCACCGATGATGGTGTGCATCTCGTCAATAAACAGGATGACGTCGTCAGCCTCGGTGGCCTCCTGGATCACGTTCTTGAGGCGCTCCTCAAACTCACCGCGATACTTGGCGCCCGCAACGAGGCCCGGCAGGTCGAGCGTCCAGATGTTCTGGTTCATGAGGTTCTCGGGCACGTTGCCGGCAGCGATCTGCTGCGCCAGGCCCTCGACGATGGCCGTTTTGCCAACGCCGGGATCGCCCAGGATAAGCGGGTTGTTCTTGGTGCGGCGCGAAAGGATCTCCATCATGCGCTGGACTTCCTTTTCGCGGCCAATCACGGGATCGAGCTCGCCGTCGCGCGCCTTTTGAGTGAGGTTGGTGGCGAACTGCTTGAGCGTGTCGGTGCCGCTCCCCTTTTGCTGAGAGGCATCCGAGCCGCTAAAGAACGGCAGGGCCGCACCGGGGGGGCCCGCACCCGCGCCGGCGGATCCCGAGCCC